>NZ_JBWKCI010000008.1:0-509979 GCF_056436565.1 Streptomyces sp. NPDC043726
ATCTGGCGTTGATTTTTGGCACGCTGTTGAGTTCTCAAGGAACGGTCGCTTCCTTTGTACTCACCCTCTCGGGCTTTCCTCCGGGCTTCCCTTCGGTGTTTCCAAACTCTATCAGGGTTTTTCCGGCCCTCTGACCACCGTCCTGCGGGCATGCAGAAGGTGACCCCGAGATAGGATCTGACAAGTTGGATGCTGCCGGGCAAGGACGCTTGGTTCGCGTCACTCAGCCGCAAGCAGGAGTACGACTGTACACGGGGCCGTGGAGCGCGCGCAAATCATTTGGAGTTATGGTCTAGACCACCAGCGGCGCCTCGAAGCGGAACCGGTACTTCATATGACATACCCTGCTGAACAGTGCGCCGTCCGGTACAGGCAGTGACGGCCCATATAGATCTCCACCCCTGGGAGGCTTCCCATGACCACCGTGACGTCCCCGCTCGCCGGACGCGCCATCGGACTGGCAGCAGTGCCCGATCCGGTCTTCTCCGGGGCCATGGTCGGCCCGGGTACAGCGATCGACCCCATTCGTGAGGCCTCCGCGGCCGTCTCCCCCGTGGACGGAGTCATCGTTTCCCTTCACCCGCACGCGTTCGTAGTAGTGGACGAGCAGGGCCACGGCGTTCTCACCCACCTGGGCATCGACACCGTGCAGCTCAACGGCGAGGGCTTCGAGCTGCTCGTGGCCAAGGGCGACACCGTCACCCGCGGCCAGGCCGTGGTGCGCTGGGACCCGGCCGCCGTCGAGGCCGCCGGCAAGTCCCCGATCTGTCCGGTCGTCGCCCTTGAGGCCACCGCCGAGGCTCTCGGTGAACTCCGTGAGGACGGCGATGTGAAGGCCGGCGACAGCCTCTTCCTCTGGAAGTGACATCAGCGCCGTCCCGCGACGGCAAGTAGGGACAACCACCGCGGCGGCGGGACCCGCCGCACTAACGGAGACGGGTGAGATGGAGACAACGCTGCGAGGCGTCGGCGTGAGCCACGGTGTGGCGATCGGCGAGGTTCGGCACATGGGAACGGCGGTGCTGGAACCGCCGGCCAAGCAGATCCCGGCGGAGGAGGCGGAGCGCGAGCAGGGGCGCGCCCGTAAGGCCGTGGAGGCTGTGGCAGCCGACCTGATGGCGCGCGGCAATCTGGCGGGGGGCGAAGCCCAGGCGGTTCTCGAGGCCCAGGCCATGATGGCGCAGGACCCCGAATTGATGGCGGATGTGGAGCGCCGTATCGCCGTCGGCAGCACGGCTGAGCGCGCGGTGTACGACGCCTTCGCCGCATACCGCGAGCTGCTGGCGAGCGCCGGTGAATACCTCGCCGGCCGGGTGGCGGACCTCGACGACGTGCGGAATCGTATCGTCGCCCGTCTGCTCGGGGTTCCCATGCCGGGCGTGCCAGACAGCGACGAGCCCTACGTCCTGGTCGCTCGCGATCTCGCGCCGGCCGACACGGCGCTGCTGGACCCGACTCTGGTTCTCGGATTCGTCACCGAGGAGGGCGGGCCGACCAGCCACAGCGCGATCCTGGCGCGTGCTCTCGGTGTCCCCGCCGTGGTGGCGCTGCCCGGAGCCGGCGAACTTGCCGAGGGCACGATGATCGCCGTCGACGGCAGCACCGGTGAGATCTTCGTGAACCCGAGCGAGGAGAAGAAGGGACAGCTCGAGTCCGCGGCCGCCGAGCGCAAGGCGGCGCTGGCCGCCTCGACCGGTCCTGGTGCCACGGCCGACGGTCACAAGGTGCCGCTGCTGGCCAATGTCGGCGGCCCCGCTGACGTGCCGGCCGCGGTCGAGGCCGGCGCCGAGGGTGTCGGTCTCTTCCGCACCGAGTTCCTCTTCCTCGACGACAGCAAGAACGCTCCTTCCGAGGAGAAGCAGGTCGAGGCCTACCGTCAGGTGCTGGAGGCCTTCCCCGAGGGTCGAGTCGTCGTACGTGTCCTGGACGCGGGCGCGGACAAGCCGCTGGACTTCCTGACCCCGGCCGACGAGCCGAACCCGGCTCTGGGTGTGCGTGGCCTGCGCACGCTGCTGGACCACCCGGAGATCCTGCGCACCCAGCTGACGGCGCTCGCCAAGGCGGCGGAGGGCCTGCCGGTCTACCTTGAGGTCATGGCTCCGATGGTGGCCGACCGTGCCGACGCCAAGGCGTTCGCGGACGCCTGCCGTGCCGCCGGGCTCCAGGCGAAGTTCGGTGCGATGGTCGAGATCCCGTCGGCGGCGCTGCGGGCGCGCTCGATCCTGCAGGAGGTCGAGTTCCTGTCCCTGGGCACCAACGACCTCGCGCAGTACACGTTCGCCGCGGACCGTCAGGTGGGCGCCGTGTCCCGGCTGCAGGATCCGTGGCAGCCGGCGCTGCTGGACCTGGTGGCGCTCTCCGCCGAGGCTGCGAAGGCCGAGGGCAAGAGCTGTGGCGTCTGCGGCGAGGCCGCGTCCGACCCGCTGCTCGCGTGTGTGCTGACCGGTCTGGGCGTCACCTCCCTCTCCATGGGTTCGGCGTCCATTCCTTATGTGCGGGCGACTCTGGCGAAGTACACGCTGGCGCAGTGCGAGCGTGCCGCGGCCGCCGCGCGGGCGGCCGACAGCGCCGACGAGGCACGCAGCGCGGCGCAGGCCGTGCTGTCCGGCGAGTAGTCGGTCCCGGGGCGCGTGCGCCCGGTCTTGGGGGCGCTCCACCTTCGGGTGGGGCGCCCCTTCGCCGTCAGTGGGTGTGCCCGGGGAACGCTCCCGTGTCTCCGAGGTCCGGTGGGACGGTGTAGTCGACGTTGGACTCGGGAGAGATGAGATCGCCCGATTCGACGTCGGTGCAGTAAGCGTCGAAGACCTCGCCTGCGGTGAGGGGCTCCAGGCCGTCTCCGCGCAGGCGCCAGCCGTAGATGGTGTCGGTGGTGCCGGGTGCGCTGGTGCGCATGACGAGTCCGCCGGTGCTCTGGGTGGCGATGCCGAGGGCCAGCACCGTGGTGAATTCGAGGGCTTCGGCCTCGTCGAGTTCGGTGGTGCCACCCGCGTCCTCGTCTGCGTGCAGGACCGAGACCAGTGCCTCCGGCGTGCCGGAGACGCTGCAGACGAGGTGCCGGTGGCCGGGCCGGGCGGTATCCAGGATGCGCACGAGCAGGGACGAGGCCCGGGCGAACGCTGCCCGGCCGATGTCCTCGCCGCAGGTGGCGCAGGTGCCCAGGCGGGTCAGGAGCGTGGAGGCGTACTCCCATGTGGCCTGGCGGACGGCCTCGTCGATGAGGTCGGGGACCAGATCGGCCAGGGGCTGGCCCTCGTAGGGAAGGCTGGGGCCCGTGGTGGCGAGTTCGGCGGTGAAGCGGGTGCGGCTGGACGGGATGTCCGGATCGAGGCCGGTGTCCGCGCAGAATTCGGCGTACTCCTGTGGGTCGAAGAGCGCCACGGTGGTGTGACTGCCCTGGGAGGCTCGTGTTTTGAGCAATGCCTCGACTTGTTCGAGATATTGCTCGTGGTCGTCGAAGGTGAAGCTGCGATAGCGCAGCATGGCGCGGAAGTCGTGCTCGTCGGTGAGCAGGCCGATGGTGCCGGCGATTTCACGGCGCAGGACGCGTCGCATGGTCTGGTGGTCGGCGGTCGCCATGGTTCCCCCTGAGTGCGCGGTCGATCAATGCTCACTCACAGTAACCATCGGCACTGACAATCGGCCTGACCTCGTCCTTTGCGGGTCAGGTGCGCTTCCGGGCGAGGTCCTCGTAGAACTTCAGGAGGTCGAGGTTGTCGATCGAACCCGGGTTCACGGCCTTGTCCAGAGGCGTGCCCTGGAGGAGCCGCTTGACGGGTACCTCGATGCGCTTGCCCGTGAGGGTGTGGGGAACGCCCGGTACTTCGATGACCTCGTCGGGGACGTGGCGGGGTGAGAGCTGTTCGCGGATGGTCTGCTTGATGCGGTTCAGCAGGGCTTCGTCGAGTACCGCGCCGGGCGCCAGGTGGACGAAGAGGGGCATCCAGTAGCCGCCGTCGGGCTGTTCGATGCCGACGACCAGGGATTCCTTGATCTCGGGAAGGCGCTCGACTGCTTCGTAGATGTCGGCGGAGCCCATCCGCACGCCTTGGCGGTTGAGAGTGGAGTCCGAGCGGCCGTGGATGACGACCGAACCGCGTGCGGTGACGGTGATCCAGTCGCCGTGCCGCCACACGCCGGGATAGGTGTCGAAGTAGCTGTCGTGGTAGCGGCTGCCGTCAGGGTCGTTCCAGAAGTGGATCGGCATGGAGGGCATCGGGTTGGTGACCACGAGCTCGCCGACCTCGTCGGTGAGGGGCTTGCCACTGGGGTCCCAGGACTGCAGGTCGGTGCCCAGGCCGGGGGCCTGGAGCTCGCCGATGTACACCGGCAGCGTCGGTACCGCCCCCGCGAAGCAGGAGCAGACGTCGGTGCCGCCGCTGACGGAGGCGATCCAGAGATTCTCGCGGACCTCGTCGTGCAGCCAGCGGAAGCCGTCGGGCGGCAGGGGTGAGCCGGTGGTGGCGACGCACTGCACCTTGGAGAGGTCGAAGTCGCGTCCCGGGTGCACGTCGGCCTTGCGGCAGGCCATGACGTACGCGGCGGACGTGCCGTAGAGGGTGGCGCCGGTGCGTTCGGCGATGCGCCATTGGGCGCCGGTGTCCGGGTAGCCGGGGCTGCCGTCGTACAGCACGATCGTGGTGCCGGTGAGGAGGCCGGAGACGAGGAAGTTCCACATCATCCAGCCGGTCGACGTGTACCAGAAGAAGGTGTCGTCGGGGCCGAGGTCGCAGTGCAGGCCGAGCTGCTTGAGGTGCTCGACGAGGATGCCGCCCTGGGACTGGACGATGGCTTTGGGCAGGCCGGTCGTACCGGAGGAGTAGAGCACCCACAGGGGGTGGTCGAAGGGCACCTGCTCGAAGACGGGTTCGGTGTCGGCGCTGGTCAGGGACGACCATTCCAGGGCGCCGTCGGGGGCCTCGGTGCCGAGGAGCGGGATGTGGACCAC
This sequence comes from Streptomyces sp. NPDC043726, assembly GCF_056436565.1. Classification (NCBI taxonomy): domain Bacteria; kingdom Bacillati; phylum Actinomycetota; class Actinomycetes; order Kitasatosporales; family Streptomycetaceae; genus Streptomyces; species Streptomyces sp. NPDC043726. The sequence continues at coordinate 4,946 of NZ_JBWKCI010000008.1, forward strand.
GGCGCGCAGGGTGGGCAGTTCGCGCCGCAGTTCGGCGACGGTGTCGCGACGGTCGTGTTCCTTGCCGCCGTAGCGATAGCCGTCGACGGTGAACAGGACCACGGGTTCGACCTGCTGGAAGCGGTCGAGGACACTGCGGGCACCGAAGTCGGGGGCGCAGGAGGTCCACACGCCGCCCACGGCGGCCGTGGCGAGGAGGGCGACGACGGCCTGCGGGATGTTGGGGAGGTAGCCGCTGACACGGTCTCCGGGACGTACGCCGAGGGCGCGCAGTTCGGCGGCGAGGGAGCCGACCTGGCGGCTCAGCTCGGACCAGGTCACCGGGCTCGGTTCGTGGGTCTCGTCGACGTACAGGAGCGCGGGTTCGTCGGCGCGGGTCGCGGCCGCGCGCAGGGCGTGCTCGGCGTAGTTGAGGGTCGCCCCGGGGAACCATTCGGCGCCCGGCATCGCGCGGCTTCCGAGCACGCGCGCGTACGGCGTCGAGAACCGTACGTCGAACCACTCGGTGACGGCTTTCCAGAAGGTGTCCAGCTCGTCGACGGACCAGCGGTGCAGTGCCGCGTAGCCGCCCTCGGACGGTGCTCCGTGGTGTTCTGCCGCCCAGGTCTGGAACTTGGTGACCTGTGCGTGGGCAATGCGTTCCGGATCCGGCTGCCAGAGCGGCTCGGGGTTCAGGGTCGACATGGGGCGGCTCCCGGACTGTGCGCGTCGTGTGCGTCGTCCGCGCACGAGCAGGGGTGTGCGCGTGACGCGGCTGACAGGGACGATGCCATGTGATCGACTCCGGCACCAGGGTGCGCCCCACATAGTCCGTGTCGTGAAGATGTGGTCCCGCCACGGGTGAACGGCAGTTGAACGGGACACCCGTGTGGTGCTGTCAGTGGCAGGCTGAGCAGCATGGACGGTCGTGACCTGGTGCGTTCGGTGAGAGTGGTCGGTTCTACGGGGGCGGCCCAGGGGTTGCGTACCGTGCGGGCGGCATGGCGCAGGCGGCGTGCGGACGCCGCCGGGCTGCCGCCCAGGGGTGCCGAACGCGCGCGCGTGCCGGGTCCCGTGCAGGGCGTGGAGCCCGGGCCTGGTGGCGGCGTGCTGCGGTTCAGCCGGACGCTGCTGCGCATCACGGTGACCGTGAACGGTGCCGTGTTCTGGGGCTGGGACGGCGCGGAGGCCGAGCCGTCGTACGCGCTCGCGGGCCGTTGCCCGGAGCCGGATCCGCGGGCCGTGCTGGAGCCGGACAAGGACGGCGGCTGGCGGGTGGTGGCCGAGCGGGTGACGGTGGTGGTCTCGCGGCACGGCGCCGTGGAGGTGCGTACGCCCGGCGGAGTGACCCTGCGCCGTGATCTGCCGCCGCGGTGGTGGGAACCGGTGGAGGGCGGTCCGGCGCGGTGGATGCAGCGGTCCGAGGTGGCCGCGGACGCGCGTTTCTTCGGCCTCGGCGGGCGGGCGTCGGGGCCTCGGCTGCGGGACGGAACGTACCGCCTGTGGAACACCGACCCCGGCCGTGCCTTCGGGCCGGGGGACGATCCGCTGTACGTCACGATGCCGGTGCAGATGGTGGTGGCCGACGCGGCGACGCATCTGGTCTTCCACGACACGTCGTGGGACGGCACGGTGACGTTGCGGGAGGGCGAGGAGGGGGCCGGTTCCGGGCACGACCGGACGGGGACGTGCGAGGTGCGGATGGAGGGCGGGCCGCTGCGCTGCTGGGTCATGGTGGGCACTCCCGCGCGGGTGCTGCTCACCTGGGCCTCGCTGACGGGGGCCGCGGCGCTGCCGCCCGCGTGGGCGCTCGGGCACCATCACGCGCGGTGGGGCTTCGGCAGCGAGCAGGAGGTGCGGCGGATCGTTTCGGGTTATCTGGAGCGGGGGCTGCCACTGGACGCCGTCCATCTCGACATCGACCACTACGAGGACCATCAGGTGTTCACTGTCGATCACGAGCGTTTCCCCAAGCTGCCCCAGCTCGCCGAGGAGCTGCGGCGGGACGGGGTCCGGCTGGTGTCGATCGTCGACGCGGCGGTCAAGGCCGACTCCGGCAACGCCGTGTACGACAGCGGGACGGCGGTGGACGCGTTCGTGCGGGATGCCTCAGGGCGTCTCGTCGAGGGGGTCGTCTGGCCGGGGGAATCGGTGTTCCCGGATTTCACGCACGCGCGTGTGCGTGAGTGGTGGGGCTCTCTGTACGAGGAGCGACTGGCGCAGGGGTTCGCCGGCTTCTGGCACGACATGAACGAGCCGACGTCATTCGCGGCGTTCGGTGAGTCGACCTTGCCGCGTTCTGCCCGCCACGCCCTGGAGGGGCGGGGCGGTGACCATCGGGAGGCGCACAACGTCTACGCGCTGTGCATGGCCAGGGCGGGTTACGAAGGGCTGCGCGAACTGGCGCCCATGGAGCGGCCCTTCGTCTTCTCCCGGTCCGGATGGGCCGGTCTCCAGCGTTACGGCGGGACGTGGTCGGGCGATGTGGCGACGGGCTGGCCGGGGCTGCGGGCCTCACTGTCGCTCGTGCTGGGGCTCGGCCTGTGCGGGGTTCCGTACTCGGGGCCGGACGTGGGCGGCTTCGACGGCAGCCCGTCTCCCGAGCTGTATCTGCGCTGGTTCCAACTGGGCGCCTACCTGCCGCTGTTCCGAACGCACGCGAGCCTGCGGGCGGGACGCAGAGAGCCGTGGGAGTTCGGTTCCGAGGTGTTGGAGCACGCGCGCGTGGCGTTGGTGGAGCGCCGGCGGTTGTTGCCGTACTTCCTGACGCTGGGGCATCTGGCTCGCCGGACGGGGGCGCCCTATGTGCGGCCGGCCTGGTGGGGCGCCCCCGAGGACCGGGGGCTGCGGGACTGCGAGGACGCCTTCCTCCTGGGCGACTGTCTGCTGGTCGCCCCGGTCCTGGACCCCGGAGCTGACCGGCGTGCGGTGCAGTTGCCGCGGGGCCGGTGGTACGACACGGTCACGGAGGAGGTGTACGAGGGGCCGGGGCAGGTGCTGGTCGACGCGCCGCTGTCCCGTGTCCCGGTGCTCGCGCGCGCGGGTGCCGTGGTGCCCGTGCGGGGGGAGGACGGCGGGTTGGAGCTGGAGGTGTGGGCGCCCGCACGGGGCCGGACCGGAGGCGGCCTGGTCGTGCCGGACGCGGGCGACGGATGGGACGAACCCGAGGTGGAGCGGTACGTCGCCCGCTGGGAGGGCCGGCAGGTGGTCGTGGAGCGGGAGGTCGAGGGGGGCGTCGTCGTCGAGCCGCCCTACCCGGTGCGGATACGAGGGCTCGCGCGGGCCTGAGCTCAGTAGCGGCCCTCGAACCAGGCCCGGGCGGCCACGGTGTGCAGAGGGAAGGCGAGTTCCTCGGGGCGGCGCAGGAGGTGCCAGCCTTCCGTCTCGTCCGTCGACGCGGACGGCGGGAGGTGGTCGGCCGGCCGCTCCGGGAGGAGCCCGAACAGCAGGAGATGGCCGTTGGGTGAGCTCATCGCGTCCACCAGCCGTACGTCCCGGCTGACGGCGTCGATGCCGGTCTCCTCCTTGAGTTCACGGACCACGGCCTGGCGCCAGTCCTCGCGGTCGTCGATGTAGCCGCCGGGCAGTGCGATGCTCCCGCGCGCGGGAGCGATGGTTCGGGTGATGACGACCAGGGCGGTGCCCTTGGTGTCGTACACGGGCTGGAGCGCGATGGCGACCGGCAGCGGATTGCGGTAGGCCACGGTGCCGCAGGCCGGGCAGGTGCGGGGCCAACCGGAGGCGCCCTCTCCGAAGGGCGCTCCGCAGCTCGAACAGTGGGAGTCGGGCGCGGAGTTGGGGTTCGGGTGTTGAGTTTCGGACACGCGGCGGACTGTATCTGATCACAGGAACGGCTTCTTCCGGGGGCGGTCCTAAGGTCCGGCGTCCCTGAGCAACGGAGAAGCCGGTGTCATCGTCGCGCGCCCGTGGCACACTTCTGACGTTGCGTCAGATTTGTTTCCGGGGAGGGGTTTTGTCACGTACACGCACACCCGTGGTCGCCGGATGGTTCTCCGGAGAGGGCCAGGACTTCCGACTCCTCGGGACGCGCTGCTCCGTCTGCGCTTCGGTGTTCTTCCCGCGCGAGGACGCGCATTGCCGCAACCCCGGCTGCCCGGGGGGCGATCTGGAGGAGGTGCCGCTCTCGCGGCGTGGCCGCGTCTGGTCGTACACGGACAGCCGATACCGGCCACCGTCACCCTATGTGACCAATCCGGAACTTCCGTGGGAGCCGTGCACGTTGATCGCAGCGGAACTGGCTGCTGAGCGCCTGGTGGTGCTGGGGCAGGCCGCCCCTGGGGTGACTGTCGGTGATCTGGAGGTGGGCATGGAGGTGGAGGTCGTACCGGGTGTGCTCCATGAGGACGCGAAGGCGGCCTGGACGACTTGGTGGTGGCGTCCGATGACGGGGGCGATGACGACATGACGGAGGAGGTGGCGGTCCTCGGTGTGGGCATGCACCCCTGGGGCAAGTGGGGACGCGGCTTCGTCGAGTACGGCGTGGCTGCCGCCCGGGCCGCCCTCGCCGACGCGGGGATGGACTGGCGGGACGTCGGGTCGGTCGTCGGCGCGGACACCGTGCGGGGCGGCTATCCGGGGTATGTCGCCGGAGCGACCTTCGCCAGGGCTCTCGGGTGGCAGGGAGCCCGGGTCACCAGCGTGTACGCGGCCTGTGCGTCCGGGGCGCAGGCCATCGGCGCCGCGCGGGCGCAGATCCTGGCCGGGCTCGCGGACACGGTACTGGTCGTGGGGGCGGATGCCGCTCCCAAGGGCTTCTTCCGGCCGGCGGGCGGCGACCGGCCCGACGACCCGGACTGGCTGCGCTTCCGGATCCTCGGGGCGACCAACCCGACGTACTTCGGGCTGTACGCACGGCGGCGGATGGCCGTGCACGGAGACACTCCTGACGACTTCGCTCAGGTCAAGGTGAAGAACTCCGCCATGGGGGCGCTGAATCCGAACGCGCGCTACCGCAAGCGGGTCACGGCGCAGGAGGTGGCCGCCTCCGCCGTGGTCGCCGATCCGCTGCGGCTGCTGGACATCTGCGCGACCTCGGACGGCGGAGCCGCGCTGGTGCTGTCCAGCATGGAGTTCGCGCGCAGGCACGGTGTGGCCGATCCGGTGCGGATCCGGGCGGTGTCCACGGTGACGCCGCGCTTCCCCAACACCGTCCTCGATCTGCCGGACATCGCGACCGACTCGGCGGTCGCGGTGGATCCCGCTCCGGAGTCGTTCCGGGCCTCGATCGCCCGCGCCGCCTACGAGGAGGCCGGTGTCGGACCCGAGGACCTCTCCCTGGCGGAGGTGTACGACCTGTCCACGGCGCTGGAGTTGCAGTGGTACGAGGATCTGGCGCTGTGCGCCGAGGGCGAGGGGGCGAAGTTGCTGCGGGACGGCGTGACGAGCCCCGGAGGGCGCATACCGGTGAACGCCAGCGGTGGGCTCGCCTCCTTCGGCGAGGCGGTGCCCGCTCAGGCCGTCGCCCAAGTGTGCGAACTGACCTGGCAGTTGAGGGGCGCCGCGGGCGAGCGGCAGATCGCGGGCGCGCGCGTGGGCATTTCGGCGAACCAGGGACTGTTCGGGCACGGCTCAGCGGTGATAGCAGTGCGGTGATGCCGGACCGAGGAAGGAGCCACAGCGGGAACCGTCAACGCTCTGTGACCATGCCGGAATCCTGCGTGAACGTCTCATGAACTGGGCTCGGGCACATGAAGGGGGCGCCAATATGCTTCCCGTGCACTCCTGGACGGATACTCTCCGCTTCGCCTTCCAGCCGGTGGTCAATCTGACGACCGGTGGAGTGGCGGGGCTGGAGGTTCTTGCCCGTCCGGAGACCGGCGACATCCTGGCCGAAGCCCGGCGCGACCCCGAACTCGACAGCGGCCTGGCCGTGTCGGCGGTCCGCGCGGCGGCCCGCAAGGAGACGCTGCTGCCGCTGCACGTCAATGTCTTCGCCGGTACGCTCGCCGACCTCGGCGGGCTGGCACGGCTGCACGACGCCGTGCGGGAGGCGGGGCGGATGCCCTGGGAGGTGACCCTCGACATCGTCCCGCCGTACACGCACGTGCCTCAGCAGGCGCTGCTGGAGGCGGTGGCCGAGCTGCGGGAGCAGGGGTTCCGGATCAGCGCGGACGGCGTCGGGGACGGGGACGTACCGCTGCGGCTGCTCGTCGATCTGGCGCCGGACCTGGTGAAGCTCGACGCCTCGCTGATGGCCCGGCCGGCGGCGGTGCGGGCGATGCGGACCCTGTGCGACGAGCTGGGCGCGCTGCTGTGCGTGGAGGGGGTCGAGACCGAACTGCAGTGCGCGGCCGCGGTGTCGGCGGGTGCTCAGCTGGCCCAGGGCGAGCTCTTCGCGCCGCCCGCCCGGCTGCCCGCCGCGGACGTATACGTTCCGCCCCGCCGGCCCGGCGGTGGGACGCCTCAGCGTTCGGGCCCGGCGGTGCGGGAGTTCGTACGGCCCGCGGCCCTGCTGCCGGCCACCGCGTCGGCCGGTCAGGTGCGCACCCTGCTCACCGGTTCACCGGACGTCTCCGGGGTGCTGCTCGTGGACACGCGCGGGGTGCCGGTCCGCTCGGTGCACCGCTCCCGCTTCCTGCTCTCCATGTCCGGACGCTACGGCCACGCCCTGTACGCCGACCGGCCCGCGTTCAAGCTGGGGGACGCGCCACGGACGGTCGGCGTCGACGCCACCGCCTGGGAGGTGCTGGACGTCGTGGCGGTCGGCGACCGGGACCGTACGTCCGACGACGTGGCGGTCGTGGACCGGTACGGCCGGTGCGTGGGCGTCGTACGGCTCGCGGACCTCGTCCGGGCGCTCGCCGAGTCGCGGGTGGAGGAGGCGGCCGGCCTCAATCCCCTGACGCGGCTGCCCGGTTCCGACGCCATCACCGGCGAGGTGGACCGGCGGATCGCGGACGGTCGGACCTTCGCCCTGAGTTGGCTGGATGTCGACCACTTCAAACTGGTCAACGACGGCGCCGGGTTCGCGGCCGGCGACGAGTTGATCCGCGCGGTGGGGAGGACGCTGCAGCACGCCGCGTCGGGCGGCACGCGCGTGGGGCACATCGGCGGCGACGACTTCCTCGTGCTCGCCGATCCGGAGGGTCTGGATCCGCTGGCCACCACCGTGCTGGACGCCCCGTGGTCGGCGGGCGGACGGCCCGTCACGCTGTCCCTGGCGACGGTCCTGTGCGTGCCGGGCAGCGTCCTGGACCACCGGCAGGCTGCCGCCTGTCTGGCGCCCCTGAAGCAGGCGGCGAAATCGTTGCGCGGGGCCAGTTGGGTGCTCGGCCGCGCGGGGCTTCCCGGTCTCGAGATCCGGCGCGGGGCCGGAGCGACGGCCGCTCAGGCGCAGTGTGCCGTGGCCGAGCCGGGCAGGGGCTGAATCCCGGCCCCTCGGTGTCGCCTTCGGCCGTACGGACACGCCCCCAACCATTGCCGTCCGCGACCTTGACGCCCATGGGACACCGGTGAACACTTCCGGTGTCAGTCGACATCGCCGTACATTCACGGCGTACCAGGCACTGTGCCGCCGCATGGGCTCGGCCTGATCCGGCCACGGCCACCCCCCACGGGCGATGCGACGACGGCACGCTCGTCACGGACGCCGGGCGGGGCGCGGGACCCTCCCTGCCTTCGGCTGAATCCGCCGTGGGAAACGCACCCTGCACGCCAAGGCCGGGGTCGATCACCCCGGGCCAGGGCCTAGGAGCCGCCATGAGCAATGGAGACATCTTCCTCGGTGAGGTCATCGGAACAGCGATCCTGATCCTCTTCGGCGCCGGAGTCGTCGCCGCCGTCGTACTGAAAGACTCCAAGGCCAGGGACGCGGGCTGGGTCGTCATCGCGTTCGGCTGGGGGTTCGGGGTGCTGGCCGGGGCGTACACGGCCGCGCCCCTGTCCGGTGGGCACCTGAACCCTGCTGTGACCTTGGGGATCGCCATCGACACCGGCGAATGGGACAAGGTCCATCTGTACATCGCCGGGCAGATGGTCGGCGCGATCCTCGGTGCCGTGCTGTGCTGGCTGGCCTACTTCGCGCAGTTCCAGGCCAACGCGGAGGAGGAGAAGGCGCAGCCGACCCTCGGGATCTTCTCCACCGCACCGGCGATCCGCCATCCGGTGGCGAACATCATCACCGAGATCATCGCGACCATCGGTCTCGTGCTGCCGATCCTCGCCTTCGGACTCACCGAGGGGCTAGGCGAGTCCGGTACGTCGATCCTGATCGTCTCCTTTCTGGTGGTCGGCATCGGTCTGTCGCTCGGCGGCCCCACCGGATACGCCATCAACCCGGCCCGTGACCTGGGCCCGAGGCTGACGCACGCCGTCCTGCCGATCCCCAACAAGGGCACCTCGGACTGGGGTTACGCGTGGATACCGGTCGTGGGACCGCTGATCGGCGGGGCGCTGTCCGGGCTCATCTTCAACGCAGCCTTCTGAAGGAACCGACGAAGGGGACGTCATGACGGACAAGTTCGTCGCCGCTATCGACCAGGGCACCACCTCCAGCCGTTGCATCGTCTTCGACCAGAACGGCGCCATCGTCGCCGTCGACCAGCGCGAACACCGCCAGATCTTCCCCAAGCCGGGCTGGGTGGAGCACGACGCCACCGAGATCTGGTCCAAGGTGCAGGCGGTGGTCGCCGGGGCCATCGCCAAGGCCGGACTGCGCGCGGACCAGCTGAGCGCGCTCGGCATCACCAACCAGCGGGAGACCACGGTCCTGTGGGACCGCGCGACGGGCAAGCCCGTGCACAACGCGATCGTCTGGCAGGACACCCGCACTTCGGCCCTGTGCAACCAACTCGGCGGCTCGGACGGGCAGGACCGTTTCCGCGAGCAGACCGGGTTGCCGCTGGCCAGCTACTTCTCCGGGCCCAAGGCGGCCTGGCTGCTGGACAACGTCCCCGGTCTGCGGGCCCGGGCCGAGCGCGGCGAGATCGCTTTCGGCACGATCGACTCCTGGCTGATCTGGAACCTCACCGGCGGCACGGACGGCGGCCACCACGTCACCGATGTCACCAACGCCGGGCGCACCATGCTGATGAACCTGGAGACCCTTCAGTGGGACTCCTCGATCCTCGCCGCCATGAACGTCCCCGAGGCGGTCCTGCCCGAGATCCGGTCCTCCGCCGAGGTGTACGGCACCGCCGTCGGCCAGCTCTCCGGAGTGCCGGTCGCCTCCGCGCTGGGCGACCAGCAGGCGGCTGTGTTCGGGCAGGCCTGCTACGACGTCGGCACGGCGAAGAACACGTACGGCACGGGCAGCTTCCTGCTGCTCAACACAGGGAACCGACCGGTGCCGTCGAAGAGCGGGCTGCTGACGACGATGGGCTACAAGATCGGCAGCGAAGCACCGGTGTACTGCCTGGAGGGGTCGATAGCCATAACGGGCGCGCTCGTCCAATGGTTCCGGGACCAGCTCGGCATCATCCGGACCGCGGACGAGATCGAGTCCCTGGCGGCGAGCGTCGACGACAACGGCGGGGCGTACATCGTGCCCGCGTTCTCCGGCCTGTTCGCGCCCTACTGGCGCTCCGACGCGCGCGGGGTGGTCACCGGGCTCACCCGATACGTCACCAAGGCGCATCTCGCCCGCGCGGTGCTGGAAGCGACGAGCTGGCAGACGCGCGAGGTCGTGGACGCCATGTACCAGGACTCCGGGGTGCAGATCACCACCTTGAAGGTGGACGGCGGCATGACGAAGAACAACCTGCTCATGCAGCACCAGGCGGACGTGCTCGACGTGCCGGTGATCCGGCCCAGGGTGTCCGAGACGACCTGCCTGGGCGCCGCGTACGCCGCGGGCCTCGCGACCGGTGTGTGGAACGACCTCGACGAGCTCAAGGCGCACTGGCGGAAGGACGTCGAGTGGACACCGTCGATGGAGGCCTCCGTGCGGGACCGTGAGTACCGCAACTGGCGCAAGGCGGTGGAGAAGAGCTTCGGCTGGCTGGCGGACGGCGAGGAGTAGGCACGCGCGCGTGGAGCTTCCCAGGCCGCGGCCCGTACCCCGGTCGGCGAGGGTACGGGCCGTGCGCACGCCGGCTCAGGTGGTGACGGGCTCTCGGCGGTCCGCGGCGTGGGCCATCGCGTGCTGCACGACGCCGATGAGGACCTCCTTCACGGACTCCCGGTCGCGGGCGTCGCACAGCACGAGCGGTACGTCCTCGTCGAGGTCCAGGGCCTGGCGGACGTCCTGCGCCGGGTAGCGGGCCGCTCCCTCGAAGCAGTTGACGCCGACGAGGAAGGGTATGGAGCGCCGCTCGAAGTAGTCGACGGCGGCGAAGCAGTCCTCCAGGCGACGGGTGTCGGCCAGGACGACGGCACCGAGCGCGCCTTCGGAGAGCTCGTCCCACATGAACCAGAACCGCTCCTGGCCGGGCGTGCCGAAGAGGTACAGCACGAGGTCCTCGCGCAGGGTGATGCGGCCGAAGTCCATCGCCACGGTGGTGGTGTTCTTGCCCTCCACACCGCTGGTGTCGTCCACCGGGCGGCCTGCCTCGGTGAGGAACTCCTCGGTGCGCAGCGGCCTGATCTCGCTGACCGCGCCGACCAGGGTGGTCTTGCCCACCCCGAAGCCGCCGGCCACGAGGATCTTGAGCGTGACGGGCTCGACCGGGGGCTTGCCGCGCTCAGAACGCCCGAAGATCATCGATCTCTTCTCCTGCTTGATGGGGGTCGGGCGACGGTGGGCCGTAGCCTCCGCCGCCGGGGGTTTCGATGACGAGTACGTCGTCGGGACCGACGTCCGCCGCGTCGCTGCCGTCGAGGGGAGTGACCGTGCCGTCCGCGCGCTCCACGCGGTTGGCGCCGAGCGCGCCCGGCTCGCCGCCCTCCAGTCCGTAGGGCGGGACCTTGCGGTGCTGGGAGAGCGTGGAGACGGTCATGGGCTCACGGAAGCGGATCCGGCGCACCGCGCCGTCCCCGCCGGGCCACCGCCCCTCCCCGCCGCTGCCGCGCCGCACGGCGAACTCGTCGAGCAGCACCGGAAGTCGCCACTCCAGAACCTCGGGGTCGGTGAGCCGCGAGTTGGTCATATGGGTCTGCACGACCGGCGCGCCGGGGAAGCCGTCACCCGCGCCGGATCCGGAGGCGACGGTCTCGTAGTACTGGTGGCGCTCGTTGCCGAAGGTGACGTTGTTCATGGTGCCGGAGCCCTCGGCCTGGACGCCGAGCGCCGCGTAGAGGGCGCCGGTGATGGCCTGGGAGGTCTCCACGTTGCCCGCGACGACTGCGGCCGGCGGTTCCGGGGCGAGCAGGGAGCCGGGCGGTACGACGATGTCGAGGGGGCGCAGACATCCGTCGTTGAGCGGGATGTCGTCGTCGACGAGGGTGCGGAAGACGTACAGGACGGCCGCGTTGACCACGGCGAAGGGTGCGTTGAAGTTGGTGGTCAGCTGGGCCGACGTGCCGGTGAAGTCGACGGTGGCCGAGCGGTTCTCGCGATGCACGCGCACGCGTACCCGGATGACGGCGCCGGAGTCGGTCTCGTAGGCGTACTCGCCGTCGTCGAGGGCGTCGATGACGCGGCGGACCGCTTCCTCCGCGTTGTCCTGGACGTGCCGCATGTAGGCCTGGACGACATCGAGGCCGAAGTCCTCGATCATGCGGGCGACTTCGTCGACGCCTTTGCGGTTGGCCGCGATCTGGGCGCGCAGGTCGGCGAGGTTGGTCTTCGGGTTGCGGGAGGGGTAGGGCGCCTCGGTGAGCAGCCGGAGGGTCTCCGCTTCCCGGAACCGGCCGTCCTCGGCCAGCAGCCAGTTGTCGAAGAGGACGCCCTCCTCCTCGATGGTGCGGCTGTTCGCCGGCATGGAGCCGGGGGCGATGCCGCCGATCTCCGCGTGGTGGCCCCGGGAGGCGACGTAGAAGAGGATGCGGTCACCCTGCGTGTCGAAGACGGGGGTGATCACGGTGACGTCCGGCAGGTGGGTGCCGCCGTGGTACGGGTCGTTGACCGCGTAGGTGTCCCCCGGCCGCATCGCGTCGCCCCTGCGTCGGATGACCTCCTTGACGCTGGTGCCCATCGAGCCCAGGTGGACGGGGATGTGCGGGGCGTTGGCCACCAGGTTTCCGTCCGGGTCGAAGAGGGCGCAGGAGAAGTCGAGGCGCTCTTTGATGTTGACGGACTGGGCGGTGGACTCGAGGCGGGCGCCCATCTGTTCGGCGATCGACATGAAGAGGTTGTTGAAGACCTCGAGCAGAACAGGATCTGCTTTCGTGTCGAGATCGGAACTCTCCGTAATCGCCGCACGTTCCATGACCAGATGCCCGTCGTCGGTCGTCGCGGCCCGCCAGCCGTCGTCCACGACGGTCGTCGCGCCGGCCTCGGTGATGATCGCGGGTCCGGTGACCGATTCGCCGGGGGGAAGGTCCTCGCGGCGGTGGAGGGGTACGTCGCGCCAGGCGCCGCCCGTATGGAGGCGGACGGTGTCCAGGGCGGCGGTCCGGCTCTGGTGGGTGGCCAGGGTGGAGAGATCGGGGGGTTCGGTGATGCCGGTGGCTTCGACGGAGAGGGCTTCGACGACGATCGGGCGGTCGAGGACGAAGGAGTACGTGGCGCGATGACGTTCTTCGAAGGCGCGGCGCATGGTGTCGGGCCGGGTCAGCTCGACGGTGAGCGTGGTGTCGGTGCCGTCGTAACGGAGTTGGGCGCGGCGGGTGACCTCGATGTGCTCCTCGGGGACGTCCTCGGCGAGGAGTTCGGAGCGGGCGGCGGCCTCCAAATCGTCGGCGGTCTTGAGCACGCTGGCCATGGATTCGGCCTGCAAGGGGGCTTCGACGGACTGTTCGCGCATGGCCGTGGTGTCGGCGAGTCCGATCCCGAGGGCCGACAGGACGCCGGCCATCGGCGGGACGAGCACGGTGCGGATGCCGAGCGAGTCGGCGACCATGCAGGCGTGCTGGCCGCCGGCGCCACCGAAGGTGGTGAGGGCGTAGCGGGTGACGTCGTGGCCCTTCTGCACGGAGATCCGCTTGACGGCGTTGGCGATGTTGGCGACCGCGATCTGGAGGTAGCCCTCGGCGACCTGCTCCGGGGAGCGGTCGTCGCCGGTCCGTTCCCGGATCTCGCGGGCCAGGTCGGCGAACCGGTCGCGGACGAGTTCCGCGTCGAGCGGCTGATCACCTTCAGGGCCGAACACCTGGGGGAAGTGGGCCGGCTGGATGCGGCCGAGCATGACGTTGGCGTCGGTCACGGCGAGCGGTCCGCCCCCGCGGTAGCAGGCGGGGCCGGGGTCCGCGCCGGCCGAGTCGGGGCCCACCCGGTAGCGGGAGCCGTCGAAGTGGAGGACGGATCCGCCGCCCGCCGCGACGGTGTGGATGTCCAGCATGGGGGCGCGCAGCCGGACCCCGGCGATATGGGTGGTGAAGACGCGTTCGTACTCGCCCGCGAAGTGCGACACGTCGGTGGAGGTGCCGCCCATGTCGAAGCCGATGACCCGGTCGAATCCGGCCAGTTGCGACATGCGGGCCATGCCGACGATGCCGCCCGCGGGGCCGGAGAGGATGGCGTCCTTCCCGCGGAACTGCCCGGCTTCGGCGAGGCCGCCGTTGGACTGCATGAACATCAGCCGCACACCGTGGAGTTCGTCGGCGACATGCTGGACGTAGCGGCGCAGTACCGGCGAGAGGTAGGCGTCGACGACGGCGGTGTCCCCGCGCGGGACCAGCTTCATCAGCGGACTGACCTCGCTGGACAGCGAGATCTGGGGGAAGCCGATCCGGTCGGCCAGGTGTCCTACGGCCTGTTCGTGGGCCGGGTGGAGATGGCTGTGCATGCACACCACGGCGACGGCCCGGATCCCGTCGTCGTAGGCCTGTCGCAGCGGCTCGGTGAGGGCGTCGAGGTCGGGAGCGCGCAGGACCGTGCCGTCGGCGGCGATGCGTTCGTCCACCTCGACGACCCGCTCGTAGAGCAGTTCCGGGAGCTCGATGCGGCGGGCGAAGATGCGGGGGCGGTTCTGGTAGGCGATCCGCAGGGCGTCGCGGAAGCCCTGGGTGATGACCAGGAGGGTGCGTTCGCCCTTGCGTTCCAGGAGCGCGTTGGTGGCGACGGTGGTGCCCATGCGGACGGCGTCCACGGGCTCCTCGGAGCCGTTCATCAGCAGGCGTACACCCGCGACGGCGGCGTCGGAGTAGCGCGCCGGATTCTCCGAGAGCAGCTTGTGTGTGAGCAGTCGGCCGTCGGGGCGACGCGCGACGATGTCGGTGAAGGTGCCGCCTCTGTCGACCCAGAACTGCCAGCCAGTCACGTCAGTACTCCGCTTCCGCGCCGGTCACAGCGCCCGGAGGCCGTTGATCACGTCGCGCAGAATACTCTCGTCGACCAGTTCCGCAGGGGGAACGGGCCGGTTCACATGGACGAGTTCCCCGGCCACCAGGTCTCCCACGAGGACCCTGACCACGCCGATGGGAAGATCGAGTCCGGCGGCGAGTTCGGCGACCGACTGCGGGGCGTCACGGCACAGTTCGACGATGTCCACATGTTCCGGGGACAGCGTCACGTCCGCTTCCGGATCGTCCGCGTGCGACTCCGTGACGACCACCGCGATGAGGTCGAGGCGGTGCTGGGCCGCACTGGTGGTGCGGCCTCGCGTCATGGCGTACGGACGGACGACCGGTCCGGCCTCGTCGTCGAACCAGTGGCTTCTTCCCTGACCGTCTGCGCTCATGTCATCCCACTACCCGCCCGAGGGCAGATCGGTGCGCGGAGCGGCGCCCAGATGCACGCCGACTCGCTTGACCAGGAGCGTCATCTCGTAGGCCACCTGGCCTACGTCGGAGTCGGCGTCCGAGAGGACGGCCAGGCAGCTGCCGTCGCCGGCGGCCGTCACGAACAGGAAGGCGTCGTCGAGCTCGACGACCGTCTGCCGCACGCTGCCGGCCTCGAAGTGGCGGCCCACGCCCTTGGCGAGGCTGTGGAAGCCGGAGGCGACGGCGGCGAGGTGCTCGCTGTCCTCCCGGGTCAGGTCCTTGGACGCACCCGTCGGCAGTCCGTCCCCGGAGAGCACGATGGCCTTGCGGATGCTCGCGACGCGGTCCACCAGGTCGTCCAGGAGCCAGTTGAGCTCCCCGGTCGCGGTGGTCGCGGTGTGGCCGGTCACCTTCGGTGCGGTCATCGACCGTCCCCCTTTGTCGTTCCTCGTGGTGCTGTGCCGCTGGGCGCGTCATCGCCCGCGGCGTTCTCCTCGCGGCCGCGCTGCCAGCCGCGCTGGAGCGAGGCCATGCGGTTGCGTACCTCGTCGGCATCCCGCTCGGCGGGCCCGTTCGGGCCCTCGGTCGGTCGGGCGGGATCCTTCTTGAGCTGGGGGGCCAGGTTGGCCTGGCGGACACGCTTCGGCAGCCGTGCCGTGCCGGAGCCGGTCGGCTGCGGCATTCCCGGGGCGGAGCCGGTGTCTGGCTGCATTCCCGCGGCGGAGCCGGGCTGCCGCGGCGCGCCGGCAGCGGAATCGGTCTGCCGCAGCGTGCCGGCGTCGGCGTGTCGCCGCACGGGGTCCGGGCGTCGGTCGGCCGAGTGCGGGTTGCTGGACTCGATCTCGGCGCGGCGGGTGCGCCGGGGCAGCGCCGGGGGCTCCCCCGCGAGGTCGCGGCCGGGGGCTTCTCCCGCCTCGGCACGGCCGGTGGGCGGGTCGGACGTGCCGGGGCCACGGCGCAGGGGCGAGGCTCCCCGCCTCCGGTTCGGCAGCGGTGCCGGTGCGTCCGGATCGGTGCGGCCCGCCCCCGGAGGGGGCTCCTCGGACGCCTCGTCGCGTCGCGGGCGCTGTTCGGTGACCGGTCGGCCGTGCGAGCTGACCAGCTTGGGCGCCCGGCGCCCGGGCAGCGAGACGGCGGCGGCCACCTGTTCCTCCCGCCCTGCCTTGTCCTGGCCACCGGAGTCCGGGGAAACGGTGTCCTCAGCGCGGGAAAGATGGGAGCGGCGCGGGCGGAACAGGCCGCCGCGCTCGCCGTCCTCCTCGTCCAGCCCGTCCGGGAAGTCGTCCAGCGCGTCCAGGTCGACCGGCGCCTCCAGCTCCACCGGACCGTCCAGGAGCTGGGTCGGCAGACCCGGCAGCTGCACGGGCACCTGGGACAGGGCCGCCCGGCGGCTTTCCTCCAGGCGGCGGGTCTCCTCCAGCTCCGCCTCCTTGGACGGGCCGGGCCGGTCCAGCCGGAAGCCGATGCCGTTGGTGTCCGGTACGTCGTCCGTGAGCAGGGCGTCGGGGATGAACACGACGGCGGTGGTGCCGCCGTACGGCGACGGCTGCAGGGAGACGCGGACGTTCTGGCGCTGGGCGAGCCGGCTGACCACGAAGAGACCGAGCCGGTCGGTGTCGGACAGCTCGAACTCCGGCGTCTCGGCGAGCCGGAGGTTTGCGTCCAGGAGAGCGTCGGCGGCCATGCCGAGGCCGCGGTCGTGGATCTCCAGGGTGAAGCCGTTGGCGACCCGCTCGCCGAGGACCTGGACGGCGGTGTGCGGCGGGGAGAACACCGTGGCGTTCTCCAGGAGTTCGGCCACGAGATGGGTCAGGTCCGCGACGGCGGGGCCGGTGACCGCGACCCGGGGCAGCCGGCGTACCTCGATGCGCTCGTAGTCCTCGACCTCGGCGACGGCGGCCCGCACCACGTCCATGAGCTGGACGGGCTTGCGCCACTGCCGGGACGGGGCGGCGCCGGAGAGGATCACCAGGCCCTCGGCGTGCCGGCGCATACGGGTGGTCAGGTGGTCGAGACGGAACAGGTCGGCGAGTTCGTCGGTGTCCTCGGTCCGGCGTTCCATGGTGTCGAGAAGGGTGAGCTGCTTGTGGAGGAGTACCTGGCTGCGGCGGGCGAGGTTGACGAAGACCTCGGAGACCCCGGCCCTCAGTTCGGCCTGCTTGACGGCGGCTTCGACGGCGGCGCGCTGCAGGGTGTTGAGGGCCTGGCCGACCTCGCCGATCTCGTTCTTGTCGTACTCCAGGCGTGGGACCTCGGTCTCCACGTCGACGTGCTCGCCCGTCGACAGCCGGCGCATCACGCTGGGGAGGCGGACGCCGGACGCCTCATGGGCCTCAAGGCGCAGCTGTCGCAGGTCGCGGATGAGCGCGCGGCCGATGCGCACCGAGAGGAACAGCGAGAACAGCAGGGCGACGAGTCCGAGCACGCCGGCGACGGCGGCCTTGGCGATCACGCCCATCGCGACCGGCCGGACGCGGTCCTGATAGCGGTCGCCCGCCTGGTCGTTGAGCTCGGCGAGTTCCTCGAGCACGTTACCCGCGGCGGTGTCCCAGCTCTTCGCGGTGACGCCGCTCGGGGTGCCGGGGCCGACGGAGACGGCGGACTCCTCGGCGACACGGAGCGGTGCGCTGGCGGCGTTCTTCCAGAAGCGCGTGAAGCGGTCCCGCTCCCAGGAGGGCAGCAGAGGGAGGTTGACGTCGTAGATCAGGCGGCGCTGGGCGGCGTAGTCGGAGACCTCGCGGACCTCGGCGCGCGAGAGCTTGCCGACGATCAGCGCGGAGCCGAGGAGGGCGTCCTCGCGGGACAGCAGCTCACGGGCGCGCGCGAGGTTGACCAGGGCGCGGTACTGCTTGTCCATCTCCACGTTGTCGACGACATGGAGGTTGGCGAGCAGGACGTAACAGGGGTCGACCAGGCTGTTGTACAGATTGAGAGCGGTCTCGCGGTCGACGGTGCCGTCCTCGACGCTGCGCCGCAGCGAGGAGATGCCGTCGAAGGCGTCCAGGACGGCGGTCAGCCGCTCGTCCGTGCCCTGGCCCATCGCGTCGCGCACATCGGGATTCTTGGCGTTCCTGCGGATCTCGGCGATGGCTTCGTCGGTGGCGCCGCGGCTGCGCCTCAGGGCGGCGAGCCCGTCGGAGGCACGCGGGTCCGCGAGGTGGACGAGTGTCTGGCGCCGCTCCTGCTGAAGGACACGGACCGTGTCCTCGACGGGGTAGCCGATCTTCTCCACGACGGACGACACGTTGAACAGCTGCTGTGCCTCGCGACCCGTCAGTACCGTGGCGAAACCCCAGATGGCGGTCAGGGACACCAGCGGCACGAGAAGCAACGCCACGATCTTCCGGCGGATGGACTTCCCGCGAAAGCGCATGGCCTCCCCCAGCTCGACCCCCGCCGGCCGGGGGTACACATGTGCGTCAACAAACGGCGCGAGCCTACTACCGACGCACAGGTAACTCGAAGAGCCGTCCGGAAGCTGAACTTCCGTGCCGAGGACGAGACATGGCGAGTTGTCCGCTCATTGGGGGAGATTGCCTCCCGGATTCCGGTACCGGGAGGTTAAGGTCGTCCCGCTCGTCCGCAATGTCAATTGGCCGGATTTTTTCCTTCGTTGGGAATCTTCGGGCGGAGTTGTTCGTCCTTCTCCATGGGAAACGGGGGCGGAATCGGCCACAGGAGCCGCGTCTCGCCTCCCGGCGGCGTAAAACAGCGCAAGCCGGGCAGCCGTTGGGGAGACGGGTCTTCGGACACGGGAGCGAGCGGACTGCTGGCGGTGGGGAGTGACACGGTGATGGGCACGGCGGAGCGGCGCGAGGCGCCCGACGACGGTGGTGTGGCGGTGCACCCGACGGTGAGCCAGGGCCCTCAGGCGCCGGATCACGACATTCGGGTGCGGCAAGGCGGGGTTCTGACCGGCGCGGACAAGCAGGCCGCGGAGTACGCGCAGGCCACGGCGCGCGAGGAGTGGGACGAGGACGAGGTGGCCGAAGCCCGGGCGTCCTACCGCCCGTTGTGGGTGGAGGAGCCGGCGCGGCGGCGCCGGATGCCCGATCCGGTGCGGACTGCGGCGGTGCGTGCGGTCCTGATCATCGCGGTGACGCTGATACAGGCGATGGTGGCCTTCCTGTGCACCCTGGCCGGATCGTGGCTGGCGTTCCCCATGGTGCTCAGCAGCGTGGCGAGCACGGTGGTCGCCACCTGGGGTGCGCTGGACGTCTGGGTGACCCGCCAGGTGTGGAACCAGCGCCACGGCGTCGTCTCGACCCCGGCCAGCACGGCGCGGGCGCTGCGACGGGAGCGACGCAAGGCCCGGCGTCAGGCGAGGACGGCCGAGCGCGCCCACGAGCGCATACACGGACGGGGCGGCGCGGGGCAGTTGTCGCACTCCTGAGCCCGGGCCGGGCTCGCCCGGGCAGCGACGCCCGCCCCGCGGGGCCCGGACACAACGAGGGCACGAGAACACGGGCACGAGGACGAGGGCACGAGGACGAAGCCGTACGGCTGGCGAACGGCACCGACTACGGCCTCCCCGGCGCCGAATGGACCGGCGAGGAGGCGAAGCCCACGAGGGTCGCGCAACACCAGCCCCTCGGGCCAGGACTCGGGCCAGGGCTCGGATCAGGGATGGATCTCCTGATCACGGGGTAGCAGCCGCACACCTCGGCACCCGCACGAGCCGCTGCCCCGTCCCTCAGGCCCACCAGGAGTCCGCTCATGGCCCCGACTCACCCACCCAGAGAGACCGACGACGCCGAACTCGCCGAGTTCGGTTACAAACCCGAACTCAAGCGCACCCTAGGCAACTTCCACACCTTCGCCGCGGGAATCAGCTACATCTCGATCCTGACCGGCACCTTCCAGCTCTTCTACTTCGGCTACGGCAGTGGCGGCCCCGCCTACTGGTGGTCGTGGCCGATGGTCTTCGCCGGCCAGTTCATGGTCGCCCTGTGCTTCGCGGAGCTGGCCGCCCGGTACCCCGTCGCGGGGTCGGTCTACAACTGGTCGAAGAAGATAGGCAACCCCCACCTGGGCTGGCTCGCCGGGTGGATGATGCTGGTCGCGTCCATCGTGTCCATCTCCGCGGTCGCCCTGGCCTACCAGCTGACGCTGCCGCAGATCTCGGACGTGTTCCAGTTCGTGGGCGACGGCACCGGCAAGTACGACGTGGCGACCAACGCGGTCATCCTGGCCGCGGTGTTGATCCTGTTCACCACCCTGGTGAACGCCTTCGGCGTCAAGCTGATGGCCACGATCAACACGGCGGGCGTGTTCATCGAGCTGATCGCCACCGTCGTACTGATCGTCCTGTTCGCCGTCCACATCACGCGCGGCCCGCAGGTGGTGACGGAGACCAACGGCACCGGAGCGGGCTACGGCGCCGGGTACCTGGGCGCCTTCCTGGTGGCCTCGCTGGCGTCGGCGTACGTCATGTACGGCTTCGACACGGCCGCCTCGCTCGGCGAGGAGTCCCTGGACCCCACCCGCAACGCACCGCGCGCGATCATCCGCGCGATCGTGGCGTCCTTCGTGCTCGGCGGCCTGATCCTGCTCCTGGCGCTGATGAGCGTCTCCAGCCTGAAGGGCGAGCGGCTCTCGACGGACGGCCTGCAGTACGTCGTCCTCGACGTGCTCGGTTCGACGGCCGGGAAGGCGATGCTGTGGTGTGTGCTGATCGCGGTCACCGTCTGTGCCCTGGCCGTCCACACGGCGGCGGTGCGGCTGGCGTTCGCGATGGCCCGGGACAACAACCTGCCCGCGTCCTCGAAGCTGGCCAAGTGCCATCCGCGGTTCCAGACGCCGGTGCTGCCGACCGTGATCATCGGGATACTGGCGCTGTCGATCCTGGTGGTCAACATCCGTCAGCCGCAGATCTTCACCGTGGTCACCAGCATCGGCATCATCATGATCTACCTCGCCTACCTCGGCGTCACCGCCCCGATGCTGGTCGCACGGGTGCGCGGTAAGTGGCAGCCGGCCACGGACGGCCGGTTCTCGCTGGGCCGTTGGGGACTGCCCGTCAACGCCCTGGCCGTGCTGTGGGGCCTCGGCATGACGATCAACCTCATCTGGCCGCGCGCCTCCGTCTACAACGCCTCCGCCCCCTTCCACTGGTACCTCCAGTGGGGTGCGGTGCTGTTCGTCGGGGTCATCGCGGGTGGTGGCTTCGCCTATTACTGGTTCGTCCAACGGCACCGCACCGGCGTCCTCGCCGAGCACCGGCTCGAACCGGCGACGGCCACCGACCCGGCCACGGTCGACTGAGGTCGGCTGAAGCCGACTGAAAGGGCCTTCGCGAGTTCAGCGCCTCGCGGCCGGGTCCGGGGTCACCGTCACTGCGAGGCGGGCCGTTTGAACATCCGTGTCGCCGTGATCTCGCTGTGCACCGTCTCCTCCGCCTGGGGCTGCTGCGGCAGTCCGGGGCGCAGGTGCTCCTCGACGCTGATGTACTTCAGTCCCGCCCGGAGGTCGGCGTCGTTGCGCAGTCGGATGACCAGCGGGAACTCGGCCAGCGCGGTCGTGTCGAACAGGCCGGTGGTGTACAGGAGCTGCACGCCGAGGGCGTCCGAGACGGCCCGCTGGAGTTCCAGCAGGTAGGTCGCGTTGGCGCGGCCGATGGGGTTGTCCAGGAACAGCGTGCCCGCGTGGCGGTGCTTGTCCCGGCCCCGGTCGTTCGACCGCAGCGCGGCCATCGTGCAGTACAGCGCGATGGCCGCGGTGAGCAACTGCCCACCGGAGAACACATCACCCATCTGCCCGACGGGCACCCGCTCGGCGCGCAGTACGGCGTCCGGCTTGAGGATCTCCACGGCGACGCCCTTGGGCTGCAGGGCGGCACCGACTCCGCGCAGCAGCAGGGACATTCCGTCCCGCCGCAGGTCGGAGTTCTTCTTCACGGCCGCGCGCGTGGCCTCGTCGATGACCTCGCCGAGCCGCTCGGTGAGGGTGGCCTGGTCGGGCTCCTCGAAGCGGATGCGCAGGAACTCCTGCCCGGACCACTCGCCGAGCCCCTCGGGCAGCCGGGACAGCCGCTGGGCGGACCTCAGGGTGGCGAGCGCCGACTCCACCAGGCCACGCAGCCGGTCCACGATGGAGTCGCGGTTGCGCTCCAGCTGCTCCAGTTCGTCGGTCAGGACCCGCAGCCGGGGCGCGAAGGCGTCGGCCCACTTCTGCGCGTGCTCGGGCAGCGCGGAGGCGGGCAGCTCACGGATCTGCTGCCGTGCGGGAGTGCGCACCTGCTCGTAGCGCGTGGAGTTGGCGTGCCGTACGAGCACATCGCTCGCCTCACGCACGGACGCCTCGGCGGCGGAGAGGTCGGCGGCACAGCCGCGCAGCGACCGGCGGGCCTCGGCGGCGGACTGCCGGGCCTCCTCCAGGCTGCCCGGATACGGCTCGGCCTCCTCCTGCTCCTCCTCGGTCGCGTGCTCGCGCAGCAGGTCGCGCAGCATCGCGGCGATCTCGTCGAAGCCCCCGGCCGCGTCCTCGGCGGCCCGGTGCTCCGCCAGCAGCTCCGCGTGCGCCTCCCGGGCCTGCCCCAATGCCTCCGTGCGCGACGCCAGTTCGGCGGTGGCCGTGCGCAACAGCGCCTGGGCGTGTTCCGCGTCGCGCGGCTGGAGCTCCTCGGACAGCTCGGTGTGCGTCTCGCCGTCCTCGGGCGCGTGCCGCTCGGCCTCGCCGCGCAGCCGCCCGAGCTGCTCGCTCGCGGTCGACATACGGGTCTCCAGGAGCTGCACCAGCTCCTCCGCGCGGGCGACGGCGGCCTGCCGGGACGGCCCGTCGGAGCCCTCGGGCGTCTCCAGCAACTGCTCCGCGCGCGTGCGGACCTTGTTGCTGAGCCGGTCCAGGTCCGCGCGGGCCGCGCTCTCGTCGCTCTCCGCGCGCGCCTGCTCGGCCCTGAGGTCGGCGCCGACGCCGACCTTCTCGTACACCTGTGAAGCGGCCCGATAGGCCTCGCGCAGTGCGGGCAGCGACGCCTTCGGCGCGTCCGCCTCGCTCTCCGGTACGTCATCGGGGGCGCCGGCGATCTCGGAGCGCTCGGCGCGCAGGGCGCGCGCGGTGCGGCGGGCGTCGTCGGCGGCGCGCTGGGCGGCGCGCCGGTCCTCGTCGGCGGCTCGGGCGCGCTCCAGGCAGGCCTGGGCACGGGCCTCCGACTCGGTCGCCTCGTCGGCGAGTTCGCGCAGCCGTGCCTGCCACCCGGCTCGCTCGCGCAACCGGAACGCGAGCCCGGCGAGGGCGTCGGCGGCACGCCGGGCCTTCTGTGCGGCCTCCTGCCGCTCGTCGCGGACCTGGGCGGCCTCGGCGGCGGCTTCGTCGGCCTCCGCGCGCACGGTCCGCGCCTCGGCCAGCTCGGCCTCGGCCTCCTCGGCGAACGCCCGCGCCTCGCGGGCGGCCTCCGCCAGCTCCACCAGCCGTCCGGCGGGACAGCCGGTGCGCCAGGAGGCGAGTCGGGCGGCCAGCTCCCGGTCCTTGCCGAGCCGCGCGGCGAGGCTGCGGATCTCCTCGTCCCGTTCGGTCGCCCGCGCGCGCAGCGCCTGCCGTTCCTCGTCGGCGGCGTGCTCGTCGTGCATGGCCGGGTTCGGCGGTACGAGGAAGACGTCGCCGTTCGCGGCGTCCGTGCCCGGTGTCGGGGCGAGCAGGGCCGCGGCCGTACCGACGGCGACGGCGGACCGGGGCAGCAGTGCCGCGTCGCCGAGCGCCTCGCGGGCACGCGCGTGCGTGTCGGGGTCGGTGATGATGACGCCGTCGACGAGTTCGGGTCGGGCGGCGAGCACGCGCGCGTGGTCGGCGGGGTCGACGGCCTGGGCGAGGTAGCGCCAGCCGGGCAGGGCGGGGATGCCGTGCTCGCCGAGGAATTCCACCGTGGCCAGTACGTCCGGGCCCGGCGGCAGCAGTCCGCCGTCGCCGAGGGCGCCGAGGATCCGGGAGTCGTCGGCCGCGGCAGTCCGCAGTTCGAAGAGCTGCCGCTCGGCGGAGGAGACGGCGTCGTCGAGGAGTTCGCGCAACTCGTCGGCGAAGCGGTCCAGTTCCTCGGGGTTGAGGGGGCTCTGGCCCTCCTCGTGCCGCGGCTGCGGAACCGTGGTGCGGGCCTCGCCGGTGAGGCTGAGCAGCTCGGCCAGTCGTTCCTCGGCCGCCAGCCCCTCGGCGAGCCGCCGCTCCGCCTCGTACGAGCGCTCCGCAGCCGTCGCCGCGTCGGCCGCGCGGGCCGCGGTCAGCTCCGCGCGGGACTCCGTGGCGCCCGCCTCGCGCGCGTGTTCCGACGCCCGCCGGGACGCCTCCCGCGCGGTGTCCCAGGCGGCGACGGCGCTCTTCTCGGCGTCGCTCGCGGCGAGGGCCGCGCGGGCCGGGTCCGCGTCGGGGGCGCTGTCGTCCAGCCACCCGGCCCGTACGGCCTCGGCCGTCTCCTGCTCGACCTCGGCCAGCCGTTGCTTGAGGTGTCCGACCTCGCTGCGGGCACGCTGGGCCTCGGTGGCGGCGGAGGTGGAGTCGCGGTAGGCGGCCTCGCCCGCCTCCTGAAGGGCGGCGGACCGCTCCTCGCCCTCGTTGGCGAGGGTCTCGGCGCTCTCCGCCGCCGCGTGCAGCGCTCGTACGAGATCGACGGCGGCCTTCGCGCGGGCGGCGAGGGCCGGGGCCGCGTCCCGTTCGGCCTCCTGGATCGCGGCGGCCACGCGCGCGACGCGGTCGGCGGCGGCACGGTGGCGCAGTGCGGCCTCGGCGGCCTGCCAGGCCGAGTGCAGGGTGCGGGCCTCCGCGAGCTCCCGCTTCTGCGCGGCCGCGGACTTCTCGGCGGCGGCGAGGGCCAGCGAGGCGTGCCGGTAGGCGAGTTCGGCGGCGATCAGCGCGCTGCGCTCCCGGCCCGCCTCGGCGTGGGTGACGGCGTACGCGGCGGCGGTGACCCGTTGGGCGAGGTCGGCGGCGCGGACGCGCTCCTGGACCCCGCGCGCGGACAGCCGCCGCGCCAGGGTCCGGGTCCGCCGCTCGGCGCCGGTGTGGATGTCCCGCGCGCGGGAGCGCGCCTCCGCCGCCTCGACGATCCGCCCGAGCAGATCGACGGACCCGGCGGTGAAGTCCCGTTCCGCGATCAGCTCGGCGCGTCGGCCGAGCTTGTTGCCGAATCCGCCGACCAGGTCGGCCAGCCCGTCGGTGTCCCGGGTGTCGGTGACGGCGCGCAGCAGCAGGTCGGTGAAGTCGGAGTCCTTCTTCACCGCGAAGAGTCCGGCGGCCTCGCCCTCGTCGGCGTTCATCTCCCGCTGGTAGCGGAAGAGTTCGGGGTCCAGGCCGAGGTCGCCCAGGTGCTCGATCCAGCGGTCGTGGATCTCCTCCCAGTGCACCTCCAGGTGCGGATACGCCTTGCCCGCCTCGGTGAGGGCGTCCCGGAAGCCCTTCATGGTGCGGCGGCGGCCCTGTGCGCCGGACGCGCCCTCGACGGCCGGCCGTACGGCGGTGGACTCGGCGACCGGCAGGTTGTCCAGCGAGAGTCCGGGCCCGGGCCGGAAGGAGTACCAGGCCTCGGCGAACTTTCGCGGGTCGTTGGAGACCTGCCGACCGCGCCACTCGCTGACCTTGCCGACCACCACGCACTCACCGGTCAGCGTGTGCTGCCACTCCAGGGCGACATGGCCGCAGTCGTCGGCGAGGAGGAACTTGCGCAGCACACCGGAGCTGGCGCCGCCCAGGGTGTTGCGGTGGCCGGGCAGCATCACCGAGAAGATCAGCTTGAGGAGCACCGACTTGCCGCCGCCGTTCTCCAGGAACAGCACGCCCGCGGGCGCGGGCCGGCGCGGCGGGCCGACGGGCTCCTCCTCGAAGAACTCCGCCTGCGTGGGCGCGGGGTCGGGCACGGGCTCGCCCACACCGCGCAGGTCAAGCACGGTGTCGGCGTAGCGCGCACCGGCGGGCCCGATGGAGTAGAGGCGGACCCGGGACAGCTCGTACATGGCGGACTCTCGTAAGTCTTCGGCAGGTCGGGAAATGCAGACGGATCTTCGGCAGGTGGGGAATTCAGGCGGAGTGGAACGGCAGCCCGGCGTCGGCCACCAGCTCCAGGTCGTCGGTCGCCTCGGGCGGCAGCAGCGTCGCGGTGCCGTCGGTGACCGGGACGACGCCCAGCTCCAGCAGTTCGGCCATGGCGGCGCTGCCCGCCATGTCGCGGACCTGGAGCTGGTAGCGGGCCGTCGTGCGGTACGTGCCGCCGTTGTCGTCGCCGGTGCGCTGAAGGAACCCGGAGTCGGTGAGGAAGGCCACGGCCTTGCCGACGATGCCGGTGGTGGACCCGGCGAGTCTGCGGGCGTCCTTGGTGGCGCCGGTGGCGGTGCGTCTGGCCCAGATCCGCCAGGCGGCCTCCAGGCCGGGCGCGTCGGTGGCCGGGTCGGTGTTGTCGCCCTGCTCCTCGGCGCGCTCCTCCAGACGCCGGCAGGCCTGTCGTACGAACGCGTCGACGCCGTTGACCGAGACGCGCCCGATGTAGCCGTCGTCGGCGAGGTCCTCGGGGCGCGGGAAGGCCAGGGCGGCGACGGCGAGATGGGCGAGGCCGTGCAGGAAGCGGTCCCCGCCGTCGGCCGAGGTGCGGCGCGCGTAGTCGCCCATGCGCACGGCGAACACCGAGTCCTCGGCGGCGGTCACCGCCATGCCCGCGCGCGGGGACACCTCCAGTACGACGAGGCCGAGTCCGGCGGCGACGGCGTCCGCGAGCCGGGCGAAGGCCGGGTCCTCCCGGTAGCGCCGCAGCAGCTCGGTGTACTCCTGGTCCCGCGCGGGCTGGAGCTTCGGCTGCAGCCCGAAGGCGACGAGCCGGGCGGCGTCGGCGGCGTCGGCGGGCGTGACGGCGGCACTCGCGGAGGGGGCGGCGGCCTCCGGCTCACTCCACTCGACGTGCTCGGTCACGATTCGGCTCCTCGCTGTGCTGTCACTCGGCTCATGCCGCTTCCGTCCTGTCCGCCGCCATCCCCGCCGCGTCCAGCAGGGCGGTCCCCACGATCAGATCCGCCCCGCCGAACTCCGGATCGTCCAGCTCGGTCCCGTCGTCCACGGCGAACAGCAGCTTCTCCTCGCCCTGGCGATACGCCGTCCCGACCGCGGGACTGGCCGCGTGCACGGCCAACAGGGCCACCAGGTAGGGCAGATCGGGATCGGACCGACGGGCCTCGGCCAGCAGCCCCGACAACCGCCGCGGGGCGTCGGACGGCAGATCCAGCAGTTCCATCGCCGCCGCCAGCTGCTCCTCGCTGAACCGGCTGTCGTCGGGGGTGGCGATGAGATCCGGCTCCGGCATCTCCGCGCCCAGGTGCTCCCGCTCCACCGGCGGCGTCAGCAGTATGTCCACCAGGTCCCCGACCCGCACGGACACCGGTGTGCGCAGTCCCGTCCCGCGCGCGAAGAACGCGTCCGTGACCCGGACGGCCTGTTCCACGGGCAACGGCAGCACGGGCGCGAAGAGATGGCCGTACAGGTCTGTCCCCGACGTCGTCATGGGGGTGGCGAAGGCCTGCCGGTCCTGCTCCGCGCGGAACAGCGGCCCGGCCTCCAGCAGGCGCGACTGCAGCTGCGTGTGCCGTCGGATGCAGTCCTTGACGATGTCGACGAGCTCGGCGGCCCGCCGCTTGTGCTCGGGGTCCTCGGACTCGTCCCGCGCCTTGCGGATGTTCGTGAGGATCGCGTTCTCGTGGCGGTACCGGTCGGCGACGTGGTCCAGCGCCTCGGCGATCATGTCGGGCACCGTCTGGAGCCAGTCCACCGCGCGGACGTTGCGCCGGGTCGCGTCCAGCGCCCTGCGCAGGGTCTCCGAGTACTGCACGGTGCGGTACCGCGCCTGTTCGGCGGCCAGTTGGGCGTCGGCGAGGCGGCCGCGGCTGATCAGCACCTCCAGCTTGACCTCGGCGGCGATCTGGGCGCTGGTGACATCGGTGTCCAGTGCCCCGACGAGGACGTTGACCGCTTCGTCCGTCGTACGGAGGTACACGGTGCCGCCGGGCCCGGGCACCTCCTCGATCAGCTTGAAGTCGTAGTCGCGCCGGACATACGTGCCGTCCGGCGCGAAAGTGCCGTAAACCGCACGGAATCCGCGGTCGACGCTGCCGACGTTGATCAGGTTCTCCAGCACCCAGCGCGCCACGCGCTCGTGCTCGGCGACGGGCCGCCGGGGGGCCTGGGCGGCGATGCGCGGGATCAGCCGGGCCACTATCTGGTCGTGGTCCGCGCCGGTGTCGAAGTCCATGTTCAGGGTGACCAGGTCGATGGCGGCGAGCGCCACCTCCGCCATGCCGTACACCGTGTACTCGCCGGCCAGGTTCGCCTTGCGCGCGTCCAGGTCGTGCAGCGGGGCGGTGCAGGCGAGCGCGCGCAGGCGCCGCGCCAGTCCCTCGTCGGCGGCCGGGCCCGACGCGGGGCGCGGCCCCGCGCTGAGCTGGGGCGGAACGCTGTCCGTCGATGCAGGCGAAGTCACGGTGCACAGACTAGGTCCTAGGTCTGACAACGACCCAAACGACTCATGTGCGACGGCCGTCGCGGACGCGGCACAGCCCTCGACACCACGGCCCTCCCACCCGCCCCGGACCGTCACACGAGACCGGCGCCGTCCTCACCGACCCGTCGCCGGTACACGTCCACGACCCGCCGCAGCGAGTCGTCCAGGTAGACCGCGAGGAGCCGCTCGGCCGTGTCCCGCTCCCCGTTCCGGAGGGCCTGGAGGATCTCCAGATTGCGGACCAGGTAGGGCTCGTGCAGCCGCCGGGGGTCGTCCACGACGTGGAAGGCGAGCCGCAGTTCGGCGAAGACGCTGCGCATCAGCTCGTCGGTGCGGTCGCTGCCCGCCAGGGCGACGAGCTCGCGGTGGAAGTGGATGTTGGCCGTACCCACTCCGTTCCAGTCACCTTCGCGCGCCGCCCGCTGCCCCTCCCCGACCGCCTTGTCGAGATCGTCCAGGCCGTACGGCGGCTCCCCGAGCCCGCGCACGACCGCGCACTCGACGAGGGCGCGGGTGCGGTAGATGTCCTCGACGTCCTCGACGGTCAGGACCCGGACGAAGACGCCCCGGTTGAGCTCGTGGACGAGCAGGCGCTCATGGGTGAGCAGGCGGAACGCCTCGCGCAGGGTGTTGCGGGAGACCCCGAGGGCGCCGCCGATGCTGTCCTCCGACAGGCGGGTGCCGGGCGGGAAGTACCCCTCGGCGATGCGTGTCCTGAGGATGTCCGAGACCCGCTCGGCGGTGCTGGTGCGCCCGAGGAGCGCGCGGTCGTCGGCCAGGCCCGACAGCTGCTCTGCCATGCCCGGAATTCAATCGCAGACACCAGAACGAAACAACATGGGTATTGAGGGATCGTTCAACGATCCTCTACCTTGCTACGCACGGCGCCGCCTCCCTCACCGCGGCGCCGCTCACTTCCGCACGGCACGGCTCAGTCCCCAGCACCCTTCGTCCTCCCTCTGCGAGGTGCACATGAGCACGACCCCTCCCACCACCCACGCCCGGCCGACCGTCGAACGCGCCCCCGACGACGGCGCGTTGGGCTGGCTGCGCGCCCTGGGACCGCGGGGCCGGCGCGCCTTCGCCGGCGCGTTCGGCGGCTATGCCCTGGACTCGTACGACTACTTCACGCTGCCGCTGAGCATGGTGGCGCTGGCCGCGTACTTCGGCCTGGACAGCGGGCAGACCGGTCTGTTCACCACCGTCACGCTGGTGGTCTCCGCGATCGGCGGCGCCCTCGCGGGCGTGCTCGCGGACCGGATCGGCCGGGTCAAGGCGCTGATGATCACCGTGATCACGTACGCGGTGTTCACCGTGGCCTGCGGATTCGCGCCCAACTACGAGACGCTGCTGGTGTTCCGCGCGCTCCAGGGCCTGGGCTTCGGCGGCGAGTGGGCGGTCGGCGCGATCCTGGTCGCCGAGTACGCGAGCGCCAAGCACCGGGGCCGCACGCTCGGCGCGATCCAGAGCTCCTGGGCCGTGGGCTGGGCCATGGCCGCGATCATGTACACGCTGGTGTTCTCGCTGCTCGGAGACGACCTGGCCTGGCGCGTGATGTTCTGGACCGGCGCACTGCCCGCGCTGCTCGTCATCTGGATGCGCCGCCGGGTCCACGACGCGCCCCAGGCCGTGGCGGTACGGGAACGCAGCGCCCACAAAGGCTCGTTCAGGGCCATCTTCGCCCCGGGCATGCTGCGCACCACGGTCTTCGCCGTACTGCTCTCCACCGGTGTCCAAGGCGGCTACTACACGCTGGCCACATGGGTGCCGACGTACCTGAAGACGGAACGCGACCTGTCGGTCGTCGGTACGGGCGGCTATCTGACCTTCCTGATCTCGGGCGCCTTCCTCGGCTACCTGACCGGCGGCTACCTCACCGACCGGCTGGGCCGCCGCCGCAACATCTGGCTGTTCGCGCTGCTGTCGGCGGTCTGCATCCTGGCGTACGCCAACATCCCCAGCGGCGCCAACACCCTGCTGCTGGTCCTGGGCTTCCCGCTCGGGTTCTGCATGTCCGCGATCTTCAGCGGCTTCGGGTCCTTCCTGAGCGAGCTGTACCCCACGGCGGTGCGCGGCACGGGGCAGGGCTTCACCTACAACACCGGCCGCGCGGTGGGCGCCGTCTTCCCGACCACGGTCGGCTTCCTGGCCGACAGCTGGGGTGTGGGCGGCGCGCTGGTCTTCGGCGCGATCGGCTACGCCTTGGCCGCGCTGGCGCTGCTCGGGCTGCCGGAGACGCGCGGGAGGGAGCTCGCGTGAAGCGAACCTGCGACCGTCCTGTGGTTCTCGTCGACGCGCACGCGCACGCGTGGCGGCCCGCGGACGCCCGGACCCGCTTCCGCGCGGGGCTGACCGGGCCCACGGCCGGGGTCGCGGCGGGCCACACCCAGGTCAACCTGATCTCGGTGCCCGCTGACTGGGCGTACGACATGCTGCTGTTCTGCCAGCGCAACCCCAAGCCGTGTCCGGTGCTCGACGTCACCGACGCCGGCGCGTGGACGACCGTCCTCGCCGAGGGCGCGGATCTCCGGACCGACCTGCCGCGCTACCGGCTCTGGCGGGACGGCGAGCTGGTGGCCGAACCCACGGACGTGCGCGAACACTGGCGGGACGACCTGGTGTCGTTCCTGATCGGGTGCAGCTTCACCTTCGAGTGGGCGCTGACCGAGGCGGGCGTACCGATCCGCCACCTCGAGCAGGGGCGCAATGTGCCGATGTACGTGACGGACCGTCAGTGCCGCTCGGCCGGGCGGCTGCACGGCCCGGTCGTGGTGTCGATGCGCCCGGTGCCGCCGGAGCATCTGGCGGCGGCGATCCGGGAGAGCAGTCTGCTTCCGGCCGTGCACGGCGGCCCCGTGCACTGCGGTGACCCGTCCGTGCTCGGCATCGACGACCTCGGCCGCCCCGACTTCGGGGAGCCGGTGGAGCTCGCGCCGGACGACATCCCCGTGTTCTGGGCCTGCGGAGTGACCCCGCAGGCGGCCGTGACGGCCTCCCGGCCGCCGTTCGCGATCACCCATGCGCCGGGCCAGATGTTCCTCACCGACGCACGCGACGAGCAGTACCGCGTGCTGAGCGCAGCCTGATGCACCGAACACCGACAGGAGACCCATGACCTCGATCGACAGACCCATGACCTCGATCGATCTCAACGCCGACCTCGGCGAGGGCTTCGGCCGCTGGCGGCTCACCGACGACGAGCGGCTGCTGTCCGTCGTCACCAGCGCCAACGTGGCCTGCGGATTCCACGCCGGGGACGCGGTCACCATGCGGCGGGTGTGCGAACTGGCGGCCCCGCGCGGGGTGCGGATCGGCGCCCAGGTCTCCTACCGGGACCTGGCGGGGTTCGGGCGCCGCGCGATGGACGTGCCGTCCGCGGAGCTGGCGGCCGAGGTGGCGTACCAGATCGGCGCGTTGGAGGTCTTCGCCCGCGCCGCGGGCACGCGCGTGTCCTACGTCAAGCCGCACGGCGCGCTCTACAACCGGGTCGTGCACGACGAGGAGCAGGCGGGCGCCGTCGTCGACGGCGTCCTGCTCGCCGACGCCACGCTTCCGGTGCTCGGGCTGCCCGGCTCGCGTCTGCTGGAGCTTGCGGCCAAGGCGGGGCTGCCGACGGTCACGGAGGCGTTCGCGGACCGCGCCTACACCGACGAGGGCACCCTCGTACCGCGCGACCGGGAGGGTGCCGTGGTGACCGACCCCGACGCCGTCGTGGCCCGCTCGGCGTCCCTGGCCCGCTTCGGCGAGGTGGCCGCCCACTCCGGGGCCCGCATCCGCGTGCGGGCCCGCTCCTTGTGCCTGCACGGCGACACGCCCGGCGCGGTGGAACTCGCCCGCCGGGTCCGGGAGCGACTGCAGGAGGACGGCGTCCGGGTGGAGGCCTTCGCATGAGGGCACTGCGGGTCGGCGGCGACGCCCTGCTCGTCGAGGTCGCGTCGGGCGAGCAGGCCCAGGCGCTGCACGCGGAGCTGCTGCGCCGCCGCGCGGAGGGCTCACTGTCCGTCCGCGAGATCGTCCCCGCGGCCCGGACGGTCCTCCTCGACGGCGTCACGGACCCGGCCCGGCTGGCCGCCGAACTCACCGCGGCCGATGTGCCGGACGCTCCCCCACGCGCGCGGGAGGTCGTCGAGCTGCCGGTGCGCTACGACGGTCCCGACCTGGCGGACGTCGCCGCCCACTGGGGTGTGTGCGCCGAGGAGGTGGCCCAGGTCCACGCGGACACGGAGTTCACCGTCGCCTTCTGCGGATTCGCGCCCGGCTTCGGCTACCTCACCGGACTCCCGGCGCGCTACGACGTCCCGCGCCGGGCCACCCCGCGCACGGCCGTGCCCGCCGGTTCGGTGGCCCTCGCCGGGCCGTACACGGGCGTCTACCCGCGCTCGTCGCCGGGCGGCTGGCAGTTGATCGGCACCACGGACGCCGTCCTGTGGGACCACGCGCGCGTGCCGGCCGCGTTGCTGACGCCGGGCACGCGCGTGCGCTTCGTGCCGATGAGGCCAGTGAAGCCAAGGAAGCCGATGGAGCCGATGGAGCTGACGGAACCGGTGGCGCCGATGAAGCCAGTGGGGAACGCATGACCGACCGCGCCCTGTCCGTCGTCCGCGCCGGGGCCCTCACCACCGTCCAGGACACCGGCCGCCCCGGCCACGCCCACCTCGGCGTACCCCGCTCCGGCGCCCTCGACGGCCCCGCGGCGGCCCTGGTCAACCGCCTGGTCGGCAACCCGCCCGGGGCGGCGGTGCTGGAGACCACGCTCAACGGCGTCGCCGTACGCCCGCGTTCGACGGTCACCGCCGCGGTCGGCGGGGCCCCCTGCGCGGTCACGGTGGACGGCCGCCCCGCCCCCTGGGGCGCCCCGGTCCGTGTCCCCGCGGGGGCCTTGCTGGAGGTCGGCGCGGCAACAGCGGGCGTCCGCAGTTACCTGGCCGTCTCCGGCGGGATCAACGTGGACCCGATCCTGGGCAGCCGCTCCACGGACCTGCTCTCCGGCCTCGGCCCGGCGCCCCTGACGGACGGCACCGTGCTGCCCCTGGGGACCCCGACCGGCCTCCCCGCGCGCGTGGACGTGTCACCCCAGCCGTCCCCGCCCACGGAACTCGTCCTCCACGTGACCCTCGGCCCCCGGGACGACTGGTTCACACCGGAGGCCATCAGAACGCTCACCGCGCGGACGTACCGCGTCTCCCCCGCGAGCAACCGCATCGGCCTGCGCATTGAGGGCCCCGCCCTGGCACGCGCGACGACCGGGGAACTCCCCAGCGAGGGCATGGTGCTGGGCGCGGTCCAGGTCCCCCCGGACGGCAGACCCGTGGTGTTCCTGGCGGACCACCCGACCACCGGGGGCTACCCGGTGATCGCGGTGGTCCGGCCCCAGGACCTCCCGGCGGCGGCCCAGGCGGTGCCGGGGACGCCGGTCCGCTTCACAGCGGTACGACGACGGTGACGCCGGCCAGAGACTTCGCCTCACCAACTCGGACCGCCCCGCAGTCGGACCGCCCCGCAGTCGGACCGCCCCGCAGACAGAACCCGCGGACAGAACCGCGGACAGAACCCGCGGAGCGCTACGCCGCGTCCGGCTGCTGTTCCGCCACCGACAGGGCGGCCAGCGCCGCCGACACCGCGTGGGCCGTCCGCAGGTCGAGCCGGGCGCTGGTGCCCCGCGCGCGGTGCCGCATCTCGTCGAACGCGAGCGTCAGCAGCTGCGGCAGCAGATCGGTGCACCGCCGCACCACCCACCCGGTCCCCGCGGTGGCCAGCCACCGCAGACTCGCCGACTTGGTGGGTGCCGGGAACTCCGGCTCGGGCGAAGGCGCGAGGCCCGTGGCGAGCCCGCCCTCGGCGAGCAGGGAGTGAAACCGCAGCGCCAGCTGCCGGTGCCCCCGCTCCCCCGGATGCAGCCGGTCCGAGCTCCACATCGCGCGGTCGCTGAGCCAGGCGCCCTCCGCGGCGTGCAGATGCACCGCGTCGTAGCGCTCGGACAGCGCGTGCACGACCGTGTTGACCGCGCGCTGCCGCCGGGCCAGCGGACGCGCCAGCGCTCCCGGCAGTCCGAGCATCGCGCCCGGATCCGGCAGACAGGCCGTCAGGACGACGGCACCCCGCGCGGTGAGCGCCGCGTACACCTCGTCCAGCCGGGCCGCCACGGCGTGGATGTCGAAGGTGCAGCGCAGTGTGTCGTTCACGCCGATCACGACGGACACCACGTCCGGCCGCAGGTCCAGCGCGTCGGGCAGCTGTCGTTCCAGTACGTCCCGTGTCTGTGCCCCGCTGACGGCGAGGTTGGTGAAGTCCACGGGTTGTTCGGCGAGTCCGCCGGCGAGCAGCGCGGCCCAGCCGCGCCAGCCGTCCCCGACGGGGTCACCCACGCCCTCGGTCAGCGAGTCGCCGAGGGCGGCGAAGCGCAGGGGTCTCATGCGACGCCCTCCGCCACCCGGTCCCGGCCGGGGACGGGCACGTCGTGCGCGGTGAGAAAGGCCGTGACCGCCGTGTCCCAGCCGAAGCACTCGGCACGCGCGCGTGCCGCCTCGCGGCGCTCGGCCTCGGGACGGGCGAGGAGCCGCTCCACGGCGTCGGCGAACGCCTCCCCGTTGTCCGCGGCGACGGCCCCGGCGGAACCGATCACCTCCGGCAGCGCGGAGGACGTGCTCACCGCCACCGGCGTCCCGCACGCCATCGCCTCCAGTGCGGCGAGCCCGAAGGTCTCCGCGGGCCCTGGTGCCAGGCACACGTCGGCGGACGCCTGGAGCGCCCCGAGCATGTCGCGGTCCGCGACATGCCCGAGGAAGGTCACCGGCAGCCCGCGCTCCCGCGCCCGCTCCTCGAGACGCGCGCGCAGCGGTCCGTCGCCGGCCACCACCAGCACCGCCCGCCTGCCCCGCGCGAGCAGCGCCTCCAGGGCGTCCAGCGCCGTCCCGGGCCGCTTCTCCACCGACAGCCGGGTGCAGGTGACGAGCAGCGTCTCGTCCACGCGCGCGTGCCGGTCACGCAGCCCCGCGTCGCGCATCGCCGGGTGCCGCAGCACCAGGTCCACGCCGAGCGGGGCCCGCACGACATTGCGGGCGCCGATCCGCACGAACTCCCGCTCGGCGAACTCGGTCGTGCAGACCACGCGGGAGTACGTGTGGGCCGTACGGACGTTGAGCGCGTCCGCGGCACGGCGGGCCGCGCCCTCGGACAGGCCCCAGGTGCGCAGCACGCCGTCGGCGGTCTCGTGGGAGACCATCACGGCGGGCACGCGCGCGCGACGCGCCCACTTGCCGGTCCACCGCAGCGTCGTCCGGTCGGAGACCTCCAGGCGGTCCGGGCCGAGCTCCTCCAGGAGGCGGGCCACGCGCCGCTTGTCGGTCAGGACGCGGTAGCCGCCGGTGCCGGGCAGCAGCGGCCCGGGCAGGGTGATCACCCGGCCCTGCTCGGTCTCCTGGTCGGTGTGGCGCTCGCCGGGCACGATGAGCACCGGATCGTGCCCGGCCGCCTTGAAGCCCCTGCCGAGCTCGCGCAGCGCGGTCCGCAGACCGCCTGAGGCGGGCGCGACGAAGTTCGCGAGCCGGACGATGCGCAGTGACTCGCTCACGCCGCCACCTTCGCCCGGCGGTTCTCCAGCACCTGGCCGTAGTGGGCGATCAGCTGGTCGCCGACGGCCGCCCAGGTGCGCCCCTCGACCATCGCGCGCGCGGCGGTGCCGTACGACGTGCGCAGGGCAGGGTCGGCCGCCAGGGCACGCACCGCCTCGCGTACGGCGTCGGCGTCGCCCGCGGGGAACAGCAGCCCGGTGTGCCCGTGGGCGACCAGGTCGAGCGGTCCGCCCGCGGCGGGCGCGACGACGGGCACTCCGCTGGCCATGGCCTCCTGCACGGTCTGGCAGAAGGTCTCGAAGGGGCCGGTGTGGGCGAAGACGTCCAGCGAGGCGAAGATCCGGGCGAGCTCGTCGCCGGTGCGGCGGCCGAGGAAGACCGCGCCGGGCAGCGCCTGCTCCAGGCTCGGGCGGCTCGGTCCGTCGCCCACGACGACGAGCTTGACGCCGTCGAGGCGGCAGGCGCCGGCCAGCAGTTCGATGTGCTTCTCGGGGGCGAGCCGGCCGACGTAGCCGACGATCACCTCACCGTTCGGGGCCAGTTCCCGGCGCAGCGCCTCGTCGCGCAGTTCCGGCTTGAAGCGGACGGTGTCCACACCGCGCGGCCACAGCTTGACCCGGGGCACGGCGTGGGCCTCCAGGTCGCGCAGGGAGGCGCTGGACGGGGCGAGGGTGAGGTCGGCGGCGGAGTGGACGGAGCGGATGCGCCGCCAGGCGGCGGCCTCGCCGGCGCCCATGTAGGTACGGGCGTATCCGGCCAGGTCGGTCTGGTAGACGGCGACGGCGGGGATGCCGAGCCGGGCGGCGGCGGCCATGCCGCGGACGCCGAGGACGAAGGGGCTGGCCAGGTGGACCATCTCGGCGTTGTGCTCGATCAGCGCCGAGGCCAGCTTCCGGCTGGGCAGCGCGACGCGCACCTGGGGGTAGCCGGGGAGCGGGAGGGAGGGGACATGGACGACTGGGCACGGCGCGAGCGCGCCGAGCTTGCTCCCGGGAGCGGGGGCCGGGGCGACGACGACGGGGGCGTGACCGCGATCGACGAGGTGTCGGGCGGTCTGGAGCGCGCAGTGGGCCACGCCGTTCACATCGGGGGGAAAGGATTCGGTCACGATGACGACTCGCATACCGGTGTTGTCGCCGTGCTGGACGTGGCCGCGTCAACGTGGATCTTTCCGAACAGGGAACGTCCCATGAGCGTTCCGCTGCACACCCGAGCAGGTCAGGCCGTGTCCATGCCCGCCTGACCCGCGCGTCGCCCCCCGTTCACCCTGCGGGCGTGTCAGGCCCGATCCGGCTGCGAACGGCTGTCTGGACCTCGTCCTCCTCGGCCGGGTCGGCGGCGAGCCGGCGCAGTCGCTCCACGACCCGGTTGTCGCCGGTCTCGGCATGCCGGGCGGCGATCTCGCGGGTGGTCTCCTCGCAGTCCCAGAGGCATTCGACGGCGAATCCGGACGGGAAGGACGGATCGGTCGCGGCGAGGGCTCGCGCGGTCCGGCAGCGGAGCTGGGACGAGGCGGTCTCGCGGTAGATATGGCGCAGGACGGGGGCGGCGCACTGGATGCCGAGCCGTCCGGTGCCGTCCACCAGGGTCCACAGGGTCGGCGCGTCAGGGCCCTCGCCCCGTACGGCCTCCCGCAGGGCCGCGAGGACCAGGTCGCTGTCCTGAGCCCCGCCGCGGCAGGCGAGCATGCGTCCGGCGGCGGCACCCAGCGGATCGGGACGGTGGGCCCAGCCGCGGGCCCGGTCCACGGCGGCGACACTGCGCATCCGTTCGAAGGCGTCGACGGCGGCCTCCACGACGGACGGCGGTCCCGCCGTCACGGCCGCCTCGATCAGGTCGAGGGCGTCCGGGTCGTTGCCGTCGGCGAGGTAGCGCAGGGCTGTACAGCGTGCGCCCTCGGTGCCGTCCTTGGCCGCCTGGAGGATCTCCGGCCGGTCCTCGGGGCCCGCGACGGCGACCAGACAGCGGGCGGCCGGCACATGGAGCGCGGCACCCCGGTCGACGCCCTGCTGGGCCCATTCGAAGACGGCCCGCACGCTCCAGCCGGGGCGGGGCCCGGAGGGACTCATCTGCCGTTGCCAGCGGTCGAAACAGCCGGTCTCCTGGGCGGCACGCACGCGTGTCGCGATCGATTCGCGCGGGTCCTCCGCCCACAGCCGCCAGGGCCGTGGCTCGAACGCGTCGCGTACGGCGGCGGCCAGCTCGGCCTCGCCCTCGGGATCGGTGCCGAAACGGGCCAGGACGGGCGCGGCCAGCGCGCGCAGTCCGGCGTCGTCGTCGCGCAGCGCCAGTTCGTCCAGGGCCCAGGCCCAGTTGGCGCCGGTGGCGGCGTACCGGCGCAGCAGGGCAAGGGCGTCGCGCCTGCCGTAGGAGGCGAGGTGGCCGAGGACGGCCAGGGCCAGGCCGGTGCGTGACTCCTCGCCGTCGAAGACGTCCTCGACGTCGAAGAGGTGGGCCTCGATCTCGTCCAGCTCGCCGTTCAGGTCGAGGTAGAGACGGGCGTAGTACAGGGAGCGGTTCTCCACCTGCCAGTCGTGGCGGGGGTCGCTCAGCACACAGTGATTCAGGGCC
Source organism: Streptomyces sp. NPDC043726 (assembly GCF_056436565.1). NCBI lineage: Bacteria > Bacillati > Actinomycetota > Actinomycetes > Kitasatosporales > Streptomycetaceae > Streptomyces > Streptomyces sp. NPDC043726. The sequence goes on from NZ_JBWKCI010000008.1 coordinate 43,226, forward strand.
GCGAGCGCTTCGGCTCGCGGGGCGGTGAGCGCGTGCAGTGTGCCGTCGCCGCGGCCCCGCTGGAGCAGGCCGAGCAGCGTACCGCTGGGCGCTATGACCGGATCGAACATGGGAAACAGCCTCACATCAAGCGTCGACGCAACCGGGGACGTGCTCTACCTGGCCGCGTGACAACACGTCGGGGCGCCCGCCGTTTCCTGCTTGCTGTAAGCCATCTTCCTCTGCCTCTCGTAGGTGGCCCATGCGGACCGCATCACGGCCCGCGCGGTGCGGCAACACCTGCCCAGCCATCGCGTCCGTGAATCACGACGTCATGATGACTCGGCAGTTCCACCTGCCGCGACCGAAATTTCGGCGGCCCTTTACCGCCTCCCCCGTTTTCTGTGTCCTGGCTGGTCAGCGCGTTCGGATCAGTGTGCGCCGAACAGCTCCAGCAGTTCCGTCTTGCCGAACATCCGGGCGGTGTCGACGGCCGACGGAGTGCCCGCCGACGGGTCGGCGCCGCCCTCCAGAAGAGCCTTGATCACGTCCGTCTCGCCCTTGAACACGGCCCCGGCGAGCGGGGTCTGGCCTCGGTCGTTGATGCGGTCGGCCTCGCCGCCCCGGGCGAGCAGCGCGCGTACCGCCTCGGCGTGCCCGTGATAGGCGGCGAGCATCACCAGGGAGTCTCCGCGGTCATTGGTGAGGTTGGCCGGAACGCCCGCGTCGAGGTACGCCACGAGTGCCTCGGTCCGCCCCTGCCGGGCCAGATCGAAGATCTTGGTCGCCAGCTCCACGACCTCGGGGTCGGGGGCTTCGCTCATCGCCGGTCCGCCTCTCCATACAACCGTTCAGGTGAATCGCCAGGGTACTGGCTCCCGCGGCACATGACCCGATGTGCCCGAGGTAAAGATCACCACGAACCCGGTTGGACGCAAGTCCCAGCTCTTCCGGCCCAGAACAGCTCGGCCATCCGGGCGAAATCTGCCGAAATTCACCCAGTTGCACCTTTTATCGTATGGATACATCCTGTGATCCTGGAAGTACTCATGGTGACTGTCCCCACGAACCAGGAGAACTCAAATGATCCTGTCCATCTCAGGCGTGGTCCTGCTCGGCATCATCGTCTTCCTCTTCTTCAAGAAGGACGGCCTCAAGGCGTCCCATGCCCTGGTGGCCGCGCTCTTCGGCTTCTATCTCGCGAGCACCGCGATCGCCCCGAGCATCAAGGCCGGCGGCGAGAGCCTGGCGAGCCTGCTCGGCGGCATCAAGTTCTGAAGCCGCCCGTCCCGTCCGTACGCACCGTCAGGAGACAGCAGTGGCCCGGCGCCCCCTCCCCCGCATCCTGAGCACAGGCAGCGCGCAGATCGCCCGGAGCCGGGAGCTGGCCCGGACGGCGGCCGACAGCGCCACCGATGTCCTCCACCCGCTGATCACGATCACCCGCGGGCTGCGCCGGCTGGCATCGGCCGGGCGGCGCAAGTGGGCCGAGACCCCCAAGGACAAGCGCGGTCCGCTGCTGTTCCTGGTGGCCTCGGTGATCCTGGTCGTGGCGCTCGTGCCGTACGGCCCGCTGCTGGCCGCCGTCACCCTGATGGCGGCCGCGGCCTGGCACGGCCGCGACCGCACCCCGCCGGCCCCCGACGGGCCGGACGAGTCGCAGACGGAACGGCTGAAGTCGCTGTACGAGGCGCTCGTGCCGTACTTCTCCACGGCCGACGACCCGGCCCCGATGTACTCCCACGGCGGTGAGTGGGAGAACGCCTTCCCCGAGTACGAGTTCGACGCCTCCGGGCGCGTCACCAGCCTCACGATCCGCTACCCGGCCTACTTCACCGACGGCGAGCCCGAGGCCCGCGCGCGGATCGAGCACCTGCTCACCGCGAAGTCGGGACGCGGCCGGGAGTACCGCTTCGCCTGGGACGAGGAGGGCAACCAGCTCTCCCTCGCGGTCCTGCCCCCGCTGCCCACCGACGTCGCCGCCCAGCGATTCGTCACGGCACCCGGCGAGACGGTGCTCGGCTTCACGGACCCCGGCGAGGTCCAGCGCACGCTCCCCCTCACCCACGGCGAGGAGCAGCGCGACATGCCCCCGGTCGTCTGGCGCACCGGGGTCCGCTCCACCGAGCCGCATCTGCTGGTCATGGGCCAGCCCGGCAGCGGCACCTCCACCCTGCTCCGCTCGATCGCCCTCCAGGCGCTCCAGTACGGCGATGTCGTCATCGTCGAGGGCGGCGGCACCGGCGAGTACGCCTGCCTGACCGGCCGGGACGGCGTGCTCGCGGTCGAGTGCGCGCTGGCCGGGGCGCTGGCCAGCCTGGAGTGGGCCGCGCACGAGACGGAGCGCCGGCTGATCGCCCTCAACCGCGCCCGCCAGGCCGGGCACCCGCCGCCGGAGGACACCAAGCGCCCCCTGTGGCTGCTCCTGGACCGCCCGACCGCCTTCGCCCACCTCGCCGCCACCGACGGTCACAAGGACCCCCAGGCCCTGCTCCAAGTGCCGCTGCGGCACGGCCGCGCGGCGAACGTCACGGTGGTCGTGGCCGACCAGCTCGACAGCGCGGAACTCCTGACCGAGCCGGTACGGCAGCACACACGCGCGCGTGCCGTCCTGGGCCCGGCGACCGCGGAACAGCTCACGGCGATCCTCGGGGCGCCTCCGCAGACCACCCCGATCGCCCAGGTCCCCCCGGGCCGCGGCTACGCCCGCCTGGGCCACGGCCCGGTCCTGCGCCTCCAGGTCCCGGCCACCCCGGACCCGTACGACGACGCCACGAGCGACGCCCACCGCAAGGCGGTCCTGGACCTGCTCCCGCCCCGGACGACCCCGGCGGACTCGGAGGAGCAGCCCGAGCCGGTCCCGGCCGAGGCCCTGGTGGCGGAGACTCCCCAGCCCACGTCCTAGTTGTCGAACCAGACGACGAGCCGGACGTTCGGCGAACCGTGCCGGTGGGCGAGGATGTGCATCACCTCGAAGAGGTCGCCCCAGTCCTCCGTGGCCACCGCCGGCTGTTCATCCCGGTCCACGGCGGCCAGTTCGGCCCAGGTGATCCAGGTCGGGCTGTGGGAGTCCACTTCCTCCTCGGCGTAAGCGCGTGCGGTGGCCCGGGAGGCGTCGGCCGGGAAGCCACGTCCTGCGGCCAGCGGCTCGACGGTCCCGTCACGGACACCGAACAGGAACCCGAACGCTGTGCACGACCGGCCGTCGTAGAGATGACGGAGCGCCATGGCCGGGTGCCAGAGCGGGGAGACGTCCTCGTCCTCGGGTTCCGAGGTGTCGTCGTAGCCGTTCCGCACCTCGGCGTATCCGTGAATGTCGGTGCCCATGAACCGCGATCATGCCAGCGGCCTCACGCCACGAACGTCCGAGGCGCCTCCCCGCCCCCGGTCCCCCCGCGCTCCACCAGCCGAGCCGCCGCGGCCAGCCGTACCGCCGCCTCCTCCGCGACCGCGCCCCCCACGGTGAACGGCAGCCGCACATACCCCTCGAAGGCGCCGTCGACGCCGAAGCGGGGGCCGGACGGAACCCGGACGCCGACCCGCTCGCCCGCCTCGGCGATCCGGGAGCCGGACAGGCCGCCCGTGCGGACCCACAGGGTCAGGCCGCCCTTGGGGAGCTCGAACTCCCAGCCGGGCAGCTCCCGCCGCACCGCGCTGACCAGCGCCTCGCGGTTCTCCAGGGCCTGATGCCGGCGCAGCTCGACGGCCTGCTCCCAACCGCCCGTGCTGAACAGCCAGTTCACCGCCAGCTGCTCCAGCACCGGTGTCCCCAGGTCGGCATAGGCCCGCGCGGCCACCAGGCTGCGGATCACGTCCGGCGCCGCCCGCACCCATCCGATCCGCATCCCGGCCCAGAAGGCCTTGCTCGCCGAGCCGACGGTGATGACGGTGGCCCCGGCCGGGTCGAAGGCGCAGACCGGGCGCGGCATGTCGACGTCCTCGTCCAGCCACAGCTCGCTCATCGTCTCGTCGGCGACCAGCACCGTCCCGGCCGAGCGCGCCGCGTCCACCATCTGCCGCCGCTGGTCGTCGCCGGCGAGGGCGCCGGTCGGGTTGTGGAAGTCGGCGACGACATAGGCGATCCGGGGCGCCGCGTCGCGCAGCACCTGCCGCCAGCGGTCCATGTCCCAGCCGGTCAGCCCCTCGGCCATGGCGACGGGCACCAGCCGGGCGCCCGCCTCGCGCATCAACTGGAGGATGTTGGCGTACGACGGCGACTCCACCGCGATCCGCTCGCCCCGCCCGCCGAAGAGATGGCAGATCGCGTCGATGGCGCCCATCGCCCCGGTCGTCACCATGATCTGCTCGGGCATGGTCGGGATCCCCCGCGCGGTGTACCGCTCGGCGATCATCGCGCGCAGCGCGGGCAGCCCCGCCGGGTAGTCGCCGTGCGTGTGGGCGTACGGCGGCAGTTCCTCCAGGGCGCCCTGCACGGCCCGGGTGAGCCAGGGCTCGGGCGCGGGCAGGGCCGCGCAGCCGAGGTCGATCATCGAACCGAGGGCCTCGGGCGGCAGCGGTTCCAGCCCGCGCGCGGGAAGCGGGTTTCCGGCCGGGACGGCGGTCCAGCTGCCGGCTCCGCGCCGGGACTCCAGGAAGCCCTCGGCACGCAGCGCCTCGTAGGCCGCCGCGACCGTCGTACGGCTGACGGACAGGGAGAGGGCCAGTTCGCGTTCGGCGGGCAGCCGGGCGGCCACCGGCACCCGTCCCTCCAGGACCAGCAGCCGGATGCCGTCGGCGAGAGCGCGATAGGCGGGCGGGCGGCGCGTACCGGGGCCCGCGGGGCGGTCCTGCTGGGAGCTGAGCAGCCGGGCGAGCTGCGTTGGCCCCACCGCCGAAGTCCACTGCGCCATGGAAATCAGTCCACCTTCCCCGGATTGGCCATGGATGGCCGTTCACCTCAAGCCACAGGGTGTCATGAAGCAGGCCACTACCACCACAGGGGGACCCACTTGTCCACCACAAGCCGTCTCGGGCGACGGTTGATCCAGCTGTACGCCGGACTCGCGCTCTACGGAGCCAGCTCGGCCCTGCTCGTCGAGGCCGGCCTCGGTCTCGAACCCTGGAACGTGCTGCACCAAGGGCTCGCCGAGCTGACCGGACTGACCATCGGCGTCGTGTCGATCATCGTCGGGGCGGCCGTGCTGCTCCTGTGGATCCCGCTGCGCCAGCGGCCGGGTCTCGGCACCGTCTCCAATGTGTTCGTGGTGGGCATCGCCATGGACGGCACCCTGGCCGCCCTCCCCGAGGTGCACTCCCTCTCCGTCCGGATACCCCTTCTCGTCGCCGGCATCGTCCTCAACGGCGCGGCCACCGGCCTCTACATCGCCGCCCGCTTCGGCCCCGGCCCGCGCGACGGCCTGATGACCGGGCTGCACCGGCGCACCGGGCGCTCGATCCGGCTGATGCGGACGGGCATCGAGGTGGTCGTGGTCGTCTCCGGCTTCCTCCTGGGCGGCACGGTCGGCGTCGGCACCGTGCTGTACGCGCTGACCATCGGCCCGCTCGCCCAGCTCTTCCTGCGCGTCTTCGCCGTCCCCCGGGCACCGGACGGCAGCACGGTCGTTGCCACCGGTCAACCCCGGCGAGCGATACTGCGACGGTGAGCACGCCGATACGCCACCCCTATCTCGACCATCCGGGTCCGATCGCCTTCGCCCACCGCGGCGGCGACGCCGAGGGCCTGGAGAACACCCGGCTGCAGTTCCGGCGCGCGGTGGACCTGGGCTACCGGTATCTGGAGACCGACGTCCACGTCACCCGCGACGGCAAGCTGGTCGCCTTCCACGACTCCACGCTGGACCGGGTGACCGACGGCGCGGGCAGGATCTCCGACCTGCCCTGGGCTGACGTACGGCAGGCACGCGTCGCCGGTCAGGAGCCGGTGCCGCTGTTCGAGGAGCTGCTGGATGCCTTCCCCGAGGCGCGCTGGAACGTCGACGTCAAGGCGGAGTCCGCGCTGCTGCCCTTCCTCGACCTGATCGAGCGCACCCGCGCGTGGGACCGGATCTGCCTCGGCTCCTTCTCCGAGGCGCGGGTGGTCCGGGCCCAGCGGCTGGCGGGCCCCAAGCTGGCCACGTCGTACGGCACCCGCGGGGTGCTCAATCTGCGGCTGCGCTCCTGGGGCGTGCCCGCTGCCGTGCGCCGCTCGGCCGTCGCCGCGCAGGTTCCCGAGATGCAGTCCGGCATCCAGGTCGTCGACCACCGCTTCGTGCGCACCGCCCACGCGCGCGGGCTCCAGGTGCACGTGTGGACGGTCAACGAGGAGGACCGTATGCACCGGCTCCTGGACCTCGGCGTGGATGGCATCATGACCGATCACATCGAGACATTGCGCAAGGTCATGGAGGACCGGGGCGTCTGGGTCTGACCCGGCGGCCCGCGGCCCGGACGGGGAAGCGAGGGCGCGGGTGGACACCGGCACCATGGGGACGAGCGCGGCCGAGGAGGCCACCGCCGGGCGGCGGCGCGAGCAGCGCGGCTGGTACTTCTACGACTGGGCCTGCTCCGTCTACTCGACGAGCGTGCTCACCGTGTTCCTCGGCCCCTATCTGACCTCGGTCGCCGAGGAGGCGGCCGACGCGGACGGCTTCGTCCACCCGCTCGGCATCCCGGTGCGCGCCGGGTCCTTCTTCGCCTACTCGGTCTCCCTGTCGGTGATCGTGGCCGTGCTGGTGATGCCCCTGGTCGGCGCCGCGGCCGACCGCAGTGGCCGGAAGAAGCCGCTGCTGGCGGCGGCCGCGTACACCGGGGCCGCGGCGACGACGGCCATGTTCCTGCTCGACGGCGACCGCTATCTGCTCGGCGGCGCCCTGCTCATCGTCGCGAACGCCGCGCAGTCGGTGGCGATGATGCTCTACAACTCCTACCTGCCGCAGATCGCCCCGCCCGAGGAGCGGGACGCGGTGTCCTCGCGCGGGTGGGCCTTCGGGTACGCGGCGGGCGCCCTGGTCCTGGTCGCCAACCTGGTGCTGTATCTCGCCCACGACTCCTTCGGCGTCTCCGAGACCACCGCGGTCCGTATCTGCCTGGCCTCGGCGGGCCTGTGGTGGGGCGCCTTCACGCTCATACCGCTGCGCAGACTGCGCGACCGCCGCTCGCCCGCCCTCGCGACATCGAAGACGGCACCCGGCTTCCGGCAGCTCGCCGCGACGATCCGCGACATGCGCCGCCACCCGCTGACCCTCGGCTTCCTGCTGGCGTACCTCGTCTACAACGACGGCATCCAGACGGTGATCTCCCAGGCCTCGATCTACGGTTCCGAGGAACTGGGGCTCGGCCAGTCCACCCTGATCGGCGCGGTGCTGCTGGTCCAGGTACTGGCGGTGGCGGGGGCACTCCTGCTGGGTCGGCTGGCCCGGACGTACGGCGCCAAGCGCACGATCCTCGGATCGCTGGTGGCGTGGACGGTGACCTTGGCGGCCGGGTACTTCCTGCCGGCCGGGGCACCGGTGTGGTTCTTCGTGCTGGCGTCCGGGATCGGCCTGGTCCTGGGCGGCAGCCAGGCCCTGTCCCGCTCCCTGTTCTCCCATCTGGTGCCGCCGGGCAAGGAGGCCGAGTACTTCTCGGCGTACGAGGTGAGCGACCGCGGGATGAGCTGGCTCGGCCCGCTGCTGTTCGGGCTCACCTACCAGCTGACCGGGAGTTATCGGGACGCGATCATCTCGCTGGTGGCGTTCTTCGTCATCGGGTTCGCGCTGCTCGCCAGGGTTCCGGTGAGGCGTGCGATCGCCGACGCGGGTAACCCGGTTCCGGCAAGGATTTAGCGTTCGACGCGAAAGGGCTGTAGTGTACGCGTTTGGCCTGCCAGGCGTACCGTTACTGCGCGTCAAAGATGCCGAAACGCTGGGTGACATCTGCTAGCAGATGTGACAAACCGGGCGCTGGTGGGTACAACAAGGGGCGGCTACGACGGCGACGCATGACCCGGAACGGGAATCTTTACCGCCGACCGGACGTTGACCGGATGACGACGACAGCGACACCTGTCCTGTGGGCGACAAGCCCGGGAGGCACGATTCATGAGTGAGCGAGCTCTTCGCGGCACGCGCCTCGTGGTGACCAGCTACGAGACGGACCGCGGCATCGACCTGGCCCCGCGCCAGGCCGTGGAGTACGCATGCGAGAAGGGGCACCGCTTCGAGATGCCCTTCTCGGTCGAGGCGGAGATCCCGCCGGAGTGGGAGTGCAAGGTCTGCGGGGCCCAGGCACTCCTCGTGGACGGCGACGGCCCTGAGGAAAAGAAGGCCAAGCCCGCGCGTACACATTGGGACATGCTGATGGAGCGGCGCACCCGTGAGGAGCTCGAAGAGGTCCTCGAGGAGCGCCTGGCCGTTCTGCGTTCCGGCGCGATGAACATCGCGGTACACCCCAGGGACAGCCGCAAGTCGGCCTAGTCCCCGAGGTACCGGGACCGGAACCCGATACAGCACAAGACCGAGGGCGCCGTACGTTTCGACGTACGGCGCCCTCGGTTTTTCGTGTGACCGGCAGCGGCCGGCCGCCGACGCGCCGGGCTCAGTGCGTCAGCGGCGGGCGCGGGCCCTCGGCGGTGTTCCCGGGCTCGTCCCTGATGACCTCACCCTGCACGACCTTGCCGTCGGGGCGGTGGATACGGGCCTGCTGAAAGGCGCCCCCGAGGGAGCCGGGACCGGCCTGGCGGAGCCTGCGGTCCAAAGTGCGCTCCGTGTACCGCCCGAGCGCCTTCTGCACCGGCGGAATCAGCAGGAGCAGGCCGAGCGCGTCCGAGATCAGCCCGGGCAGCATCAGCAGCAGCCCGCCGAGCATCATCAGCCCGTTGCCACCGCTGGACGGGGCCGGGGTGCCGCCGCGCTGCAGCGCCTCGTTGAGGTTCTGGAAGGCGCGCCGGCCCGCGCGCTTGATGACGACGGTGCCGAGCACCAGGCCCGCGAGCAGCAGCAGGAAGACCGTGAGGCCGCCCGCCGCGTCCGCGACCACGATCAGCAGCCAGATCTCCAGCACCAGCCAGGCGGCGAGGCCCAGCGGCAGGAAGGTACGCAGCCGGGAGCGCCGGGGCCGGGCGGGATGCGTGGGAGTCGGTGCGCCAGTCGTCATGCGTCCAGTGTGCCTGGCCCCGGCTCAGCGCGGGATAAGGGGACGATCAACGGTGCCTGTGCGGCCGTAGGACTACGACCGGGGCGGCTGGGGCGGCTTCACCTTGTCGAGCAGCTTGCCGGCTCGCTCCTGCGCGCCCCAGGTCGTGACCCGCCACAGGGCCTCGACGAGGATGTCGCGGCTCATCTTGGAGTCGCCCAGCTCGCGTTCGACGAAGGTGATGGGCACCTCGACGACGTGGTAGCCGGCCTTGACCGCCCGGCGGGCGAGGTCGACCTGGAAGCAGTAGCCCTGGGAGGCGACGTCGTCGAGGCCGAGGCCCTCCAGGGTCTCGCGACGGAAGGCGCGGTAGCCGCCGGTGATGTCCCGCAGCGGCAGGTCCAGGGCCATCCGGGAGTACAGGCTGCCGCCGCGGGAGATGAACTCGCGGCTCTTGGGCCAGTTCACGACCCGGCCGCCGGGCACCCAGCGGGAGCCCAGGACCAGGTCGGCACCCTTGAGCGCGGTCAGCAGCCGGGGCAGTTCCTCCGGGCGGTGGGAGCCGTCGGCGTCCATCTCGACCAGGACGCCGTAGCCGTGCTCCAGGCCCCAGCGGAAGCCCGCGAGATAGGCGGCGCCGAGGCCTTCCTTGCCCTTGCGGTGCAGCACCTGGACGTGATCGTCCTCGGCGGCCAGCTCGTCGGCGAGCTTTCCGGTGCCGTCGGGGCTGTTGTCGTCGGCCACGAGGACGTGCGCCTCGGGCACGGACGCGCGCACCCGGCCGACGATCGCCTTGATGTTCTCCGCCTCGTTGTAGGTCGGAATGATCACCAACGCCGTGCCGAGCGGGCCGAACCGCCTCCCCGAGGACTGCTCCTCACGGGTCCCGTCGCCGTCGTTCACTGCTGCCCCTTCGTGTGCGTACGCAGAGGTCCACCATAGTGTGCGCGGCCTGCGATTACGTGACATCACGTTCGTATGGTGGTGTCGATTCCACAAGAGCGGGGTAGCCATCTGGTTTTCGGATCATGTGCGCGCCCTGCGGATGGGGGCCCGGCGCCCTTCGGGCCGACCTGGGGCCCGCTGGCTGCGGGTCGACCGAAAGCCGTTGTCTACTGAGCTCCCGGGCCCCACCCGGGTCACACCTCCCCGACCGGCCGGAACGTTCCCTCGCCGTGGCGCGGGCGCTGAGCCTGGCTCCCAGCGACGGTGCCCCGGTGCGGCACACCGTCCCTGACCCAGCGGCGTTTGCGACGAGTTCCCGGAAGTTCTCGGATCCCAGGTCGGGCGTCCGGTGGTGGACCCGGCCGAACCTACCGGCCGCATGGCGGCGGCTGTCAACAGCCGTTTGACCTGCGTTTCCTCCCTCGACGCCCAGGTCAGCGCGGCGGACGCGCAGGTCGTGCGACGCGGCGGCGCCGCCGGAACGGCGCAGCGCCACCCCGGGAGATCACTCGCCCGGCCGTACGAACACCGTGCGTCCGCCCACCACCGTGCGCAGACAGACGGGCAGGTCACGGCCCGGGGTGAGGTCGGGCAGGCCAGGGGTGCCGGAGCGGGGGTCGGTGGACCAGCGGGCGACCCGGTCGTCCGGGGCCTGGACCACCAGTTCGTCGGTGCGCCACACCGCGTAGTCCGCGGGCGCGCCCGGCACCAGGACGCCCGCGTCGTCCCGCCCGACCGCGCGCCAGCCGCCCCGCGTGTGCGCCGTGAACGCGGCCCGCACCGAGACCCGGTGCTCGGGCGTCCGGTGGAAGGCGGCCGCGCGGACCGTGCCCCAGGGGTCCAGGGGCGTGACCGGGCTGTCGGAGCCGAAAGCGAGCGGGACGCCGGCGCGCAGGAGCGCCGCGAAGGGGTTCAGCGAGCGGGCGCGCTCGGCGCCCAGGCGGGCGGCGTACATCCCGTCCTCGCCGCCCCACAGCGCGTCGAAGGCGGGCTGGACCGAGGCGGTCAGGCCGAGTTCGGCGAAGGCGGCGATGGTCTCGGGGGTGAGCATCTCGGCGTGCTCGACGCGGTGCCGGGCGGCGCGGACGCGGGCGAGGCCCACCTTCTCGGCGGCGGCCCGCACGCCCTCCACCACGGCTGTCACGGCGGCGTCCCCGATCGCGTGGAAGCCCGCCTGCAGCCCCGCCTCGGTGCAGGCGGCGACATGCGCGGCCACGGCGGCGGAGTCCAGGTAGGCGATGCCGGTGTGCCCGGCGTCCGCGTACGGCCCGTGCAGGCAGGCGGTGTGCGAGCCGAGGGCGCCGTCGACGAAGAGGTCGCCCGCCGCGCCGACGGCGCCCAGCTCACGCGCCTTGTCGACGTCCTGTTCGGCCCAGTAGCCGACGACCCGGGGCCCGGGCTCCTCGGCGGAGAGCCTCAGCAGGCCGGTGAAGTCGTCCTCGGAGGAGATCTCCGGGCCCCCGCACTCGTGGACGGTCCCGATGCCGAGGGAGGCGGCGTGGGCGAGCGCGGCGCGCTGGGCCTCGACGCGCTGGGCCGGGGTGATCGCGGCCAGGGCGGTGGCGCGTACGGCGTGATGGGCGTCGGCGGTGAGCGGGCCCTCCGGGTGCCCGAGGGACGTCAGGTCGAGCAGGGCGGTGGTGACGACCGCCGAGTGGACGTCGATACGGCTCAGGTACAGGGGCCGGCCGCCGGTGGCGGCGTCCAGTTCGGCCCGCGTCGGCGGACGGCCGCCGGGCCAGCGGGCGGAGTCCCAGCCGTGTCCGAGGAGGACCCGGTCCTGGGGGCGGGCGGCGGCGAAGTCCCGTACGAGATCGAGGGCCGCCTCCAGGGAGCGGGCGGCGGACAGGTCGAGGCCGGTCAGGGCGAGGCCCGTGGCGGTGGTGTGCACATGGGCGTCGGTGAAGGCCGGGGTGACGAGCGCGCCGTCCAGGTCCACGACTTCGTCCACGCCGTCCGCGAAGGCGTCCGCCGCGCCTTCCGAACCGACCCAGGCGACCTGTCCCCGTTCCACGACCATCGCGGTGGCGAACGGATCGGCGGGACTGTGGACTTCTCCGCGGCGGAGCAGGACGGTCTTGGGGGCGGCGGTGGACTCACTCATGGGGAACAGTCTCGCGCCTCGCCGCGGCCGTCCGGCACGCAGGTGGGTCAGATGCGCGGCGGGCGTGCCTCGTACGGCGTGGAGAGGACGACCGTCGTCCGGGTGGAGACCCCCGCGAGGGAGCGCAGGCGGGCCAGCAGCTCCTCCAGTTCGTGCGGGGTGGCCACGCGGACCTTGAGGATGTAGTTCTCATCGCCCGCGACGCTGTGGCAGGCCTCGATCTCGGGCACCCCGGCCAGCCGTTCCGCGATGTCGTCCGGCGCGCTGGGATCGAAGGGCTTCACCGAGATGAAGGCGGTCATGGGCAGCCCGACGGCCTCGGGGTCCACGACCGCGGCGTAGCCACGGATGACGCCACGCTGTTCGAGCCGTCGCACCCGCTGGTGCACGGCCGACGTGGACAGGCCCGTGGCCTTGCCCAGGTCTGTGTAGCTCATCCGCCCGTCCTTGACGAGCAGCTGCACGATCTGTCGGTCCAGCTCCTCCATGGCGCTAGAACCTACAGTGCCCCTGACCTCCTCGGATACCTCAGCGGTCCAGGTCATGTCCGGTTCGTGATGTGACCGGTGAAACTTTGTGAGTCGCCTGAGGGACAAACCGGCACCTGCGGGCGGCATGTGACGAACGCCACAGCCCATGGACAGGGTCCGTGATGTTCTCGTGATTACCGCCGAGACGGGACGGGAAGTGCTTGCTGTGGTCGAGGCCGCAGTGCCCGAACGGCCCAGCCCGAGGGGGAGAATCCCATGCAGAGTCTTAAGCGCCCTGGTCGTACCGCAGCCAAGCGCCCGCAGCTTGTCGTCGAGCCCGAGCCGGAGGGCGTCGAACCCGACGCCTCCGACTTCGCCGACGAGGAGTTCGACGCGTACGACACCTTCGAGATGTACCGGGTCTTCTGCCCGGACTGCGCGCAGCCCATCGCGCTGCTGGCGGACGAGGAGGTCCTGCCCGAGCACGCGCTGTGCGCCTCGCCGTGGAACCCGTTCGGCCTGACGGTGTGCGCCGGCACCGGCCGCCGCGCCTCCGACGCCCGCCCCGCGGACGAGTCGGCCGAGCCCCAGGAGCAGGACACCGCACTGCTGTTGACGCTCCCTCAGGGACTCGACTGGCGGACGCAGCCCTTCAGCCACGTCGGCGGGCCGGGCTCGCGTCCGATGCGCGTGCCGGTGATGCGCCGCCAGGCCGCCTGAGGCACGGGCCTCAATCCCAGTAACTGCCCTGCACCATGGCTCGCAGGCTGCCGTGGTGCAGGATCAGTGTGTCCGGGTCCGCCGGGACGGCGACCTCGCCGAAGTGCACCTGACGGTAGGCGATCCGCAGCATCACGACGGCGTGCCGCAGGGCCGCGTACAGGGTGTAGAAGTCCATGTCGCGCGGGATGTGGCCGGTCAGCTCCGCGTAGCGGGCCTCGATCCGGTCGCGGCGCAGGAAGTCCGGCAGGCCGGGCTGTCCGAAGGCGACCGTCAGGTCCTGGAAGAAGCGGTGCAGGTAGACGGTCCAGCCGAGGTCGACCTCGCGCGGGGCCAGTGCCGCCATCTCCCAGTCGAGGACGGCCGCGGGTTCGAACCCGTCGTAGACGACGTTCCCGATCCGCGCGTCGCCCCAGTTCAGTACTGGCGTGCCCGGGTCGCGGGGCCAGAGTTCGGTCAGCCGGTCGAAGGCGTCCTCGATCAGCGGTGAGCGGGCGAGTCCGTCGACCACCCATTCGTAGTAGGCGCGTTGAGCCGCCACGTGTCGACTGAGCACGTCACCCTCGCCCGGGAGATCGAGGAACTTGGCTTCTGTCAGGGGTACTTGGTCGTGCAGTCGGGCCAACAGCCCTACTGAGGCCGCCTCCAGCCGCGCCCGCTCCTCGTCGCTCGCCGCGTGCAGCCAGTTGCCCTCGTAGGTGTACGGCATGACGTCCGGCGGCACGCGCCCTTCGACGCGCTCCATCACGAAGAAGGGCGCCCCGAGCGGGCCGGGGTCCTCCTCCAGCCACAGCACGCGGGGCACCGGGAGGTCCGAGCGCTCGGCGACCAGCCGCATCGTCCGGAACTGACGTGGCATGTCGTACACCGGGAAGACCGTGTAGGCCGCCGGATCCGCCGCGAGCCGCAACGCACAGGCGCGCAGGGGGGGTTCGGGGTGCTCGATGTCGAACAGCAGGGTCTCGCTCGACAGGCCGTTGGACTCGGGGACGGTGACGCCGACCGCCTTGGCGCCGGGCAGCCGGGTGCCCAGCCAGGCCGTGAGTCGGCGGGCGATCTCCTCCGGATCCCGGGTGGTGGTGCGCGGGCGGGGTGCCGTGGCTGCCATGCGGAGTACCCCCTACGGTGCGACCGACGTGAAGTCCGCGAAGCCGCTCGGGTCGTGGCGCCCGAACGAGCCGTGCTCGAAGATGCCGTGGCCCACCTGTCCGTCCAGGCGGAAGCGGGCCGCGTGGTCGGTGACGCCGTAGGCGGCCAGCGGGTGGGCCTCGGTGAGGTCGTAGGTGCGCCGGTCGGTCCAGCCGCGTCCCTGCCAGGTGCCGTGCTGCCAGTCGTCGGCGGGCGGGTAGCCGGCGCCGATCGCGAGCGGGGAGGAGGTGAGGATCTCCACCTCCAGCTCCTGCGGCTTGCGGACGTCACCGAGGTGGACGAGGGCGCGTTCGGGGTGGCGGGTGCCCGGCCGGTAGGTGATCTCCGCCTGGGGCCAGCCCAGTTGGCGGTCGCGGCGGCCGGGGCGGACCAGTGTCGCGTCGTTCAGCGTGCGGTGTCCGTCCGCGTCCTCCTGGACGATCACCATGAGGAACCGGTCCTCGAAGCGGACCGGGCACCAGATCCAGTGGAAGCCCTCGGTCGGATGCTCCTCGGCGAGCCGCCCACCCTCCTCCCCCGGTACCGGCCGCACACCCCAGCTGCGGTCCCGGGTGCCGGTCCACTCGGCGGTGGTGACCCGGAACTCCTCGCCGGCCGCGTGGATCACCCCCGTCACGCTTCCCGCCTGTACGAACCGGCGCCCTTCGAGGGTGAGCCGGTCGCCTCGGCGCTGGAGGTGATGGGGCTCCCACAGGGCCGGGAAGCGGGCGGTCCAGGTGAGGTCGTACGACAGCAGGTCGTCGTCGCTCAGCAGGCGCAGTCGGCGCAGCGGCTCGTCGACCTCGATGCGCAGCGGTCCGACGGCGAGCCGCATCCGGTCCTCGCCGAGGGCGTCCGAGGCGCGTACGGCGTGCAGGGTGTCCCCGGCGCGCAGGGTGGCGTAGGCGTCGATCACCCCGAGGTTCGGGTACACCCCGAGGCCGAGGATCAGCAGGGCACGTCCCCGGTGGTCCAGGACGTGGAAGATGCAGCGGTCGTAGGCGTTCCGGTCGCCGGTCGCGACGTGCTTCATGGACAGCGGCACCTGGTGCACCGGGTACTCGTCGAGCGGTACCGGGCGGTCGTCGTCGGCCACGGGAGACCTCCCTGGAAGCGAGTGGCCTGACGGTACGTCAGACAGCTTCAGGTGGCCAGACACGGGACCGGACACCGGTGAACGCACGCCCGATTCCACGTGGCGGTGACCTGTCCGGCCGCGCCTGCGTTGCCCTGGTGTGACCCCCACTTATTCAACGACCGGGCGTCAGAGACACGCCTTCGTGCCGCCACCCGCAGAATCGCTTCGGCAGCCCCCTCCCGCGCTCCCGGACCCGCCCATCTACCGCGATCTGATGCGGACCTGGGCGGACCGCGGCCGCACCCTGCCGGGCCGCCACGACCCGGAGTGGATCCGGCTGGCGGCGCCGACGGTGCGGCTGGGAGAGTTCAGCGCCCCTCGGGACCCGCGAGGTGACGGGCGATGACCATCCGCTGGATCTGGTTGGTGCCCTCGACGATCTGCAGCACCTTGGCCTCGCGCATGTAGCGCTCGGCCGGGAAGTCGGCGGTGTAGCCGTACCCGCCGAGGACCTGCACGGCGTCGGTGGTCACCCGCATCGCCGTGTCGGTGCAGTGCAGCTTGGCCATGGCCGCCTGCTTGGCGAACGGCCGACCCGCGTCCCTGAGCCGCGCCGCCGCCAGGTACAGCGCGCGGCCCGCCTCGATCTGGGTCGCCATGTCGGCCAGCATGAAGCGCAGGCCCTGGAAGTCGGAGATCGGCCGCCCGAACTGCCGGCGCCCCGAGGCGTAGGCCACGGCCTCGTCCAGCGCCGCCTGGGCCACGCCGATCGCGCACGCCGCGATGCCGAGCCGCCCGGAGTCCAGCGCGGACAGGGCGATGGCGAAGCCCTGACCCTCGTCGCCGAGCCGCCGGTCCTCGGACACCCGCACGCCGTCGAAGTGCACCTGCGCGGTCGGCGAGCCCTTCATGCCCATCTTCTTCTCGGGCGCGGCCCCGCTCAGCCCCTCGGCGTCGCCCGGCACCAGGAAGGCGGAGATCCCGCGCGGGCCCTCCTCGCCGGTGCGGGCCATGACCGTGTAGAAGTCGGCGATGCCGCCGTGGGTGATCCAGGCCTTCGTGCCGGTGATCACCCAGTCGTCGCCGTCCCGCACCGCCTTGGTGCGCAGGGAGGCCGCGTCGGAGCCGGACGACGGCTCGGACAGGCAGTAGGCGCCGAGCAGCCCCCCGCCGAGCATCGCGGGCAGATGCTCGACCTGCTGCTCCTTGGTGCCGTAGGCGGCCAGAGCGTAGGAGGCCAGGGTGTGCACGCTGACGCCGAGGCCGACGGTGAGCCGGGCCATCGCGAGCTCTTCGAGGACCTGGAGATAGACCTCGTACGGCTGATCACCGCCGCCGTACTCGGAGTCGTAGGGCAGTCCGAGGAGGCCCGATTCCGACAGCAGGGAGAAGACCTCGCGCGGGAAGCGCCCGGCGTCCTCCTCCTCGGCCGCCTTCGGGGCGATCTCGCGCTGGGCGATGTCGCGGACGAGCGAGATCAGATCCCGGGCCTCGTCCGTGGGCAGGTGCCGGTCCACCGGTTGCGGGGCGCGGTCGGGCATGGCGACGCTCTCCTCCCTTGTCGGGCGCATCGGCGGACGTGCGCCTTGGGTGGGGCGGCTCCGCCGGGTCTCACTGGGTGCGGGCCCCTGCTCGCACTCCCGGGTCACGGAAGCTGCTGACCAGCGGCTGTGCGCTGTGAGTATGCCCGATCGGAGGCACTCAGTCACCAGTTAACGACCGCTTACTCCAAGAAAACTCGAACGACGCGAAATTGGTCCGAACCATTGACCCGACTGGTCTAGTCCTCCTAATGTGCGGGCAACGCTTTACCGCGTTCATGCCAATCGGCGCGCGTTCCCCTCTCCCCCACGAGGAGACACCCGATATGCACCTTCCCCACCGCACCCGATTCCGGGCGCTGATCTCCGCCGCCTGCGCGGCCGTCCTCGGCGCCGGACTGCTCGCCGGGGCGGGCACGGCCACTGCCGAAGCGAGCGCTCCCGAGGCCGAACTGGCGGCCGGCTCCAAGGTGATCGGCTACTTCACCGAATGGGGCACCTACGACCGGAAGTACTACGTCAAGAACATCCAGACCTCCGGTTCCGCGGCCAAGCTCACGCACATCAACTACGCCTTCGGCAATGTCACCGGCGGCAAGTGCGCCATCGGCGACAACTACGCGGCCACCGAGCGGACCTACACCGCGGCCGAGTCGGTCGACGGCGTCGCCGACACCTGGGACCAGCCGCTGCGCGGCACCTTCAACCAGCTGCGCGAGCTGAAGAAGAAGCACCCGGGCCTCAAGGTGCTCTGGTCCTTCGGCGGCTGGACCTGGTCCGGCGGCTTCGGCCAGGCGGCCCAGAACCCGGCCGCCTTCGCCCAGTCCTGCTACGACCTGGTCGAGAACTCCAAGTGGGCCGATGTCTTCGACGGCATCGACATCGACTGGGAGTACCCCAACGCCTGCGGCCTCACCTGCGACACCAGCGGCCGGGCGGCCTTCAAGAACCTGATGCAGGCGCTGCGCGCGAAGTTCGGCACGGGCAACCTGGTCACCGCGGCGATCACCGCCGACGCCACCGCGGGCGGCAAGATCGACGCGGCGGACTACGCGGGCGCGGCCCAGTACGTCAACTGGTACAACCCGATGACGTACGACTACTTCGGCGCCTGGGACGCGGCCGGCCCGACGGCTCCGCACTCGCCGCTCCACTCCTACTCGGGCATCCCGAAGGCCAACATGTACTCCTCGGCCACCATCGCCAAGCTCAGGGGCCTCGGCATCCCCGCCTCCAAGCTCCTGCTCGGCATCGGCTTCTACGGCCGCGGCTGGACCGGTGTGACCCAGTCGGCGCCCGGCGGCACCGCGACCGGCCCGGCGGCGGGCACGTACGAGCAGGGCATCGAGGACTACAAGGTCCTGAAGTCCAAGTGCCCGGCGACCGGCACCGTGGGCGGCACCGCGTACGCCAAGTGCGGCAACAACTGGTGGAGTTACGACACTCCGGCGACCATCGCCTCGAAGATGACGTACAAGAACCAGCAGGGTCTGGCGGGTACGTTCTTCTGGGAGCTGAGCGGGGACACCGCGAACGGTGAGCTCATCAAGGCGATCAACTAACCCCTGACACGGGGGACTTCAGGGGCGGAGACCACGAGACTCCGCCCCTTGGTCATGCGTCGCGGCGGGCGGGCGCAGGAGCCGGGCAGGAGGGGTCCAGCTCCTCCACGGCGCGCAGGGCGCCGCCCAGGGTCTTCACCAGCAGCTCGCGCATGGTCTCGCGGGAGAGCTGGGGGTGGTCCGTCCAGTCCAGGGTCGCGCCCTCGACGCTGCACACCCACGACAGCAGGCCCATCCGGGCCAGCGGCCCGATGTCCGTACGGCCGTACGCGCCCTCGGCGATGGTGGCCACGATCGCCTCGCGCACCCCGTCCCGGATGGCGTGCACCTCGGTGTCGAAGCCGACTCCGCCGCTGACGATCGTGCGGTACGCGGCCTGGTTGTGCTCGGCGTAGCGCAGATAGCTGTCGATCGTGCGGTGGACCCGCTCCACGGAGGGCAGTTCGACCCCGCTCGCCGCGTAGGTGACCAGGTCGGCGACGGAGTCCTTGATGATCGCCAGGTAGTAGCCGCGCTTGGACTGGAAGTAGTAGTAGATCAGCCCTTTGGCCACATGCGCCTGGCGTGCGATGTCGTCCATGGACAGCGCGTCGTACGAGGTGTCGGCGAACAGTCTCCGCCCGATGGCGATGAGTTCGGCGCGGCGGGCCGCCGACCGCTCGGTGCCGCGCGCCCGGGGGCGGACGACGGCGACGGGCTGCTGACTGTTCACGTTTTCGACCCTGGTCTACGGCGGGCGGCGGGACCTCCGCAGTATGGCAGGTTCGAATATGCGTCAGGTCACATCAGGTCACAGCAGACCGAGCTGGGTCACGAGCATCGCGGTGACCACGACGAGGACCCAGCCCATGATGTGTTCGAGGACCTTGGGACCGTCCTCCTGGGGACCGCCGGTGCGGACACGGGCGGCGGTGGCTGCATTCGTGGTCATCCGTCCACCTTGCCACCGGCCAGGGCTTTTGCGGCCGAGACCTTGGTCACAGCGAACGGCCCCCGGATCACGGGATCCGGGGGCCGTCGTACGGCGTCTCAGCGCACGCCCACCGCGGCGAGCGCCGCGCACTGGCGGGGCGAGGGACGCGCCGGGAAGTACAGGTAGCAGACGCCTCCGGTGCCGGAGACGACCTTGCCGGCGGCGTTGTACCGCTTGGTCCGCAGCCAGATGTTCTCGAACTCCCGCCTCAGGTAGACCCGCCGCACGGCCGCGTTGCTCGGCGACGCCGGGTCGTTGGCGATCACATCGCCCTCCGCCGTGAAGCCGATCACGGTCATCAGGTGCCCCGAGGTGCCGTAGCCCGCCCCGGTCAGCTCCTCCTTCAGGAAGGACTGGGACGTTATGGCCGGGATCCCGGCCGCGATCAGCGTCTCCAGCTCGGTCAGCGAGCCGAGCCGGGTGACCACGCCCCGGAGGTCCTTGAAGGTGGCCGCGTAGGCCGCGTTGAACGGCCAGTTGCCGCAGCCCGCGTACTGGTAGTCGTACGTGAACCGGGCCGCGTGGCACACCTGTGGATCCGCGAAGGACGGATCGACCCAGGCCAGCTGCTCCTCGGTGAGCCGGCCGCCCCAGTACTCGATGATCATCTGCGAGGAGGTGGGGCTGCACCAGGCCTCGCCGCCGTTGTCGTACTCGGGGTACTGGCCGACGTGGATCTCCTGCGAGTAGCGCGGGACGGCCAGTTCCTGGGCGAGACCGGGCGTGGAGGCCGGGACGGTGAAGCGGTCCGGGATGTCGGAGCCCATCGCGCCGAGCCGCCACACGGTGGGCGTCTTCTTCGTGCCCGGCTTGCGGTAGAGGGTCAGCCGCAGCCGGTACGAGGTCAGGCGCAGGCCGGTCGCCGGGTCGTCGACGGCGAAGGTGTCGGTCCAGATCGTGCTCTTGCCGTCGGTCTGGTCGTCGACGGAGGTCCGCCGGATGTCCTGGTCGCCCGCGGCCCAGCGGCCCATCACGTACCAGGGGGTGTCGGTGCCGTCGGAGTAGGTGCCCTTGAGCTCGATCTGGAGCCAGGTGCCGGCCGGGGTGTCCGCGTTCCAGGAGGCGATGGCCTCGGTGGACGGCACGGTGAGCCGGTGCACCGGCGAGGTCCAGGTGGCGTACTCCCAGGTGGCGGTGGTGCCGGTGTGCGGGTCGGTGTAGTCGGCGAGCCCCGCGGGCGTGCCGATCACCAGGCCGGGCCGGGCGCCCGCGACGGCGCGGGTTCCCTTGGCGGAGCCCGAGCGCCAGTCGGTGTACGTCGTCCAGGCGCGGTTGTCGATCTGGCGGGCCGCCGCCTGAGCGGGGCCGGTGGGGACGCCGGTCGTGGGGGCGGCGGCGGCCTGGCCCGCGGAGGTGCCGGCGACGGCCGCGGCGACGGCGGCGGTCAGGACGGTTCTGCGGGACGGCTGTTCGGATCTGCTCATGGGCGGAAGACCCCCAGGTTGTCCGAGTCGGGGCAGGTCCAGTGCTGTGTGTGGGCCAACTATGGACGCAGCGGGGGCCTCCTGCCAGCACTTCGGACCATGCCGCGCCATGAATATTGGCCTCGACCACTGGCATCACCCGCCGGGCGGCGTCACTAGACTTCCGGTGCCTGCACGACTCACCCCGGGAACCGTCATTCACCAGCTCGCCTCGCGGCTCCGCCGCCTGACCGCGTCCTGCGGTCCGGTCCGTCTGATCGGGATCGACGGACACGCCGGGTCCGGGAAGTCCACCTTCGCCGAGCGGCTCGCGCGGGCGCTGGGCGGGACGCCGGTGCTACGGCTCGACGACATCGCCAGCCATGACGAGCTGTTCGACTGGACGGACCGGCTGCTGGCGCAGGTGATCGAACCCCTCTCCCGCGGCCGGACCGCGCACTACGCCCCCTACGACTGGCGCGCCCGCCGCTTCGGGGCGCCGCTCCCGCTGCCGCCCGAGCCCGTGGTGCTCGTCGAGGGCGTCGGTGCCGGGCGCCGCGCGCTCAGGCCGCATCTCGCCTTCCTGCTCTGGATGGATCTGCCGCAGGCCGAGTCCTGGGCGCGCGGCCGGTCGCGGGACGGCGCGGAGCAACGGGAGTTCTGGGACGGCTGGGTCACAGCGGAGCGGAGGCACTTCGCGGTGGACCCCTCACGGCCGTTCGCCGACGCATTGGTACGGCAGTGCGCGAAGGGGTACGAGTTGCGTCCCGGGCCTGCCGGGACCATGGATACGGACCACCTCATCACGCTGAGTGAGGGACCATCCGCAATGTGGTGAAGTTGTGAAGAGCCCCGTGCGAGAACTTCCCTGACTGCCTCAACTCCGCTTGACCCAGGGGCCGTACAGGTCTTACGTTCTCAATGTGCGGTCGTTCGAGGCCGCCCGCCAGACGCGAAGCCCCCGGTTGTTCCCCCGTGATCGGGGGCTTCGTTCTGCCCTAACCCCACTTTTCGGCCGCTCCGAGGCGTGATTCGCTCACCCTCGGTCACCATGCCGTGTGCGCCCCATCTGCTCCCACCTCGCCAAACGTCCGGTGCGGCACCCTGGGGCGGGCGACACCCCCGCAGGTACGATGCCCTCGGTGCGACCTGGGACCGCCGCTCCGTGTACGGCTGCAACTCCGGTCCGCAGCAGGGCGGTTCGACTCTTACGGCCGACGGGCGACGGCCCGGCGGTCAACCGACGGGGGCACGGTTTGTGGGGGACGTGATGGACTTCGGCACGCAGGGCCCCGAGGCCCCGGCCGACCTCGCCTGGTTGCGAGGCGTGGACGCCTACACCATGGGCGCGTATCCGCAGGCGGAGGAGGAGTTCCGCACCGCGGTGCGGATCGATCCCGGCATGGCCGACGGCTGGCTCGGGCTGCACGCGCTGCGCGTCGACACCACGACCGCGCTGCTGCGGATGTTCCGGCACCGGGACCGCTTCGGGGAGCAGCGCGCCCGGCACCGCCGCACCCTCAACTCCTGGTACTGGCTGGGCTGGTGGGTGCAGCCGGTGCTGGAGAGCCCGCGCGATCTGCTGCTCGCGCACGCCTCGCACTGGCTGGACGGACGCCATGTGCCCGAGCTGGACCGGGCCCTCGCCGGCCTGCCGCCGGTGGACGCCGACGCGCAGGTCCGCTTCCTGCACGCCTGCCGGGCCTATCTGGTCAAGGACTGGGAACAGCTCGTCCGGCACACCGACCCCCTGCTCGACGACCCGATGCTCGGGATCGAGGCCGGACTGTTCGGCGGCATGGCCCGGGTCCGGCTGGAGATGTACGGCCAGGCCGACCCGCTGCTGTCCGCGGCCCTGATGCGCTGCCGCAGCGAGCAGCCGCAGCGCAAGGAGCTGCGGTACTGGCTGGCGCGCGCCCATGAGGGCACCGGCCGTTCGGCCGCCGCGCTTCCGCTGTACCGGGCCGTGCACCGCGTCGACCCCGCCTTCATGGACACCTCGGCCCGGCTCGCCGCCATCGCCGAGGGGGACGGCTACGACGAGGCCGGCGATCTCGCCCCGATCACGCTCACCGGGTTCGGCCAGGACTCCGTCGACGGGCCCGACACGCTCGACCCGCTCTTCGGCGAGGGCCGCGAGCTGAAGCTCTCCGGCCCCGACCTGGTGCCGAGCGGCCCCCTTCCGCCCGTGCCGGACCCGGGTGTGCGCGAGCGGGTGGGCCTGCCCGGGCAGCCGCCGCCCGCCGGGCCGACCGACCCCGCGTTACTCGAGGAGGCGCTCGCGGAACTGGAGCGCATGGTGGGCCTGGAGCCGGTCAAGCGCCAGGTCAAGGCGTTGTCCGCGCAGTTGAACATGGCCCGGCTGCGGGCGGGGCAGGGCCTGCCGGTCCAGCCGCCCAAGCGGCACTTCGTCTTCTCGGGCCCGTCCGGCACCGGCAAGACCACGGTCGCCCGCATCCTGGGCCGGGTCTTCTACGCCCTCGGACTGCTCGGCGGCGACCATCTGGTCGAGGCGCAGCGGGCCGACCTGGTGGGCGAGTACCTCGGCCAGACCGCCGTGAAGGCCAACGAACTCATCGACTCCGCGCTCGGCGGGGTGCTCTTCGTGGACGAGGCCTACTCGCTGTCCAACTCCGGCTACGGCAAGGGCGACGCGTACGGCGACGAGGCGCTCCAGGTACTGCTCAAGCGGGCGGAGGACAACCGGGACCACCTGGTCGTGATCCTGGCCGGCTACCCCGAGGGCATGGACCGGCTACTGGCCGCCAACCCGGGGCTGTCGTCCCGCTTCACCACCCGCGTGGACTTCCCCTCGTACCGTCCCCTCGAACTCACCTCCATCGGCGAGGTGCTCGCCGCGGAGAACGGCGACATCTGGGACGAGGAGGCCCTCGACGAGCTGCGCTCCATCGCCGGGCACGTGGTGGACCAGGGGTGGATCGACGAGCTGGGCAACGGGCGGTTCCTGCGGACCCTGTACGAGAAGAGCTGCGCGTACCGGGATCTGCGGCTGTCGACGTATCCGGGGGCGCTGACGCGGGACGACTTGTCGACTCTGCGGCTGCCGGACCTGATGCAGGCGTACGGAGAGGTGCTGTCGGGCAGGGGGCCGCAGGATCCGTCGGCCCTGTGACGGATCCCGCGGCGGGAGCTCCTACGACGCCAGCGCCTGCTCCGGCTCCGACTGCTTCGGCACCTCCCGGTGCGCCGGGTCCGTCACCTCGCCGACCAGGAGTTCCAGTACGTCCTCCAGCGCCACCAGGCCCAGGACCCGGCCGGAGGCGTCCGCGACCTGGGCCAGGTGGGTGGCCGCCCGGCGCATCACCGTCAGGGCGTCGTCCAGCGGGAGTTCGGGCCGCAGCGTCGTCATGGGGCGCCACACCTGCTGCGGCACCGCCCGCTCCGACTCCTCCAGGTCCAGCACGTCCTTCACGTGCAGGTAGCCCATGAAGGCGCCGGTCTCCGCCACCACCGGGAAGCGGGAGTAGCCGGTGCGGGCGGTCAGGTCGACGATCTGGCCCGGAGTGACCGAGGGCCCCACCGTGACCAGGGAATCCCGGCCGAGCAGGACGTCCGTCACCGGGCGGGAGCCCAACTCCAGGGCGTCCTCCAGGCGTTCCTGCTCCTCGGGGTCCAGCAGGCCCGCCTGGCCGGCGTCCTCCACCAGACGGTTCAGCTGCTCGCTGGTGAACACCGCCTCGACCTCGTCCTTGGGCTCGACCCGGAAGAGCCGCAGGATGCCCTGGGCGCAGGCGCCGAGGGCGACGGTCAGTGGACGGCACAGCCGGGCGAAGGCCACCAGGCCGGGGCTGAGCCACAGGGCCGCCTTCTCGGGCGCGGCCATCGCGAGGTTCTTCGGGACCATCTCGCCGATGACGAGGTGGAAGAAGACCACGGTGGCCAGGGCGATGACGTAGCCCAGCGGGTGGATCATCGCGTGCGGCAGATGGATCCACTCGAAGAGCGGTTCCAGGATGTGCGCGACGGTCGGCTCGGCGACCGCGCCCAGGGTCAGCGAGCAGACGGTGATGCCGAACTGGGCCGCCGCCATCATCTGCGGAAGGTGTTCCAGGCCGTACAGCACCTGCCGGGCCCGGGCCGTGCCGAGCGGTTCGATCTGGCTGCGGCGGACCGAGACCAGCGCGAACTCGGCGCCGACGAAGAAGCCGTTGGCGAGCACGAGCAGGGCGGCGAAGAGAAGCTGGAGCACGCTCATCGGGCGGCCTCCACCACGGGCGAGGTGCGCACGAGCCGGACCCGCTCGGCGCGGTAGTGACCGACCTGGCGCACGGAGAGCCGCCAGCCGGGCAGCTCAGCCTTGTCACCGGGGACCGGGATCCGGCCGAGCAGGTCGGCGACCAGACCGGCCACGGTCTCGTACGGCCCCTCGGGCACGTCGAGTCCTATGCGCTGGAGGATGTCGACCCGGCAGCTGCCGTCGGCGTCCCAGGCGGGCCGGCCGTCCTCGGCCGGGGCCGCGGCGAGTTCGGGCAGGTCCTTGGCGTCGTGTTCGTCGCGGACCTCGCCGACGATCTCCTCGACGATGTCCTCCAGGGTGACCACGCCCGCCGTGCCGCCGTACTCGTCGACGACGACCGCGATGGGCTGTTCGCTGCGCAGCCGGGCCAGCAGCGGCCGTACCGGGAGGGTCTCGGGGATCTGCAGGGCGGGGCGGGCGATGTGGCCGACGGGGGTGCGCAGCCGGTCGGCGGCGGGCACGGCGAGGGCGTCCTTGAGGTGGACCATGCCCACGACCTCGTCGATCCGCTCCCGGTAGACGGGGAAGCGGGACAGGCCGGTGGCGCGGGTCAGGTTGACCACGTCCTCGGCGGTCGCGGACGACTGGAGCGCGCTGACCTTCACCCGCGGGGTCATCACGTGCTGCGCGGTCAGCTCGCCGAGCGACAGGGTCCGTACGAACAGGTCCGCGGTGTCCTGCTCCAGGGTGCCGGCCTGGGCGGAGTGGCGGGCCAGGGACACCAGTTCACCCGGGGTGCGGGCGGAGGCCAGCTCCTCGGTGGGCTCGATGCCGAGCGCGCGGACGAGGCGGTTGGCGACGGAGTTCAGCGCGGCGATCACCGGCCGGAACACCCGTGCGAACAGGTGCTGCGGGCCCGCGACGAACCGCGCGACCTGCAGCGGACGGGACACCGCCCAGTTCTTGGGCACGAGTTCGCCGATCACCATCTGCACGGCCGAGGCCATCAGCATGCCGACGATCACGGCGACCCCGGAGACGGCGCCCTCGGGGATGCCGATCGCGGTGATCGGGCCGTGCAGCAGTGCGGCGAGCGCCGGTTCGGCGAGCATGCCGACGACGAGGGAGGTGATGGTGATGCCGAGCTGGGTGCCGGAGAGCTGGAAGGAGAGCTCCTTCAGCGACTCGACGACCGTACGGGCGCGGCGGTCGCCCTCGGCGGCGGCCTTCTCGGCCTCCGGGCGATCGACCGTCACCAGGCCGAACTCGGCGGCCACGAAGAAGCCGTTGGCGAGGATCAGCAGGAATGCCGCGGCAAGGAGCAGCAGGGGGATGGTCATGCCGCCGCCTCGATATGTCGGGAGGGGGCGGCGCAGGTACTACAGGACGATCCGTCCATCGCTGGAGGGAGTCACTCCTCGGGTAGCAGGGGGCCTCTGAGGACCAGGGGGAACATCAGCGGCGGAGGCGCCGGGAAAGCGCCTCCGCCAACAGGTTAATCAAGACCCCGGCCGGTACGGCAGGGAGAACGCCATCGGTCAGCCGTGATGTTCCTCGGGGTTTCGGATGGACCGCGCCTCGGTGAGGGCGCGCAGCGTACGGGCGTCCTCGATCGCGCGCTGCCTGGCGATGCCCGGCTGGATGCCGAGCACGGGCAGGCTGGTGCCGTCGCTGAGGTTGAGAAAGACCCACGGGTCGCCGGGGCGCAGGTTCACCTGGAGGATCTCGGCCCACTCCAGCCGGCGGCGGCTGGCGATGTTGACCACGGTGACACCGGAGTCGTCGGCGACGACCTTGACCCGGGCGAGCATCGCCAGGACGCCGAACATCAGCGCCCCGGTGAGGATGAAGCTGAGGCGTTCACCGGGACCGAGCTTCTCCAGCAGCAGGGCCACCGCGGTGATCACCACGAAGATGGCGGTGCCGGCGGTGAGCAGCACCGCCCGGGTGCGGCCGGGCCGGAAGGTGACGGGAAGGGCGGGGAGTTCGGACATGTCGTACGGCTCTCAGAGGCGGCAGGCGTGGATGGCCGTGGTCAGGATGGCCCGCGCGCCGATCTCGTACAGGTCGTCCATGATCCGCTGCGCCTCCTTGGACGGGACCATCGCGCGGACGGCGACCCAGCCCTCGTTGTGCAGCGGGGAGACGGTCGGGGACTCCAGGCCCGGCGTGAGCGCGACGGCCTTCTCCAGCTGCTCGACCCGGCAGTCGTAGTCCATCATCACGTACGTCCGGGCCACCAGCACGCCCTGGAGGCGGCGCAGGAACTGCTGCACCTTGGGGTCCTCGGCGTCGGCGCCGGTACGGCGGATCACTACGGCCTCGGACTTCATGATCGGCTCGCCGAAGACCTCGAGGCCCGCGTTGCGCAGCGAGGTGCCGGTCTCGACGACGTCCGCGATGACCTCGGCGACACCGAGCTCGATGGCCGTCTCGACGGCGCCGTCGAGGTGGACGACGGAGGCGTCGATGCCCTTCTCGGCGAGGTGGCCCTCGACGATGCCCTCGTAGGAGGTGGCCACCGTCTTGCCCTTGAGGTCCTCGATGCCGCTCGCGGTGCCGGGCTTGGCGGCGAAGCGGAAGGTGGAGCGGGCGAAGCCGAGCGGGAGGATGACCTCGGCGTTGGCGCCGGAGTCGATCAGCAGGTCGCGGCCGGTGATGCCGATGTCGAGGCGGCCGGAGGAGACGTAGATCGCGATGTCGCGGGGGCGGAGGTAGAAGAACTCGACCTCGTTCTCCGGGTCGACGATCCGCAGCTCCTTGGACTCCCGGCGCTGCTGGTAGCCGGCCTCATGCAGCATGTCCGCCGCAGGGCCTGAGAGGGAACCCTTGTTGGGGACGGCGATGCGCAGCATGAGGTCGGCTTCCTTTGCGTGATGGGGTGTGGGGCGGAACTGGCCGGCTTACAGGTGGGCGTAGACGTCGTCGAGGGAGATCCCGCGCGCGACCATCATCACCTGGACGTGGTACAGCAGCTGCGAGATCTCCTCGGCGGCGGCGTCCTTGCCCTCGTACTCGGCGGCCATCCAGACCTCGGCGGCCTCTTCCACGACCTTCTTGCCGATGGCGTGGACGCCCTTCTCGACCAGTTCCGCGGTGCGGGACGTGGCGGGGTCGCCGGTTGCGGCCTTGTGCTGGAGCTCGGTGAAGAGCTCCTCGAACGTCTTCTTGGACATGGTGACGCTCAGCCTATGCCACATACCCGGTTCGTCAGCGCCAGGGTTCAGATACTGAACGCAGGGTGGCCGCGGTCGCCACCGCGGCGGTCACCGCCTCGTGCCCCTTGTCCTCGTTGGAGCCGCTCAGACCGGCCCGGTCCAAAGCCTGCTCCTCGGTGTCGCAGGTGAGCACGCCGAAGCCGATGGGGACGCCGGTCTCCACCGAGACCTGGGTGAGGCCCTGGGTGACGCCCTGGCAGACGTACTCGAAGTGCGGGGTGCCGCCCCGGATGACGACACCCAGGGCGACGACGGCGTCGTAGCCGCGGCCCGCGAGGACCTTGGCGACGACCGGGAGCTCCCAGCTGCCCGGGACCCTGAGCAGGGTCGGCTCGTCGATGCCGAGGTCGTGCAGGGCGCGCAGGGCGCCGTCCACCAGACCGTCCATCACCTTCTCGTGCCACTGCGCCGCGATGACGGCGACCCGCAGATCGCCCACGTTCTGTACGGACAGTTCCGGTGCACCCTTGCCGCTCACGTCTCTCCTCGGTGTGACTTGCTTACTGATTGCCGCAGGCGGAGACGGGGGCCGCCTCCAGCCAGGGCAGGTCGTGTCCCATCCGGTCCCGCTTGGTGCGCAGGTACCGGAGGTTGTGCTCGCCCGCCGTGACGGGCATCGGCTCACGCTCGGTGACCTCGATGCCGTGCCGGACGAGCGCGTCGGTCTTGTCGGGGTTGTTGGTCATCAGGCGCACGCTGCGCACACCGAGATCCGTGAGGATCTGGGCGCCGGCCGCGTAGTCCCGGGCGTCGGCGGGCAGGCCGAGCTCCAGGTTGGCGTCCAGGGTGTCGCGACCGCGCTCCTGGAGTTCGTAGGCGCGCAGCTTGGACACCAGGCCGATGCCGCGTCCCTCGTGGCCGCGCAGGTAGACCACGACGCCGCGGCCCACGGTCTGGATGCGGTCCAGGGCCGCGTCCAGCTGGGGTCCGCAGTCGCAGCGCAGGGAGCCGAAGACATCGCCGGTCAGGCACTCGGAGTGGACCCGGACCACGACGTCCTCACCGGCGCCGATCTCGCCGTGCACCAGGGCGACGTGCTCGACGCCGTCCACGGTGGAGCGGTAGCCGTACGCGGTGAAGGTGCCGTGCACGGTCGGCAGGTGGACCTCGGCCTCGCGGCGGACGGTGGGCTCGGCGGCGAGCCGCGCCACCGGAGCGGGCACCCCGGCCTCGCCGCCGACCGCGGGCTCGGCGGAGCCGCGGCGGTAGGCGATCAGGTCCTCGATCGAGATGATCGTCAGGCCGTGCTTGCGGGCGAAGGGGATCAGCTCGGGCAGCCGCAGCATCCGGCCGTCCTCGCCGGCGATCTCGACGATCGCGCCGGCGGGGCGCAGCCCAGCCAGCCGGGCGAGGTCGACGGCGGCCTCGGTGTGGCCGTCGCGGACCAGGACGCCACCGCCCTTGGCGCGCAGCGGGAAGATGTGGCCGGGGCGGACGAAGTCGTCGGCCTGGGAGTCACCGCGGGCCAGCAGCTGGAGCGTGGTCGCCCGGTCCGAGGCCGAGATACCGGTGGTCACACCGTGGGCGCCGGAGGCGTCCACCGACACAGTGAACGCGGTCTTCATCGACTCGGTGTTGTTCTCGACCATCTGCGGGATGCGCAGCCGGTCCAGCTCCTCGCCCTCCATGGGGGCGCAGATCAGACCGCGGCACTCGCTCATCATGAACGCGACGATCTCGGGGGTCGCCTTCTCGGCGGCGATGACGAGGTCGCCCTCGTTCTCCCGGTCCTCGTCGTCGACGACCACGACCGGGCGGCCGGCGGCGATGTCGGCGATGGCCTGCTCGACCGGGTCGAGGGACCAGTCGTCGAGAGTCTCGGTGCGGTCCAGAACGGGTGTGGTGTTCACGCGGGCGCTCCTTCCAGGACGGGCCGCGTGTCCCTGCGGGAGCGCAGCCACCAGTCGCGCATGCCCCACAGGACGAGTGCGCCGTAGATGACGTAGACGAAGCCGGAGAAGGCGTAGCCGTTCGCGAAGTTCAGCGGGACGCCGACGAGGTCGACGAGGAGCCAGGCGAACCAGAACTCGACCATGCCGCGGGCCTGGGCGTACATGGCGACGATCGTGCCGACGAAGATGTAGGCGTCCGGCCAAGGGTCCCAGGACAGGCTCGGGTACGCCTTGAAGAGCAGGGCCACGCCGACCGTGCCGGCGGCGGCGACCGCGACCATCGCGCCGCGCTCGGTCCAGGTGGCGAAGCGGACGGCGACCTTGCCGTCCTCGGCGCGGGCCGTGCCGCGGTTCCACTGCCACCAGCCGTACAGCGCGACGGCCATGACGACCACCTGCTTGCCCGCGCTGCCGGTCAGATGGCCGTAGAAGGCGCCGAAGAGGACGAGTCCGGAGAGGAACTGCACCGGCCAGGTCCACAGGGAGCGCCGGAAGCCCAGCGCGAGGGTGATCAGGCCCAGGATGTTGCCGACCATGTCCGACCAGATGATGTGCTGGCCGAACAGGACGAAGGCCTCGGAGTTGAGCCAGTTCACTTGCCCGCTCCCAGCAGCCGCTCGACGTACTTGGCGACGACGTCCACCTCGAGGTTGACCGGCGCGCCGGGCTGCTTGAGGCCGAGCGTGGTCAGGGCGAGGGTGGTGGGGATGAGGCTGACCGTGAAGTAGTCGGGCCCGGCGTCGACGACGGTGAGGCTGATGCCGTCGACGGTGATGGAGCCCTTCTCCACGACGTACCGGGAGAGGTCCGCGGGGAGCGAGATCTTGATGATCTCCCAGTGGTCGGAGGGCTTGCGTTCGAGCACCTCGCCGGTGCCGTCGACATGGCCCTGCACGATGTGCCCGCCGAGCCGCGCACCGACCGCCGTGGGGCGCTCCAGGTTGACGCGGGAACCGACGTCGAGGGCGCCCAGGCTGGAGCGGATCAGGGTCTCGGCCATCACGTCGGCGGTGAACTCGTCGCCCTCGTGGTCCACGACCGTGAGGCAGACGCCGTTGACCGCGATGGAGTCACCGTGCTTGACGCCCTCGGTGACGACGGGACCGCGCAGACGGAAGCGACAGGCGTCGCCGAGATCCTCTACGGCGGTGATCTCGCCCAGCTCTTCGACGATTCCGGTGAACACTTCCCGGGTCCTCCTGCCTCATTCGGGCACGGACTCCGGGGCTGTCGAAGAACGACAGAGACTACGGACGACGACACCGGGAGCGACGCCGGAGAAACCCGTCCGCGAAGGGACGAGCTCGCAATCGGCGGCGCGCACGAATGCCCGCCCGCCGCGCACTGCCTCCCATCCGGACTTTAACCGTCGGTCCAGGAATTTCACCTGGTCAACCGGCCGCTGGAGGCGACCGGGTCGCGGACTGTAACCGCCGGTTCGGACTTTCACCGACCCCGGAGTGCGCTGCTTCTGGTACAGGGCCAGTGTGCCACGCCGGGGTGTCGTCCATGCGGGTGAGGGCTGTGGGGTGGCTCACAGGGGGCGTGCATGGACTTCCCCGCGCGCAGTCGCCCGGCAAGCGTTCCATCAGCCGCCCAGCAAATTGGTCCATACCTATTGACTCATTGGTCTAGTCCTCCCTACTGTCTGCGCAACTTCCGTGGAGAGGAACCGACTTGCTGTCACGCAACCGGGCGAGACCCGCCCTGCTCGCCGCCGCGGCCACGGTCGCGGGACTGGTGCTCGCCGGCCTCCCGGCCACCGTCTCGCACGCCGCCGACCAGGAGTCCTGCCGCCCGGACGGGCTCTACACGACGCCCGGCGTCGATGTCCCGTACTGCTCGGTCTACGACGCCGAGGGCCGGGAGAAGATGGGCGCCGACCACCAGCGCCGGGTGATCGGCTACTTCACCGGCTGGCGCACCGGCAAGGACGGCACCCCCGCCTACCTCGCCTCCGACATCCCGTGGGACAAGGTCACCCACCTCAACTACGCGTTCGCGCACATCGACGGCTCGAACAAGATCTCCGTGGGCGCGGACGGCGCGACCAACGCGGCGACCGGGATGACCTGGCCGGGCGTGAGCGGCGCGGAGATGGACCCGGGGTACTCCTACAAGGGCCATTTCAATCTGCTGAACAAGTTCAAGAAGCAGCACCCGAACGTCAAGACGCTCATATCGGTGGGCGGCTGGGCCGAGACCGGCGGCTATTTCGACGCCAGCGGCACGCGCGTGAACTCGGGCGGCTTCTACTCGATGGCCACGAACGCCGACGGTTCGGTGAACCAGGCGGGCATCGACACCTTCGCCACGTCCGCCGTCGACTTCATCAGGAAGTACGGCTTCAACGGCGTCGACATCGACTACGAGTACCCGACGACCATGAAGGACGCGGGCAATCCGCTCGACTGGTCGATCTCCAACGCCCGCAGGGCCGGCCTGGTCAAGGGCTACGCGGTGCTGATGAAGACCCTGCGCGAGAAGCTCGACCGCGCGGGCGCGGCGGACGGCAAGCACTACCTGCTGACGGTGGCGGCGCCGTCCTCCGGATACCTGCTGCGCGGCATGGAGACCTTCCAGGTCCAGAAGTACCTGGACTACGTCAACATCATGTCGTACGACCTCCATGGCGCCTGGAACGAGTACGTCGGCCCGAACGCCTCGCTCTTCGACGACGGCAAGGACGCCGAACTCGCCGCGGCGGGCGTGTATTCGGCCTCGCAGTACGGCGGAATCGGCTATCTGAACACCGACTGGGCGTATCACTACTTCCGCGGTTCGATGCCGGCCGGCCGTATCAACATCGGACTCCCCTACTACACAAGGGGATTCAAGAACGTCACCGGCGGCACCGACGGGCTGTGGGGCAAGGCGGCGTCCACCACCTGTCCGGCCGGGTCGGGGCTGACCAAGTGCGGTGACGGCGCCACAGGTATCGACAACCTCTGGCACGACCTGGACACCAACGGCAAGGAGTCGCCCGCGGGTTCGAACCCGATGTGGCACGCGAAGAAC
The DNA here is from genome assembly GCF_056436565.1 of Streptomyces sp. NPDC043726. Taxonomy (NCBI): domain Bacteria; kingdom Bacillati; phylum Actinomycetota; class Actinomycetes; order Kitasatosporales; family Streptomycetaceae; genus Streptomyces; species Streptomyces sp. NPDC043726. The sequence goes on from NZ_JBWKCI010000008.1 coordinate 76,506, forward strand.
CTGGAGAAGGGGGTCGTCGGCGACTACGTCACCAAGTACGGCTTCTCGTCCGACACCAGGCTGACCGGCACCTACGCCCGCAAGTACGACTCCACGCTGGTCGCCCCCTGGCTGTGGAACGCCGAGAAGAAGGTGTTCCTGTCCACCGAGGACGAGCAGTCGGTGAACGCCAAGGCCGACTACGTGGTCAGGAACGGCATCGGCGGCACGATGGTGTGGGAGCTGGCCGGTGACTACGGCTGGAACGCGGCGAAGGGTCAGTACGAGCCGGGGTCCACGCTGACGACCGCGATGTACGAGAAGTTCAAGTCGGCGGCCCCGTACGGCGCGAAGGTCTCCAACAAGCAACTGCCCACGCAGGCTGTCGACATCGGCGTGGAGTTCGGGGAGTTCAAGCTCGGTGACTCCAACTACCCGATCACGCCGAAGGTGAAGATCACCAACAACACCAAGGCGACCCTGCCGGGCGGTACGGAGTTCCAGTTCGACTACGCGACGGCCGCCCCGGCCAACGCCTCCGACCAGTCGGGCTTCGGCGCGAAGGTGATCAGCAGCGACCACACCGGCTCCAACGTGGGCGGCCTGAAGGGCGACTTCCACCGCGTCTCGCTGAAGCTGCCGAGCTGGCAGTCGCTGGCGCCGGGCGCGTCGGTGGAGCTGTCCTTCAACTACTACCTGCCGGTGTCCACACCGTGGAACTGGACGGTGAACATCAGCGGCACGACGTACTCCCTCGCGGGGAACCTGGCCCGCGGCAGCACGCTGGTGGAACCTGGCTCGGGCACCGGCCCGACGCCCACTCCGACTCCGACTCCGACGCCCACGCCGACCCCCGGTGCGTGCACGTCGCCCGCGTGGAACTCCACGACGGCGTACGGCGGCGGTACTCAGGTCTCCCACAAGGGGCACTCGTGGAAGTCCAAGTGGTGGACACAGGGCGAGGAGCCCGGCACCACCGGTGAATGGGGTGTGTGGCAGGACCTCGGCGCCTGCTGAGCCCCACGCTCGGACCGGCCCGGCGGCGGTGACGACGGCCCTTGCCCGCCGCCGGGCCTTCAACCCCTCTGGCTTCCACCCCTCCAGCCGTCAACCCCTCTGGCCTTCAACCCCTCTGGCCTTCAACCCCGACGGCCTTCTAGCGGGCCGGCGGGGCGAAGAGGTCGTCCTGGGCCCGGTCCCGAGCCGTCAGCAGGGCCCCCCGCAGGACCGCCTCGCCGCCCAGCGTGCTGGCCCGGACCTCGGTCGGGAGAGGGGACATCCTCGCCAGCCTCGCCTGGACGCGTTCGGCCAGCGCCTCGCCACCCGCCCAGCCGATCTCGCCCGCCAGGACCACGCACCCGGGGTCCAGTACCGAGATCACCGCGGCCGCTCCGAGGGCCAGCCGGTCGGCCAGGGCGTCCAGGAACACCTCGTGCCGCGACTCGACCGCCGCCCGGACCAGTGCCGCGGCCGACGGCTCGCCCTCCGCCACCGTCACCCCGTGCTCCACCGCCAGCTCCGCCACCACCGCCGCGCGAGCGAGCGAGTGGAAGCCGCCGCTGCAGTCCGTGGCCGAGGGAGGGCCCGGCGTCCCCGGAACCGGCAGGAAGCCGATCTCGCCCGTGCCGCCCGAGGCACCCCGGCGCAGCGCGCCGTCCAGGACGACCGCCGCGCCCACCCCCACGCCGAGCCACAACAGGACGAACGTGTCCCGGTCCTGGGCCGCGCCGTCGCGCTGTTCCGCCAGCGCCGCCAGGTTGGTCTCGTTCTCCAGGCTGACCCGCGACTCGGGCAGCCGTTCCTGAAGCGCGGCGACGAGCCGGCGATGCCACTCGGGCAGCCCCAGCGAGATCCGCAGCTCGCCCGTCGCCGGATCGATCAGGCCGGGCGCTCCGATGCCCACGGTGTGCAGACGGTCCACGCCCGCCTCCTTCATGGCCCGCTCCACCACCGCCACCGCCTGCTCCACCGCGGGTCCCGTCCCCAACCCCCCGTCGATGGGCGCGGACACCTCCGCCAGGACCCGCCCGACCAGGTCGGACACCGCCACCGAGACTCCCCCGGTGCGCACGTCCAGCGCGGCCAGGTGGGCGCGGCCGGCGACGATGCCGTACACCTTCGCGTTCGGGCCGCGCCGCTGCTCGCCCGACTCCCCCACCACCTCGATCAGTCCGGCCACCGTGAGGCGTTCGACGAGGTCGGCGACGCTCGGGCGGGACAGTCCGGTCAGTTCTTTCAGCCGCCCCGCCGTCAACGGACCCTCCTGCTGGAGCAGACGCAGGGCGAGCCGGTCGTTGATGGCCCGGGCGGTGCTGGGGGATGCGGGCATGCCGGGATCCTTCCAGATCGACGACGCGGGTGGGTGGGGCGTGGTCATTCAATGCCCTATCTATCAGGCAGGCTTCCTGATAGTTTACGGCCGCATCAGCTTCCGGGGAGGGGACGAACATGAGTGACCTGGTCCATGACGCACGAGAAGTGCGCCGGGCGCGCTACGCCGTGGCCGCCGTCTTCACCGTGCACGGCGCCGTGACCGGCTCGTTCGCGACCCGGGTGCCCTGGATCCAGGACCACGCCTCGGTGAGCGCGGGCCAGCTGGGCCTCGCCCTCGCCTTCCCCGCGCTCGGCGCCTCCGTGGCGATGCCGCTGGCCGGGGGCATCACGCACCGCTTCGGCGCCCGCAACGCCCTGCGCGCGCTGATGGCGCTGTGGACGCTCGCCCTCACCCTGCCCTCCCTCGCCCCCAACCTCCTCACCCTCTGCCTCGCCCTGTTCACCTTCGGCGCCACGGCGGGGATGGCGGACGTGGCGATGAACGCGCTCGGCGTGGAGGTGGAGAACCGGCTGAACCGCTCGATCATGTCCGGCCTGCACGGCATGTGGAGCGCGGGCGCCGTCCTCGGCTCGCTCGGCGGCACCCTCGCCGCCCACCTGGGCACCGACGCCCGGCTCCATCACGCCCTCGCGGCCGCCGTCCTGACGGTCCTCGGCGTGGCCGCCTGCGCCTGGGTGCTCGACCTCCAGCCCGCCGAGGACGAGGAACCCCCGCCCCGGTTCGCGCTGCCGCCCCGCTCGGCGCTGCTCATCGGCGCCGTCGGCTTCTGCGCGGTGTTCGCGGAGGGCGCGAGCCTCGACTGGTCCGCGGTCTATCTGCGCGACGAGCTGAACAGCTCGGCCGGGCTCGCCGCCGCCTGCACCACGGGCTTCACGCTCACCATGGCCGTCGCCCGGATCGCCGGGGACAAGGTGGTGGACCGTTACGGGGCCGTCCGCACGGTCCGGTTCGGCGGGGTCCTCGCGGCCGTCGGCGGTGTGCTGATCGTCGTGGCGAACCATCCGGCCCTGGCCATGACCGGGTTCGGCCTGATGGGCCTCGGCATCGCCGTCGTGGTGCCGCTCTGCTTCGCCGCCGCGGGCCGCAGCGGCCCCAACCCCAGCCTGGCCATCGCGGGCGTGGCGACGATCACGTACACCTCGGGTCTGGTCGCGCCCGGCGCGATCGGCGGGCTCGCCCAGGCGACGAGTCTGGTGGTGTCGTTCGGCCTGGTGACGCTGCTGGCGACCGGCCTCGCCGTCTTCGCGGGTGTCCTGCGCACCGCCGAACGCGCCCCCGCGACCGTCAGCAAGCCGGACGCGAAGGTCACCGACCCGCGCCCCTGAGCCGTACGACCGACCCCCGCGGCCGTGCGACACCCAGAGCGGACGATCAGCATCCCCTTTCACCCCTGACAATGGTCCGGAACACCCGCACGCACGAGCGAAAGCGAACCGCACCATGGATCTTGGCGTCCGCTGGAAACTGCACGGCGACGGACGCACTCCGGCACCCGGAGCGGTGGTCCGGCCCGACGAGCGGCTCTCCTGGCCGCGCACGGCTGGGCTCGGCGCCCAGCACGTGGTGGCGATGTTCGGGGCGTCCTTCGTGGCCCCGGTCCTGATGGGCCTGGACCCCAACCTGGCGATCATGATGTCGGGCGTCGCGACCATGGTCTTCCTGCTCGCCACCCGCGGCCGGGTGCCCAGCTACCTGGGCTGTTCGCTGTCGTTCGTCGGCGTGGCCGCGGTCATCCGCGCCGAGGGCGGCAGCAGCGCCACCGTCACCGGCGCGGTCCTCGTCGTCGCCGCCGTGCTGTTCGCCGTCGGACTGGCGGTGCAGAAGTTCGGCGCCAAGATCATCCACGCGGCGATGCCGCCGATCGTCACCGGCGCGGTCGTGATGCTGATCGGCTTCAACCTGGCCCCGGTGACCGCCAGCACCTACTGGCCGCAGGACCAGTGGACGGCCCTGCTGGTGATGCTGGGCACGGGTCTGGCCGTCGTCTGTCTGCGCGGTTTCTGGTCCCGGATCGCGATCTTCCTCGGCCTGGTCTTCGGCTACGGCATCTCGTGGGCCTTCGACCGGATCTTCGGCAAGATCCACTCGGTGGACGCGAGCGGCAAGCTCACCGACCACTGGCGCCTGGACCTCTCGGGCGTCGGCCAGGCCGACTGGATCGGACTGCCCACCTTCCACGGACCGTCCTTCGAATGGTCGGCGATCCTCGTCGCCCTGCCCGTCGTGATCGCCCTGGTCGCCGAGAACGCCGGACACGTCAAGGCGGTCGGCGAGATGACCGGCGACGACCTGGACGACAAGCTCGGCACCGCGATCTCCGCCGACGGCGTCGGTTCCATGCTCTCCACCGCCGTCGGCGGCCCGCCCACCACCACGTACTCCGAGAACATCGGCGTCATGGCGGCGACCCGCGTCTACTCCACCGCCGCCTACTGGGCCGCCGCCTGCTTCGCGCTCCTGTTCGGCCTGTGCCCGAAGTTCGGGGCGGTCGTGGCCGCGATCCCCGGCGGTGTCCTCGGCGGCATCACCGTCATCCTCTACGGCATGATCGGCCTGCTCGGCGCGCAGATCTGGATCAACGCCAAGGTGGACCTGCGCAATCCGCTGAACCTGGTGCCGGCCGCCGCGGGCATCATCATCGGCGTCGGCAACGTGACCATGGAGTTCACCGACACCTTCGAGCTGAGCGGCATCGCCCTCGGCACGGTCGTCGTCATCACCGGCTATCACGCCCTGCGCCTGTTCGCCCCCGCCCACCTCAAGACCCAGGAACCGCTCCTGGACGAGGGCACCTCCCGCTACGACGAGGCCAAGTCGTAGGCGTACGACGCCGAGAACGTCCCCGGCGTTCCCTTGCACCCGTCGGACTCGCCCGGCAGCTTCACCCACAGGTAGCCGTCGATGCGGGCCTCGCCGGTGCTCAGCGTCGGGGCCCGGCCGAGCGCCCGTCCGGCGGGGTCGCACCACGCGCCGTCGGGCGGGGCGCCGTTGCCGTTGCGGCTGGTGTCGATGACGGCGCCGAGGGAGGCGGGGCCGCCGAGGGCGTCGAGGACCTGTCGGTCGTAGGCGATCTCGTCGGCCGTGGTGTGGAAGTTGGAGACGTTGCTGAAGATCCCGTCGGAGGAGGCGGGTGAGGCGGCCCCGGCCTGCCGCAGCCAGCCCGCCTGCTTGCCGGGGGCGTGCCAGCCGGAGTGGCCGGCGTCGTAGTAGACGCGGGCCTTGGGGTTGGCCTCCTTCAGGACGCGGCCCGCGCGGGCCAGGGAGGCGAAGCGGTCGCCCCGCTCGCCGCCGGAGAGGCACTCGGCCTGGGCGACGGCGTCGGGTTCCAGGACGACGATGACGTCGTCGGAGCCGAGCCCGGCGGCGAAGCGGTCGATCCAGTCGTCGTAGGCGACGAGGTCGGGCGCCCCGCCCTGGCTGGCGCCGCCGCAGTCGCGGTCCGGGATCGCGTACGCCACGACCACCGGCACCCGGCCGAGGGCGGCACCGCCCGAAGTGACCGCGCGGACCCGGGCGGTGATGGTGTCCGGGGTGAAGTCGGCGAACCACACCGCGGCCGGCTGGGCGGCTATCCGGGACTGGATGACACCGTGCCGGGGATCGCCGGAGTTGTCCCGGACCCAGTCCAGCACCTGGGACTCGGGGTGCCGGTAGAGGCGGGTGGAGACGGCGGACGTGGGCCGCTCACGCTCGGTCTTCCTCGGCGAGGGCGTCGGCCTCGCCTCCTTCGTCTTCTTCGTCTTCCTCGGCGTCGGCGAAGGCGACTCGCTCACGGACGGCGACGGCGGTGGCTGAACCGGCAGGTTCTGCAGGCGCGGTGAGTACGTCGCATCGGGGCGGGCCTCGTCGGAGCCGCCCCGGTCGTCCAGCGCCGAGACCATACCGGCCGCGGTGCCCACGGCGACCACGACCGAGGCCGCGGCGACCATGGCGGCACGGCGACGCCGGTTTCTCCGTACCGCGAGACGCTGGGCACGCAAGCCTGCCACGGCGTCGATCCCCCCTCCCCCACGGCGGGCCCGTTCCCCCGTTCTGGGGAAGCGTCGGGCCCGCCGGTACTCCCGCAAGCCTAAAGCTGGGACTCTGCCCCCATGGGGCAATGCGAACAACTCACCACCCCCGTCGACGCGGTCGTCGCGCGGATGCGCGCGCTGGACGCGGTCCTGCCGGCGCGGGACGGCGTCGCCGTGTTCAACCGCGTCTACCTGGCGGTGACCGAGGAGGTGGACCGGCGTATCGACGCGGGTCGGTTCGCGGACCCGCGGGCCGCGATCACGCTGGACGTACGGTTCGCGGAGCGGTACCTCGCGGCGGTCGAGGCGGTGGCCGACGACCGGCACCCGCCCGCCTGTTGGCGGCCCCTGTTCCAGTTCCGCCGCCATCCCGGCGTACGACCGCTGCAGTTCGCGCTGGCGGGCATCAACGCGCACATCGGCCACGATCTCGCGCTCGCCGTCGTGGACGCCTGTCGTACGCTCGGCTGCGAACCCCTCGAACTGGAGGACGAGTTCGACCGCGTGGGCGATCTCCTCGTGACGCTGGAGGAACGCATCCGCGAGGATCTGATGCCGGGCCCCGATCTGCTCCAGATCGCCGACCCGCTCACCCATCTGCTCGGCTCCTGGAGCCTGGAGCGGGCCCGGGACGCCACCTGGTCGGCGGCCCGGGCACTGTGGGCACTGCGCCGACTCCCCGATCTGGCCGAGGAGTTCACCGAGCGCCTGGACGCGGCGGTGGGGTTCGCGGGCCGCATGCTGCTCACCCCACTGCCGGACTGAACCGGACCGCTCAGTCCTCCGGCAGCTCCACCGGCGCGATCTCGTCGTACAGGTCGCCCGGGCCCGGGTTGGACGCGTCGGTCTCCCCGCCGAAGTGGTGCATGACGCCCCACACCGCGTTCAGCGCGGTCTGGATCGCGCCCTCGGCCCAGCCGGCCGTCCAGGAGATGTCGTCACCGGCGAGGAAGATGCCCCGCTTGTCCTCGGGCAGCCGGTCCTGCATGAAGTGCGTGAACAGGCGGCGCTGGTAGCGGTAGTGGCCGGGCAGGTTGGCCTTGAACGCGCCCATGAAGTAGGGCTCGTTCTCCCAGGACACGGTCACCGGGTTGCCGATGATGTGCTTGCGGATGTCGACCTTCGGGTAGATCTCGCCGAGCGACTTCAGCATGACCTCCATCCGCTCGTTCGCGGACAGCGGCAGCCACTTCAGGCTGTCGTCGCACCAGGTGTACGACAGGCAGATGACGGCGGGCTTGTCCGGGCCGTCGTCCAGGAGGTAGGTGCCGCGGGTCATCCGGTCGGTGAGCGTCATCGACATGACGTCCCGGCCCGTCTCCTCGTCCTTGTCGAGCCAGAACGGCCGGTCGACGGGCACGAAGAGCTTCGAGGACTCCATGTAGTGGGTGCGCTCGATCGCGGTCCAGTGGTCGATCGGGAAGAGCGAGTCGTCGCAGGCGATCTTCGACAGCAGCATCCAGGACTGCGCGGTGAAGATCGCGGCCTGGTAGGTGCGGATGTCGCCGTTCGCGTCGGTCACGGTGATCTGGTTGCCCGCGGTGCGGTGCAGCCGGGTCACGGCCGGGCGGGGCTCGCCGTTCTCGTGCAGGCTCGCCAGCGAGGTGCCGTACGCCCAGTGGACGATCTTCTCCGGCTCGCGCTCCCACAGGCGCAGCGGCAGCTGCTGGGAGCCGCCGACGATGCCGCGGTGGTGGTCGTCGGCCTCGGTGTAGACGACCCGCAGGATCTCCAGGATGGAGTTGGGGAAGTCGGTGTCCCAGCCGCCGGTGCCGAAGCCGACCTGGCCGAAGATCTCGCGGTGCCGGAAGGACTTGAAGGCCTCGGAGTCGCAGAGGAAGCCGTAGAAGGTCTGGTTGTCGAGCTTCTCGACGAGCTGTGCCCAGATCTCGCGGATGCGCGGGACGTCCCGCTCGCGCATCGCGCGGTTCATGTCGGTGAAGTCGGCGCCCTCTTCGAGGCACTTGTTCCAGGCCGCGGCGACATCGCGGTAGACCTGCGGGAGGTCGTCGACGGTCTCGGCGTAGTGCGACTCGCCCTTGAGGTCGACCACCGTGGAAGGGGTGGACTCGGCGAGCGGGTTGGGGAAGGGACGGGTCTGCAGACCGACGAGGTCGATGTAGTGCTGGAGTGCGGTGGAGGAGGGCGGGAAGCGCATCGCGCCCATCTCGGCACTCAGGGAGGGGTCGCAGCCCTCGAAGCCCACGGTCCGCAGCCGGCCGCCGATCTGGTCGGCCTCGTAGACGACGGGCTTGAGGCCCATCTTCATCAGCTCGTACGCGGCCACGATGCCGGACAGACCGCCGCCGATCACCGCGATCTCGGTGCCGTGCTCGGTGGCCGGTATCTGGCCGAGGCCCGCCGGGTGGGCGAGGAAGTCGTCGTACGCGTACGGGAAGTCCGGCCCGAACATGGTGATCGGCGGCTGCTGCTCGTCGGCGTGCTGGACGGCGTTGGGCACCGTGGACGTCATGGGGTACGGACTCCTTGCGAAAGCTGAGAAGCGGGGGAGGTTCAGACGAGGGACCCGTAGAGGCCGGGGCGGCGGTCCTTCAGGTACGGGTTGGCCTCGCGGGAGGCGGCGAGGAACGCGGGGTCGGTGTCGGCGAACACCAGCTCCTCACCGCGTCCGGCGCGGGTGCGGGCGACGCCGTCGGGTCCGGCGAGCGTGGAGAGCCCGATGAACTCGAACTCCCCTTCCTGGCCGACCCGGTTGACGTAGGCGACGTACATCTGGTTCTCGAAGGCGCGCACCGGGATCATCGACTCGGCGACGAACTGGAACGGATGCATCTGCGCGGTCGGCACGATCAGCAGGTCGGTGCCGGCCAGGGCGTGGGCGCGGACGTTCTCCGGGAACTCGACGTCGTAGCAGATCAGGATGCCGACGCGGAGGCCGTTCAGCTCCGCCTGGACCACCTGACGCTCCCCCGGCGTGAAGTGGTCGCGCTCGAAGCAGCCGAAGAGGTGGGTCTTGCGGTAGTTGGCGAGCCGGGTGCCGTCGGCGGAGATCAGCTGGGCGGAGTTGAACACCGTGTCCCCGGAGCGCTCCGGGTAGCCGTAGGCGATGGCCAGACCGTGCCGGGAGGAGATCTCCGCGACCGCATCAGCGCTGTCACCGTCGGCGGGCTCGGCGAGGCGGGCGATGTCGTCGCCGATCGCGTATCCCGTCAGGAACATCTCCGGCGCGGCCAGCAGTCCGGCTCCCGCGGCGGCGGCACGGCCCGCGGCCTCGTCGAGCACCTTGAGGTTCTCGACGACCGAGCCGGGACGGCCGGAGCTCTGGAGCAGGGCGGTGCGCATGAGTGATCCTCGCAGGGTGTTGGGGGGCCACCAAGACGGTACGGTCGGCCGGCTGGGCCGGACAAGCGGGAGCCGTTGCGCGCTGCTGAGCGGAACGTTGCGTGGAGAGGGGGCCGCGCGGCGATTCGTTGCGCGGCCCTCCGGTCCTCCCTGAGGCGCAGTGCCCCCCGCCGGGCGGCGGAGGCGCGGAGGGGCCCCTGGCGCGATGTGCGGCGGCCCCGGCGACGGGACAGTGGTGATCGTCCGATTCGGCCAGGGAGGGACCCTCATGAACCGTCGTACGAAGACCGCCGCGCTCGGTGTCGCGGTGCTGCTCGCCGCCACCGCCGCGGCCTCCGCCACCGCCGCCGAGGGCGGGCGGGAGCGGGAGGCCGCGGCGCTGACCGGGCAGGCGAAGCTGTACCGCTCGGCGGGGGACGACATCACCTTCCGCTTCGACGCGCATCTCGCCGCCCGGGACACCGAGGACCCGACGAAGGCGACCGGCACCTTCGAGTGGAGCCACTACCTCGACGGCGAGGGCGCCTGGGCGAAGGCCCGCGTCGACTGTCTGGTCACCGGCGGCGCGGTCGCGGTGGTCTCCGGGATCGTCACCGACACCGATCTGCCGGAGCTGAAGGGCAGTCGCGTCGGCGTGACCGTGCACGACCTCGGGCGCCGGGACCGGCTGGGCTACAGCTGGGCGGCGACCGAGGACCTGGGCCCGAAGGACCTTCCCAAGTGTCTGAGCTCGGCGCCCTTCGAGAAGGTCAGGAAGGGCACCGGCGACTTCACCGTCGTGCCTTGGCGGCCGTCGTTCTGATCACCGCCCCGAGCAGGTAGGGCAGGGCGAACACGGCGAAGACGGTTCCGTGCGAGGCGTGGTCGCCGGCCACCGCGTAGGCGCCGTAGACCAGGACCGTCAGGAGTTCCGTGCCCAGGCCCGCGACCGAGGTCAGGGTGGCCCGGCCGCCCTCCTCGATGCGGTGCTGGAGTCGGACGTCGGCGAGGACGGTCGCGAGCTGGAAGCCGGCGAAGGCCACGGCGATCAGGGCCAGGCCCGCGGGGGTCCCGGTGAGGGCGCCCGCCGCGAGGGCCAGGGCGGAGGCCGCGATCAGCCAGGTGAAGCCGGTCGTGCCGAGGCGCTCGGCGGGTCCGGCGAGCAGGCTGACGGCCGTGACCGCGGCCCAGATCAGCAGGAGCGCGTACGGCACGAAGCCGTCGGGCACGCCGGTCTCGCGGACCAGCAGCGGCGAGTACTCGTCCAGCGCGCTCCACACGCAGGCGACCGCCGGGACCAGCAGCAGCGCCCCGCGCAGCGAGCGGTCCCGGCGGGCGGTGGCGATCCCGGTGCGCAGGGTGGCAGCCCAGCCCTCGTCGTCGGCCGACCGGCCCCGGTCCTCCGGGAACCGGGTCGCCGTCACGGAGGCCAGCAGACACACCACGACGCTGGCCGCGCCGACGGCCTGGTAGCCGCCGAGCGCGAACACCGGACCGGCCGCCGCCATCGCCGCCATCACACCCACCAGCCCCGCCGCCCGGGCCCGGCCCATCACCCGGGCGTAGCGGTCGGCGGCGCCGGCCCGGTCCAGTTCGTCGTAGACCAGGGCCTCGAGGGCACCGGAGCCCAGCGCGCCGTTCACGCCCCACAGGACGAAACCGAGCGCGAAGGCCCAGTACGAAGGGAAGAGGACCCACAGGGCGAAGCCGACCGCGCTCAGCAGCGGGCCCAGCCACAGCAGTGCCCGGCGGGAGACGGCGTCGGCCCAGGCGCCGGAGGGCACCTCCAGCAGGACGCCGGTGATCGACCACAGCGCGAACAGCGAGGAGATCTGCCACAGGGACAGACCGCTGTCGGCGAAGAGCAGCGCGTACAGCGGGTAGAGCAGGACGAAGTCTTCGAGGAACGAATAGCCGTACAGCGTGGCGGTCAGCCGTCGGCCGCTGCCGACGCCGTGCACGCGCGCGGGTGAGAGTGTCATGAGGCCTTCCCGTAGGGGCGATGCGGACGCGTGAGGTACGGGCGTCCGCGGCGGCCCTCGGGAGGCGCGGGGCGTTATGGATCAATGTCGCCAGGTCATGACACCGATGTTAGGCCGGTTCGGCCCTTCCGTGCAGCGAAAATGTGGTGATCACGGCGGCGTGGTCGGAGGGCCAGTCGTTGTCGGCGACGTCCGGCCAGGTCCGCGGGGTGCCGCTGACGAAGGTGCGGGAGTCGAGCACCCCGAGCCCGCGGTGCAGCACGAAGTCGATCCGGTCCCTCGGTTCGGGCTCGTCGTGGACCGGCGACCAGGTGTGCCCCGGGTCCCGGACCGGGTCGGGGTGCGCCTCGCGGTAGGAGTCCCGGAAGCCCGCGTCCTCGGCCGCCTTGGTGACCGGCCACTCGACGCCGGGCCGGTCCAGGTGCGACGGGCAGTTGAAGTCGCCGACCAGCACGGCCGGCGAGGCGTCGCCGATCCGGCGCAGTGCGTCCCGCATCTCGCCGAGCCGGACCCCTTCGTGGACGGTGGGGTCGCCCTCGGTCACATAGGGCCCGTAGTCGCGGTAGTCGAGGTGGGCCGTCCAGACCTCGACCTCCTGGTGCGCCACGGCGATCCGCGCGCCGGCCGCCCCGTAGAACCCGACGTCCGGGTCGCCGAGCCGGGCCGTGATCGGGTACCGGCTGATGATGCCGAGGTTCTCCCCCGCCCGGTGGTGGTGCCAGCCGAGCGCCTCGGCCAGTTCCTCGGCCGCGCTGCCGTACGTCTCCTGCAGCCCCACCACGTCGACCCCGGTCTCGGCGATGACCTTGAGCTGCTTGGCCCGGTGGTCGCGCACCTCGGTGCCGCCGAGCCAGAGGTTCCAGCTCATCACGCGCAGCGCGTACGGCGGCAGCGCGCGCAGCCGGTCCGGGGTGACGTCGGTCAGGCCCGGCAGGACGGTCCGGCCGGGCGCCGCGTCGATGGGGGCGAGCGAGGGCACGGCGAGCACGGTACAGCCGGCCGCCTCCGCGGAGCTCACGCCGGTCTGGGTGTCCTCGACGGCCACACAGGCGACCGGGTCGACGCCGAGGGCGCGGCAGGCGGCGAGGTAGGGGTCGGGGGCCGGTTTGGTGTGCTCGGTGTCGTCGGCGGTGACGGAGACGGCGAAGCGGCTCGCGCCGAGGGCTTCCAGGACGGTGTCCGCGACGGCCCGGGGCGACGCCGTGACCAGGGCCGTGGGCACGCCCTCGCGGGCCAGCGCGTCGAGCAGGTCGAGGGCGCCGGGGCGGGGCACGATGCCGGCGCGGACGCGGTCGGCGAACTCGCGGTGGAGGTCCGCGGCGAGGTCCGCCGCGGGGCGTCCCGTGGTGGCGGCGAGCCAGTGGGCGGTGTGCTCGACGGGCCGGCCGAGCACCTCCGGCTCGTCGCCCTCGACGAGGGCCCGCCCGGCGACATGCTCCACCGCCTCCCACCACAGCCGCTCGGTGTCGACGAGGGTGCCGTCCATGTCGAACAGCACGGCCTGGAGCGGGAGTCGGGTCACGGTGCTCTCTTTCTCGCGTGGGGGGATCATTGGGTGGCGCGGGGTCAGTGGCTGGGGTCCGCGGGGTCAGTGGCTGGGGGCCGCGGGGTCCGTGGCTGGGGTCCGCGGGGGCGGCGGCCGCATTCCACGGGGTCGGCGGCTGCATTCCGCGGGTCAGCGGCCCACTCCGCGGTTCAGGGGCCGCGTTCCGCCGCGCCAGCAGCCGCATTCCGCAGGGCTCAGCAGCCGGGCTCCGCAGGTCAGCGGCCGCATTCCGCAAGGTCAGTGGCCGCGTTCCGCAGGGCTCAGCAGCCAGGCTCCGCAGGTCAGCAGCCCATCCCGCGGGCTCAGGGGCAGCATTTCCGCCGCGCCAACAGCCGCATTCCGCAGGGCTCAGCAGCCAGGCTCCGCAGGTCAGCAGCCGCATTCCGCAGGGGACAGCAGCCGGGCTCCGCGGGTCAGCGGCCGCATTCCGCGGCTTCAGGGGCAGCATTTCCGCCGCGCCAGCAGCCGCATTCCGCAGGGCTCAGCAGCCGGGCTCCGCAGGTCAGTGGCCGCATTCCGCAAGGTCAGTGGCCGCGTTCCGCCACCAGCACCGGTCGCTCCGGGAGGGAGAGTTCCACGGCGGTGTTGAGGGCGGGGGCCTCGGGCAGGTCGGCCTTCACCTCGGTGCCGTCGGCCAGCCGTACGGTGACGCGGGTGACGGCGCCGAGGAAGGCGGCGGCGACGACCCGGGCGTCACCGGTGTCGTCGGCCCGCACCCGCACGGCCTCCGGACGCACCAGCACCTCCACGTCGGCCGCCGGGGGCACCGGACCGTCGACCGGCAGCCGCTGTCCGAGCACCTCCACCTTGTCGTCGGACAGGCGGCCCGGGATCCGGCTCATCGTGCCGACGAACTCGGCGACGAAGGCGGTGGCCGGCCTGCCGTACAACTCGGCCGGTTCCGCGCACTGTTCGAGCCGTCCGTCACGCATCACGGCGACCCGGTCGGCCATGGACAGCGCCTCCTCCTGGTCGTGGGTGACGAACAGGGTGGTGATGCCGAGCTCCCGCTGGAGCCGCCGGATCTCCTCGCGCAGCGTCAGCCGGACCTTGGCGTCGAGCGCGGAGAGCGGTTCGTCGAGGAGCAGGACCCGCGGGCGCAGGGCGAGCGCGCGGGCGAGCGCCACGCGCTGCTGCTGTCCGCCGGACAGCTGGTGCGGGTAGCGGCCGCCCTTGTCGGCGAGGCCGACCAGCTCCAGCAACTCGGTTGCCCGGGAACGCCGTTCGCGGGTGCCCACCTTGCGCATCCGCAGCCCGAAGGCGACGTTGTCGACGGCGTCCAGATGCGGGAAGAGGCTGTACGACTGGAACACCATCCCGGCGTCCCGCCGGTGCGCGGGAACCCCGGAGACGTCCTCGCCGTCCACCAGCACCTCGCCGGAGTCGGGATGCTCGAACCCGGCGAGCATGCGCAGCGCGGTGGTCTTGCCGCAGCCGGACGGACCGAGCAGGGCGAGCAGTTCTCCGGGGCGTACGGTCAGGTCGAGTCCGTCGAGGGCGACGGTCGTGCCGAACTCCCGGCGCAGTCGGCGGAATTCGACGGTGGCCGCCTTTTCGGGCGTCTTCATGATCGGGAGTCCTTAGGAGTACGGCCGCCGAAACCGGCGAGTGCGAGCAGCATCAGCCAGGTCACGAGCAGGCTGAGCACGGACACGGCGACGGACAGCTGGGCCTGCGAGCCGCTGACGTTGACGATCCACACCGCGAAGGGCTGGAAGCCGAGCAGCTGCGCCACCGTGAACTCGCCCAGCACCAGGGCGAGCGTGAGGAAGGACGCGTTGAGCAGCGCCCCGCGCAGATTGGGCAGGACGGCCCGGACGAGGGCCTGCGGCCAGTTGGCACCGCAGCTCCGGGCGGCCTCGACGAGGGTGCGGACGTCGACGGCGCGGAGCCCGGCGTCCAGGGCCCGGTAGACGAAGGGCAGCGCCATCACGACGTAGGCCAGGACCAGGACGAAGGGGAAGTCCGGGTTCTGGATCGCCACGAAGGTCTGGAACAGGGGCGTGCGGGAGAGGTGTTCGGGGCCCCACTTCAGCACCGTGCCGATGCCGGCGACGAAGGCGATGGGCGGGACGACCAGCGGCAGCGCGCACACCACCTCCACCACCGGGCGCAGCCGGGCCGCGCCGAGCCGGAGCGCGACGGTGGCGGGCACCGTCAGCAGCAGGACGAGGGCGATGGTGGCGGCGGCGAGGCCCAGCGAGAGCAGCAGGCTGCTCACGAAGCCCTCGGTGGCGAAGATCCGCGTGTAGGCGTCGAAGGTGAGGCCCTGTCCCGGCACGTCGATCGTGAAGACGACGGACGCGGCCAGCGGCACCAGGAAGTACAGCGCGGCGAGGCCGAGCACGCCCCACCGCCACAGGTTCAGGCGAGCCATCGCGCGCTCCGTCGTTGCAGGGGCAGGTAGACCGCCATGACCAGGCCCGCGACGAGGACCATGTCGAGGCTGAGGGCGAGCGCCACGTTCTCCTGGCCGACCAGGACGTTGCCGGAGAGGGCATCGGCGATCTGCAGGGTGACCAGGGGTACCGAACTGCCCACCATGGCGGCGGCGGTGGCGTACGCGGCGAAGGCGCTGCCGAAGAGCAGCACGAGCCCGCCGAGCAGGCTCGGCGTGAGGACCGGCAGGGCCACGTGCCGCCAGTACTGCACGCCCGTGGCGCCGTTGTTCCGGGCGGCCTCGCGCCACTGGGTGCGCAGGCCCTCCAGGGCCGGGGCGATGGTGAGGACCATGAGCGGGATCAGGAAGTACAGGTAGACGAGGACGAGTCCCCAGAAGCTGTAGAGGTCCCAGCCCTTGTCGGTCAGGCCCAGGTGCCGGGTGAGCACGCCCGCGTTGCCGAGGGTGGCGACGAAGGCGAAGGCGAGCGGGACCCCGCCGAAGTTGGCGAGCACGCCGGACGCGGTGAGCACCGCCTCCCGCAGGGCGCGGGAGCGGGAGGTCACCACGGCCTGGGCGAGCGGAAGGCCGAGCAGGGCCGCGAGGACGGCGGAGACCGCGGACAGCTTCACGCTGCCGAGCAGGGCCGTCAGATAGGCGCCCTGCAGCGAGGTGGTCAGGTTGGCGGTCGTGTAGGCGCCGGTGCTCTTCGCCGTGAAGGCGCCGTCGAGGACGGCCCAGGCGGGGAGCCCGAAGGCGAGTGCGGTGAACGCCAGCAGCGGGACCACGGCGAGAGAGCCCGGGACGCGGCGCCGTCGCTTCCGCGGGGAGGCGACGGGCGCCACGTCCGGACGCGTGAGCGTGGTCGTCATCCGGAGACGGCCTTCGCCCAGCCCTGTCCGAGGACGGTCTTGGCCTTGTTCTGCTGGGCCTCGGTCGGGAAGCTCGGCGTCCCGGAGACGGCGGGCAGCTTGGCCGCGGCCTCCTTGTCGAGGGTGCCGGCCTTCTCCATGGCGGGCATCAGCGCGGGCCGGGCGAAGCCCTTGAGCCACAGGTTCTGGCCCTCGGCGCTGTACAGGTACTCCTCCCACAGGCGGGCGGCCGCCGGGTGCGGGGCGTCCTTGTTGATGGCCTGGGAGTAGTACTGGGAGAAGACACCGTCGGTGGGCACGGCAACCTGCCAGTCGAGGCCCTTGGACTTGAACTGCTCGGCGTAGCCGGCGTTCAGGTAGTCCCAGTCGATGCTGATCGGCGTCTCACCCTTCTCGACGGTGGCCGGGGTCGACTCGACGGGCGTGTAGTTGCCGTTCTTCTTCAGCTCGGCGAAGAGGTCCAGGCCGGGCTGGATGTCGTCGAAGGAACCGCCGTTGGCGAGCGCGGCCGCGTACACGCCGCCGAAGGCCGAGCCGGACTTGGTGGGATTGCCGTTGAGCGCGACCTGGCCCTTGTACTTCGGCTCCAGCAGTTCCTTGAAGGTCTTCGGGCACTCCTTGACGCGCCCCGCGTCGCAGCCGATGGAGATGTAGCCGCCGTAGTCGTTGTACCAGCGGCCCCGCGCGTCCTTCTGCTCCGCGGGCAGGTCATCGAAGGCCTCGACCTTGTACGGCGCCAGCAGCCCCTGCTCGGCGGCGCTCAGCGCGAAGGAGCTGCCGAGGTCGAGGACGTCGGGGGCCCGGTCCTGGCCCTTGCGGGAGGTGACGGCGTTGATCTCGTCCTGGCTGGAGCCGTCGGGGTTCTCGACCTCGACCTCGATGCCGTACTTCTTCTCGAAGCCGTCGATGAGGGCGCCGTAGTTGGCCCAGTCGCGGGGCAGCGCGATGGCGTTCAGCGTGCCCTCCTTCTTGGCCGCCTTCACCAGGGCGTCCAGGCCACCGAAGTCGGCGGCGGAGGTGGCGGTGGCGGCGCTCTTGCCGTCGGCGGAGGTGGAGGCGTCGTCGGGGGCGGCACCACAGGCGCCGAGGGCGCTCAGGGCGAGGGCGGCGACGGCGCCGAGGGCGGCGGTTCTCGGCAGGGACAGGGTCACGACTGCTCCAGGGGGCGCAGGAGGGAATCCGAGGATGCTGCGAACTTGTCTGAACAAGTTGGCCTCAGTACGCCCGCCGCCGGTGACGCGATCGTGAACGCGAACGAAACCCCGGCCCCCGATTCCCTGCACAATCGCGGCTGACACGGATCAACGACAGTTCTCGATTAGGCTGGTCACGCTGTGCACAGCAACCGATCCAGAGGGGAAGCATGACGGCGCGACACGAGGAGATCGCGGGCGAACTGCGCCGGGCGATCGACCGCGAGGAGTACACCGTCGGCAGCCTGCTGCCCGCCGAGACGGAACTCGCGGCCCACTACGGCGTCTCGCGCGGCACGGTCCGCCAGGCCGTGGCGGCGCTCACCGCCGAGGGACTCATCGGCTCCCGCCAGGGCGCCCGCCGGGTGGTGCTGGCCAGCCGCCGCAGCCAGAGCTTCGCCGAACTGCGCAGCTTCGCCCAGTGGGCGAAGGCCATGGGCCGCGAGGCGACCGGGCAGGTCGTGTCGCAGGAGTACCGCACGGCCACGGCGGAGGACGCCGTACGCCTGCAACTGGCCGCCGGGACCGAGGTGTTGCACGTCCTGCGGGTGCGCGGTCTGGACGGCGAGCCGGTGCTGCTGGAGCGGACCGTCTACGCCGACTGGATCTCCCCGGCCGTCGAGTCCATCGAGCCGGACTGCCCGTCCGTCACCCAGCGGCTCTACGAGGACACCGGCCTGGTCTTCGCCTACGGCGAGCATGTGATCGACGCGGTCGCGGCGGGCGCCCAGGACGCCGAGCTGCTGGGCATCCGCCGTACGAGCCCGCTGCTGCGGGTGCGCCGGGTCACCACGACCCGGGAGGGCCGCCCGGTGGAGTGGTCGGACGACCGCTACCGCTCGGACGCGGTGAGCTTCAGCGTCCACAACTCGATAGGGAACAACGCACTGGCCCGCAAGACGGGGGATGCGAGGTGACCGCCGCCCTGCCGTACGTGGACGAGCACACGACGATCGTCGTGGCGGACGCCGACGCGCTCTGGCGGGGCTTGACTCAGGCCCTGGACGCCTCGTTCGGCGGCGGCCGGGCCACCGCGTACGCCCGCATGGTCGGCTGCGCCGACGTCGGGGCGTCGGGCCCTCGCCCGCTGGAGGAGGGCGCGACCCTGCCCGGGTTCAGGGTGACCACGGCGAGCAAGGGCCAACAGCTCACCCTCACCGGCAGCCACCGCTACTCGACGTACACCCTGACCTTCCGCATCGAGGAGGCGGGCCCGGGCCGCTACCTGCTCAAGGCGGAGAGCCGAGCCGCCTTCCCGGGCATGGCCGGGCGGGCGTACAGACGCCTGGCGATCGGAACGGGCGGCCATGCGATGGGGATACGACGCCTGCTGGCATCGATCAGGAGCCGGGCCGAGAGCTCCGCGGTCTAGGTCGGAGACCCCGAGGAGAACCGCCTCAGCAGCGGCGACAGCACCAGCACGGACTTGGTCCGCTCCACGAACGGCTCCCCCGCGATCCGCTCCAGCACCCTCTCGAAGTGCCGCATGTCCGAGGCGAAGACCTGCACGACCGCGTCCGCGTCCCCGGTGACAGTCGACGCGGCGACGACCTCCTGATACCGCTCGAGACCCCGCCGGATGGTGTCCGGCGAGGTGTTGTGACGGCAGTAGATCTCGACGAACCCCTCGGTCTCCCAGCCGAGCGCGGACGGGTCCACACGGACGGTGAATCCGGTGATCGCCCCGGTCGCCCGCAGCCGGTCCACGCGCCGCTTCACGGCGGGCGCGGACAGGCCGACGAGCTGCCCGATGTCCGCGTAGGAGCGACGGGCGTCCTCGGCGAGGGCGTGCACGATGCGTTCGTCGAGATCGTTCAGCACTGCGGGTGGTTCACTTCACTTCTGATGCGGCGGACGCGTCTGCCACGGCGAGACGGGAACGGCGATAGCCGTACAGGAAGTAGAACACGAGACCCGCCGCCATCCAGCACCCGAAGACCACCCAGGTCACGGTGTCGAGGCTGAACATGTTGTACGCGCAGAAGGCGAAGCCCAGCACGGGCAGCACCGGACCGAACGGCACCTTGAACGTCCGCTCCAGCTCCGGCCGCTTGTAACGCAGCACGATCACCGCGATGTTGACCAGGGCGAAGGCGAACAGCGTGCCGATGCTGGTGGCGTCGACCAGCTTGCCGAGCGGTATCAGGGCGGCGAGGACGCCGCAGAACAGCGACACGAGGACCGTGTTCAGTCGCGGGGTGCCGGTCTTCTTGTCGACCTTGCCGAGCGCCTTGGGCACCAGACCGTCGCGGGACATCGCGAAGAGGATGCGGGTCTGGCCGTACAGCACCGTGAGGACCACGGACGCGATGGAGATGACCGCGCCGAGCGCGAGCAGGGTGCCCCAGAAGGTCTGGCCGCTGACGTCGTTCATGATCGCGGCGAGGGAGGCCTCGGAGCCCTCGAACTTGGTCCAGTTCCACGCGCCGACGGCGACCGCGGCGACCAGGACGTACAGCGCGGTGACGATGATCAGCGAGAGCATGATCGCGCGCGGCAGGTCCTTCTTCGGGTCCTTGGCCTCCTCACCCGCGGTGGAGGCGGCGTCGAAGCCGATGTAGGAGAAGAACAGCGTGGCACCGGCGGCGCTGACGCCCGCCATGCCCAGCGGCATGAAGTCCTCGTAGTTGCCGGACTTGAAGCCCATGAAGCCGACCGCGCAGAACAGCACCAGTGCGGCGATCTTCACCGCGACCATGATCGTGTTGGCGCGGGCGGACTCGCGGACACCGCCGAGCAGGAACACCATCGCCAGCAGGACGACGATCAGCGCGGGCAGGTTGATGATGCCGCCCTCGCCGGGCGCCGAGGACAGCGCGGACGGGATGGTGACACCGATGGTCCCGTCGAGCAGCTCGTTGAGGTACTCGCCCCAGCCGACCGCGACGGCGGCCACGGAGACGCCGTACTCCAGCACCAGACACCAGCCGCAGACCCAGGCGACGAGTTCACCCATCGTTGCGTAAGCGTACGAGTACGAGGAGCCCGCGACGGGGATCGAGCCGGCCAGCTCGGCGTAGGACAGCGCCGAGAACAGGGCCGTGAGACCGGCGATGACGAAGGCCAGGGTGACCGCGGGACCGGCCTCCGGGACGGCGTCACCGAGGACGACGAAGATGCCCGTGCCGAGGGTGGCACCGATGCTGATCATGGTGAGCTGCCACAGGCCCAGGGAGCGCTTCAGCGAGCCTCCCTCACCCTGGCCGCCCTCCGCGACCAGGTGTTCCACGGGCTTGCGTCGCAGCAGGCGCGCGCCGAGCCCCGGGGACGGCGGGGCGGTCTGGCTTCGGTCGTGCGGGGGTGCGCCTTGGTCGAGCACGCGCTGGCTCCTTCATCGCTGCCGGTCAGGGCGGCGGGGACAGGCGGCACCCCTTCGAGCAGGGACCCACCGAGCGGAGTCCCCGCCACGCCACGTACGAGGCGACAGCCTATGAGGTGGGGCGTTGCTGGTGAAATGCAGCAACCTTGCGCATACCCGCAAGATCATTGCGTACATACGGTCTCGGTGGGTGTTCGTTGCACAACGGCTGTCGACCGTTGCGCACGGCCCCTCGGAGGAGGTCTTCGACCAGGAAGGCGTCGTACAGCGCGACGGCCCTGAGCCGGGGCATGCGAAACGGCCCCCGATCTTCCCGGGAGCGGGAACGACGGGGGCCGTCGGAAAGGGAGTCGGTCAGCTCCAGCTGGCGTGCAGCGGCTTGCCCTCGGCGTAACCGGCGGCGCTCTGGATGCCGACGACCGCCTTCTCGGCGAACTCCTCCAGGGAGCCGGCACCGGCGTAGGTGCAGGAGGAGCGGACGCCCGCGATGATCGAGTCGATCAGGTCCTCCACGCCCGGACGCGCCGGGTCGAGGAACATGCGGGAGGTCGAGATGCCCTCCTCGAACAGCGCCTTGCGGGCGCGGTCGTACGCCGATTCCTCCGACGTACGGTTGGCCACCGCTCGCGCGGACGCCATGCCGAAGGACTCCTTGTAGGCGCGCCCGTTCGCGTCGTGCTGGAGGTCGCCCGGGGACTCGTACGTGCCCGCGAACCAGGAGCCGACCATCACGTTGGACGCACCGGCGGCCAGCGCCATGGCGACGTCACGCGGGTGCCGGACACCGCCGTCGGCCCAGACGTGCTTGCCGTACTTCCTCGCCTCGGCGGCGCACTCCAGGACGGCGGAGAACTGCGGCCGGCCGACGCCGGTCATCATGCGGGTGGTGCACATGGCGCCGGGGCCCACACCGACCTTGATGATGTCCGCGCCCGCCTCGATGAGGTCGCGCACGCCCTCGGCGGCGACGATGTTGCCCGCGACGATCGGGACCTGCGGGTCGAGGGCGCGCACGACCTTGATCGCGCTGATCATCGACTCCTGGTGGCCGTGCGCGGTGTCGATGACGAGCGTGTCCACGCCCGCGTCGAGCAGCTGCTTGGCCTTGCCCGCCACATCGCCGTTGATCCCGACGGCGGCGGCGATCCGCAGCTTGCCCCGCGCGTCGACGGCCGGCGTGTACAGGGTGGCGCGCAGCGCGCCCTTGCGGGTCAGGATGCCCGCGAGTCGGCCCTCGGCGTCCACGGCCGGGGCGTAGCGGCGGTTGTGGTGGTCGAGGGTGTTGAAGGCCTCGCGCGGGTCGATGTCGGCGTCCAGGAGCAGCAGGTCCTTGGACATGACGACTTCGAGCTGGGTGAAGCGGTCGACGCCGGTCAGGTCCTGGTCGGTGACCACACCGATCGGCCGCTGGTCCTCGTCGACGACCACACCGGCGTTGTGCGCGCGCTTGGGCAGCAGAGCCAGCGCGTCGGCGACGGTCTGGTGCGGTGCGAGCACGATGGGGGTGTCCAGCACATGGTGGCGACTCTTGACCCAGGAGACGACGTCGGTGACGACCTCGATCGGGATGTCCTGCGGGATGACCACGAGGCCGCCGCGCCGGGCCATCGTCTCGGCCATACGGCGGCCCGCGATGGCGGTCATATTGGCCACGACGAGCGGAATCGTGGTGCCCGTGCCGTCCGGGGAGCTGAGGTCCACGCCCTGCCGGGAACCGACCGCGGAGCGGCTCGGCACCATGAAGACGTCGTCGTACGTCAGGTCGTACGCGGGCTGGATGTCGTTGAGGAAACGCACGTGCTGCACATCCCAGTCGATCAAAGGTGGCCCCCGGACAGGTCAGCCAGGGGGAAAGAGCACGTACTTCATTGTCCCATGGCGACCGGAACGGCATACACGGTCTGTTCATCCAGCCTGGTCAGTGTGGCCTAGGAGGATCCTCCAAGAGCGAGGGCCACGGTGACGGCGGAGGCGCCCGAGAACACCTCGAGGGCGGTCTCCCACTCGTCGGGACGCGTCTCGGCGTACGCCCGCCAGTTCCGTACGACGACCACGACCCCGTCCTCGGGCCACAGGCCCGGATCCGAGAGGACGTCGGCCAGCGCGTCCCAGTTGCGGCCGAACCAGTCCGGCAGCCCCAGGTCCCGTCGGCACCGGTCCATCAGGCCCGCCTTGCCGGTGACCCCCGCGAGGTCCACCGGCGTGGCCCGGACGTCCGTCATCTCAGTACCACCTCGAACCGCTCGTAGCGATCATCGGAGCTGCACGCCCAGGACGAACCGCGGCGGCAGGCTCGCGCCACCCCCACGGTCCGCCCTGCCTGACTCGCTGTCAGACCCCGTCCGGGTCGGCCCTGTTGAGCGCGGGCTTCGGGCTCTGACCCGACGTCATCAGCACGTCGGCCGCCGAGGTGTCCGTCACCAGGCTGGTGACGAGCCCCGACCGCAGCACCGCGTCGATGGCGGACGCCTTGCGCGCCCCGCCCGCGATGGCGACGACCTCGGGGATACGGCGCAGCTGGTCGGCCTTGACCGTGATGCACCGCTCGCCCAGGTCCCGTCCGACCCGGCGGCCGTCGGCGTCGAAGAGATGCGCCGACATCTCGGCGGCGACCCCGAGCGAGGCGTAGTGCGCCCGCTCCTGGTCGCTGAGCATGTCGTGCACCGTCGAGATGCCCGGCTCCCAGGAGCCGATGGAGACACAGGCGACCGTGACCTTGTCGAAGTACTCGAAGGCCCGGGCGATCCCGGTCTGGTTGCGCAGCGCCGCCGCGGTGGCCGCGTCCGGCAGCAGCATCGGCGCGTAGATGGGGTGGGCGTCGCCACCGGAGACCTGGGCCGCCCGGCGCACCGCCTCCACCGATCCGCGCTCCGCCGTCCCGGCGTCGTACACGCCCGTCAGCTGCACCACCGTGCAGGGCGGCAGCCGGTCCAGCGCCGCCGCCAT
Source organism: Streptomyces sp. NPDC043726 (assembly GCF_056436565.1). NCBI lineage: Bacteria > Bacillati > Actinomycetota > Actinomycetes > Kitasatosporales > Streptomycetaceae > Streptomyces > Streptomyces sp. NPDC043726. The sequence goes on from NZ_JBWKCI010000008.1 coordinate 100,353, forward strand.
GTGGATGGTGGACCGGCCCCAGGCCAGGCCCAGCACATCACCCTCGTTCACCAGTTCGCCGAGCAGATCGGCGGCCACTTCCCCCAGGTTCTCCGGGTCGGGAGAGTCCTCGGCCTCCGCCGGCGACTCGACCACGACGGCGTGCCTGAGGCCGTACCGGGCGCGCAGCGCGTCCGAGCGCTCGGCGTCCAGCTCGGCCGGGACGCGGATCTCGATTCGCACGAGATCCCGTTCGAGGGCTGTCTCCAGGACCCGGGCCACCTTGAAGCGGCTCACGCCGAACTCCTCGGCGATCTGGATCTTGGACTTGCCCTCGAGGTAGAAGCGGCGGGCCATGGCCGCCGCCTGCACCAGCTCAGCGGGTCCCATCCGCATGGCTGACCGGCCCGCCGACATACCCGACACGGCGATCTCCTCACTACTGTTCACACTCTGGATTCGCCGTTCATCCTTGCAGATCCGGCGCACCGGATCCGCCCTGAAGGGCGCCGTTCACGTTCCCTTGGCTCAGTGGTCGCATGCCCAGGCGGCGGACTTCGTCACTCCTTCCGCCTGGGCCCGCAACGCGCGGACCGCCTCGGCGGGGTCCTCGGCGCCGTAGACCGCGGAACCGGCCACGAAGACGTCCGCCCCTGCCTCCGCGCACCGCTCGATCGTCGACGCCGACACCCCTCCGTCGACCTGGAGCCACAGCTCGAGGCCGTGCTTGCTGATCAACTCGCGGGTGCGGCGAATCTTCGGGAGCATGATGTCCAGAAACGCCTGACCTCCGAATCCGGGTTCGACCGTCATGATCAGCAGCATGTCGAGCTCGGGGAGCAGGTCCTCGTACGGCTCGATGGGCGTCGCGGGCTTCAGCGCCATGGAGGCTCGCGCACCCTTGGCCCGGATCTCACGGGCCAGACGCACCGGAGCGGCGGCCGCCTCGACGTGGAAGGTGACCGATCCGGCACCCGCTTCCACGTACTGGGGCGCCCACCGATCGGGGGCCTCGATCATCAGATGGCAGTCCAGCGGAGTGTCCGTCGCACGGGCCAACGACTCTACGACCGGCACACCGAGCGTGAGGTTCGGGACGAAATGGTTGTCCATGACGTCGACGTGGAGCCAGTCGGCTCCTTCGACCGCCTTCGCCTCGTCCGCGAGGCGGGCGAAATCGGCGGACAGGATGCTGGGGTTGATCTGCACGGCCATGACCCAACTTTGCCATGTCCCGCGCGGGATCGTCGTGGCGCCCCTTACGGGGGGCTCCGGCGCATGGCATCCTTTCGGCCTCGGGGGTGGACATGACTGAAAAGCGTGGAGTTGCGCATCTCGTCTGCGGCCGGCGGGCCAAGTGGGTCGTCCTCGTGCTGTGGCTCATCCTGTTGTTCCTTACGGCTCCGTTCGCCCAGAAACTCACCGACGCCCAGGACAACGACGCCGCCTCCTGGCTGCCGGGCTCCGCCGAGTCCACCCAAGTGCTGGAGATCTCCGAGGACTTCCGGCCCGAGCAGATTCCCGCCGTTGTCATCTACGCGCGCGAAAGCGGGCTCACGGCCGAGGACCGGGCCGCCATCGACGAGGACGTACGGGAGCTGAAGCAGCTCACCGCGCACGGCATCCGCGGTGACGAGACCCGCGGCCCCACCTACGACCGCGAGGTCGATCCACGCGCGGCACAGGTGTACGTCCCGATCACGATGGACGAGAAGGGCTGGGAGCAGATCTCCCCCGCGGTCGACGACATCCGCGAGATCACCGGCGAGGGCGGCGGCGGGCTCGCCGTGCACATCACCGGTCCGGGCGGCACCTCGGCGGACTTCGCCGAGGCCTTCGAGGGCATCGACTCCACGCTGCTGCTGTCGGCCATGGCGGTCGTCATCGTCATGCTGCTGATCACCTACCGCAGTCCGACCCTGCTGCTCGTCCCGCTGCTCGCGGTGATCGCCGCCCTGTTCACCTCGCAGGCCGTCATCTACTTCCTGGCCGAGCACGCCGGCCTGACCGTGAACGGTCAGAGCGCGGGCATCCTCACGGTGCTCGTCTTCGGCGCGGGGACGGACTACGCCCTCCTGCTCGTCGCGCGCTATCGCGAGGAGCTGCGCCGCCACGAGGACCGGCACGAGGCGATGGCGCTGGCCCTGCACCGCGCGGGCCCGGCGGTGATCGCCTCCGGCGCGACCGTCGTGCTGAGCATGCTCGTGCTGCTGGCCGCCGAGATGAACTCCACGCGCGGCCTGGGCCCGGTCGCGGCGATCGGCGTCGCCGTCGCACTGCTGGCCATGATGACGCTGTTCCCGGCGCTCCTGGTGATCTGCGGCCGCTGGATCTTCTGGCCGGCGATCCCGCACCTCGACGCCCCCAACCCGCACGAGCGGGGCATCTGGGCCCGGATGGGCCGCCGTATCTCCCTCCGGCCGCGCATGGTCTGGGCCATCACGGCGGTCGTCCTCGCCATCTTCTCCCTCGGCCTGATCCAGTTGCGCGCCGAGGGCATCAGCAACGCGGACGCCTTCACCGGAACCCCGGACTCGATCACCGGGCAGGAGGTCTCCGAACGGTACTTCCCGGCGGGCAGCGGCGATCCGCTGGTCATCGTCAGCAACCAGGCGCAGGCCGAGGAGGTCGGCCGGGCGGTCGCGGACACCCCGGGCGTGGTCCCGGAGTCGCTGGGCCTGCCCCCGGGCACGAAGCCGTCCTTCGAGGGCAAGGTCCTGTTCGAGGCCACCATGTCCGATCCGGCCGACAGCGAGGCCGCGAAGGACACGGTCGAACGGGTCCGGGACGCCGTGCACGCGGTGCCGGACGCCGACGCTCAGGTCGGCGGCGGTACGGCGGCCCTGCTGGACATGGACAAGGCGACCACGCACGACAACATCCTGATCATCCCGCTGGTGCTGATCGTCGTCCTGCTGATCCTGTGCGTCCTGCTGCGCGCCCTGATCGCTCCGCTGCTGCTGATCGGAACGGTGATCCTGTCCTTCGCGGCGGCCCTGGGCATCAGTGCGTTCGCCTTCCGGTACCTCTTCGACTACGCCGGCGAGTCGACGGACTTCCCGCTGTTCGTCTTCGTGTTCCTGGTAGCCCTGGGCATCGACTACAACATCTTCCTGACCACCCGGATCCGCGAGGAGGCGGCCCATCAGGGCACCCGCGCCGGGGTGGTGACCGGGCTCGCCGCGACGGGCGCGGTCATCACCTCCGCCGGGCTGGTGCTGGCCGGCACCTTCGCGGCCCTGGGCACCCTGCCGATGGTGGCCTTCGCGGAGATCGGCTTCGCGGTGGCCCTCGGCGTCCTCCTGGACACCTTCGTCGTACGGTCCGTCCTGGTGACGGCGCTGTTCCTGGACGTGGGGAAGAAGGTGTGGTGGCCTAGCGAACTGGCACGTCACGACGGTGCGGACACGCCGGCCACCGAGAAGGCGGCGGCCGGCCGGGCCCCTACGGCGCCGCCGTCCTCCGAATGAGCGCCAGATACATCGCGTCGGTACCGTGCACGTGCGGCCACAGCTGTACGTCGGGCCCGTCCCCGAGATCCGGCACGCCCGGCAACAGCGGCCGGGCGTCGATCAGCTCCGCACCGGCGTCCTGCTTGAGCACGTCGTCCACGACGGCCCGCGTCTCGGCGAGATGCGGGGAGCACGTGGCGTAGCCGACGACCCCGCCGACCCGCACGGACTCGAGCGCGGTGCGCAACAGGGACCGCTGGAGCGGGGCGAATCCGTCGAGATCCTCGGGCTTGCGCCGCCACCGTGCCTCCGGCCGCCGCCGCAACGCGCCGAGACCGGTGCACGGCACGTCCATCAGCACCCGGTCGAAGGCACCGGCCCGCCACGGCGGCCGGGTCCCGTCGGCGGCGATGACCTGGTAGGGCCCGGGGTTGCCGTCGAGGGCCTTGGCCACGAGCCCGGCCCGGTGCGGCTGCTTCTCGGAGGCGAGCAGCATCGCCCCGCGCTCGGCGGCGAGCGCACCGAGCAGCGCGGCCTTGCCGCCGGGCCCGGCACATCCGTCGAGCCACTTGGCGTCGGGCCCGTCGAGAGGCGCGTTCGCCAGCGCGAGGGCGACGAGCTGGCTGCCCTCGTCCTGCACTCCGGCCCGCCCGTCGCGTACGGCCTGGATGGCACCGGGCTCGCCGCCCTCGGCGAGCCGGACGGCATACGGCGACCAGCGCCCCGGCACGGCCGCCTCCTCGCCGAGGAGTTCCTCGGTGGTGGCCCGTCCGGGCCGGGCGACCAGCGTGACCTCGGGCCGCTCGTTGTCCGCCGCGAGCAGTTCCTCGATCCCGGCCCGGCCGCCGCCGAGCGAGTCCCACAGCGCGGAGACGACCCAGCGGGGATGCGAGTGCACGACGGCGAGGTGGTCCTCGGGGTCGTCGTCGTACGGCGGCGCGACCCGCTCGATCCACTCGTCGAGATCGTGCTGGGCCACCTTGCGCAGCACGGCGTTGACGAACTTGGCCCGTCCGTCGCCGAGGACGACCCGGGCCAGCTCGACGGACGCGGAGACGGCGGCGTGGGTCGGAATCCGGGTCCCCAGCAGTTGATGCACGCCGAGGCTCAGCACATCGAGCACCGGCGGGTCGACCTCGCGCAGCGGCCGGTCGACACACTCGGCGATGACGGCGTCGTACGTCCCCTGCCGCCGGAGCGTCCCGTAGACCAGCTCGGTGGCCAGGGCCGCGTCCCGCCCGTCGAAGTCACCCTTCTCCCGCGCCTTGCGCAGCAGGGGCGGCAGGACGAGGTTGGCGTAGGCGTCCCGCTCGTCCACGGCCCGCAGGGCCTCGAAGGCGAGAAAGCGGACGGGGTCCTTCTTGGGCCGCCGGTAGGGCTTGCCGGCAGGGCGGGGCCGACGGGAGGTGTCGCTCACGAAAAAGGTGCTCCGGATTGCTGGATGAGATGTAGCACCAGCGTACGTCGCCCCGGCTTGCGGACCCTACGGCCGGTCAGACCCCGAGCGTCTCCCCGTCCCCGATCCGTGCGCCCCGGGCCCAGTCGGCGGCCCGCATGGGCTTCTTGCCCTGCGCCTGCACCCACAGCAGCTCGACGGCGTACGACCCGGTCCCGACGTACACGTTGTTCTTGCCGACGGAGAGCGCGCCGGGCGCGAGGTCGTCCCGCCCGGGCACGGGCTGCACCTGGATGAGCTTCAGCCGCTCGCCGCGGAAGGTGGTCCAGGCGCCCGGGGCGGGCGTGCACCCGCGCACGAGCCGGTCGACCCGCAGCGCGGGCGCGCCCCACTGGACGTGGGCGTCCTCGACATTCACCTTCGGCGCGAGGCTGATGCCCTCGCCGGGCTGCGGTACGGCCTTCAGGGAGCCGTCCTCGATGCCGTCCATGGTCGCGGCGAGCAGCCCGGCACCGGCGAAGGCGAGCCGGGTCAGCAGGTCACCGCTGGTGTCGGTGGGCCGGACCGCCTCGGTCACGGTCCCGTACACCGGCCCGGAGTCCAGCCCTTCCTCGATGAGGAAGGTGGACGCGCCGGTGATCTCGTCGCCCGCCATGATCGAGTGCTGCACGGGAGCGGCGCCGCGCCAGGCGGGCAGCAGGGAGAAATGCAGGTTGACCCACCCATGGGCGGGGATGTCGAGTGCGACGCGCGGCAGCAGCGCCCCGTAGGCGACGACCGGACAGCAGTCCGGCGCGATCTCCCGAAGCCGCTCCAGGAACTCCGGATCCCGCGGCTTGAGGGGCTTCAGCACCTCGATCCCGGCCTCCTCGGCGCGCTCGGCCACGGGAGAGGCGATCAGCCTGCGCCCCCGCCCGGCGGGCGCGTCGGGCCTCGTCACGACGGCGGCCACCTCGTGCCGCCCGGAGGCGATCAGAGCATCCAGCGCGGGAACGGCGACCTCGGGGGTACCGGCGAAGACGAGCTTCATAGGTGACTACGGGCCTCTCGGTCGAGATCGATGGGGCAGCACACCAGTCTAATTGGGCGCCCCGCCCAGGAGAGTCCCGTGCTCCCCACCCCGGCGCACGCATATGCCGGTACGCCCCCTCTGCGTGACCAGCGGAGCGTAAACGCGTTGGTCAAGAAAGAGTTGACCACAACGGGCCGCACATCGCGCGGCCCGATCCTTTTCAACGCCGGTTCGAGAGGCTTGTTCATGGCCGACCACGCAACCCACGACGCCCAGGCTCGGGCCAGCCTGCACTTGCTGGTGCGGGACATCGAGCGGGTCCGCCGGCAGGTGGACGCACTGCGCACGCTCACCGCCCAGTTGGGCAACGTCTACCGCCCGCGCCGCTCCGGCCCGTCCACGGGCTTCGTCGTCTACGGACGCGCTCCCGCCCCGACGGTACGTCTCGCCCAGGAGCTGCGGGACAGTGTCGAGACCCTGGTCACGGCCGCGGTGGACTTCGACCGCTCACTCGGTTTCTCGTGGGACGCGGTGGGCTCGGCCCTCGGCGTGACCAAACAGGCGGTGCACCGCCGTTACGGCTCCCGCCGCGCCGCGACCCAGGCGGCGGCGGAGGCGGAGCGCACGACCGAGGCCACGGCCGCCCGGACGGTGAGCGTCAACACGGGCATCCCGTCGGTCCCGACGGTCCCCGCGGCCCGCTCGATGCCCACCCAGCCCACGGCCGGCAGCCCCGCCCTACGAGAAGACCCCCGCCCCCCGGCCTTCCCGTCCCCCCGAAACGGCTGACCCACCCCACCCCCGCCCTCCCCACCGACATGGGGAGGGCGGGCCCACGCAACCACCCCCCACCTGCCCGAGGTGCGATCAGTCCCGTCCTGAAGCCCCCACCCCTCCCAACCCCGCCCAGCCACGGGCCCTACCTGCGGGCAGTCGCACCGCTGAGGCAGCACGCCCCCTAGCTGCGGGCACCCGTGCCGCCGGGGCGGCACGGACGGGCGCAGCGACACCCCGCAAGCGCGGGCGAGCAGAACCACCCCCCACCCCATACCTGCGGGCAGTCGCACCGCTCCAGCAGGCCCCCTAGCTGCGGGCAGTCGTGCCGCTGGGGCGGCACGGGTGGGCGCAGCGGCGCCCCGCAAGCGCGGGTGAGCAGACCGCCCCCCACCCCCTAGCTGCGGGCAGTCGTGCCGCCGGGGCGGCACGGGTGGGCGCAGCGGCGCCCCGCAAGCGCGGGTGAGCGAAACCCGCCCACCCAGCCCCCACGCAGGGTCAGAAGACCACCGACCGGCCCGAACACAGCACCCGGCTCACCCGATGTCCGGCGGATCGATCCGCACCCGAACCGCCGCCTCCCCACCGGCCGCGCCCCGAGCCGAAGCCCCCCGAGCCATCCGAGCGGCCTGCGCAGCCTTCAGCGCGGCCGCCAACGCCGCCCCCTTCCCCGGCGGCACCCGAATCAGCGCCCGCTCCCACCGCTCCCCCGGCGGCGGCCCCCCGACCCGCCGAGGCCGCCCCGGCGCGGTGACAGGCACCGGCACCGGCCCCAACACCTCCGCCTCTCCCGGCAGTTCCACCGCCCGCAGAAACTCCCCGACCGCCTCCGGCACCCCCGAGACCGCCGCCATCCGGGACACCGGCGGAAACCCCAGCTCGGCCCGCTCCGCCAGCTCCCGCACCGCATGCCCCACCGGATCCCACCGCACCAGCGCCTGCACCGGCCGCAAGGTCGGCTCAGCGACCACCACCACGGTCCCCCCGGCACCCTGCGGCCGCACCAGCGCCGCCGCGCCGATCCACCGCCGTACCGCGTCCTCACCGGCCCGCAGATCGGGCCGTCCGAGCATGGCCCACCCGTCCAACAGCAGGGCCGCCGCGTAACCGCCCTCGGCGACGGGCTCCGCCCCCGGCGTACTCACCACCAGCGCCGGCGCCCCCGGCACCGTGTCCAGCACATGCTCCCGCCCGGACGTCCGCACCGGCACAGCCGGAAACGCCCGCCCCAACTCCTCCGCGGTCCGCCGGGCCCCCACCACCTGCGCCCGCAGCCGGAACCCGCCGCACTCCGCACAGTGCCAGGAGCCCTCCTCCTGACCGCACCACGCGCACCGCAGGGCCCCGCTGTCCCGCGCCTCCAAGGGCCCGGCGCAGTGCCGGCACCGTGCGGGCGCCCGGCAACCGGCGCACGCCAACCGCGGCACATAGCCCCGCCGAGGCACCTGCACCAGCACCGGCCCCTGCCGCAAGGCATCCCGCACGACCTGCCACGCGAGCGTCGGCAACCGGGCCGCCCGCGCGGCCTCGTCCCGGGCGAGGTCACCGTCCCCCACGGTCCGCACCAGCGGCGCGGCCCCCCGCACCCGCTCGCGCGAGGCGACCAGCGGCCGGGCCCATCCGCTCTCCACCAGCTGCGCGGCCTCGACCGTACAGCTCCAACCGCCCAGCAAGAACCCGCACTTGTCCTGCGCGGCCCGCAGCAGCAACACATCACGCGCATGCGGCTGAGGAGCGTGTGGCTCGCTGTGGCTGTCGTCCCCGTCGTCCCAGATGACGACGAGGCCCAGATCCCGCACCGGCGCGAACATCGCCGCGCGCGTCCCCACCACGGCCCGTACCGACCCCCGCCGCACCGCGAGCCACTCCCGGTACCTCTTCTCGGGCCCGGCATCGGCGGTGAGCACGGCATGCCGCCCCTCCCCCAGCAGCGCCGTCAACGCGGCATCGACCCGCGCCACGGCCCGCCCGTCCGGCACCACGACCAGCGCCCCCCGCCCGGACGCCAGCGTCGCCGCGACCACCCGCGCGATCTCCTCGCTCCACTCCGGTCCGGGCAGGGCGTTCCACACGGCCCGGGGCGCCCCGCCGGACGCCAGCGCCTCCACGAACGCGCCCCCGTGCTCGTACCGCCCCCAGGGCCCCGCCTCAGGCGCCCCCGGCGGCGGCAACGGCTCCGGCGAGGGCCGCTGCTCGGCCCGAGCGCTGCGCGGCGGAACAGCCAGCTGCAGCACATCGGCCAGGCTCCCCGCATACCGGTCCGCGACGGCCCGGGCCAGCCCCAGCAGCTCCTCGTCGAGCACCCGCTCGGGCGACACGACCTGGGCCAGAGCGGCCAGCGGCCCGGAGTAGTCGGACTCCGCCAGCCGCTCGACGAGAAACCCGTCGATCAGCCCCCCGCCCTCACGACGCCCCTCCCGCACCCGCCCGCGCCCGGCCCCGAACCGCACCCGCACCCGCACCCCTGGCTGCGCGTCGGCATCGAGCTCCTCGGGCACCGCGTAGTCGAAGTACCGGTCGAGATGCAGCACCCCCTTGTCCACCAGCACCCGGGCAACGGGCAGATCCCGGGCCAGCGCGGCCCCCCGCCACGTCCGAGGCTTCGCCCGGGGCCCCTTGGCCTGCCGCACGCTCTCCCGGATCAACGCGAGCTGCTCGGGCGGCGCCCCCTCAGCCCCACCACCGACCTGCCCGTTCTCGCTGCTCACCCTTGCATTCTTACCAAACCCCACTGACAGCCGGAGCGGGCGCGGACATACGCCGAGGCCCGGCCCCCCGAAGGGAACCGGGCCTCGCTGCTGTGCTGGGGGCCTTACAGACCCGCGGCCTTGCGCAGCGCGTCCACACGGTCCGTGCGCTCCCAGGTGAACTCGGGAAGCTCGCGGCCGAAGTGGCCGTACGCGGCCGTCTGGGCGTAGATCGGGCGGAGCAGGTCGAGGTCGCGGATGATCGCGGCCGGGCGGAGGTCGAAGACCTCGTCGATCGCCTTCTCGATCTTCTCGGCGTCGATCTTGGCGGTGCCGAAGGTCTCGACGAAGAGACCGACCGGCTCGGCCTTGCCGATGGCGTACGCCACCTGCACCTCGCAGCGGGAGGCGAGGCCCGCCGCCACGACGTTCTTGGCGACCCACCGCATCGCGTACGCGGCCGAGCGGTCCACCTTGGACGGGTCCTTGCCGGAGAAGGCGCCGCCGCCGTGGCGGGCCATGCCGCCGTACGTGTCGATGATGATCTTGCGGCCGGTGAGGCCGGCGTCGCCCATCGGGCCGCCGATCTCGAAGCGGCCGGTCGGGTTGACCAGCAGGCGGTAGCCCTCGGTGTCCAGCTTGATGCCCTCGTCCAGGAGCGCCTTCAGCTCCGGCTCCACGACGAATTCGCGGATGTCGGGGGCCAGCAGGGACTCCAGGTCGATGTCGCTCGCGTGCTGCGAGGAGACGACCACCGTGTCGAGGCGGACGGCCTTGTCGCCGTCGTACTCGATGGTGACCTGCGTCTTGCCGTCGGGGCGCAGGTAGGGGATGGTGCCGTTCTTGCGGACCTCGGAGAGCCGCTTCGACAGGCGGTGCGCCAGGAAGATCGGCAGCGGCATCAGGGTCGGGGTCTCGTCGGTCGCGTAGCCGAACATCAGGCCCTGGTCACCGGCGCCCTGGCGGTCGAGCTCGTCCTCGTCGCCCTCGACGCGGTTCTCGTACGCCGTGTCGACACCCTGCGCGATGTCCGGGGACTGCGCGCCGATCGACACCGAGACGCCGCAGGAGGCGCCGTCGAAGCCCTTCTTCGAGGAGTCGTAGCCGATCTCGAGGATCTTGCTGCGGACCAGCGTCGCGATGTCCGCGTACGTCTTGGTCGTGACCTCGCCGGCCACGTGCACCAGGCCGGTGGTGATCAGCGTCTCGACGGCGACCCGGGAGGTCGGGTCCTCGCGCAGAAGCGCGTCGAGAATGGTGTCGCTGATCTGGTCAGCGATCTTGTCGGGGTGACCCTCGGTAACGGACTCCGAGGTGAACAGGCGACGGGACACAACGCTCCCTGGGGTTGCAGCGGCTGCTGGCTGATCATTTTTGGACGGGACGGGGGCTGCGCCCGGCGTCGTCCGAGAACAGTTTATCGGTCGCGCTCGGCCACGGGCCCACCTGTCTCGCCTCTCGGGAGCGCTGTGACCTGCGGCACGGGCATTCTGCCCAATCCTCCACGCCCTTGACCAGGGGCGCCACGCCCCAATGTGCGGGGTTTCAGGAGCCCGTGAAACGAATGCGGCACTCAGGTGAGGCGCGGGGCCACCAGATCCCACACAGTTTCGGCCAGTGCCTCCTTGGGGCCGTACGGGACGGGCGTCTCGGTGCCGTCGGCGCCCAGCACGACGGCCTCGTTCTCCTCGGAGCCGAAGGTCTTGCGCTCCCCCACCTCGTTCACCACGAGCAGGTCGCACCCCTTGCGGGCCAGCTTGGCACGGCCATTGGCCAGCACGTCGTCCGTTTCGGCGGCGAACCCTACGACGACCTGGCCGGGGCGGGCGCGGTCGGCGGAGATCTCCGCGAGGATGTCCGGATTCCGCACCAGGACGATCGGGTCGGGGTCCTGCCCGTCCTTCTTCTTGATCTTCCCCGAGGCGTACGCGGCCGGGCGGAAGTCCGCGACCGCCGCGGCCATGACCACCGCGTCCGCGTCGGCGGCCGCCTTCAGCACGGCCTCCCGCAGCTGTACGGCCGTACCCACCTGGACGACGTCCACGCCCGCGGGGTCCGGCAGCCCGGTGTTCGCGGCGATCAGCGTGACCCGGGCGCCCCGCGCGGCGGCGGTGCGGGCGAGGGCGTACCCCTGCTTGCCCGAGGAGCGGTTGCCGAGGAAGCGGACCGGGTCGAGGGGCTCCCGGGTGCCGCCGGCGCTGACGACGACGTGCCGCCCCGCGAGGTCGGGCTCGGTGACGCCTCTGGCCAGCACCCGGCGGCAGACCTCGAAGATCTCCCCGGGGTCGGGCAGCCGGCCCTTGCCGGTGTCGACGCCGGTGAGTCGGCCGACGGCGGGTTCGATGACGACGGCTCCGCGGCGGCGCAGCGTCGCCACGTTCTCCTGGGTGGCCGGGTGCTCCCACATCTCGGTGTGCATGGCCGGGGCGAAGACGACCGGGCAGCGGGCGGTGAGCAGGGTGTTGGTCAGCAGGTCGTCGGCGAGGCCGTGGGCGGCCTTGGCGAGCATGTCCGCGGTGGCCGGGGCGACCACGACCAGGTCGGCGTGCTGCCCGATGCGGACGTGCGGCACCTCGTGGACGTCGTCCCACACCTCGGTCGAGACGGGGTTGCCGGACAGGGCCGACCAGGTGGCGGCGCCGACGAAGTGCAGCGCGGAGGCGGTCGGCACGACCCGGACGTCGTGTCCCGACTCCGTCAGTCGGCGCAGCAGCTCACAGGCCTTGTAGGCGGCGATGCCACCGCTCACGCCCAGAACGACCCTCGGCTTGTCCACGGTCTCTCCCCGGCTCGGAAAACACTCGGCCACGTCCGCGAAGGCCACGCTCCGAAGACGTACAACCCCATGACACACCACAGGCCCGGCAGCATGACTGCCGGGCCTGTGGAAAAGACTGCTGCAAGCAGGAGATATTACTGCGCCGGGCCCTCGACGGCCTCGGACGTCAGCAGTCCCGCGTTGATCTCGCGCAGGGCGATCGAGAGCGGCTTCTCGTGGACGTGGGTGTCCACGAGCGGACCGACGTACTCGAGGAGACCCTCGCCGAGCTGCGAGTAGTACGCGTTGATCTGGCGGGCACGCTTGGCCGCGTAGATCACGAGGCTGTACTTCGAGTCGGTGGCCTCGAGGAGCTCGTCGATCGGCGGGTTGATGATGCCCTCGGGCGCGGAGATGGAAGAGGACACGCTCTACCTTCCGATGGATGGGAAAGATTCAGGCTGGATGATCAGCGTCTGAACGATCAGACACGATCACACAACGTCCATCAAGGCTAGCAGCTCGCGCGCCACGTCCTCGACGGAGGTGTTGACCAAGGTCTCGTCGAACTCCGGCTCGGCGGCCAGTTCGACCTTCGCGGCCTCCAGGCGACGCTCGATCACCTCGGGCGGCTCGGTGCCCCGGCCGGTGAGCCTGCGCACCAGCTCCTCCCAGGAGGGAGGAGCCAGGAACACCAGGTGGGCCTCCGCCATGGACTCGCGGACCTGCCGGGCGCCCTGGAGGTCGATCTCCAGCAGGACGGGCTTGCCCGCCTCCAGCCGCTCCAGCACGGCCGCGCGCGGCGTGCCGTAGCGGTTGCCGGCGAACTCGGCCCACTCCAGCAGCTCACCGTTGGCGATCAGCTTGTCCATCTCCTCGTCGGTGACGAAGAAGTAGTGGACCCCGTGCTGCTCGCCGGGGCGGGGCTTGCGGGTCGTCGCCGACACCGAGAGCCAGACCTCGGGATGTTCCTTGCGCATATGGGCGACGACCGTGCTCTTGCCGACCCCTGAGGGGCCGGAGAGCACGGTCAGCCGCGGACGTACGTCCGGGGGCTCGGGGGTCGTCCCCCGGAATGTTGCAGCCATGCAGCGATTATTCCAGCAATCCCGGGGTGCCCGGGACTCCCTTCCCGGCAGTGCCCGGGTTCAGGAGCCGGTGCTGCCGAACTCACGCTCCAGGGAAGCGATCTGGTTGGAGCCGAGGCCACGCACGCGGCGGCTCTCGGAGATGCCGAGTCGCTCCATGATCTGCTTGGCGCGGACCTTGCCCACGCCCGGCAGGGACTCAAGAAGGGCGGAGACCTTCATCTTGCCGATGACGTCGTTCTCCTGGCCCTGCTTGATGACCTCGTGAAGGGAGGCGCCGGAGTGCTTGAGTCGATTCTTGACCTCGGCCCGCTCCCGGCGAGCCGCGGCGGCCTTTTCGAGCGCGGCTGCGCGCTGTTCAGGGGTAAGGGGCGGAAGAGCCACGCCTACGTCACCTCGGATGTTGAACTGTCGGATACGGACCGGTGAGGAACCTAGTCGCCCCACACCTGGGGAGCCACGAGCAACACGCTTGCCCGTTCTCTGCTCGGAGACTAGCGGGCAAGTCCGCCAGAGTCAGCGAGAACAGCGGAAAAGTCCTGGTCAGCCTCCGCCAGTACGGACATTTAAGACAAATTGCCCCGGATTTGAGGATGTATTCAGACTCAAGTCGGCCCTCGGTCACTCATCGGAGGACTCGAACAAGCGTCTAAATACACCGAGGCGACCGCCCGCGAGACGGACCTGGTCGCGCCCGGGCGGGGCTCACGCGGCCGCCACGGCCGCCCGGATCTCCTCCGCGAACCGCTCCGCCGCCGTCCGCAGCGCTCCCACGTCGGGACCGTGCCGCAGGACCCCCCGGCTGACGTTCGGCACGACATTGCGCACCGCCGCCCCGAAGACCCGGGGAAGGTCCGCCGGCGTGGCCCCCTGAGCGCCGATGCCGGGCGCCAGGAGCGGACCGTTGATCCGCAGTTCGTAGGAGGACAGGTCACCCAGCGTGGCGCCGACGACCGCGCCGAAGGAGCCCAGGGGCTCCTCCCCCACGTTCTCGGCGGCCAGGTGGGCCAGCATGGTCGCGCCTACGTTCCGCCCGTCGGCCCGCACCGCGTGCTGCACCTCGCCGCCCTCCGGGTTGGAGGTCAGCGCCAGCACGAACAGGCCGGCGCCGCTCTCCCGGGCCAGCGCCACGGCGGGCGAGAGCGAGCCGTAGCCGAGGTACGGCGAGACGGTCAGGGCGTCCGAGAACAGCGGGGAGTCCTTGCACAGGAAGGACTCGGCGTACGCGGCCATGGTCGAACCGATGTCACCGCGCTTGGCGTCCATCACCACGAGCGCGCCGGCCGACCGGGCCTCCTCGACCGACTTCTCCAGCACGGCCACCCCGCGCGAGCCGAAACGCTCGAAGAACGCGCTCTGCGGCTTCAGCACGGCGACCCGGTCGGCCATCGCCTCGACGACCGTACGGCTGAACCGCTCCAGACCGGCGATGTCGTCCTCGAGGCCCCACTCCGCGAGCAGGGAGGCGTGCGGGTCGATGCCGACGCACAGCGGGCCCCGCTCGTCCATGGCACGGCGCAGCCGGGCGCCGAAGGGTTCCAGAGTCATGCGGCCTTCCTCACGTCGGCGCCGACCGCGTCGGCGAGCGTGGCGTACGGGCTGGTGCGCAGCCGGGCGGCGAGCCCCTTGTGGATCGCGCGGCACCAGAAGGGCCCCTCGTAGATGAACGCGCTGTACCCCTGGACCAGCGTGGCGCCGGCCAGGATGCGCTGCCAGGCGTCCTCGGCGTTCTCGATGCCTCCGACGCCCACGAGGGTGATGCGGTCGCCCACGCGCGCGTACAGGCGCCGCAGCACCTCCAGGGAACGCTCCTTCAGCGGGGCACCGGACAGGCCGCCGGTCTCCTGGACCAGGGCGGGTCCGGAGCGCAGCCCGAGGCCTTCGCGCGCGATGGTGGTGTTGGTGGCGATGATCCCGTCCAGGCCCAGTTCGACGGCGAGGTCGGCCACGGCGTCGATGTCCTCGTCGGCGAGGTCCGGCGCGATCTTGACCAGCAGCGGGACCCGGCGCGTGGTGACGGTACGGTCGGCCGCCTCGCGCACGGCGCTCAGCAGCGGGCGCAGGTGGTCGACCGCCTGGAGGTTGCGCAGCCCCGGCGTGTTGGGCGAGGAGACGTTCACGACCAGGTAGTCGGCGTACGGCGCGAGCCGCTCGGTCGACTTCACGTAGTCGCCGGTGGCCTCGGCCTCCGGAACCACCTTGGTCTTGCCGATGTTGACGCCCACGACCGTGCCGAACACGGGCGTGCGGGAGGCCAGCCGGGCGGCGACGGCCAGAGAGCCCTCGTTGTTGAAGCCCATGCGGTTGATCAGCGCCCGGTCGGGCACGAGCCGGAACAGCCGCTGCTTGGGGTTGCCGGGCTGCGCCTCGCCGGTGACCGTGCCGATCTCGACGTGGTCGAAGCCCAGCATCGACATGCCGTCGATGGCGACCGCGTTCTTGTCGAAGCCGGCGGCGAGTCCGAAGGGCCCGTGCATGCGCAGTCCGAAGGCCTCGGTGCGCAGTTCCTTGTGGCGGGGCGCGAGCGCGGCGGCGACGAAGGTGCGCAGCACGGGGATCGCGACGGCGAGCCGGATCCAGCGGAACGCCAGGTGGTGCGCCTGCTCCGGGTCCATCCGCCGGAAGACCAGACCGAAGAAAAGCTTGTACATGTTGGTGTCCTCACCAGAAGGGGGACACCGTTTCCGGTGTCCCCCTCAGGGCTGCTAGTCGCGGGCCGCCGTCAGGTGCTCGGCGTGTTCCTGGAGCGAACGGACGCCCACGTCACCGTGGTTGAGGGCGTCGATGCCCTGGACCGCGGCGGCCAGGGCCTGCACGGTCGTCAGACACGGCACGGACCGCGCCACGGCCGCCGTACGGATCTCGTAGCCGTCGAGGCGGCCGCCGGTGCCGTACGGGGTGTTGACGATGAGGTTGACCTCGCCGTCGTGGATGAGCTGGACGATGGTCTTCTCGCCGTTGGGTCCGGTGCCCTCGGACTGCTTGCGCACGACGGTGGCGTTGATGCCGTTGCGCTTGAGGACCTCGGCG
This sequence comes from Streptomyces sp. NPDC043726, assembly GCF_056436565.1. Taxonomy (NCBI): domain Bacteria; kingdom Bacillati; phylum Actinomycetota; class Actinomycetes; order Kitasatosporales; family Streptomycetaceae; genus Streptomyces; species Streptomyces sp. NPDC043726. Next base: position 116,529 of record NZ_JBWKCI010000008.1, read on the forward strand.
GTGCCGGAGGTCGCGAGCAGCTCGAAGCCGTGCGCGACCAGCTCACGCGCGGGGAAGATCACCGAGCGCTTGTCGCGGTTGGCCACCGAGATGAAGGCACGGCCCTTGGTCGGCAGCGGACCGTAGGCGCCCGCCTGGGACTTCGCGTACGCCGTGCCGAAGACCGAGTCGATGCCCATGACCTCGCCGGTGGAGCGCATCTCCGGGCCCAGCACCGTGTCGACACCGCGGCCGTGGATGTCGCGGAACCGCGACCACGGCATGACGGCCTCCTTGACGGAGATCGGCGCGTCCAGCGGCAGCTCGCCGCCGTCGCCGTTCCGCGGCAGCAGCCCTTCGGCCCGCAGCTCGGCGATGGTCGCGCCCAGCGAGATCCGGGCGGCGGCCTTCGCCAGCGGCACCGCGGTCGCCTTGGAGGTGAACGGGACCGTGCGGGAGGCGCGCGGGTTGGCCTCCAGGACGTAGAGGATGTCACCGGCCATGGCGAACTGGATGTTGATCAGACCGCGCACTCCGACACCGCGGGCGATGGCCTCCGTGGAGGCCCGCAGCCGCTTGATGTCGTGGCCGCCGAGCGTGATCGGGGGCAGCGCGCACGCGGAGTCGCCGGAGTGGATGCCGGCCTCCTCGATGTGCTCCATCACGCCGCCGAGGTAGAGCTCGGTGCCGTCGTAGAGCGCGTCCACGTCGATCTCGATCGCGTCGTCCAGGAAGCGGTCGACGAGGACCGGCCGGGTCGGGCTGATCTCGGTCGACTCGGCGATGTAGGCGGCGAGGCGGGTCTCGTCGTAGACGATCTCCATGCCGCGCCCGCCGAGGACGTACGACGGCCGGACGAGGACCGGGTAGCCGATCTCGTCGGCGATGGCCTTGGCCTCGGCGAAGGTGGTGGCGGTGCCGTGCTTGGGGGCCGGGAGGCCGGCCTCGTGCAGGACGCGGCCGAAGGCGCCGCGGTCCTCGGCGGCGTGGATGGCCTCCGGGGAGGTGCCGACGATCGGCACGCCGTTGTCCTTCAGCGCCTGCGCCAGGCCCAGCGGGGTCTGACCACCGAGCTGGACCACCACACCCGCGATCGGGCCGGCCAGGGACTCCGCGTGGACGATCTCCAGGACGTCCTCGAGGGTCAGCGGCTCGAAGTACAGGCGATCGGAGGTGTCGTAGTCCGTGGAGACGGTCTCCGGGTTGCAGTTGACCATCACGGTCTCGTACCCGGCCTCGCTCAGCGCGAAGGAGGCGTGGACGCAGGAGTAGTCGAACTCGATGCCCTGGCCGATGCGGTTCGGGCCCGAGCCCAGGATGATCACCGCGGGCTTCTCGCGCGGCGCGACCTCGGTCTCCTCGTCGTAGGAGGAGTAGAAGTACGGCGTCTTCGCGGCGAACTCGGCCGCGCAGGTGTCGACCGTCTTGTAGACCGGGCGCAGGCCCAGCGCGTGCCGCACCTCGCGCACGACGTCCTCGCGCAGCCCGCGGATCTCGCCGATCTGCTGGTCGGAGAAGCCGTGCCGCTTGGCCTCGGCGAGCAGCTCGGGGGTGAGCTCGCGCGCCTCGGCGAGTTCGTCCGCGATCTCCTTGATCAGGAAGAGCTGGTCGACGAACCAGGGGTCGATCTTCGTGTACTCGAAGACCTCCTCCGGCGTGGCGCCCGCGCGGATCGCCTGCATGACCGTGTTGATCCGGCCGTCGGTGGGACGGACGGCCTCGGCGAGCAGGGCGGCCTTGTCGCCGGGCTCCCCGACGAAGGTGAACTGCGAACCCTTCTTCTCCAGGGAGCGCATCGCCTTCTGGAAGGCCTCGGTGAAGTTCCGGCCGATCGCCATGGCCTCGCCGACCGACTTCATGGTGGTCGTCAGCGTGGAGTCCGCGGACGGGAACTTCTCGAACGCGAACCGCGGGGCCTTCACGACCACGTAGTCGAGCGTCGGCTCGAAGGAGGCCGGGGTCTCCTGCGTGATGTCGTTCGGGATCTCGTCCAGGGTGTAGCCGACGGCCAGCTTCGCCGCGATCTTCGCGATCGGGAAACCGGTCGCCTTGGAGGCGAGCGCGGAGGAGCGGGACACGCGCGGGTTCATCTCGATGACGATGACCCGGCCGTCCTCGGGGTTCACCGCGAACTGGATGTTGCAGCCACCGGTGTCGACGCCCACCTCGCGGATGATCGCGATACCGACGTCGCGCAGCACCTGGTACTCGCGGTCCGTCAGCGTCATCGCCGGGGCGACGGTGATGGAGTCGCCGGTGTGCACGCCCATCGGGTCGAAGTTCTCGATGGAGCAGACGACCACGACGTTGTCGTGCTTGTCGCGCATCAGCTCCAGCTCGTACTCCTTCCAGCCGAGGATGGACTCCTCCAGGAGCACCTCGGTGGTCGGCGAGAGCGTCAGGCCCTGCCCGGCGATGCGGCGCAGCGCCTCCTCGTCGTGCGCGAAGCCGGAGCCGGCGCCGCCCATGGTGAAGGACGGGCGGACCACGACCGGGTAGCCGCCGAGGGTCTCGACGCCCTTGAGGACGTCGTCCATGGAGTGGCAGATGACCGAGCGGGCGGACTCGCCGTGCCCGATCTTGCCTCGGACTGCCTCGACGACCTCCTTGAAGAGGTCGCGGTCCTCGCCCTTGTTGATCGCCTCGACGTTGGCGCCGATCAGCTCGACGTTGTACTTCTCCAGCGTGCCTGCCGCGTGCAGCGAGATCGCCGTGTTCAGCGCCGTCTGACCGCCCAGCGTGGGCAGCAGGGCGTCCGGGCGCTCCTTGGCGATGATCTTCTCGACGAACTCCGGGGTGATCGGCTCGACGTAGGTCGCGTCCGCGATCTCCGGGTCGGTCATGATCGTCGCCGGGTTGGAGTTCACGAGGATGACACGCAGGCCCTCGGCGCGCAGGATGCGGCACGCCTGGGTCCCGGAGTAGTCGAACTCGGCGGCCTGGCCGATGACGATCGGGCCGGAGCCGATGACCAGGACGGACTGGATATCGGTGCGCTTAGGCACGCTGGCCCTCCATCAGGGAAACGAAGCGGTCGAACAGGTAGGCGGCGTCGTGCGGTCCCGCTGCCGCTTCGGGGTGGTACTGGACGCTGAAGGCCGGCCGGTCGAGGAGCTGCAGGCCCTCCACCACGTTGTCGTTGAGGCAGACGTGGGAGACCTCGGCGCGGCCGTAGGGGGTCTCGGAGACCTGGTCGAGCGGCGCGTCGACGGCGAAGCCGTGGTTGTGCGCGGTGACCTCGACCTTGCCGGTCGTACGGTCCTGCACGGGCTGGTTGATGCCGCGGTGGCCGTACTTCAGCTTGTAGGTGCCGAAGCCGAGGGCGCGGCCGAGGATCTGGTTGCCGAAGCAGATCCCGAAGAGCGGGGTGCCGCGCTCCAGGACCGCCCGCATGACGGAGACCGGGTGGTCGGCGGTGGACGGGTCACCGGGGCCGTTGGAGAAGAACACGCCGTCCGGGTTCACGGCGTAGACGTCCTCGGCGGTCGCCGTGGCCGGCAGCACGTGCACCTCGATGCCGCGCTCGGCCATCCGGTGCGGGGTCATGCCCTTGATGCCGAGGTCGACGGCGGCGACGGTGAACTTCTTCTCGCCGACCGCGGGGACGACGTACGCCTCCTTGGTCGCGACCTCGGCGGAGAGGTCGGCGCCCTTCATCTCCGGGGCCTGGCGGACCTCGGCGAGCATGGTGCCCTCGTCGGGCAGGGCGTTGCCGGAGAAGATGCCGACGCGCATGGCGCCGCGCTCGCGCAGGTGGCGGGTGAGCGCGCGGGTGTCGATGCCGGAGATCCCGACGACGCCCTGGTGGCGCAGCTCGTCGTCCAGCGAGCGCCGGGAGCGCCAGTTGGACGGCACGCGCGCGGGGTCGCGCACGACGTAACCGGCGACCCAGATCCGCTTGCTCTCCGGGTCCTCGTCGTTGACGCCGGTGTTGCCGACGTGCGGCGCGGTCATCACGACGACCTGGCGGTGATACGACGGGTCGGTGAGGGTCTCCTGGTAGCCGGTCATGCCGGTGGAGAACACGGCCTCGCCGAAGGTCACCCCCACGGCCCCGTAGGCACGGCCGCGGAAGATCCGGCCGTCCTCCAGGACGAGGACGGCGGGAACCTTGGTGGCTCCCCTTGTGGAGGTCGTCATCGTGCGCCTTCCGTCTTGTTGATCATCTGGTTCAGGGTGTCGACCCACTCGGTGTGCTCGGCGGCCGTGTCCGAGCGGAAGCCGGAGTCGATCATTCGGTCGCCGTGCGCCCAGGTCACGACGAGCAGTCCGCCCTCGGTGAGGACCTTGCCGGCGATGCCCTTGTCGAGCCGGGCCTCGCGCAGCTGTTCGGCCGGGACGAAGAAGTCGTTCGCGCCGGGGCGTACGACGTCCAGGCCCGCGTCCGTCAGGGTGAGCTCGACCCGGCTGCGGGTACCGAGGCCGTGCGCCACGATGCGGTCGAGCCACTGCCCCGCGGTCGTGGAGCCGTGGTACCGGCCGCTCATGCTCAGTCTGACCGGGCCCGGCTCTTCGGGCGCGCTGGGCAGCTCCGGCAGGTCGCCCTGGAGCGTGCCGCGCCATTTCCAGCCCTCGCGCATCAGCCAGTAGACGAGCGCGACGAAGAGGGCGAGGCCGACGAGCCAGCCGATGCGGGCGGCCCAGTCGGTCACCTCGGCCGACTTCTGTTCGGCGGCGATGGTCAGGAGTGGTGTCACGTGAGCTTCCCGTCGACGAGCGTGGCCTTGCCCCGGAGCCACGTGTGCGTGACACGGCCCGGCAGCTCACGCCCCTGGTACGGAGTGTTGCGGCTGCGCGAGGCGAAGCCCGCGGGGTCCACGGACCCACGGTATTCCGTGTCGAGGAGCGTGAGGTTGGCGGGCTCACCAGCCGAGACGGGACGGCCGTGGCCCTTCGCCTGCCCGATCTCGGCGGGCTTGAAGGACATGCGCGCGGCGACCCCGGCCCAGTCGAGGAGCCCGGTGTCGACCATGGTCTCCTGTACCACTGACAACGCGGTCTCCAGGCCGACCATGCCCATGGCGGCGGCGGCCCACTCGCAGTCCTTGTCCTCGTGCGGGTGCGGGGCGTGGTCGGTGGCGACGATGTCGATCGTGCCGTCCGCGAGGGCTTCGCGCAGCGCCATCACGTCACGCTCGGTGCGCAGCGGCGGGTTGACCTTGTAGACCGGGTTGTACGTGCGGACCAGCTCGTCGGTGAGGAGCAGGTGGTGCGGGGTGACCTCGGCGGTCACGTCGATGCCGCGGGACTTGGCCCAGCGGACGATCTCCACCGAGCCGGCGGTCGAGAGGTGGCAGATGTGGACGCGGGAGCCGACGTGCTCGGCGAGCAGGACGTCCCGGGCGATGATCGACTCCTCGGCCACCGCCGGCCAGCCGCCGAGGCCCAGCTCGGCGGAGACGACGCCCTCGTTCATCTGGGCGCCCTCGGTCAGCCGGGGCTCCTGCGCGTGCTGGGCGACGACACCGCCGAAGGCCTTCACGTACTCCAGCGCCCGCCGCATGATCACGGCGTCGTCGACGCACTTGCCGTCGTCGGAGAAGACGGTGACCCCGGCGGCCGACTCGTGCATGGCGCCCAGCTCGGCGAGCTTCTTGCCCTCCAGGCCGACGGTGACGGCGCCGATGGGCTGCACGTCGCAGTAGCCGTGCTCCTTGCCGAGCCGCCAGACCTGCTCGACGACGCCGGCGGTGTCGGCGACGGGGAAGGTGTTGGCCATGGCGAACACGGCGGTGTAGCCGCCGGAGGCGGCGGCGCGGGTGCCGGTCAGGACGGTCTCGGAGTCCTCGCGGCCCGGCTCGCGCAGATGGGTGTGCAGGTCGACCAGGCCCGGCAGCAACACCTTGCCGGCCGCCTCGACGACCTCGGCGCCCTCGGCCGACAGACCGGCTCCCACCTCGGCGATCACGTCGCCGTCGATCAGCACGTCCTGCGGCTCGCCGCCGAGCACCTTCGCACCACGGATCAGGATCTTGCTCATCTGTCTTACTTCTCCTCGATACGGGTGTGGCTGACGGCGGGCTCGCTGCCGCCCAGCAGCAGGTACAGGACGGCCATCCGGATGGAGACTCCGTTTGCGACCTGCTCGATGGCGGTGCAGCGCTCGGAGTCGGCGACCTCGGCGGTGATCTCCATGCCCCGGACCATCGGGCCCGGGTGCATCACGATGGCGTGCTCGGGCATCTTCGCCATGCGGTCGCCGTCGAGACCGTAGCGCCGCGAGTACTCGCGCTCGGTCGGGAAGAACGCGGCGTTCATCCGCTCGCGCTGGACGCGGAGCATCATCACCGCGTCGGACTTGGGAAGCGTGCTGTCGAGGTCGTAACTCACCTCGCAGGGCCAGGTCTCCACGCCGACCGGCACCAGCGTCGGCGGGGCGACCAGGGTGACCTCGGCGCCGAGCGTGTGCAGCAGGTCGACGTTGGAGCGGGCGACACGGCTGTGCAGGACGTCGCCGACGATCGTGATCCGCTTGCCGGCCAGGTCCTGGCCGAGCCCGGCGTCCCGGCCGACCAGCCGGCGGCGCATGGTGAAGGCGTCGAGCAGCGACTGGGTCGGGTGCTGGTGGGTGCCGTCACCGGCGTTGATGACGGCGGCGTCGATCCAGCCCGAGTTGGCGAGGCGGTACGGCGCTCCCGAGGCGCCGTGCCGGATCACCACGGCGTCGACGCCCATGGCCTCCAGCGTCTGGGCGGTGTCCTTCAGGGACTCGCCCTTGGAGACGCTGGATCCCTTGGCGGAGAAGTTGATGACGTCCGCGGACAGCCGCTTCTCGGCCGCCTCGAAGGAGATCCGGGTGCGCGTGGAGTCCTCGAAGAAGAGGTTGACGACGGTACGGCCGCGCAGGGTCGGCAGTTTCTTGATGGGCCGGTCGGCCACCCGGGCCATCTCCTCGGCGGTGTCGAGGATCTGGACGGCGTCGTCGCGGGTGAGGTCGGCGGCCGAGATGAGATGACGCTGCATCTGTCAGGCTCCGTAAGGCAGTTCAGGTTTCGGGAGATTCGGGGCAGGTCAGGGCATGCCGAGGGCCGGCATGTCCCGTCGGCCTGCTACTGGGTCTGCTTCACACCGAGCAGCACGGTGTCGCGACCGTCCTCCTCGGTGAGCTGGACCTTGACCGTCTCCCGCAACGACGTGGGGAGGTTCTTGCCGACGTAGTCGGCGCGGATGGGCAGTTCCCGGTGGCCGCGGTCGACGAGCACGGCGAGCTGCACCGCGCGCGGGCGGCCGATGTCGCCCAGCGCGTCGAGGGCGGCGCGGATGGTGCGGCCGGAGAAGAGCACGTCGTCGACGAGGACGACGAGGCGGCCGTCGATCCCGTCACCGGGGATCTCGGTGCGGGCCAGCGCACGCGGCGGGTGCATGCGCAGGTCGTCGCGGTACATGGTGATGTCCAGCGAGCCGACCGGGATCTTGCGTTCGGTGATCTCTTCGAGCTTGACGGCGAGCCGCCGGGCGAGGAAGACGCCGCGGGTGGGGATGCCGAGGAGCACCACGTCGTCGGCGCCCTTGGCGCGTTCGACGATCTCGTGGGCGATGCGGGTCAAGACCCGCGCGATGTCGGGGCCTTCGAGAACGGGCCGCGCATCGGACGCTTGAATGTCCATACGAAAAGGACCTCCTTCTCCGCCTCACGGGACGGACCTTAAAGGACGTCGGGTTTGCGTCATCCACCGTAGCAGGCCGGGAAACGGACCCGGATCACCCCCTTGGCCCAACGGATCGCCGCCACCACGGAAGAGTCGGTGTGGACCATTCGGCTTGACGCACAAGAGTCACGCTGCGTAACCTCACAGTGAGTTACCAGCCGCGCGGCAGGAAGGCCGGCCGCGTCGACACAGTGTCCGGGGAGCTATATGTCCAGCGAATACGCCAAACAGCTCGGGGCCAAGCTCCGGGCCATCCGCACCCAGCAGGGCCTTTCCCTCCACGGTGTCGAGGAGAAGTCCCAGGGACGCTGGAAGGCCGTGGTGGTCGGTTCGTACGAGCGCGGCGACCGAGCCGTGACCGTACAGCGCCTTGCCGAGTTGGCGGATTTCTACGGCGTTCCGGTCCAGGAGCTGCTCCCGGGCACCACGCCGGGCGGCGCCGCCGAGCCGCCGCCGAAGCTGGTCCTGGACCTGGAGCGGCTGGCCCACGTCCCGGCCGAGAAGGCCGGCCCCCTCCAGCGCTACGCCGCGACGATCCAGTCGCAGCGCGGTGACTACAACGGCAAGGTGCTCTCGATCCGCCAGGACGACCTGCGCACACTGGCCGTCATCTACGACCAGTCCCCCTCGGTCCTCACCGAGCAGCTGATCAGCTGGGGTGTGCTGGACGCCGACGCCCGTCGCGCGGTGGCCCACGAGGAGAGCTGACCCTTCTGCCGACTGAGCAGAAACGTGCCGCCGGGCACCAGGACCGAGAGGTTCTGGTGCCCGGCGGCTTTTTGCTTGCCCCGCGGGCGCGTGCTTCACGGCGCCGTCAGGGAGTCGCCGGGCGCACAGACGCCGGGGGCCCGCAGCGTGTCGCTGCGGGCCCCCGGCGTTCGTTGTACCGCGGCTCACGCCTCGCGGCGCAGCGTGGGCTTGAGCTCCTTCAGACGGCCGAGCAGGCCGTTGACGAAGGCCGGCGACTCGTCCGTGGAGAACTCCTTGGCCAGCTGCACCATCTCGTCCAGCACGACGGCGTCCGGGGTCTCGTCGACCCAGATCAGCTCGTGGGCGCCGAGCCGCAGGATGTTGCGGTCGACGACCGGCATGCGGTCCAGCGTCCAGCCGACCGAGTACTGGGCGATCAGCTCGTCGATCCGCCTCGCGTGCTCCGCGTAGCCCTCGACCAGCTGCATCGTGTACTCGCTCACCGGCGGCTGCCGGGTGTCGGCCCGGGAGAGCCGGACCCAGTCCGCGAGGACCGTCAGGACGTCGGCGCCGCGCTGGTCGCCCTCGAAGAGGATCTGGAAGGCGCGCTTGCGGGCCGTGTTGCGGGCAGCCACGGTTAGCTGTTCACCCGGCCGAGGTAGTCGCTCGTGCGGGTGTCGACCTTGATCTTCTCACCGGTGGTGATGAAGAGCGGGACCTGGATCTGGTGGCCGGTCTCCAGGGTGGCGGGCTTGGTGCCACCGGTGGAGCGGTCGCCCTGGACGCCCGGCTCGGTCTCCTGGATGACGAGCTCGACGGCGGCCGGCAGCTCGACGAAGAGCACCTCGCCCTCGTGCTGCGCGACGGTGGCGGTGAAGCCCTCGATCAGGAAGTTGGCGGCGTCGCCGACGGCCTTGCGGTCGACCATGAGCTGGTCGTAGGTCTCCATGTCCATGAAGACGAAGTACTCGCCGTCCATGTAGGAGAACTGCATGTCCCGCTTGTCGACGGTGGCCGTCTCGACCTTCACGCCGGCGTTGAAGGTCTTGTCGACGACCTTCCCGGACAGCACGTTCTTGAGCTTGGTGCGCACGAAGGCCGGGCCCTTGCCGGGCTTGACGTGCTGGAACTCGACGACGGACCAGAGCTGGCCGCCTTCGAGCTTGAGCACCATGCCGTTCTTGAGGTCGTTCGTGGAAGCCACGGTTGCGGAATCTCCTGGACTGACGTGGACGACCCCGGGGGCACGCACCTGCCTATAGTGCGAGCAGCTCCTTGGTCGTGATGGTGAGTAGCTCGGGTCCGCCGTCCGCCTCGGGGCGGACGACGAGCGTGTCATCGATCCGGACGCCGCCCCGGCCCGGGAGGTGAACCCCCGGTTCGACGGTGACCGGCACGCAAGCGTCCAGTTTACCCATGGCCGCGGGGGCCAACTGCGGGTCCTCGTCGATTTCGAGTCCGACGCCGTGACCGGTGAGCGGTGGCAGCCCCTCCGCATGCCCCGCGGAGTCCAGTACCTGACGTGCCGCACGGTCCACGTCCCGGTAGGCCATGCCGGGCGCGAGGGACTCCCGCCCGGCGCGCTGAGCGGCGAAGACGAGGTCGTACAGCTCGATCTGCCAGTCCGCGGGAGACGTGCCGATGACGAAGGTACGGCCGATCTCGCAGCGGTAGCCGCGGTAGGTGGCCCCCAGGCACACGGAGAGGAAGTCGCCCTCCTCGACACGCCGGTCCGTCGGGCGGTGAGCGCGTCGGCCGGAGTTCGGACCGGTCGCGACGGAAGTGGGGAAGGCGGGACCGTCGGCGCCGTGGTCGACGAGCCGGCGCTCCAGTTCCAGCGCGAGATGCCGTTCGGTGCGGCCGACGAGGATGGACTCCAGCAGCTCGCCGAGGGCCTGGTCGGCGATCTCGGCGCCGATGCGGAGGCAGGAGATCTCCTCCTCGTCCTTGACCACCCTGAGCTGTTCCACCGCTCCCCCGAGATCGGCCAGGCGGAGCCGGGGGGCCACGGAGCGGATCGCCCGGTGCCGGGCGACGGTGAGGTGGTGTTCCTCGACGGCGAGGCAGTCCGCGCGCTGCGCCTCGGCGAGATCCGCGGCGGCCACCGCCGGGTCGCCGCCGGCGCCGGGGAGTTTGTGCACGCGCAGGGACTCGTCCAGGCGGGCTTCCGCGGGGCGGTCGTCGGGCGGGTCGGTGCACACCAGGACGTCCTCGGTGCGGCCGATCAGCAGAACGGCTCGCTTGGGGGCGGCGCCCGCGAGGTACCGCACGTTGGCGGGGCGGGTGACCAGTGCGGCTTGGCTGCCGCCGGCTTGGCAGCGGTCCCTGAGTGTTGCTCTGCGGGTGGCGTACACCTCTGACATGACTCGAGCGTAGGAGTCTTGTCGGGTTTGTGCTGGTTGGGAGGGCGTTCGGGGGACGGGGTGCCAGGAGCGGTCGTGCGCCGGGTGCGGCCTGGTGGGGGTTGCTCGCGCAGTTCCCCGGCGCCCCTTATAGGTACGTACAGGTCCCCGGCGCCCTTGAGTTCCCTACCAGCTCGGCGGGCTCGCTATCGACCGTGCCAGTACGTCGTCCAGGACCTGTGCCGTCTGTGGGACGTCGAGCTGGGAGTTGTCGATGATCGGCAGGCCCGAGCCGTACCAGCCCGCCATGCGGCCGTGGATGCGGGCGACCTCCTCGTCGGTGAGGCGGCGGTTGCCCGAGCGTTCCGCGTTGCGCTCCAGGACGATCTCCAGGCCCGGCAGCAGGACCACCGGCAGCAGTCCCGGGCCCACGTGCCGCTTCCAGCCGCCGAGGCCGACGACGGGGCGGTCCGGGAAGACGGCGTCGTCGAGGATGCAGGAGATGCCGTTGGCCAGGAAGTTCCGCGCGGCGAAGCCGCAGGTGCGGCGGGCCAGGCGGTACTGGGCCTCGGAGTGGTCGTTCCAGCCGGTCTGCGGGTCGGCGAAGCCGGAGCGGACCCACTCGCGGACGTCGTCGAGGCTGATGTGGGCCGTGGGGACCCGGCGATGGTCGGCCCAGTACTTGGCGACGCTCGTCTTGCCGGCGCCCGCCGGGCCGATCAGCAGCACCGCGAGGGTCGTGGCGGCCGGATCGGGCACGGCCGGGGTGCTCGGCATGGCGACCGGGCCACCGGGCGGCAGCGGCACATGGCCGGTGGTGTCCGGGGGCGGCGACTGCGGGACGTGCTGAGGCGCCGGGGGCTGCGGCACGTGCGCGGGTGCCGAGTGCTGCGGGGCCGGCGGAACCGGGCCCGGAGGCGGAGCCGCGTATCCCGGGGGTACCGGCGCTGCCCCCTGGTGCGGGGGACCTGCGTGCTGTGCGGCCGGTGACCAGCCGACGGCCGGTCCGTGCCCCGGCTGGTGGGGCGGCGGCAGCGGAGAACCCACTGCGTGCTGCATCCGGTGCCACTCCATCTCGTACGGGCCATGGGCGCTGGCAGCGAGGCGCTGGCCCCGCTCCCTACCGAACGGTACCGCCCCCGGCCGCCGATTGGTGAACGGCCGGGGGCGGTCCGAAGTGCCCATCCCCACAGGAAAATCGGGCGTTACGACGTGCCCGGGGACTTACTGGCCCACTTCTCCGTAGGCGGCGAGCAGCACCGCCGGATCCGGACCCTCCAGAACGGTCGGCTTGGCGAGGCCGTCCAGGACGATGAAGCGGAGCAGGTCGCCGCGGGACTTCTTGTCGACCTTCATGGTCTCCAGCAGCTTGGGCCACTGGTCGTAGCGGTAGTGCAGCGGAAGGCCCACCGCCTCCAGGATCGAACGGTGCCGGTCGGCGGTCGCGTCGTCCAGACGGCCCGCGAGTCGCCCCAGTTCGGCGGCGAAGTGCATGCCGACGGCCACCGCGGCGCCGTGGCGCCACTGGTAGCGCTCGTTCTTCTCGATGGCGTGGCCGAGGGTGTGGCCGTAGTTGAGGATCTCGCGCAGGCCCGACTCCTTGAGGTCGGAGGAGACCACTTCGGCCTTCACCCGGATCGAGCGCTCGATCAGCTCGGCGGTGTGCGGGCCCTCGGGGGTGCGGGCGGCCTGGGGGTCGGACTCGATGAGGTCGAGGATCGCCGGGTCGGCGATGAAGCCGGCCTTGATGATCTCGGCGAGTCCGGAGACGTAGTCGTTGACCGGGAGCGAGTCCAGCGCGGCCAGGTCGCACAGGACGCCGGCGGGCGGGTGGAAGGCGCCGACGAGGTTCTTGCCCTCGGCGGTGTTGATGCCGGTCTTGCCGCCGACGGCCGCGTCGACCATCGCCAGGACGGTGGTGGGCACCGCGATCCAGCGCACCCCGCGCAGCCAGGTCGCCGCGACGAACCCGGCGAGGTCGGTGGTGGCGCCGCCGCCGACGCCGACGACGACGTCGGTGCGGGTGAAGCCGGACTGACCGAGCGCCTTCCAGCAGTAGGCGGCGACCTCGGCGGTCTTGGCCTCCTCCGCGTTCGGCACCTGGATGGCGACGGCCTCGTAGCCCTGCTCGACGAGGTCGGCGCGCAGCGCGTCGCCGGTCTCCGCGAGCGCCTCGGGGTGGATGACCGCGACCCGCTTGACCCGGTCGCCGATCAACCCGCCGAGCTCGCCCAGGAGCTGACGGCCCACCAGGACCTCGTACGGCTCACTGCCCGCCGTGCCGCCGACCTGGATCCGCGTCACTGCCTCGCTCATGCTTCCTTCAACTCCAGTGCGTCCAGGGCGGCTTCGGTGACTTCCTCGGGCGTACGGCCATCCGTGGCGACGACCGCCGTGGCGATCCCCTCGTACAGGTGCCGGCGCGCCTCCATCAGCTCGCGCCACTGCTTGCGCGGGTTGACGGCGAGCAGCGGGCGAGCGGCGTTGAGGCCGGTGCGCTGGACCGCCTCCTCGACGTCCATCGAGAGATAGACGACCTGCAGTCCGGCGAGCGCGGCGCGCGTGCCCTCGTCCAGGATCGCGCCGCCGCCCAGCGCGAGGACGCCCTCGTGCTCGGTCAGCGCCCGCAGCACGGCCTGCTTCTCGATCGCGCGGAAGGCGGTCTCGCCCTCGTCGACGAAGATCTCGGCGATGGTCCGGCCCTGCTCGGCGACGATGTCGTCGTCCGAGTCCCGGTACCCCACCCCGAGCCGCTCGGCCAGCAGCCGCCCGACGGTGGACTTGCCCACGCCCATCGGGCCGACGAGCACCACCACCGGGGTCATCGGATCGCCAGGTTGTCGAGGTACGACCGGACGTTGCGACGGGTCTCCGCCACGTTGTCGCCGCCGAACTTCTCCGCCACCGCGTCCGCGAGGACGAGGGCCACCATGGCCTCGGCGACGATACCCGCGGCCGGGACCGCCGAGACGTCCGAGCGCTGGTGGTGGGCCTGGGCGGCCTCGCCGGTGGTGACGTCCACCGTCTGCAGGGCGCGCGGCACGGTCGCGATGGGCTTCATCGCCGCGCGGACCCGCAGCAGCTCACCGGTGGTCAGACCACCCTCGGTGCCACCGGAACGCCCGGAGACCCGCTTGATGCCCTCCGGCGTGTTGACGATCTCGTCGTGCGCCTGAGAGCCCGGCACCCGCGCCAGCTCGAACCCGTCACCGACCTCGACACCCTTGATCGCCTGGATCCCCATGAGGGCCCCGGCGAGCCGAGCGTCCAGCTTGCGGTCCCAGTGCACATGCGAGCCGAGGCCCACCGGCACGCCGTAGGCCAGGATCTCGACCACGCCGCCGAGAGTGTCACCGTCCTTGTGGGCCTGGTCGACCTCCGCGACCATCGCCTTCGACGCGTCCGCGTCCAGGCAGCGCAGCGGGTCGGCGTCCAGCCTCTCGACGTCGGCCGGCGTCGGGTACACACCGTGCGGGGCCTTCACCGAGCACAGCTCCACGACATGGCTGACGATCTCGATCCCGGCGGTCTCCTTCAGGTACGACCGCGCCACCGCGCCGAGCGCCACCCGCGCCGCCGTCTCACGCGCCGAGGCGCGCTCCAGGATCGGCCGGGCCTCGTCGAAGCCGTACTTCTGCATGCCGGCGAGGTCCGCGTGACCGGGGCGGGGCCGGGTCAGCGGCGCGTTGCGGGCGAGCCCGGCGAGGATCTCCTCGTCGACCGGGTCGGCCGCCATGACCTGCTCCCACTTGGGCCACTCGGTGTTGCCGACCATGACGGCCACCGGGGAGCCGAGGGTCAGGCCGTGCCGGACGCCGCCGAGGAAGGTGACCTCGTCGCGCTCGAACTTCATCCGCGCACCGCGGCCATAGCCGAGCCGGCGCCGGGCCAGGTGGTCCGCCACCATCTCCGTCGTGATCGGCACGCCGGCCGGAAGGCCCTCCAGCGTCGCCACGAGTGCGGGGCCGTGGGACTCCCCCGCGGTCAGCCAGCGCAACCTGCTCAACGATGCTCCTCAGTGCTCGCGCCCTGGTACTGCCCTTCGTACGCGTGTCCTCGCGTACGGCGACGGCTGAACCAGGTGCGCGGCCCCGGCCCGCCACTTCCGATCCTCCCACGTCCCGGGCCGGTCCCCGGCCGCCGGTCCATCAGTCGGACGCGAATGTGTCAGCCCGCGGCGCGGCCACGTCATCGGACGGAGCCGTCCTCCGCCCGCCGCTGCGGGGCGTACGCGCCCAGGTAATCGGCGCCGCTGCCCTGGTCGTACCGCGCGGCCGCCGGGACGGGCTGGGCCTGAGCCTGGCGCAGGGCGCGACGGTGAGCGATCTTGTTGCGGAGCTTCAGGCCCCAGGCCGCCAGAACGGCCACGACGATCAGGACGAGCACGGTGTTCTGCACCCAGTCGGGCAGGAACCACAGCAGGCTCTCGAAGATCTGGCTCTTGGCGGACGCCAGCGACATGCCGTTGGACATCGAACGTTCTTCCCCTCCCGGTCCCGCCCCCTGCGGAACCGGAGTGGATCTTAGCGGGCCTCGAGCGCGTGTTCGCCCGCTTTCCGCATGGCGTCCAGCGGGGCCGGGGCGAGGCCCGTCATCTGCTCGACCTGGAGCACGGCCTGGTGCACCAGGAGGTCGAGTCCGCTGACGACCGCCCCGCCGAACATGGACCAGCGGGCGGCGAGTTCGGTGGGCCACGGCTCGTAGAGCACGTCGAACAGGGTCGTCGGCCGCTCCGGTACGGCGGAGGCCAGCTCGTCGGTCGTACCGGCCGGGGTGGTGGCGACGACCAGGGGCGCGTGGAGTGCCTCGGCGGCGTCGGCCCAGTCCGCCGTACGCACCTCGATGTCGAGCCGCTCGCCCCACTGCCGCATCTCCGCGGCGCGGGCGGCGCTGCGGACGTAGGCCACGACCTCGCCGGTGCAGACGCGCGCGAGGGCGGCCAGCGCGGAGGACGCGGTGGCGCCGGCGCCCAGGATCGCCGCGGAGTCGACCTGTTCGATGCCGCGTTCGCGCAGTGCGGCGACCATGCCGGGGATGTCGGTGTTGTCGCCGACCCGGCGGCCGTCCTCGGTGAAGACGACGGTGTTGACCGCCTCCACCGAGCGGGCCGTCTCGCTGATCTCGTCGAGCAGCGGGATGACCGCCCGCTTCAGCGGCATGGTCAGCGACAGCCCGGCCCACTCGGGACCGAGTTCCGCGAAGAACCCGGGCAGCGCTGCCTCGTCCACCTCGAACCGGTCGTACGTCCAACCGGTGAGCGCCAGCTCCTCGTAGGCGGCGCGGTGCAGCACCGGTGAGAGGGAGTGGGCGATGGGCGAGCCGAGCACGGCGGCCCGGCGGCGGGCGTCTGCGGCCCGAGCTGTCATGGAACCTGTCCTCAGTCGTCGTTCCGCGAGGCGTTGAACTTCTCGACGAGCTTCTCGTGCTCGGCGAGCGTCTTGGTGAACTTGCTGGTCTTGCCGTCCAGCGAGATGAAGTAGTACCAGCCGTCACTGGTCGGGTTCAGCGCGCCCTTCAGCGCCTCTTCCCCGGGGTTGTCGATGGGACCGGGCGGCAGCCCCTTGACGTAGTACGTGTTGTACGGGTTGTTGTACTGCTTCAGCTCGGCGATCGTCAGGTCGATCTTGCTCTGGTTCTTGATGTAGTTGTACGTGGAGTCGAACTCCAGAGCGCCGTACGTCTGCGGGTTGCCCGGCTCCAGGCGGTTGTAGACGACCTCGGCCATCTTCCGGAAGTCGTCGTGGCTGGTGCCCTCGGCCTGCGCCAGGCTCGCCACGGTGAGCAGTTCCCAGGGCCCGTCGAGTCCCAGGCTCTCGGCCTTCTTCTCCAGGCCGAGCTCCTCGTACTTCTCCGTGGCCCGGGCGACCATCTCCTTCAGGACGTCCTCCGGCTTGTCGCCCTTTCCGGCCGCGTAGCTGGAGGGGTACAGGAAGCCTTCGAGCGGGTCCTTCACGTCCTCGTGACCCTGCGCCCAGTCGGGCAGCCCGAGGTCGTCGTACTTCTCCTCGGCGACCTTCGCCGTGGTGCCCTTCTCCAGGCCGAGACGGGTGTCGATCTCCTTGTAGACCGCGACATTACGCGTGCCTTCGGGGACGACCAGGTTGTTCTGGCTCTTGGGGTCGAGCATCATCTCGACCGCGCTCTCGGCGGACATCTGCTTGTTCAGCAGGTACGAGCCGGCCTGGATGGTGCCCGCCCGGTCGTTCTGGGTGAACGCGGAGACGAACGCGTCGACGCTCTTGACCACGCCCGCGTCCTTGAGCATCCGCCCGATGGCGGCGCCGCCGGCGCCCTTGGGAACGGTGATGGAGACCGTCTCGTCGGTGCCGTCGCCCGCGTAGTCCGGGGCCGAGGCGAAACGATTTTGGTAGAACTGGTACCCGAAATACCCGACTCCGGCGACACCGCCGCCGAACACCAGCAGTACCACCAGACAGGCGCACCCGCTGCGGCGTTTCTTCTCCTTGCCGCCCCGGCCCCGTCGTTCGCCCCGCCCGCGCCGGTCGCCCGGCTCGTCGTCGAGGTCGTCGTCATCGTCGCCGCCACCGCCCGCGAAGAAGGCGTGCTCCCCCTGGTCGGGGCCCGGGTCCCAGTCGGTCTGCGGCTCCGGCTCGGCCTGCCGGCGGCCCGGCGGCTCCGGCGGGGGGTACGCCTCGGGCGTGCCGTAGTAGTCCGGCTGCTGTCCGCCGTAGGTCGCGGCCTGCTGGCCGTACGGGTCCGAGGGGTCGGGGTACTGGACATGCGGATGCGTGCCGGTGCCCCAGCCGCCGTCCCCGTACCCCTGCTGGCCCTGCCCCTGGTACTGCTGGCCGTGTCCCTGCTGGTACTGCTGCTGGCCCTGGTACTGCTGCTGGTCGTACTGGTGCGGGTACTGCTGCTGCTCCTGGCCGTATCCGCCCTGCTGACCGGTGCCCCAGTCGCCGTACTGCGGCTGCTGCGGCTGCTCTGGATAGTGCTGCGGCTGGCCGCCGTAGGGGGACTGCTGACCCTGCTGGGCCTGCTGTCCTCCCCATCCGTCGTCCCCGTAGTACGGGTCCTCGGGATGCCACGGTTCGGAGCCTTGGCCCCGGCCATACTCAGTCATCGATCCCCTAGAGCCGCGAGGCGGCGGTCGCGCGGCTTCCGGCCCGGCTTCCGTTCCGCCTCTCTCTGTGCGGCGGCTGTTCGAACACCGCCGCATCGCGCGGAACGTTACCGTATCGCGATCAGATGACCACTTCGACGCCCTCGCCCGGTGCTTTACCTGACACCCGTTCGGATTCGAGCGCCTGCTGGAGGATGATCACAGCGGCTGCCTGGTCGATGACCGATCTGCCCTTTTTCGACTTCACGCCCGAGGCGCGCAGTCCCTGACTGGCCGTCACCGTGGTCATTCTCTCGTCCACGAGCCGCACCGGGACGGGCGCGATGCCCTGGGCGAGCTCCTGGGCGAAGCCGCGGACCTTGACCGCGGCCGGGCCCTCGCCCCCCTTGAGGGAGCGCGGGAGCCCGACGACGACCTCGATCGGCTCGTACTCCTCGACCAGCTGCTTCAACCGGCGCTGGGCCGCGGGGATGTCCCGGCCGGGGACCGTCTCCACCGGAGTGGCGAGGATCCCGTCGGGGTCGCACGAGGCGACCCCGATCCGGGCGTCCCCGACGTCGATGGCGAGCCGACGTCCTCTGCGCATTACTTGGCCGTCTCCCCGACCAGACGCTCCACGGCGTCGACGGCCTCGCCGATCGCGGCCGGGTTCTGGCCGCCGCCCTGGGCGACGTCCGGCTTGCCGCCACCGCCGCCGCCGAGGGTCTTGGCGGCCGTACGGACCAGGTCACCGGCTTTCAGGCCGCGCTCGCGGGCGGGCTCGTTGGTGGCGATGACCGTGAGCGGCTTGCCGTTGTTCACGGTGAACAGGGCGACCACGGCGGCCCGGCCGCCCTGGATGCGGCCGCGCACGTCGAGGACCAGCTTGCGCAGGTCGTCGGGGGTCGTGCCGTCCGGGACCTGGCCGGTGACCACCGCGATGCCGCGGATGTCCTTGGCGGACTCGACGAGCCCGGCCGCGGCCTGGAGGACCTTCTCGGCGCGGAACTTCTCGATCTCCTTCTCGGCGTCCTTCAGCTTGCCGAGCATGGCGGAGACCTTCTCCGGGAGCTCCTCGGGACGGCCCTTGATCAGCTCCTGGAGCTGGGCGACCACGGTGTGCTCACGGGCGAGGAAGTTGTAGGCGTCCACGCCGACCAGGGCCTCGATACGGCGCACGCCCGAGCCGATGGAGGACTCGCCGAGCAGCTTGACCAGGCCGAGCTGGGCGGTGTTGTGGACGTGGGTACCGCCGCACAGCTCCTTGGAGAAGTCGCCGATGGTCACCACGCGGACCCGCTCGCCGTACTTCTCGCCGAACTCGGCGATGGCGCCCTGCTTCTTGGCCTCGTCGATGCCCATGACCTCGGCGTGCACGTCGAGATCGCGGGCGAGCACCTCGTTGATCTTCTGCTCGACGTCGGTCATCACGGCCGTCGGAACGGCGGACGGCGAACCGAAGTCGAAGCGGAAGCGGCCGGGCTGGTTCTCGGAACCGGCCTGGGCGGCCGTCGGGCCGAGGGCGTCGCGCAGGGCCTGGTGGGTGAGGTGGGTGGCCGAGTGGGCGCGGGCGATGGCGGTACGCCGGCGGCCGTCGATCGAGGCGTGGGCCTTGGCGCCGACGGTGACCTCGCCGAACTGGACGACGCCCTTGTGGACGTAGACGCCCGGGACCGGCTTCTGGCAGTCGCGGATCTCGATGACGGCACCCGAGTCGACCTTGATGCGGCCGGTGTCGCCGATCTGGCCACCGCCCTCGGCGTAGAAGGGGGTGCGGTCGAGGACGATCTCGACCTCGTCGCCCTCGGTGGCGGCCGGGGAGGAGGCGCCGTCGACGAGGATGCCGACGATCGTGGACTCGCCCTCGGTGTCGCTGTAGCCGATGAACTCGGTCTCACCGGCGCTGTCCGCGATCTCGCGGTAGGCGCCCATGTCGGCGTGACCGGTCTTCTTGGCCTGGGCGTCGGCCTTGGCGCGCTCGCGCTGCTCCTTCATCAGGCGCCGGAAGCCGTCCTCGTCCACGGACAGGCCCTGCTCGGCGGCCATCTCCAGGGTGAGGTCGATCGGGAAGCCCCAGGTGTCGTGGAGCAGGAACGCCTTGTCGCCGGAGAGGACGGTGCCGCCGGCGGACTTGGTGTCGGTGACGGCGGTGTCGAGGATGTTGGTGCCGGCCTTGAGCGTCTTGAGGAAGGCGTTCTCCTCGGCCAGGGCGACCTTCTCGATGCGCTCGCGGTCGGTGACCAGCTCGGGGTACTGCTGGCCCATCATGCCGATCACGACGTCGATCAGGTCCTTGACGACCGGACCGGTGGCGCCCAACAGGCGCATGTTGCGGATGGCGCGGCGCATGATGCGGCGCAGGACGTAGCCGCGGCCCTCGTTGCCGGGGGTCACGCCGTCGCCGATGAGCATCACGGAGGTGCGCATGTGGTCGGTGACCACGCGCAGGGAGACGTCCGAGTCGTGGGCGTCGCCGTAGGCCACGCCGGTCAGCTCGGTGGCCTTCTTGATGACGGCCATGGAGGTGTCGATCTCGTACATGTTCTGCACGCCCTGCAGAATCATGGCGAGCCGCTCGAGGCCGAGGCCGGTGTCGATGTTCTGGCTCGGCAGGTCTCCGAGGATCTCGAAGTTGTCCTTGCCGATGCCCTCGCCCCGCTCGTACTGCATGAAGACGAGGTTCCAGATCTCCACGTACCGCTCGTCGTTGACGGCGGGGCCGCCCTCGACGCCGAACTCGGGGCCGCGGTCGTAGTTGATCTCGGAGCACGGGCCGCAGGGGCCGGGGACGCCCATGGACCAGTAGTTGTCCTTCATGCCGAGGCGCTGGATGCGCTCCTTAGGCACCCCGACGACCTCGTGCCAGATGCGCTCGGCCTCGTCGTCGTCCTTGTAGACGGTGATCCAGAGCTTCTCCGGCTCCAGGCCGTAACCACCCTTGTCCTGGGGGCTGGTGAGCAGCTCCCAGGCGTACTTGATGGCGCCTTCCTTGAAGTAGTCGCCGAAGGAGAAGTTGCCGCACATCTGGAAGAACGTGCCGTGCCGGGTGGTCTTGCCGACCTCTTCGATGTCCGGGGTGCGCACGCACTTCTGGACGCTGGTGGCGCGGGCGTAGGGCGCCTTGACCTCACCCAGGAAGTAGGGCTTGAAGGGCACCATGCCGGCCGGGACGAGGAGCAGAGTCGGGTCGTCCGCGATGAGCGACGCCGAAGGGACGACGGTGTGCCCGCGCTCCTCGAAGAAGCTCAGCCAGCGGCGGCGGATCTCAGCCGACTCCATCAGTGGTCCTCATTCCGGTTGTACGAGTACGTCGTGTCGTCGATGACGTACTTCTTCGGCTTGTTGCGGTTCTCGATCGCGGCGTGGCGCCGCGGCGCGGGGAGTTCGGGGTCCGCGTGGATGCCCAGCGCGTCCTCCAGCTCGGCCTCCCGCTGGGCCATGTTGTCGCGGACGTCGAGCGCGAAGCCCACGGCGCGGTCCTTGAGCCGGTTCCCGGCCTCGAGCGCCTTGTTGGCGGCCTGCGTGGCCAGGTGCTCGGGGGTCAGCTGCTTGATCTTGCGGTTGACCTTGGTGGTGGCCCACACACCGGCCGCGACACCCGTGGTGAACCAGAAGGTACGGCGGAACATCGCTCGGTCAGCCCTTCTTCCGCTTGTCCCGCCGTGCGGCCGGAACCGTGCGGCCCACGATCACGGTACGCCGGGGTTCCTTGACGGGCACGTCGTCCTTGCGGCCCGCGATGGCCCGGCGCACGCCGTAGCCGAAGGCCGCCACCTTGACCAGGGGGCCGCCGAAGGTGGAGGCCACCGTGGTGGACAGCGCGGAGGCGTTGGAGGTGACCTCCTGGACGTCGGAGGCGATGGCGTCGACCCGGTCGATCTGGGTCTGCGCCGAGCGCACCGCCGACGACGCGTCCGCCAGGAGCGGGACGGCCTGATCGGTCACTTCCGCGACCAGCTTGGTGGTGGCCCGGAGCGTCTGGGCCAGCCTCACCAGTGCCACGGCGAGGAAGGAGACCAGGATCGCCCAGAACACGGCCACCAGGATCCCGGCCACCTCTCCACCGGACACTGTGTGCACCCGCTCCCTGATACGTGCCTCAACATCGAAAAGTCCTGGGTCGAGCCTATCGCGCCGGGCGCGGGGCTCCGTACCGGATTACCGCCCGCGCGCGGCCGAGTTGCGCGAAGCGATTGTACGGAGTGAATACGGTTGAGTACGCTCCGTATCCCATGCGGGATCGACAGCCTGAGGACACCCCGGTGGCGGGCAATCTGCCCTTGGAGCTCGACGCGTTCGTCGGACGTACGGCCGAACTCGCGGGCCTGGCCGAGGCGCTCGGCCAGGCGCGTCTGGTGACCGTGACCGGAGTGGGCGGGGTCGGCAAGTCGCGGCTCGCCGCCCGCGCCGCCCGGCGCTGCGCGCCCGCGGACGGGGTCTGGCGGGTGGAGCTGGCGCCGGTGCGTGATCCGGCGTTCGTCGACCACGCGGTGGTGGCGGCGCTGGGCCTCACCGACCACACCACCCGCCCACCGCGCGAGACCCTCCTCGCCCATCTCGCCGGGCGTGAACTCCTGCTGCTCCTCGACGGGTTCGAGCATCTGGTGGAGGCCTGCGCCGAGCTGGTGACCGAGCTGCTGGGCCGGGCGCCGGGCCTCTCGGTGCTCGCGGTGGGCCGCAGACCGCTCGCGGTGCCGGGCGAGCACCTGGTGCCGCTGGCGCCGATGGGCGAGGACGAGGCGGTCGAGCTTTTCACGGACCGGGCCCGGCTGCACGGGGTCCGGGTCGCGGACGGCACCGACGTGCGGGAGCTGTGCCGGCGCCTGGACGGCATTCCGCTGGCCGTGGAACTGGCGGCCGGACGGCTGCGGGCGCTGTCGCCGGGGCAGTTGCTGACCCGGCTCGACGACCGGTTCCGGCTGCTGACCCGGACCGGCGGGGACACGCCCTGGCGGCACCGGACCCTGCGCACGGCGATCGGCTGGAGCCATGAACTGTGCACGCCCGAGGAGCGGTTGCTGTGGGCGCGGCTGTCGGTGTTCGCCGGACGCTTCGACCTGGAGGCCGTCGAGTACGTGTGCAGCGGGCACGGGCTGCACGCGGACGACGTCCTCGACGTGCTCTCCGAACTCCTCGCGCAGTCGGTGGTCTCCCGCGAGGAGACCACCGCGGGCGTGCGCTACCGCATGCTGGACACCGTCCGGGTCTACGGCGCCGACTGGCTGGAGGCCACCGGGGACGCGGACCGGCTGCGGCGCCGGCACCGCGACTGGTACCTGGGACTGGCGACCTGGTGCGAGCTGGACTGGTTCTCGCCGCGCCAGGCCGAGGTCGCCGCGCGCGTGGAGGCGGAGCTGCCGAATCTGCGCAGCGCCCTGGAGCACTGCCTGTCCGAGCCCGACGAGGCCCATCTGGGCCAGCTGCTGGCGGGCTCCCTGTGGTTCTACTGGGTGGGCTGCGGCCGTCTCTCGGAGGGGCGGCACTGGCTGGACCAGGCGGTCCGGCTGGACTCGGGGCACGAGCAGTCCCGGCTGAAGGCCCTGTGGGTGCTCGGCTATGTGGCGGTCCTCCAGGGCGACACGGTGGCAGCCCTGGCCGCGCTGCACGAGTGCCGGGAGGAGGCGGAGCTCTGCGCGAACCCCACCGCGGCGGCCTACGCCGAGCATCGCACCGGTTGCCTGGCCCTGGTCAGCGACGACATGGAAGGTGCTGAAACGCTGCTGCGCTCGGCGCTGGACGGCTACCAGGAGATCGGCGAGCTCAACAGCAACGTCCTGATGGGCCAGGTCGAGCTCGCGATGACCCGGGCCTTCCAGGGCGACCTGGAGGAGGCGGTGCGGCTGAGCGAGGACGTCCGCCGGGTCTGCGAGGACCACGGCGAGCGCTGGGCCCGGTCGTACGCGCTGTACGTGCTGGCCTACGCGGCCTGGCGCGAGGGCGATCAGCCGCGGGCGCGGGAGCTGCTGACGGACTGCCTGGGCGGGGCCCACTCCTTCCACGACCTGCTCGGCTCGGTGCTCACGGTGGAGCTGCTGGCCCTGGTCACCGCGACCGACGGCGACGCGGCGGAGGCCGCGGTGCTGCAAGGGGCGGCCGGGCGGATGTGGCCCTCGGTGGGGCTGCCGCTGTTCGGCTCGGCGTACTACAACGCCCCGCACGAACTGTGCGAGGCGATGGCCCGGGAGCGGCTCGGCGACGACCGGTACGAGCAGTGCGTACGGGTGGGGGCGCTGTTGGACCGGGAGGCCGCGGTGGACCGGGCGCTGGGTCTGGGGCGTCCGGCGGCCCGGGCGCTGGAGGCGCTGCCGGGGCCGCGCGGACCGGTGCGGCACGCCCGGGTCACCCTCGACATGCACGAACCCGCCGCCTCGCCCACCCGGAAGGGTGGGGAGACGGCGGGCTGAGGCGCAGGTGTCCTACGACCGCTGAAGGATCAACGGGCGTAGTACTCGACGACGAGCTGCTCGTCGCAGATCACCGGGATCTCCTTGCGGTTCGGCTCACGGTCCAGGCGGAACGCCAGGGCCTTGAGGTTCACCTGGAGGTAGCGCGGGGTCTCGCCCTCGGGGGCGAAGCCGCCCTCACGGGCGATGGAGAAGAGGGTCTTCTCGCGGCTGCGCTCGCGGACCATCACGACGTCGTCGGGACGGACGCGGAACGACGGCTTGTCGACCTTCTGGCCGTTGACCTCGATGTGGCCGTGCACGACCATCTGACGGGCCTGGTAGATGGTGCGGGCGATGCCCGAACGCAGGACCAGGGCGTCGAGACGGCGCTCGAGCTCGATGATCAGGGCCTCACCGGTCTTGCCCTGAACCTTGGAGGCACGCTCGTAGGCGCGGACGAGCTGACGCTCGGACACGTCGTACTGCGCACGCAGACGCTGCTTCTCGAGCAGACGGACCTTGTAGTCCGAGTTCTGCTTGCGGCCACGGCCGTGCTCACCCGGCGGGTAGGGACGGGCCTCGAAGTACTTGACGGCCTTCGGGGTCAGCGCGATGCCGAGGGCACGCGACTTCTTGACCTTGGGGCGGGACTGGTTCGCCACAATCTCTCATTTCTTGGTGTTCGGCTCGTCAGTGTTGGCGGGAGGTCGCATCCGCAGCCGGGGAATCCCCTCGCGCCCGATGGGCGTGATGGGCAGCCGCTCCCCTGGTCTGGGCACATACGTGCAGCACGCGAGTGGCCCACCGACCGGTCCCGTCCTGCGACGGATGGTGGTGGGCTGCCCGCGACACCGATCGACGGTGCGCGACGCTCCTGGAACCCACGAGGGGTTCCGGCTGGGTGTCCCGCTCTGACTGCGCGGGACTCAGCACTTCGGAGCATTCTACCCGGTGGCTAGGACCGTCTGCGACCGAGGTGCTTCCTGGTCCACTCCACGGCGTCCGCGTACCGCGCCTCGGCGCCGTGCCGGGTCGGGGTGTAGTACTCGCGGTCCTTGAGGGCGTCCGGGGCGTACTGCTGCTCGGCGATGCCCTCGGACAGGTCGTGCGGATAGACGTACCCCTGCGCGTGCCCCAGCTTGGCGGCGCCCTTGTAGTGCCCGTCCCGAAGGTGCGGCGGCACGGGTCCCGCGTGTCCCTTGCGTACGTCCTCCATGGCGGCGCCGATCGCGGTCGTCGCGGAGTTGGACTTCGGGGCCAAGGCGAGGGCGATGGTGGCGTGGCTGAGGGTGAGGGCGGCCTCCGGGAAGCCGATCATGGCGACGGCCTGGGCCGCGGCGACCGCGATCGGCAGGGCGTTCGGATCGGCGAGGCCGATGTCCTCGCTGGCCGAGATCATCAGCCGGCGGGCGATGAAGCGGGGATCCTCGCCGGCCTCGATCATCCGGGCCAGGTAGTGCAGGGCGGCGTCGACGTCGGAGCCGCGGATCGACTTGATCAGGGCGCTCGCCACGTCGTAGTGCTGATCGCCGTCGCGGTCGTACTTCACGGCCGCGCGGTCGACGGTCTCCTCCAGGGTCTGGAGCCCGATCTCCGTCTCGCCCTTGTCGAGGGCGGCCCCGGCGGCGGCCTCCAGGGCGGTCAGGGCGCGCCGGGCGTCGCCGCCCGCGATGCGCAGCAGATGGTCCTCGGCGTCCTCGGGGAGGGCGACGGCGTCCTTGAGGCCGCGCTCGTCGCTCAGCGCCCGCCGCAGCAGGCCCCTGACGTCGTCGTCCGTGAGGGGTTCGAGGGTGAGCAGGAGGGAGCGGGAGAGCAGGGGGGAGATCACCGAGAAGTAGGGGTTCTCCGTGGTCGCCGCGATCAGCGTCACCCAGCGGTTCTCCACCGCCGGGAGCAGGGAGTCCTGCTGGGCCTTGCTGAAGCGGTGGATCTCGTCGAGGAAGAGGACGGTCTCCTTGCCGAATCCTCCGGTGGCCCGGCGGGCGCCCTCGATGACCGCGCGGACCTCCTTGACGCCCGCGGTGATCGCGGACAGCTCCACGAAGCGCTTGTTGGTGGCCTTGGAGACGACGTACGCCAGGGTCGTCTTTCCGGTGCCGGGCGGGCCCCACAGGATCACCGAGGAGGGTCCGGCCGGGCCGCCGCCGGACTCGCCGACCAGTCTGCGCAGCGGCGAACCGGGCTTCAGCAGGTGCTGCTGGCCCACCACCTCGTCGAGGGTGCGCGGGCGCATCCGTACGGCCAGGGGACTCGCGGTCGGGTCCTTCTCCTGGCGTTCTTCTGCTGCGGCGGTGAACAGGTCGGGCTCCACCCTGAAACCCTAAATCACGGCACTGACAATGCCCGCGGCGCTGTCAGCTGGTCCAGAAGTCCCACCAGCGGGTCATGATCAGGATGCCGATGACACCGATGTGCAGCACCGGGAGCACCCAGGTGAACTCGCCGAAGAAGCCCTTGAGCCAGTTCGGCGCGGGCAGGAAGCCCTTGCGCACGTTGAACGAGGTCACGTACCAGAACATGATGATCGTCGCGACCCAGGCCAGGGAGCACCACAGGCACAGGGCGCCGATGCGGTACAGCGACTGGAACTGCAGCCAGGTGCAGAAGCCGACGCCGAAGAGGGTCCCGGCGTTGAAGGTGAGCCAGTACCAGCGCGGGAAGCGGGCCCGGGCGAGCAGGCTCATGCCGACGCAGACGACCATGCCGTAGGCGACGAGGCCGAGCATCGGGTTGGGAAAGCCGAAGGCCGAGGCCTGGTCGCTCTCCATGACACTGCCGCAGGAGACGACCGGGTTCAGGCTGCACCCGGGGACGAAGGTCTTCCCCTCGACCTTGGCCTCCAGCAGCTTGAACTTGTCGATCGTGATGACCCACGAGGCGAGCAGCCCGGCCGCGCCCGTGATCAGCAGCATCAGCGCGAAGGCGAGCCCGCCGCCCTCGGTGCGCGGCGCCGCGACGGCGCGCTCGTGCTCGGGCTCGGTGGAGACGTCTTTGACAGTGGTCTTGCTCATCACGCCGATTCCGTCTGCTGGAGAGGAGGACATCCTTCGGGCAGGGGCCATTGTGCCGCACACGGGTGCGTTCCCACCGTTCGCTGGAGATAAGGAAACCCACGCGAGGGACGGGGGCGTGCGGTTTTGGACATACGTACGGCGGGGGGTTCCGGACATGCGAACGGCGGGGGTCGCAACCCCCGCCGTACCCGCGATCCGTCAGCCCTCAGCCGAGCCGGGACTCCAGTTCCGCCACGATCTCGTTCACGCCGATCGCGCTCTGCTCGCCGGACTCCATGTCCTTGAGCTGTACGACGCCCTCGGCGAGGTCGCGTTCACCGGCGACCACCGTGTAGCGGGCGCCGCTGCGGTTGGCGTTCTTCATGGCGCCCTTCAGGCCCTTGGCGCCGTAGGAGAAGTCCGCCGCGATGCCGACCTTGCGCAGCTCGGTGACCTTCGCGAACAGGACCCGGCGGGCCTCCTCGCCCAGCGGGACCGCGAACACGCTGGTGGTGGAGGGGAGTTCGAGCTCCACGCCCTCCGCCTCCAGGGCGAGGACGGTGCGGTCGACGCCGAGGGCCCAGCCGACGGACGGCAGCGCGGGGCCGCCGATCATCTCGGACAGACCGTCGTACCGGCCGCCGCCGCCCACCGCGGACTGGGAGCCCAGACCGTCGTGGACGAACTCGAAGGTCGTACGCGTGTAGTAGTCCAGGCCGCGCACCAGCTTCGGGTCGTCCTCGAAGGAGACGCCGGCGGCCGTGATCAGCTCGCGGACCTCCTCGTGGTACGCCTTGCAGGCGTCGCACAGGTAGTCGCGCAGCAGGGGGGCGTCCCCGAGCTGCTTCTGGACCGACTCGCGCTTGTCGTCGAGGACGCGCAGCGGGTTGATCTCCGCGCGGCGCCGCGTGTCCTCGTCGATGTCCAGGCCGTTCAGGAAGTCCTGGAGGGCGGCGCGGTAGACCGGGCGGCACTCCTTGTCGCCCAGGCTGTTGAGCAGGATGCGGAAGTCGCTCAGGCCCAGCGAGCGGTACGCCTGGTCCGCCAGGATGATCAGCTCGGCGTCCAGCGCCGGGTCCTCGGCACCGATCGCCTCGGCGCCGACCTGGGAGAAGTGGCGGTAGCGGCCCTTCTGGGGGCGCTCGTAGCGGTAGTACGAACCGGAGTACCAGAGCTTGACCGGGAGGTTGCCCGCCTTGTGCAGGTTGGCCTCCAGCGCGGCGCGCAGTACGGACGCGGTGCCCTCGGGGCGCAGCGCGAGCTTGTCGCCGCCCTTGGTCTCGAACGCGTACATCTCCTTGGTCACGATGTCGGTGGACTCACCGACACCGCGCGCGAACAGCTCGACGCTCTCGAAGCCCGGCGTCTCGATGTAGCCGTAGCCCGCGCCCCGCAGCGGGGCGGCGATGGCCTCACGGACCGCCAGGTACTTGGCGCTGTCCGGCGGGATCAGGTCGTACGTGCCCTTGGGGGCCTTGAAGGTGCTCACGGAAGTCTCTCGTCACATTCCTCGTCGGGGAGCGGGCTGTGCTCCCTGGCCGGCCGCCACCTGCCGCAGATACGGGTTGGTGGCGCGCTCCTGGCCGATGGTCGTCTGGGGGCCGTGGCCGGACAGCACCACGGTCGAGTCCTCGAGCGGCAGGCACACACGGGCCAGCGACTGGAGGATCTCGGCCGGGTCACCGCCGGGCAGGTCGGTGCGGCCGATGGAGCCGGCGAACAGCAGGTCGCCCGAGAACAGGATCGGCGGGATGTCCGCCGCCTCGGGCAGGCCGAAGGTCACCGACCCCTTGGTATGGCCCGGCGCGTGGGCGACGGACAGCTCCAGGCCCGCCAGCTCCAGCTTCGCGCCGTCGGTGAGCTCCTTGACGTCGTCCGGCTCCCCGATGGTCAGCTCCCCCATCAGCTGCATGCCGATGGAACGGCCGAGCGCTCGCTCGGGGTCGCTCATCATGTACCGGTCCTCGGGGTGGATCCAGGCCGGTACGTCGTGCGCTCCGCACACGGGGACGACGGAGGCCACATGGTCCAGATGACCGTGGGTCAGGACGACGGCGACGGGCTTGAGCCGATGCTTCTCGAGTGCTTCCTCGACTCCGGGGGCCGCCTCGTGGCCCGGGTCGATGATCACGCACTCCTCACCGGCGGCGGGGGCGACGAGGTAGCAATTCGTCCCCCAGGCCCCGGCGGGGAACCCGGCAATGAGCACGATCGTCCTTCGTTGTGTCGGTTCGGGTGACAAGTCGGTGGGCTGCGCCTGAGGTCAGAGCCTACCGGCGCTGCCGATTCCTCAGCGAACCCATATACGGTACGGGGCACACGCAGACGGTCGGCCCGAGGCACGCATCCGAACCGGTCGACGTCCAAGACGCTTGAGGAGACAACCCCGTGGTCAGCCAGGAACAGCGGCGGCGTCAGCTCGCCCGGGAGAAGTTCTTGCGGCAGCAGCAGCGGCGCACGGACGCGCGGCGCAGATCCCGCACGCGCAACGCCGTCATCGCGTCCGCGGTCGGCGTCGTCCTCATCGGCAGCCTGGGCCTCTACACGGCGGGCGCCTTCGACGGGGACGACGGCAAGGCCAACGCGGGCGCCGAGGTCACCCCGAGCGCGACGCCGACCAGCAAGGCCCCGGACCCGTGCGAGAAGGCGGCCGCGGGCAAGGTCGAGACCATGAGCTGGAAGAAGGAGCCGGCCATGACCATCGACGAGTCGGCGGACTACACGATGAAGCTGGAGACGACCTGCGGCGACATCGACATAGCGCTCAAGGCCTCGGCCGCCCCGCACACCGTGAACTCGTTCAACTTCCTCGCGGGCAAGGGCTACTTCGACCACACCAAGTGCCACCGGCTGGTCGACAGCGGCATCTACGTGCTCCAGTGCGGCGACCCGACGGCCACCGGCAGCGGCGGGCCCGGGTACACGATCCCGGACGAGAACCTCAAGGACAAGGTCGTCAAGGACGACGTCTACCCGGCGGGCACGGTCGCGATGGCCAACCAGTACAACGCCCAGACCGGGGAGGGCCGCGACACCGGCGGCAGCCAGTTCTTCCTCGTCTACCAGGACAGTCCGCTGCCGGCCGACTACACGCCGTTCGGCACCGTCTCCGAGTCGGGGATGAAGGTTCTCAAGAAGCTCGCCGCCGCGGGAGCGCAGGCCGCGGACCCCACGACGGGCAACACGGCACCCAACGCGACCGTGGTGATCAACAAGGCAACTGTCAGCAAATCCTGACCCCCCAACTGCGAAATTTCGGTCGCGCGGGATGCGGACAGGCAACCCGCCGGTCGCCTATGTTGGCCGTGACGAAACTGTGGACGATGCCCGGGGGCGCCGAAGCCCCACGCAGGCATCATGTGGAGGAGGCGCTGTGAGCAGCGACCCGTGGGGCCGCGTCGACGAGACGGGGACCGTGTACGTGCGTACGGCCGACGGCGAGCAGGTCGTCGGTTCCTGGCAGGCCGGCTCCCCTGAGGAGGCGTTGGCCTACTTCGAGCGCAAGTACGAGGGCCTGGTTGTCGAGATCGGCCTCCTCGAGAAGCGAGTGAAGACCACCGACCTGTCGGCTAAGGACGCGCAGACCGCGATCGACCACATCCGCGAGCAGGTCGACGCGCACCACGCGGTCGGTGACCTGGACGCGCTGCGGCAGCGTCTGGACAAGCTCGTGGAGACCGTCGAGAAGCGTCGCGAGGAGCGCAAGCAGCAGCGCGCGAAGCAGTCCGACGAGGCCCGGCACGCCAAGGAGGCGCTGGTCGTCGAGGCGGAGGAGCTGGCCCAGTCCGATCAGTGGCGGGCGGCCGGTGAGCGGCTGCGGGCGCTGGTGGACACCTGGAAGGGCCTGCCGCGTCTGGACCGCAAGTCGGACGACGAGCTGTGGCACCGCTTCTCGCACGCGCGCTCGGCGTTCTCCAAGCGGCGCAAGGCCCACTTCGCGGCGCTGGACGCTCAGCGCGAGGAGGCCCGCAAGACCAAGGAGCGGCTGGTCGCAGAGGCCGAGTCGCTGTCCGGGTCGACGGACTGGGGTCCGACGGCGGCGCGCTACCGCGAGCTGATGGCGGAGTGGAAGGCCGCGGGCCGCGCCCAGCGCGAGCACGAGGACGACCTGTGGAACCGCTTCCGCGGCGCCCAGGACGTCTTCTTCGCCGCGCGCAGCTCGGTCTTCGCCGAGCGGGACGCCGAGCAGTCCGAGAACCTCAAGCTGAAGGAGGAGCTGGCCCACGAGGCCGAGAAGATCCTCCCGGTGACGGACCTCAAGACCGCGCGGGCCGCCTTCCGCCAGATCAACGAGCGCTGGGAGGCCATCGGCCATGTGCCGCGGGACGCCCGGCCGAAGGTCGAGGGCCGGATGCACGCCGTGGAGCGGGCGATCCAGGAGGCCGAGGAGGCCGAGTGGCGCCGGACCAACCCGGAGGCACGCGCGCGTGCCGCGGGTCTGACCGGTCAGCTCCAGGCCGCGGTGGACAAGCTCAAGGGCCAGATCGAGCAGGCGCGCGCCCAGGGCAACAACGCCAAGGCCGACAAGCTGGAGCGCGAGCTGGAGGGCCGCCAGGCCCTGCTGGACCAAGCTCTGAAGGGCCTGGAGGAGTTCGGCGGCTGAGCACCGCAGCC
Organism: Streptomyces sp. NPDC043726; assembly: GCF_056436565.1. Lineage (NCBI taxonomy): Bacteria > Bacillati > Actinomycetota > Actinomycetes > Kitasatosporales > Streptomycetaceae > Streptomyces > Streptomyces sp. NPDC043726. The sequence continues at coordinate 148,245 of NZ_JBWKCI010000008.1, forward strand.
GACATGAGAAGGGGCTCCCCGAGGGGAGCCCCTTTTCGTTGTCCTACGGCGGTTGCGCCCGCCTGTCACGCCCGGCTGCGCGCCGACGTCACGCGGTACACGTCGTACACGCCCTCGACGCCCCTGACCGCCTTCAGGACGTGCCCGAGGTGCTTGGGGTCGCCCATCTCGAAGGTGAAGCGGGAGGTGGCGACGCGGTCGCGGGAGGTCTGCACGGCCGCGGAGAGGATGTTGACGTGCTGGTCGGACAGGACCCGGGTGACGTCCGACAGCAGCCGGGACCGGTCCAGGGCCTCGACCTGGATGGCGACCAGGAAGACCGAGGACTGCGTGGGCGCCCATTCGACGTCGAGGATCCGCTCGGGCTCCCGGGACAGTGACTCCACGTTCACACAGTCGCTGCGGTGAACCGATACGCCACTACCACGGGTGACGAAGCCGATGATCGGGTCACCGGGGACGGGCGTACAGCAGCGGGCGAGCTTGACCCAGACGTCGTCGACGCCCTTGACCACGACACCGGGGTCCTGGCTGCTGCGCCGCTTGCGGCTGCGGCCACGGGCCGGCGGGACCGCCTCGTCGATCTCCTCGGTGGCCGCCTCCTCGCCGCCGAGGGCCTGCACCAGCTTCTGTACGACGTTCTGCGCGGCCACATGGCCCTCGCCGATCGCCGCGTACAGCGAGGAGATGTCGGGGTAGCGCATCTCGTGCGCGAGCGTGACGAGGGAGTCGCCGGTGAGGATGCGCTGGATGGGCAGGTTCTGCTTGCGCATCGCGCGGGCGATGGCGTCCTTGCCCTGCTCGATCGCCTCGTCCCGGCGCTCCTTGGAGAACCAGGCCCGGATCTTGTTGCGGGCGCGCGGCGACTTCACGAAGCCGAGCCAGTCCCGGGAGGGGCCCGCGCCTGCCGCCTTGGAGGTGAAGACCTCGACCAGGTCGCCGTTGTCCAGGGTGGATTCGAGCGGCACGAGACGGCCGTTGACCCGCGCCCCTATGGTGCGGTGGCCGACCTCGGTGTGCACCGCGTAGGCGAAGTCCACCGGGGTGGCACCCGCGGGGAGCGCTATGACGTCACCCTTGGGGGTGAAGACGAAGACCTCGTTGCGGGACAGGTCGAAGCGCAGGGACTCCAGGAACTCGCCCGGGTCCTCGGTCTCCTTCTGCCAGTCCAGCAGCTGGCGCAGCCACGCCATGTCGTTGAGGTGGTCGTCCTTGCCCTTGCCGGCCTTCGGCACGTCGGTACGCACCTTGGAGGCGCCGGCGACGGCCTCCTGCTTGTACTTCCAGTGCGCGGCGATGCCGTACTCGGCGCGGCGGTGCATGTCGAAGGTGCGGATCTGCAGCTCGACGGGCTTGCCGTTGGGGCCGATGACCGTCGTGTGCAGCGACTGGTACATGTTGAACTTGGGCATCGCGATGTAGTCCTTGAACCGCCCCGGAACCGGGTTCCAGCGGGCGTGGACGGTGCCCAGGGCCGCGTAGCAGTCGCGGACGGTGTCCACCAGGACGCGGATGCCGACCAGGTCGTAGATCTCCGCGAAGTCACGGCCGCGGACGATCATCTTCTGGTAGACGCTGTAGTAGTGCTTCGGGCGGCCGGTGACGGTGGCCTTGATCCGGGCGGCGCGCAGGTCCTGCTGGACCTCGTCGGTCACTATGGCCAGATACTCGTCACGCTTCGGCGCCCTTTCGGCCACCAGCCGGACGATCTCGTCGTACATCTTGGGGTAGAGGATCGCGAAGGCGAGGTCCTCCAGCTCCCACTTGATGGTGTTCATGCCCAGGCGATGGGCGAGCGGCGCGTAGATCTCCAGGGTCTCGCGCGCCTTCTTCTCCTGCTTCTCGCGCTTGAGGTAGCGCATGGTGCGCATGTTGTGCAGACGGTCGGCGAGCTTGATGACCAGGACGCGCGGGTCCTTGGCCATGGCGACGACCATCTTGCGTACGGTCTCGGCCTGCGCGGCCTCGCCGAACTTGACCTTGTCGAGCTTGGTGACGCCGTCGACGAGCAGGGCGACCTGGTCGCCGAAGTCGCGGCGCAGCTGGTCCAGGCCGTACTCGGTGTCCTCGACGGTGTCGTGCAGCAGGCCCGCCATGAGCGTGGCCGGATCCATGCCCAGCTCGGCGAGGATCGTGGTGACGGCGAGGGGGTGGGTGATGTACGGGTCGCCGCTCTTGCGCTTCTGCCCGCGGTGCCAGCGCTCGGCGACCTGGTAGGCCTTCTCGATCTGGCGGAGGGTCGCGGTCTCGATCTTCGGGTCGTTGCTGCGCACTATCCGCAGCAGCGGCTCCAGCACCGGGTTGTACGGGTTGGAGCGCTGCACGCCGAGGCGGGCGAGGCGGGCGCGGACGCGGTTGGAGGAGCCGGATCGCGGCGGCTGGCCAGTGTTGGGGCGGACCGCGGGCGTGCCGGTCTGCTCGGGCGGGGCCGGCTTGGGGCGGGACTGCTCGGCCGACTTGCCGACGGGCGCGGACTGGGCGTGCTCGACCGGCCCGCGGGCGTCGTTCTTCGCGGTCTTCGCGTTCGACGTGTTCGGCGCGGGCTTGGCCGCGGGGCCCGAGGCGGCGTCGGGCTTGGCGGCGGTCAGGTGCTGGGCCTCGTCTGGCAAGAGGGCTCCTCGTGCGCGATCCGGGTCCCCCGGTCAGGCTCCGGAGACCCCATGGTAGCGATCCTGCGCCGCAGGATCGCCTTCAGGCCGATGTGAGGCCCTTGTACGGAAGAAACACAAGGGGCGGGTCAGGGATTCCTCAGCGGTGTCGTCCGGGTGGACGAAGGCCTTCCGGAGGCTCGCGCGGCGGTGTCCGGGCGGCGCCCGGGCGGACATGCGCGCGGGGCGCACACCTCCCTTCCGGGAAGCGTGCGCCCCGCGTGCGTCGGGTCGCCCCAGTGACTCGGATCTTGAGCCCAGTGGCTCAGATCTTGAGCAGGGCCTCCAGCGGAGCCCCGTCGAGCGCCGGTGCCAGCCGGGTCCGGCCGCCCAGGAAGCCGAGCTCCATCAGGACGGCGAGGCCCGAGACCTCGGCGCCCGCCCTGCGGATCAGCTGGATCGATGCCTCGGCGGTGCCGCCGGTGGCGAGGACGTCGTCGACGACCAGGACGCGGTCGTCCGCGCTCAGGTCCTCGGCGTGCACCTCGATCTCCGCCGAGCCGTACTCCAGGTCGTAGGCCTGGCTGAGCGTCGCTCCGGGGAGCTTGCCCGCCTTGCGCACCGGGATGAAGCCCAGTCCGGCCCGGACCGCCACGGGAGCGCCGAGGATGAAGCCCCGGGCCTCCAGACCGACGACCTTGGTGGCTCCGGTGCGCTCGGCGATCCCGGCGAGGGCGTCGGTGAGCGCGGTGAACGCCGCCGGGTCCGCCAGCAGCGGGGTGATGTCCTTGAACATCACGCCCGGCTCCGGGTAGTCGGCCACATCGCGGATACGGCTGAGCAGCAGCTCCTGGATGTCGGTCATCGGCGCTTCCCCGAGGGACGGCCTCGGCCCCGGGTGCGGGACGCGGGCTGGTTGCGCGGGCCGACGACCGCCGGAGCGGCGTCGTCCTGCTCGTCGTCAAGGCCGGACTCGTCGACGGGACCGCCGGCGGGCAGCGGCTCGCCCTTGGCCGCGGCCTGGGCCCGCTTGGCCAGGACGCGCTTGCGCAGCGCCTTCATCTGCGGCTCGCGCTCCTTGAGGTCGGCGACGAGCGGCGTGGCGATGAAGATCGAGGAGTACGCACCGGCCGCGAGGCCGACGAACAGCGACAGCGAGATGTCGTTCAGCATGCCCGCGCCGAGGAAGCCGCCACCGATGAAGAGCAGGCCCGCCACCGGCAGTAGCGCGACCACCGTGGTGTTGATGGAACGGACCAGCGTGCTGTTGATCGACCGGTTGGCGACATCGCTGTAGGTCCAGCGGGTCTGCTTGGTGATGTCCTTCGTCTGCTCCTTGAGGCTGTCGAAGACGACGACCGTGTCGTAGAGCGAATAACCGAGGATGGTCAGCAGACCGATCACCGTACCCGGGGTGACCTCGAAGCCCACGAGGGCGTAGATGCCGACCGTGATGGTGATGTCGTGGATCAGGGCGACGAACGCGGCGACGGCCATGCGCCACTCGAACGCGATCGCCAGATAGATCACCACCAGGACCAGGAAGATCCCGAGGCCCTGCCAGGCCTTGTTGGCGATCTGCTCACCCCAGCTGGGGCCGACCAGCTCGCCGGTGACGTCGTTCTCGTCGACCTTCAGGTCCTTGGCGAGCTCCGCCGAGACCCGGTCGGCCTCCTTGGTCTCGATGCCCGCGACCTGGATGCGGAGCTTGCCGTCGCCGAGCTTCTGGACGATGGCGTCGTGGCCGGAGGCCTCTTCCGCGTACTCCTGCGCCTGGCTGACCGAGACGGAGGTCTTCGGTGTGGTGAAGACCGCGCCGCCCTGGAACTCGATGCCCATGTTCAGGCCGCGCACCGCGAGGCCCACGATCGCCGTGATGGTGATCAGGATGGACAGGCCGTACCAGATCTTGCGGTTGCCGATGAAGTCGTAGCCGATTTCGCCACGGTGCAGTCGGGCGCCGAGGTTGCCGAGCTTCGACATCTCACGCCTCCTTCGTCTCGACGGGGGCGGAGGGACGGCGGGTACGGCGCAGCGGCGGCTGCGCCCCGAGGCGCTTGGGGTCGAGACCGGACCAGGGGTGGCCGTTGGCGAAGAACTTCCGGCGGGCCAGAAGCGTCAGCAGAGGCTTGGTGAACAGGAACACCACGACCACGTCGAGCACGGTGGTCAGGCCGAGCGTGAACGCGAAGCCCTGGACCTTGCCGACGGTGACCACGAAGAGCACCGCGGCGGCCAGGAACGACACGAAGTCGGAGACCAGGATGGTGCGCCGGGCGCGCGGCCAGGCCCGCTCAACGGCGGGGCGCAGCGAGCGGCCCTCGCGGATCTCGTCGCGGACGCGTTCGAAGTACACGATGAACGAGTCCGCTGTGATGCCGATGGCGACGATGGCGCCGCAGACGGCCGGCAGGTTCAGCGCGAAGCCGATGGCCGGGCCGAGCAGGGACATGATCACGTAGGTGAGCGCGGCGGAGACCAGCAGCGAGGCGACGGCGATGAGCGACAGACCCCGGTAGTAGACCACCAGGTAGATCACGACCAGGGCAAGGCCGATGGCACCGGCGATCAGACCGGCCTTCAGCTGCTCGCCACCGAGCGCGGCGGTCACCGTGGTGACGCTGTCCTCGCTGAAGGTCAGCGGCAGGGCGCCGTACGACAGCATGTTGGCGAGGGACTGGGCCGACGCCTGGTCGAAGTTGCCGGAGATCTCGGCGTTGCCGCCGGTCAGCGCCTGGCTCACGGACGGGTCGGAGACGACCTCGTTGTCCAGGACGATGGCGAACTGGTTCTGCGGCTGCTGGTTCTGGGCGAGCTTGCCGGTGATGTCACCGAACTTCTTGCGGCCCTCACCGGTGAACTTCATGGTGACGGTCCAGCCCGCGGCGGTCTGCGTGTTGAAGACCGCCTCGGCCTCGTCGACGTCCGTACCGTCGACCTCGGCCGGGCCCAGGATGTACTTCTGCCACTGGCCGCCGGCGTTCTGGCCGCAGGCGACGGTGGAGGCGGAGGGCTTGGCGCCGTCGCCGGCCTTGGCGCGGGCCGTCTTGTCCGTGCAGTCGAGCGCGGCGTACTGCGCCTCGAGCTTGCTGCTGTCGGCGGAGCCGGAGGGGCTGGCGCTGGCCGACGGGGAGGCGCTGGAGCTCGCGCTCGTCGACGGCGTGGGGTCGGCCTTGAGGGCGTCGCTCGCGGCGCGGCCCTGGGTGGTGGCGGTCGCCGACGGCGTACCGGTCGCCGAGGGGGACGAGGAGGAGGTGGCCTTGTCGGTCGCCTTGTCCGTGGCCTTGTCCGTCGCGCTGCCGGAGGGGCTCGCGGACGGGCTGGTCGTCGCGGCGGCGCCGGTGACCTCGGTGGCGATGACCGGGCGGAAGTACAGCTTGGCGGTGGTGCCGACCTGGTCCCGGGCTTCCTTGGAGTTCGTGCCCTTGGGGATGTTGACGATGATGTTCTTGTCGCCCTGGGTCTGGACCTCGGCCTCCGAGACACCAAGACCGTTGACGCGCCGCTCCATGATGTCGACGGCGGTGTCCATGTTGGTCTTGTTGATCGCGGATTCCTGGCCCGGCTCGGCCTCCGCGCGGAGCGTGATGCTCGTACCGCCGGCCAGGTCGATACCGAGACGCGGGGTGGTGTGCCCGGAGAGGAACATTCCCCCGGTGAGCGCCACCATGGCGATCAGGATGAGGACCAGCGAGCGCCCCGGCCTGCTCTGGGCGCTCGCGCTCCGGCCCTTCTTAGGTGCTGCCACCTTCTCGTACTCCCTCTCGGGCCGCCTCTCGCCGGGTCGGCGCCGGCGGCCATGACATGTAGTCGGGATCCCGTCCGAGAGCCACGCGTGCCCGGGGCGCGCGGGTCACGCCCGCGCGCTCCGGGAGGCGGCGGCTACTTCGCGTCGGTGTCGCCGTCGGACTTCTTCGGCTCGCTGTCGGCCTTGGCCTCGGCGGCCGCGACGCCGTCGGCGGGCTCCTCGTCGGCGTCCTTCTTGCCGAGGTCGACGGACTTCTCGTCAGCGGCGGCAGCGTCGTCGGACTCGGTGAGGGAGGAGGCGTCGTCCGGGACGACATCGGCCTTCAGGTCGTGCTCGATGCCATGGACGATGCGGTTGTACTCGTCGTCGGTGAGGACGGCGCCGATGGCGTTCTTTCCGAAGAGCAGTTCCACGCCCGGGCCGGCGTCGAGGAGGACGGTGTCCTCGTTGACCTCCTTGACCGTGGCATACATGCCCCCGATGGTGCGGACGCCGGAACCGGGCTGCATCTGGTTCCGCATGTCGGCCGCCTGCTGCTGCTTCTTCTTGGCCGACCGGGTCATCAGGAACATGGCCCCGATGAGCACGATGAACGGGAGGAGGGTCACGAGACTCACGGGTCGGAACTTCCTTCACACGACCGCGATGGTGAGCGGCCTGATGGTTGGGGGTATGTGTGCCGCCGACAACGGCGGCATCGGCGGAGTCTAAGCGAGTCCGCGCGCAAGGAACAACGCTCAGCATGGCACCCAGGTTCCTGACCCGGCCAATACCGCGCCGTGCGGGCGCCGCTGCGGCGTCCTCACGTCCCGAACAGGTCCCCTTGTCCGTTTCCGGCGGTCTGGGCGCGGGGCGGAGTGAGGCCGAGATGCGCCCATGCGGCGGGCGTGGCCACGCGGCCACGGGGAGTACGGGCCAGTAGTCCCTCCCGGACGAGGAAGGGCTCGGCGACCTCCTCGACGGTCTCGCGCTCCTCCCCCACCGCCACGGCGAGGGTCGACAGGCCGACCGGGCCGCCGGCGAACAGCTTGAGCAGGGCCTGCAGGACCGCCCGGTCCAGGCGGTCCAGGCCGCGGGCGTCGACCTCGTAGACCGCGAGGGCCGCCGAAGCGATGTCCTGGGTGATCAGGCCGTCTGCCTTGACCTGGGCGTAGTCGCGGACGCGGCGCAGCAGGCGGTTGGCGATCCGGGGCGTGCCGCGGGAGCGGCCGGCGATCTCGGCGGCGCCGGCCGGGTCGATCTCGACGTCCAGGAGGCTCGCGGAGCGGTGGACGACGCGCTCCAGCTCGGTGGGCTCGTAGAACTCCATGTGCGCGGTGAAGCCGAAGCGGTCGCGCAGCGGGGGCGGCAGCAGTCCCGCGCGCGTGGTGGCGCCGACCAGCGTGAACGGGGGCAGCTCCAGGGGGATGGCGGTGGCGCCGGGACCCTTGCCGACGATGACGTCGACGCGGAAGTCCTCCATCGCCATGTAGAGCATCTCCTCGGCCGGCCGCGACATGCGGTGGATCTCGTCGAGGAAGAGGACCTCGCCCTCCTGGAGGGAGGAGAGGATCGCGGCGAGGTCGCCGGCGTGCTGGATGGCGGGGCCGCTGGTGATGCGAATGGGGGCGCCCATCTCGGCCGCGATGATCATCGAGAGGGTGGTCTTGCCAAGGCCGGGAGCGCCGGAGAGCAGCACATGGTCGGCGGTGGCGCCCCGCGCGCGGGCGGCGCGCAGCACCAGATCGAGCTGTTCGCGGACCTTCTCCTGACCGATGAACTCGCCCAGGTCCTTGGGGCGCAGCGCCGCCTCCACGGCCTGGTCGTCACGGTCGGCGGACGCACCGACGAGCCGCTCTTCGGCGGCGGGGTCGGTCGTGTCGTCCCAGTTCACGGAAGTTCTCCTCGGTACGGACTAGCGGGCGCGGTTCAGCGTCTGAAGGGCCGCCTTCAGCAGCTGCCCGACCTGCGGCGCACCCTCGGCGGCCTCCGCCTGGGGTGCCACGGCGGACACGGCCTCATCGGCCTCCCGGGTCGCGTACCCGAGGCCGATCAGGGCCGCGTGCAGCTGGTCGCGCCAGCCCTGGGTGACCGGAGCGCCGACGGCGGGGGCGCCGATCGGCTCGCCGAGCCGGTCCTTGAGCTCCAGCAGCAGCTTCTGGGCGCCCTTCTTGCCGATGCCGGGGACGGCGGTGAGCGCCTTCTCGTCGCCGGTCGCGACGGCTCTGCGCAGGGCGTCGGGCGAGTGCACCGCGAGCATCGCCTGGGCCAGGCGGGGCCCGACTCCGCTGGCGGTCTGGAGCAGCTCGAACGTCTGGCGTTCGTCGTCGTCCGCGAATCCGTACAGCGTGAGGCTGTCCTCGCGGACCACGAGCGAGGTGTGCAGCTTGGCGGCCTGGCCCATCCGCAGGGTGGACAGGGTGTTCGGCGTGCACTGAACGGCCATGCCGACCCCGCCGACCTCGACGACCGCGGCGTCCGGGGCGAGTGCGGCCACTGTGCCGCTGACGAAGGCGATCATGTCGTACGGCCTTTCGATGCGTGCAGGGCCACGGCCTGCTGGAGTCGGTTCTGCGCGGGGGCGCGCCAGATGTGGCAGATGGCGAGTGCGAGGGCGTCGGCGGCGTCCGCGGGCTTGGGCGGTGCGGCGAGCCGGAGCAGGCGGGTGACCATGGCGCCGACCTGGGCCTTGTCCGCCCGGCCGCTGCCGGTGACGGCCGCCTTGACCTCGCTGGGGGTGTGCAGGGCGACGGGGATGCCCCGGCGGGCGGCGCAGAGCATGGCGACGGCGCTGGCCTGGGCGGTGCCCATGACCGTACGGACGTTGTGCTGGCTGAACACCCGCTCCACTGCGACGCATTCGGGCCGGTACTCGTCCAGCCACTGTTCGATGCCCTGCTCGACGGCGACCAGGCGCTGTCCCAACTCGGCGTCCGCGGGGGTCCGTACGACGCCGACGCCCAGCATGGTGAGCGGGCGCCCGGCGACTCCTTCGACGACGCCGACACCGCACCGCGTCAGCCCCGGGTCCACCCCCAGTACGCGCACGCCGCGCCCCTCCCTCTCGATCGCCTGTTTGTGCAGGCTATCCGGTGCCACTGACAACGGAGGCGGGCCGGTGGGTGTGTCCCACCGGCCCGCCTGAAACCCGCTCAACTCACGGCAGCGCTACGCGTCGACCTTCTCCATGATCTCGTCGCTGACGTCGAAGTTGGCGAAGACGTTCTGCACGTCGTCGCTGTCCTCGAGCGCGTCGATCAGCTTGAAGATCTTCTTGGCGCCCTCTTCGTCCAGCTCGACCTGGACGGACGGCACGAAGCTGGAGTCGGCGGAGTCGTAGTCGATGCCGGCGTCCTGGAGGGCGGTGCGGACCGCGACCAGGTCGGTGGCCTCGCTGATGACCTCGAAGGTCTCACCGAGGTCGTTGACCTCCTCGGCGCCCGCGTCCAGGACGGCACCCAGGACGTCGTCCTCGGACAGCTCGCCCTTGGGGACGATGATCACGCCCTTGCGGCTGAACATGTACGACACCGAGCCCGGGTCGGCCATGTTGCCGCCGTTGCGGGTCATGGCGACGCGGACGTCGGAGGCGGCGCGGTTGCGGTTGTCGGTGAGGCACTCGATGAGGACCGCGACTCCGTTCGGGCCGTAGCCCTCGTACATGATCGTCTCGTAGTCGGCGCCACCGGCCTCGAGACCGCCGCCCCGCTTGACCGCGGAGTCGATGTTCTTGTTGGGAACCGACTGCTTCTTGGCCTTCTGAATGGCGTCGTAAAGGGTGGGGTTGCCCTCGACGTCGACGCCGCCCATCCGGGCCGCGACCTCGATGTTCTTGATCAGCTTCGCGAAGAGCTTGCCGCGCTTGGCGTCGATCACGGCCTTCTTGTGCTTCGTCGTAGCCCATTTAGAGTGGCCGGACATCTGCCTGTCTCCTTCGCGTAACCCATCCAAACAACGAACGCCAGAGATCCTACAAGGATTCGCCCGTCCGGTTGGCTCGCACCATGTCGACGAAGAGCCCGTGGACGCGGTGGTCGCCGGTCAGCTCCGGGTGGAACGACGTGGCGAGCGCGTTGCCCTGGCGGACCGCGACGATGTGCCCGTCGTGCTCGGCGAGCACTTCGGCCTCGGCGCCGACGGACTCCACCCAGGGGGCGCGGATGAAGACGCCCTCCACAGGATCGCCCGCGATGCCCTTCACGTCGAGTGCGGCCTCGAAGGACTCGTTCTGACGGCCGAAGGCGTTGCGGCGCACGATCATGTCGATGCCGCCGACGGTCTCCTGACCGGAGCGCGGGTCGAGGATCTTGTCCGCGAGCATGATCATGCCGGCGCAGGTGCCGTAGACGGGCATGCCGGCACGCACGCGTGCGCGCAGGGGCTCCATCACGCCGAAGAGAACGGCCAACTTGGAGATCGTGGTGGACTCGCCGCCGGGGATGACCAGGCCGTCCACCTCGGCGAGTTCCTCGGGGCGCCGCACCGCCCTGGCCACGGCGTCGGCCGCGGCCAGGGCGATCAGGTGCTCCCGTACGTCGCCCTGGAGTGCGAGCACTCCGACTACGGGAGTGGTCATCACCAGCCCCGGTTCGCGTAACGCTCGGCCTCGGGGAGCGTGTCGCAGTTGATGCCGACCATGGCCTCGCCGAGGTTGCGGGAGGCGTCGGCGATGATCTTCGGGTCGTCGTAGAAGGTGGTGGCCTTCACGATGGCGGCGGCGCGCTTGGCCGGGTCGCCGGACTTGAAGATGCCGGAGCCGACGAAGACGCCCTCGGCGCCGAGCTGGCGCATCAGCGCGGCGTCGGCGGGGGTGGCGACACCACCGGCGGAGAACAGCACGACCGGGAGCTTGCCCAGCTCGGAGACTTCCTTGACCAGCTCGTACGGGGCGCGCAGCTCCTTGGCGGCGGCGTACAGCTCGTTGTTGTCGAAGCCGCGCAGCTTGGCGATCTCGTTCTTGATCTGGCGCAGGTGACGGACGGCCTCGACGACGTTGCCGGTGCCCGCCTCGCCCTTGGAGCGGATCATCGCGGCGCCCTCGGCGATCCGGCGCAGGGCCTCACCGAGGTTGGTGGCACCGCAGACGAAGGGGGTCGTGAAGGCGAACTTGTCGCTGTGGTTGACCTCGTCGGCCGGGGTGAGGACCTCGGACTCGTCGATGTAGTCGACGCCGAGCGACTGCAGGACCTGGGCCTCGACGAAGTGGCCGATGCGGGACTTGGCCATCACCGGGATGGAGACCGCGTCGATGATGCCCTCGATCATGTCCGGGTCGGACATACGGGCCACGCCGCCGTCCTTGCGGATGTCGGCCGGGACCCGCTCCAGGGCCATGACGGCGACGGCGCCCGCGTCTTCGGCGATCTTCGCCTGCTCCGGCGTGACGACGTCCATGATCACGCCGCCCTTGAGCTGCTCGGCCATGCCGCGCTTCACGCGGGCGGTGCCGGTTGCGGGAGCCTGGTTCTCGGTGATGGACACGGATTGACCTCACATACGTGAAAAGAGGGTTTCTGCAGCACTGAGGAAACGTGAATGGACCAGGCCACAGCAAGGGCCAATGGCAAGCCGGTGGATCCTTTTCCCGTCCGCGGCTGCGTCGGCCCTGGTCAGCCGGCCCGGTCGACCAGGGCCGCCGGGGGCTCGTCGTCCATCTCGAAGGCCATGGGGAAGGGGGCGTGGCCGGCCAGCCGGAACCAGCGGACCTTGCGGTGGCGGCGCAGGGCGCGGGCGGCGCGGACCGCGTCGTTGTGGAAGCGGCGGGCCATCGGCACCCTGCGCACCGCCTCGGTCAGTTCGCGGGCGGCCGACTCTCCGCCGGGCGCCTGGCGGACCTCCTCCACCTGCTGGGACTCGGCGAACACGGCCCGCAGCGCCTGGCTCAGCTCGCTCTCGGCGACCTCCCGATGGTCCTCCTCGGCCTGCCGGGCGGCGTGGGCCGCCTCGTAGAGGACGATGGAGGCGGCCGGGTCGAGCACCGCGGAGGTCGCGAGTTCCTGGGTCACCGAGGCCCGCCGGAGCAGCTGGGCGTCGAGAGCGGCGCGGGTGGCGTCGATGCGGGCGTGCAGCCGGTCCAGACGGCCCGCGGTCCAGCTCAGGTACAGGCCGATCGCGACGAGGGCGACGAGGATCCAGATCAGGGTTGCGGTCACGGGCGGCAAGGTTACCGACGTACCGCCCCGGCCTTACGAGCCCCCACGCGCGCGGGCGTCAGCGCACGACGGGGGCCGTGCGAACGGACCCGTGCGAGCCCCACGCGCGCGTGGCCGGCCAGGCGGGCCGCGCGTGCTCGGTCAGCGGCCCTCGGACGGCCGGCAAGGCGGCCCACACGCGCTCGGCCAGGTCAGCGCCCCGCACGCGGCCGGTCACGCACCCCGCAGGCCGTCAGTCCAGCGACTCACACGCGGCCGGTCACGCACCCCGCAGGCGTCAGTTCAGCGACTCACGCGCGGCCGGTCACGCGCTCCGCACGCGCTCGGTCCAGCCCCCGCACCCGCCCAGTCACGCCCCCGCCCGCGCCCGTACCCCCTCAGTCCCGCGCCAGCCCCAGGCGCGCCCGCAGGCCCGGGCGTTCGTCGTCCGCGGCTGCCACCGCCGTCGTTCCGTCGGTCACCGTCTCGTACACCGACAGGATGTCCGCGCCGACCGTCGACCAGTCGAACCGGCGGACATGGTTGCTCCCGCGCTCCCGCAGCTCCGCGAGCCGCGCCGGGTCCTCCAGGAGCCGTACGGCCGACTCGGCCAGCGCGTCGGCGTCCTCGTTGGCGAACAGCTCGCCCGCCGCGCCCTGGTCCAGCACCTGGGCGAAGGCGTCCAGGTCGGAGGCGAGCACCGGCGCTCCGGCGGACATCGCCTCGACCAGGATGATCCCGAAGCTCTCGCCCCCGGTGTTGGGCGCGACGTACAGGTCGACGCTGCGCAGGAACCGGGCCTTGTCCTCGTCGCTGACCATGCCGAGGAACTCCACGCGCGAGCGCAGCTCCTCCGGCAGGTCCGCCACCGCCTCCTCCGTGTCACCGCGCCCGGCGACCAGCAGCCGGGTCTGCGGCCGGACCGCGAGGATCCGCGGCAGCGCCTTCATCAGGACCGGCAGTCCCTTGCGCGGCTCGTCGATCCGGCCGATGAAGCCGATCGTGTCGCCCTGCCACTCCGCCTTCGGCTCGGCCTTGGCGAAGAAGTCCACGTCGACGCCGTTGGGGATGACCACCGCGTCGCCGCCCAGGTGCTCCACCAGCGTGCGCCGGGCGTACTCGCTCACCGCGATCCGCGCGCTGATCTTCTCCAGGGCGGCCTGGAGGATCGAGTACGCGGCGATCATCGCCTTGGAGCGCGGGTTGGAGGTGTGGAAGGTGGCGACCAGCGGGCCCTGCGCGGCCCAGCAGGCCAGCAGCCCGAGCGACGGCGAGGACGGCTCGTGGATGTGCACCACGTCGAACGCGCCGTCGTGCAGCCAGCGCCGGACGCGGGCGGCCGAGAGGATCCCGAAGTTCAGCCGTGCCACCGAGCCGTTGTACGGCACCGGGACCGCGCGGCCCGCCGAGACGACGTACGGCGGCAGCGGGGTGTCGTCGTCGGCCGGGGCGAGCACGGACACCTCGTGGCCGAGCCGGATGAAGTACTCGGCGAGGTCGCGGATGTGGAACTGGACGCCGCCCGGCACGTCCCAGGAGTACGGGCAGACGATGCCGATTCTCACGACGCGCCCTTCCCGGGGTCCGCGGACGAGCCCTTACCGGGATCCAGATCGGCCACCCACAAGCGCTGCAGCATGTGCCAGTCCTCCGGATGCTCGGCGATCCCCGTGGCGAAGGCGTCGGCCAGCGCCTGTGTCATGACAGACGTCTTCTCGGCCCGGGTACCTGTCTCGGGCACCTCGACCGGGGGATGCACGCGACCCCGCATCACGGGGGAGTCGTCGTACCAGAGCGTCACGGGCAGCAGCAGCGCGCCGGTCTGCTGGGCGAGCAGGGCGGGTCCGGCCGGCATCCTGGCCGTCTCGCCGAAGAACTTGACCTCGACGCCGGACGCGGACAGATCACGGTCGGCGACCAGGCAGACCAGGCCGCCGTCGCGCAGCCTGCGGGCCAGCGTGCCGAAGGCCGAGCCGCCGCTGTGCGGCAGGACCTCCATGCCGAGGCCCTCCCGGTAGGCGACGAACCGGTCGTACAGGGTCTCCGGCTTCAGGCGCTCGGCGACCGTCGTGAACGGCGTCTCCAGCTTGGTGGTGACCCAGGCGCCCGCGAGGTCCCAGTTGCCGAGGTGCGGGAGCGCCAGGACGACGCCCTTGCCGGCGGCCAGGCCCTCGGTCAGGTAGTGCAGGTCCTTGGGGTCGAAACCGTTCTTGACGCGCTCCGCGCTCCACGCGGGGAGCCGGAAGGACTCCATCCAGTAGCGCAGGTACGACCGCATGCCCGCGCGGGAGAGCTCCGCGAGGCGCTCGGGGCTCGCGTCGGGCACCACGCGCGCGTAGTTGCTCTCCAGCCGCAGCACTCCCTTGCCGCGTCGCTTCCAGGCGGCGTCGGCGATGGTACGGCCGAGCCGTACCGCGACCGGTTCGGGGAGCTTCTTGACGGTGCCCCAGCCCAGGCCGTACAGCGCGTCCGTCAGACGCTCCTGGGCGCTCATTTCGCCGCCTCGCTCCCCTGGGGCGCGTTCTCCCGCGCGGCCGCCCCGTCGGCCGTCGCGTCGGCCGCCCCGTCTGCCTCGGCGTCCGCCTCCGCGGACTCCCGGCGCACGGTGACGACGCGCTGGATCAGCGTGACCAGGCTGCCCACGGCCACGATCCACAGCGCGACCGGCAGCAGGTACTGAATGCCGGGTACCCCGAAGTCGTGCAGGCCCGCGAGCCCGGCCGCGACCAGGGAGATCACCAGCCGCTCGGCACGCTCCACCAGGCCGTTCACCGCGACCGGCAGTCCGATCGACTCGCCGCGCGCCTTGGTGTACGACACCACCTGGCCGCTCGCCAGGCAGAAGATCGAGACGGCGCACAGGACGAGGTCGTCGCCGCCACCGGCGTACCAGAGGGCGAAACCGCCGAAGATCGCGCCGTCGGCGACACGGTCGAGCGTGGAGTCCAGGAAGGCGCCCCAGCGGCTGGAGCGGCCCAGCTGCCGGGCCATGTTGCCGTCGACCAGGTCGGAGAACACGAAGAGCGTGATCACGACCGTGCCCCAGAAGAACTCGCCCTGCGGGTAGAACACCAGCGCGCCCGCCATGACGCCGGCGGTGCCGATCAGCGTGACCGCGTCGGGGCTCACGCCCCGCCGGATCAGAAACGCGGCGAACGGTGTGAGGACACGCGTGAAGAATGCACGCGCGTACTTGTTCAGCATGGCCTTCCCGAGGTTCGGTGTGGCCGCGCGGCCCCTGCTGGCCACCGGCTGGCCCATCGTAGCCACGCCCGCGCGCGGGCGGCGGCCGGGCGCCCACTACCGCTGCGGGCGCGACGGGCGCTCGCGATCACGTCCGCCGTATGGACGCACCGTGACGGGAGTGGAAAGCTCGAAGGACCGCGGGCGTCACCGGAGCCGCCACCGCACGCGGATCGGTATGTCCGCGCCCACTGAAGACCTCACCGTGCACGGGAGGCAAGGCCATGGGCGACAAGGCGAACGCACACCCCGGAGCCGCCGGCAGGGCAACAGCGGCCGACCACCCCGCGTCCGTACGGAATGTGGTGCTGGTCGGCCACTCCGGATCGGGCAAGACCACGTTGGTGGAAGCCCTCGCGCTCACCGCGGGGGCAGTGAACCGGGCGGGCCGCGTGGAGGACGGCGGCACGGTCTCGGACTACGACGACATCGAGCACCGGCAGCAACGGTCGGTACAGCTCTCCCTGGTGCCCGTCGAATGGGACGGCATCAAGGTCAATCTTCTGGACACTCCCGGATACGCCGACTTCGTCGGGGAACTCAGGGCCGGTCTGCGGGCGGCGGACGCGGCCCTCTTCGTCGTCTCGGCCTCCGACGGCGTGGACGGCTCGACCCGCATGGTCTGGGAGGAGTGCGCGGCCGTCGGCATGCCGCGCGCCATCGTGATCACACACCTGGAGGCCGCGCGGGCGGACTACGAGGAGATGACGCGGATCTGCGCCGAGGCCTTCGGCGCCGACGACCCCGACGCCGTGCTCCCGCTCTACCTGCCGCTGCACGGCCCGCAGGCCCCGGACGGGCACGCGCCCGTGACCGGTCTCATCGGGCTGCTGTCGCAGAAGCTGTTCGACTACGCCTCCGGTGAGCGCAAGGAGTCCGAGCCGGGCGAGGACCAGCTGCCGCTGATCGAGGAGGCCCGCAACCGGCTCATCGAGGGGATCATCGCCGAGAGCGAGGACGAGACCCTGATGGACCGCTATCTCGGCGGCGAGCGGATCGACGTCAAGACGCTGATCGAGGACCTGGAGCGGGCCGTCGCGCGCGGGGTCTTCTTCCCCGTCCTGGCCGCCGCCCCCGCGGCCGAGGGCGCCCGGCAGGGGCTCGGCACGGTCGAGCTGCTGGAGCTGGTCACCGGCGGCTTCCCGACCCCGCTGGAGCGCGAGGCACCCCGCGTCACGACGATCGACGGCAAGCCCCGTGAGCTGAAGCTGTGCGATCCGGACGGGCCGCTGGTCGCGGAGGTCGTGAAGACGGCGTCCGACCCGTACGTGGGCCGCGTCTCGCTCGTGCGCGTCTTCTCCGGCACCCTGCGCCCCGACGCGACCGTCCACGTCTCCGGCCACGGGCTCACCGACCGCGGGCACGAGGACCACGACGTCGACGAGCGGATCGGGGCGCTGTCCCGGCCGTTCGGCAAGCATCAGCGCGCGCTGACCCACTGCATCGCGGGCGACCTGGCGTGCGTGGCCAAGCTCAACCGCGCGGAGACCGGCGACACGCTCTCCGCGAAGGACGACCCGCTGCTGATGGAGCCCTGGCAGATGCCCGACCCGCTGCTGCCGCTCGCCATCCAGGCGCACAGCAAGGCGGACGAGGACAAGCTCTCCCAGGGCCTGTCCCGGCTGGTCGCCGAGGACCCGACCATGCGCCTGGAGCAGAACCAGGACACCCACCAGGTGGTCCTGTGGTGCCTCGGCGAGGCCCACGCGGACGTCGCCCTGGAACGGCTGCGCAGCCGCTACGGCGTCCAGGTCGACGTCGTGCCGCACCGGGTCTCCCTCCGGGAGACGTTCGCCGGCAAGTCGGCCGGGCGCGGCCGGCACGTGAAGCAGTCCGGCGGGCACGGGCAGTACGCCATCTGCGAGATCGAGGTCGAGCCGCTGCCCGGCGGCTCCGGCATCGAGTTCGTGGACAAGGTGGTCGGCGGAGCGGTGCCGCGCCAGTTCATCCCGTCCGTCGAGAAGGGTGTACGGGCCCAGGCCGCCAAGGGCGTCGCCGCCGGCCATCCGCTGATCGACGTCCGGATCACGCTCCTCGACGGCAAGGCGCACTCGGTGGACTCCTCCGACGCCGCCTTCCAGACGGCGGGCGCGCTGGCGCTGCGGGAGGCCGCGGCCGACGCGAAGATCCATCTGCTGGAGCCGGTCGCCGAGGTGAGCGTGCTGGTCGGCGACGAGTACGTGGGCGCCGTGATGAGCGACCTGTCCGGGCGGCGCGGCCGGGTGCTCGGCACCGAGCAGACCGCCGGCGGGCGCACCCTGGTGCGCGCCGAGGTGCCGGAGATCGAGATCGGCCGGTACGCCGTCGATCTGCGCTCCCTCTCGCACGGCACCGCCCGTTTCAACCGCTCCTACGCCCGGCACGAGCCGATGCCGTCGCAGATCGCCGAAAGGATCCGGGAAGAGACGCGGGATTCCGCGTAGTTGGCACCGGGCACAACCCAGGTGGGGCCCGGCCCGAGGGCCAACGGGCCCCACCCGACAGGCTTTTGTGGAACGCTCCCCTCCGAGTCGGCGGACGGCTTCGGCCGTCCGCCGACGAACTGTCGGTGGCTACGGATACGCTGATGACCTGATCAACAGGTGTGCCGGGTACGGAAGTCGGGAAGGCCGCAGGACGACAGTGGGCGGCGATCGGGGGCGGGAATGACCGTAGGGATTGAGGACGTCTTCGGACCGCAAGTTCCCCTCACGGGCGACGAGGGGCAGACGGCCACCTTCGCCCTCGCCTCCGCGGCCTACCGGGACAACCCGGTCGAGGACATCACCAAGGCCAACAGCGAGTGGCACGAGACGACCGTCAAGGGCGGCCAGAAGTGGGCCGGCGGGCTCTTCCGGCCGAACCTGGGCGAGGCGTTCTCCCGGGCGGTGATCGAGCGCATGCTCGGTACCGGCCGCAAGCCGCTGATCCAGTCCTTCGGGACCGAGCCCCAGGTCGTCGTCGACCACTGCCTGGCCGCCTACCGGCTGCGCCGGGACCGCGACAAGCGGCTGTCCGCCGTCATGATGGTGTGCGGCGTGCTGTTCCTGCCCGGACTGCTGGTCTGGCTGCTGGTGTTCATCCTGCGCACCAACATCGACAAGAACACCAACAAGAGGGCCTCCGCCCTCGCCACGGCCCTGCTCGTGGCCGTCGGGGCGCTCGCGGTCCTCTTCCTGATCCGGATGCCGTTCGGCGGATTCTGGGGCTGGTACGCACGCGCGTGCGTGGTCGCTCCCGTCCTCGGCTGGTTCTGGGCCAAGCAGATCTGCGAGCGCTCGACGAGGGACCTGCGCGCCCGCTGGGACGGCCTGCTCGCGGGCAGCAGCGTCGGCGCCCAGGTGCCCGAGGCGGTGCCGAGCAGCCCCAGCGAGGCCCGGGCCGAGCAGCTGCGCCAGTCACTGGCCAAGCTCAACCGCGAGCAGCACTCCAACGCCGTCTTCTACGCCGGGCCCAAGGGCATCCTCGGCATGGGCACCCGCTGGGGCAGCTGGCAGCTCGCCGAGGACCTCACGCCCGCCGACCCCGCCCGCGAGATCAACCCCTTCCGCAGCTGGGACGTCATCCGCGCGATCCACGACCGGCTGCGCATGCTGGAGCGGAACACGATCAACACCGGCGGCTTCCCCAAGGCGTCGGTACGGCACTGGATCGTCACGCCGATCGGGGAGAACGCCAAGGGGGTCGCCCGCACCGAGCAGTCGGCGGACGTGGAGGCGTTCCAGCACAAGCCGCACTCCATACAGGAGATCTGCAACAAGCAGCAGTTCGGCAGCGGTGACCGGCACTACCTCGGCGTGCAGTGGACGCTGTGGGACGGCCAGTTGATCCTCACCATGATGATCACCGTGACCGTGCTGCACGAGACCCTGCGCATCGAGGTGACGGGACACGCGCTGGGCCCGGTCAACCCCCTGTTCATGGGGAAGCCCGAGGACCCGACGAAGGAGGTCGCGAAGTCCTTCAAGCCGTGGGAGAGCCGCACGGTGAAGCTCCCGCTGGTCCCCACCAACGAGGTCGTACGGCTCGCCGTGCGCGCGCCGCTGTCCTGGTACCCGCCGCTGCTCAACTGGCTGGGCGGGACGATAGGCCTGCCCGAGCCGTTCGGCCTGCGGCACGTCTGGGCGGACAAGCCGTGGCGCCACCGCTTCATGGCCGACGACGCGATGCGCGCCGCGACGCCCGTGCTGCGCGTGGTGCACGCGGCGGCGATCCGGGTCCTCGAGGACAACGGCGTCGACACGGAGAAGTTCGGCAACCGGTCGGCGTTCCTCAGCGGCGCGGTCCAGGACCCGTCCCCGAGGAAGGCCGACCTCTACGATGCGTGAGGCCTAGGCGGTCGGCCAGGCCTCCGCCAGCATCTTGCGGGTGTCCGCCAGCAGCTGCGGCAGCACCTTCGTGTGGCCGACCACCGGCATGAAGTTCGTGTCGCCTCCCCAGCGCGGCACGATGTGCTGGTGGAGGTGGGCCGCGATACCGGCCCCGGCGACCGTGCCCTGGTTCATGCCGATGTTGAAGCCGTGCGCCCCGGAAGCGGTGCGCAGAGCCGTCATCGCCTGCTTGGTCAAAGCGGCCAGCTCGATCGTCTCGGCCTCGGTGAGGTCGGTGTAGTCCGCGACGTGCCGGTAGGGCACGACCATCAGGTGGCCGCCGTTGTAGGGGTACAGGTTCAGCACGGCGTAGACCTGCTCACCGCGCCGGACGACGAGCCCGTCCTCGTCGGACTTGGCCGGGATCGAGCAGAAGGGACAGCCGTCGTCGGCCCCGGGGCCGGTCGGCTTGTTCTCGCCCTGGATGTAGGCCATCCGATGAGGTGTCCACAGGCGCTGGAACGCGTCCTGCGTCCCCACTCCCCACTGCTGCTCCGGCTCACTCGTCATGCGTGCAGCATATGGCTTCGTCCTTTCACGGCGTGTCGCCGGGGCGACGGGAGGGCCGCCACCGGCCAAGCTGGGCCGGTGGACGAAGACAGCCCTTACCGGCGCTGGGAGCAGCGCACCGAGATCCCGCTGTTCCTGGCGTCACTGCTCTTCCTCGCCGCCTACGCCGCCCGCGTTCTCGCCGTGAGCATGCCGTCCGGCTGGAAGGACGTGTGCGGGTACACGATGGCCGCGCTCTGGGTGCTGTTCGCCGTGGACTACGTGGTGCGCTGGCGACTGCTCGGGGGGCGCCTGCTGCGCTTCGCCCGGTCCCACTTCCTGCACACGGTCGTGGTCGTCCTGCCGCTCCTGCGGCCGCTGCGGATCGTGCCGCTCTACGACGTCATCCAGCGCCGGCAGGGGGAGCCCCGGCTTCCGCTGCACGCGCGGGTGATCGCCTACGCGAGTCTGGCGACCCTGTTGCTCGGCTTCGCCGGCTCGCTCGCGGTCTACCAGGCGGAACGCGGGGCGCCGGGAGCCGACATGCGGACCTTCGGGGACGCGCTGTGGTGGGCGGCAGCGACCCTCAGCACGGTCGGCTACGGCGATGTCACCCCGGTGACCGCGGCCGGCCGGACGATCGCGATCGGGATGATGGCCGGCGGCCTCGCCCTGCTCGGCGCGGTCACGGGATCATTTTCCTCGTGGCTCCTGCAGGTCTTCTCCCGTGAGAGCGACAACAGGCCCCCGGAGAAGTGAGTCTCTCCGGGGGCCTCAGTCGTGGGATCAGACCTGCGTCCGCTCCTCGACGACCTGCGCGATCTTGGCGATGGCGTCGTCGAACGGGATGCCGTTCTCCTGCGAGCCGTCGCGGTAGCGGAAGGAGACGGCGTTGTTGGCCATGTCCTCGTCGCCCGCGATGACCATGAAGGGCACCTTCTGCTTCTGGGCGTTGCGGATCTTCTTCTGCATCCGGTCGGAGGAGGAGTCCACCTCGACCCGCAGGCCCTTCTTCTTGGCGGCCGCGGCGAACTTGGCCAGGTAGTCCACGTGCGCGTCACCGATCGGGATGCCGATCGCCTGCACGGGCGCCAGCCACGCCGGGAAGGCGCCCGCGTAGTGCTCCAGCAGCACCGCGAAGAACCGCTCGATCGAGCCGAACAGAGCCCGGTGGATCATGACCGGACGCTGCTTGGCGCCGTCCGCGCCGGTGTACTCCAGGTCGAAGCGCTCCGGCAGGTTGAAGTCGAGCTGGATCGTCGACATCTGCCAGGTACGGCCGATGGCGTCCTTGGTCTGGACGGAGATCTTCGGACCGTAGAAGGCGGCGCCGCCCGGGTCCGGGACGAGCGGCAGGCCCTGCTTCTCGGCGACCTGGCGCAGGGTCTCGGTCGCCTCCTCCCAGACCTCGTCGGAGCCGACGAACTTCTCCGGGTCCTTGGTGGACAGCTCCAGGTAGAAGTCGGTCAGGCCGTAGTCGCGCAGCAGGCCGAGGACGAAGGTGAGCGTCTTGTCGAGCTCCTCCGACATCTGCTCACGGGTGCAGTAGATGTGCGCGTCGTCCTGCGTGAAGCCCCGCGCGCGGGTCAGGCCGTGCACGACGCCGGACTTCTCGTACCGGTACACGGTCCCGAACTCGAAGAGGCGCAGCGGCAGTTCGCGGTAGGACCGGCCGCGCGCGTCGAAGATCAGGTTGTGCATCGGGCAGTTCATGGGCTTGAGGTAGTAGTCCACGCCCTCGTCGAGCTGCATGGGCGGGTACATGCCCTCGGCGTACCAGTCCAGGTGCCCGGACGTCTCGAAGAGCTTCCCCTTCGTCGCGTGCGGGGTGTAGACGAACTCGTAGCCCTCCTCCTCGTGCCGGCGGCGCGAGTAGTCCTCCATCACCCGGCGGACGATGCCGCCCTTGGGGTGGAAGACGGCGAGGCCGGAGCCGATCTGCTCCGGGATGGAGAACAGGTCGAGCTCGTTGCCCAGCTTGCGGTGGTCGCGCTTCTCGGCCTCGGCGAGGAAGTCCAGGTAGCCCTTCAGCTCGTCCTTGGACGGCCAGGCGGTGCCGTAGATGCGCTGGAGCATCGGGTTCTTCTCGCTGCCGCGCCAGTAGGCGGCCGCGTTGCGCATCAGCTTGAACGCCGGGATCGCGCGGGTCGACGGCAGGTGGGGACCGCGGCACAGGTCCTTCCAGCACAGCTCGCCGGTCTTGGCGTCCAGGTTGTCGTAGATCGTCAGCTCGCCGGCGCCGACCTCGACGTCCGCGCCGTCGTCCGAGGAGGCGGAGCCCTTGAGGCCGATCAGCTCCAGCTTGTACGGCTCGTCCGCCAGCTCCTCGCGAGCCGCCTCGTCCGTCACCACGCGGCGGGCGAACTTCTGCCCGCGCTTCTGGATCTCCTGCATCTTCTTCTCGATGGCCTTGAGATCCTCGGGCGTGAACGGCTTCTCGACGTCGAAGTCGTAGTAGAAGCCGTCCTTGACCGGCGGGCCGATACCCAGCTTGGCCTCGGGGAACAGCTCCTGCACGGCCTGCGCCATGACGTGCGCGGTGGAGTGGCGCAGGATGTTCAGGCCGTCCTCGGAGGAGATCTCGACGCCCTCGACCTCCTCGCCGTCGGCCGGGACGTACGACAGGTCCCTGAGCTCACTGCCCACCCGCGCGGCGATGATCGAGCGCTCGCCTGCGAAGAGCTCGGCGGCCGTTGTCCCCGTCGTCACCACGCGCTCTTCCCGCTCGGAATCGCGTTGGATGATCACACGGACGTCTGACACCGGTCTCTCCTGACTGCAGGTGGGGTGCGGCGCCATACCGGGAGCGCGCGCAATAAGCGATCGTACCGACCCTCACCCGCCCAGGGCGAAATCAGTCCCCTCCGCAGGCCTCCTCGAAGAAGTCCAGATTCTCCTGGAGCGACTTCATCAGCCGGTCCCGCTCGGCCTCGTCCACCTGCACGGGGGCGACGCCCGTGACGCCCGTGAGCTTGCGGAAGCCGCCCCGGCTCTCCAGCCGCCCGAACACCCGCACCGGCAGGCCGACCAGATGGGCGTGGCCCGCGATGCGGTAGGACTCCTCGTCGAGGGCGAGCCGGACGTGCGGGATCTCCGCGCCGGCCAGCACCCGCAGTCGTACCGTGCCCTCCCCGCGCGGGCCCGAGCGGCGCATCCGGACCACCGCGCCGGTGATGCGCACCGACACGGACGGCTCCTCGCGCAGATAGCGGGCCCCGGCCTCGCGCAGCACCGACAGATCGCCCGGCGAGAACTCCACCGCCTCGGCGCCGGCCGCGCAGTCCTCGGGCACCCCGGCGGCGGGCGCCCACTCCACGGCGACGCGGGCGCCCTCGGTACCCCGGACCAGGGCGATCAGCGCCTCGGTGAGCTCTCGGCTGACGCCCGCCTCGACGGCGCCGTCGAAGGCGTCCATGCCGCCGGTGGCCCGCTGGTAGTCGATGGCCTCGCGGGTGGCGTACAGCGCCTGGTACAGGCGTACGGCGAGCGGCCTGCCGGTGCCGACCGGCACGAAGGCGGTCAGCCGGCGGCCACCGGCCGGGGAGCCGACCAGGACGTTCTCCAGCATCGCGGCGGCGGGGCGGCGGTGCCGGGCACCGTAGTAGCCGGCCCGCGCGCGGGTGGCGAGGGCGGCGGCGAGGAGCGTCTGGCGGGCGGAGGCGCGCAGTTGCTCCTCCACGGTCCACGAGGTGGTGCCCGCCGGCCCGGTCGGGACATCCCGCCACCAGCGGATCTCGTCGCTGGGCACGGCGAGGGAGACCAGCACCTCGCGCGCGGAGGGAGTGCCGCTGCGGGACAGGGCGACCAGCGCCTCGCCGAGCAGGTCCTCGCTGTCGGGGAAGGCGCGGTTCTCCGGGACGAGCAGGCTCGTACCGCCGCCTCCGGGGCCCGGCGGGGTCCAGCGGCCGTAGCGCCCGGCGGCGCCGCCGCGTCGCTGCCAGCCGTGCCGGCGCAGCAGGGCGCTGAGCACGGCGGGGTCGACCTGGCCGGGCTCGGGCGGCCGGTGCCAGACGGCGGCGTCGACGGGGTGCGGCCGGACCGGCCGCAGCGGCTCCTCGAGCGGGCGGTGCGTCATGGTCTGCCTCCCGTCCCGACCCGCGTCATGATCTCGCACAGCGCACGGTCGTCGAAGATGCGTGAGATCGGGATCCGCACCGTGGTCCGGGTGCGGCCGGTGATCGGATGCCCCGCCAGGTTGACCCAGTAGCAGCAGTGCCTGAGGTCGAGCCGGTCGTGGCTGGCGCGCAGCCAGTCGTCCTGCGAGCGCGGGACGAGCATCACGACGAGGATCTTGTGCACGGAGACCGGGGTGCGGGCGAGCTTGCGCAGATGGTCGTTGTCCAGCGTGAAGGAGAAGGTGCGGCCCGGCGGGTTGGGCGGGACCTGGTAGGTGGCCTTGAGCTGCACCTTGATGGTGACCTCGTCGTCGACCGTGTGCCCGGGCGCGCTGTGGCTGACGTGCCAGTCGATGCCGTTGTCCGGGAACGGCTGCGACAGCGAGCAGCCGGCCGCAGCCGCGACGGCGTGCAGATAGCCCACCTGCAGTGTCTCCATGCAGGCGGTGGTGGCGAGTGTGCCGCGATGGGGGCCCGTGCGTTCGGGCAGCAGCCCGCCCCGCTCGGGCTGCGCTATCGCCATGACCAACAGCCTTCCCCGCAAGGTGAATCCCCGTCGCGGGCCGCTGAACTGCAAAGACCCGCACTCCTGTTGTGTCCTTCCGGCGTACGGCGCAAACAGCCCGGGTATCACCAAACAGGCAGAAGACGGTGCGTCAGCTGCCGTGGGTGAACGAGGGGTTGTGCAGATATGGCGAGCTGGTATGAGGGCCCGCTGGCGGCATTCGACACGGAGACGACCGGCGTGGACGTCGAGACCGACCGGATCGTCTCGGCGGCCGTCGTGATTCAGGACGCCCCCGGGACCCGGCCGCGGGTCACCCGGTGGCTGGTGAACCCGGGCGTGCCGGTGCCGGAGTCGGCGACGGCGGTGCACGGACTGACGGAGGAGCATCTGCAGCGCAACGGCCGCTGGCCGGCGCCTGTGATGCACGAGATAGCCGAGGAACTGGGCGAACAGGCCGCCGCGGGCCGCCCGCTGGTGGTGATGAACGCGCCGTTCGACCTGACAATGCTCGATCGTGAGCTGCGCCGCCATCGGGCGTCGTCCCTGGACCACTGGTTCGAGACGGCCCCGCTGCTGGTGCTCGATCCGAGGGTCCTGGACAAGCATCTGGACCGCTACCGCAAGGGCCGGCGCACCCTGACCGATCTGTGCGCGCACTACGGCGTCACGCTGGACGGCGCCCATGACGCGGGCGCGGACGCGCTGGCCGCGCTGGATGTCGTACGGGCGGTGGGGCGCCGGTTCGCGGCCCGGCTCGAACGCCTCTCCCCCGCCGAACTGCACACGCTCCAGGCGGTGTGGCACGCGGCGCAGGCCCGGGGTCTGCAGGCCTGGTTCGCGCGCAGCGGCAGCGAGGAGGCGGTGGACCCGGCGTGGCCGCTGCGTCCGGATCTTCCGGCGGCGGCATGAGGCACGGCATGAAGAAGGCCGGTCCGCACTGCTGCGGACCGGCCTTACCCGGTGGGCGATACTGGGTTCGAACCAGTGACCTCTTCGGTGTGAACGAAGCGCTCTCCCACTGAGCTAATCGCCCGGGAACGGACTGAACAATACAGGCCCTCGCGGGTTTCCTTCAAACCGCTTCCAAGTGCGCGGTCAGTCCCCGCCGCCCGTCCCGCATCATCAGCCGGTGGTTGCCGCGGAAGACCGGCCGCCCGGGAACGGCGAAGCGCCGGAGCAGCGGCTTGTTGACGCGGACCTCCTGGTCGTAGCGGGCGAGGCTGCCCCTGCCGGCCGGGGTGATCGTCCAGCGCGCCCAGCCGTCCATGTCACCGGACATGGCGATCTCCAGCACCCCGGCCACCGGGTCGCGCCGCACCTCCCGCGCGGTGAAGGTCATGTCGTACGGCAGCAGCGAGCGGATGCGGATCACCGCGCTGACGTCGTCGAGCCGGTTCACCTCCCGCACCTGGGGCCACCAGAGCGGGTACTCCTCGGCGCGCTCCAGGGCGTCGTAGACCACGTCGGGCGACGCGGGCAGGGTCCACAGGCTGCGGAAACGGTAATGGGACCAGTCCATGGGCCGAGTGTGGCACCGGATCTGAGTACGTACTGAGTACCCGCACTCATGTCGTACGGCGTGACCCGGACCACACTCCGATGCATGACGCACATTCCGTCCCCCGCCGAGGAGTTGCGGCTCCTAGACGCCGAGTTGCGGCAACTGGACGCCCGCAGGTCCCAGTTGCTCGCCCGCCGCGGCTGGCTGATGGCCGCTCTGGACGTGGCCCGCCCCGCGCCGGTCGTCGCTCCCCGGCGCCCCGAGGCCTCTCCTCCGCGCGTGCAGAACGTCCTGCTGGTGCTCGGCGGCGCCCTGCTCACCATCGCCGCGATCGCGTTCACGCTGGTCGGCTGGGGACACCTGGGCATCGTGGGCCGCTCCGCGGTGCTGGGCGCGATCACGCTGGCGACGCTCGCGGCGCCGCTCACGCTCCTGACGCGCGGCCTGCGCTCGACGGCGGAGACGGTGGCGGGGCTCGGCCTGGCGCTGACGGTGCTGGACGCCTACGCGCTGCACGAGGTCGCGCTGGGCGGGGTGGACGGCCTCGGTTACACGGCGGTCGCGGCGGCGGTGCTGACCGTCATGTGGACGGCGTACGGCCTGCTGCCGAGGACGGCCGAGCTGCGCCTGCCGATGCCCGCCGCACTGATGGCGGCCCAACTCCCGCTGCCGCTCTGGGCGCTGGCCACCGGCGCCGGGTGGTACGGCATCGCCACCGCCCTGCTGCTCACGGCCGGTCTCGACACGGCTGTGGCGCTCCGGGCGTCCGCCCGTGCCGTACGGATCACCGCGGTCGTCGGCGCGTACGGCATGGGCGCCGGGGGCGTACTGACGGCCGGGGGTCTGTCCTGGACGGCCACCGGTCCGAGCGCCGCCGCCCGTGCGGCGGCGCTCCTCCTCCTGGCGGCGGCGATCGCGCTGACGGCGGCCTGGCGTACCGCGACGTGGGCCGCCCCCATCGGCGGGCTGCTGCTGGTCGCGGCGCTGGGCGGTGTCCCGCGCGTGGTGCTGCCGGAGCCATGGACGGTCCCGGCGTATCTGCTGTTCGCCATCGCCCTGTTGGCGACGCTCCGCGTCTCCCGTGTCCCGGAACCGGTCCGGCAGGGCCTGGCCCAGGCCTCCGCCGCCGTCCAGGCCCTGGCCCTGCTGTGGGCGGCGCAGATCGTGGCCGTCACCCTCTTCGGCCCGCTCGCCTGGATCCTCCACCCGTGGTCGGGCGCCCCCTCGGACAGCCGGGCCGCGGTGACGGCCGAGGTGCCCTGGCCTCCGGCGGCGCAGACGGCTCCGCTCGTGCTGGCCGCCGTGGCCGCGGTGCTGGCCCGCACCGCCCGCCCCGGGGCGAGGCCGGCGGCGCTGGTCCTGGCGTGGGCGACGGTTCTGGTGCTCCCGCCGGTGCTGGAACTGCCGTACGAGGTGGGTCTGTTGACGGCGGTGGCGGTGGCCGCGCTGACCGTGACCTCGATGCCGGTGTTGGCGCTGCTCGCCTCCGCCCACGCGGCGCTCCTCGCCCTGGCCGCGCAGTCGGCGACCCTGACCGTGCTGACGGCACTGACGCTCCTCTTCGCGGTGGCCTCCCGGCGCCGGGCCCTTACGGGCGCCCCGGCCGCTCTCGCCCACGCCACCGCCCTGGCCTGCGCGATCGGCGCGGCGGCGGACTGGGCACCGCAGCACACGGCTCTGCTCGTGCTGACGGTGCCGGTCGCCGCTGTCCTGCTCGCCGCACGCCTCGACTCCGGGGCCAGGCTCCCGGTCGAGATCACCGGCGCCTTGGCGGGACTGCTCGCCATCGGCCTGACCCTCACCGATCCGCCCATGCTGGCCCTGGTCCTGGCCCTGTCCGGCGTGATCACCGCGGGAGCGGCGATCCGACCGGACCGCCGCCCCGTCGCCTACGCCTCCGCCGCCCTCTTCGTCCTGGCCACCTGGGTCCGCCTGGCCGCCTGGGAGATCGGCACGCCCGAGGCCTACACGCTCCCGGTGACGATCCCGGCCCTGCTGGTCGGAGCCCTGCGCAGGCGCCGGGATCCGGGGACCTCGTCCTGGTCGGCGTACGGAGCGGGCCTGGCCGCGACCCTGCTGCCGAGCCTGGCCGCGGCCTGGGCCGACCCGCACTGGACGCGCCCGCTCCTGCTGGGCCTGGCGGCCCTGTCCCTCACCCTGCTGGGCGGCGGCCACCAGCTCCAGGCGCCGCTGCTGCTCGGCGGCGGGGTGCTGGTCCTGGACGCCCTGCACGAACTGGCCCCGTACATCGTCCAGGTGACTGACGCCCTCCCCCGCTGGGCGCTGCCCGCACTCGCCGGTCTCCTGCTGCTCCTGTTGGGGGCGACGTATGAGCAGCGCATCCGGGATGTCCGACGAGTGCGGGACGCTCTGGGGAGGATGAACTAGAAGCTGCAGTTCACGAACTCCCCAAGGGGCGCGGGGAACCGCGCGACCAGCCATGACGGCGCCGCACCGTACAGACGGCCCGGCGGAGCGCTACGGCATCCTGTCCCCCAGCAGCGCCAGGTTCTCGATGGCGGCGAGGCCGTACAGCGCGGTGTCGTTCGTGGACACCCAGGCGGCCTCGCTGCCGGGGACCAGCGTGAGGGGCCCGCTCAGCCGCTCCGTCTTCCAGGGCGCCGACTCCTTGTACCCGTCGGAGTTGTAGAACTTCTCCCAGGCCCGCTTGGCCAGCTTCTCGTCCCCGGTCTGGACGGCCGCGTAGGCGTCCAGCCGGGAGTGCCCCTGGAACAGCAGCAGGGTCCCGAAGTTGGAGCCGTACCGGGCCGCCTGCTCGGCCTTCGTGGCGTTGAAGTACCGGCAGTAGTCGAAGTAGGCCTCGTTGAACTCCGGCATGTCGACGAGGTCGATGAGCTCGGCGCACAGCTCGTTGAGCCCGAAGACGGCGGACAGATGCGAGACCCCCACCACCGGCTTGTCGGCGACGGCGAACTTACCGGTGTCCAGGTCGTACAGCCCGGTCCCCTGCACGAATCCGTTCGGCTGCGCGGCGATCGTCTCCATGGTCGACAGTACGCGCGCCCTGGCCTTCTCCCACTTGGGCCCCTTGCGCTCCCACTCGGTCAGCCAGGCGGACACCAGGCCGCTCCAGTCCGTGCCGAAGCCGATCGAGAGCGCGTGCCGGTCGGGGGTGTACGGCTCGGTGCGGATCTTGCGGATCGGGTCGAGGACGAGGAACGTCTCGTCGGAGTCGACGTTGGCGTGCATGAGGTCGCCGACGCGTTCGTCACCGGTGAGGAAGTAGTAGTAGCGCCGATAAGTGGTGTTGGCGATGCGCTGCTGCTTGGCGCTGTCGGCATAGTGCTGGACGCCGTGCCGCGTGCCGAGGCCCGCCCATTCGCCCAGGTGGTAGACGTCCACCTCGCCGGTGTGCCGGGTCATCGCCTCCGCGAACCGGAAGACGTCCGCGCGCCCGGAGCGCAGATACGCGAACCAGAGCCACAGGTCCGGCGACAGCTCGGAGTTGTCCCAGGCGTAGCCGCCGATGTCGTACCGCCACTGGTGCCGGACGGTGTCGTAGGTGTGCATGATGTCGCCGTAGTCCCAGAAACCGTACCAACGGCGCATCTCCACCTGGTCCTTGTAATAGCTGAAGAGGAAGTCGAGGTGGTCCTCGATCTTCGCCTTGGCGGGGGTGGAACGGTCGGGCTCGGAGTACAGGCCGGGGCCGAACACGCCGGCCTTGATGAGCTGCTTGGGCGGCGCGGCGAGCTGCGGCAGCACGCGTACGGCCTCGACCTGCTGCGCCAGGGCGTCCGCCGAGGGGGTCGACTCGTTGGCCCAGAAGAGGAGTTCGGAGGTGCGGGCGATGCCGTACGGCGTCCCGAACCCCGGTTCGTAGTCCTCGTAGGTGATGTTGAGGCCTTCGAGCTGTTCGGGGAAGGTGTCCTGGCCCATGCCGTCGTGGTAGAAGCGCAGGTCCATGGGCTGGGCCTCGGGCGACCAGAGCCAGAGGGTGACCTCGGCGGCCTCGGTGTGGGCGTCGCGGATGTCGAGCTGGGCGGGGAACTTCTCCCAGAAGTCCCGCAGGCCGAAGGAGAGTCCGCCGCTGACGCCTCCGACGTAACCGAAGCCGTTCGCGCGGCCGCCACCGCCGGCGCCGATCCAGCCGTATCCCTTCTTCGTCCGCTTGCGCAGGGTGAAGCCGTCGGCGGAGAGCTGGGAGAGGGTGTAGTCGCCCCACTCGGGGATGTACTGCAGGCGGGTGGTGACCCGCTGGTCCCAGGTGGCCGGGTCGGGCAGTTTCTGCCCGGCGAACTGGGCCGCCTGAACGGCCGCGCCCGGGTCGCGGCGCAGTCCGGTGATGCCCTTGACGGCCTCACGGAGCATGCCGGTGCCCTCGCCGCCGATGCGGATGTGGCGGTCGTACGACTGATCGCGCATCGGGACGGTGAAGCGGACGCCGAGGCCGCGGATGAAGTCGCCGCTCGCCTTGCCGGGTTCCTGGGTGCCGTCGTAGGTGATGGTGTGCACCATGCGGAAGGAGTCGGCGCCCGCGTAGAAGTACAGGCGGATGGAGAACGGCAGCCAACTGCGGTTGCCCTTGCGGTGCTTGCCGTCGATGCGGACGACCGCGCGGACGGGGCCGTCCTGTTCGACGGTGACCTCGGAGATCGCGCCGTCGAACCGCTCGGTCTTCACCGCGCCCTGGTCCTCGTCCTCGATCTCGGGCTGGCGGATCAGGACGAGCCGGCCGTCGCGGGCGATCTCCGTCGAGCCACGGGTCACCGACTTGATCAGCGTGGCTCCGGACTTGCCGATCTTCGCGGTGATGACACCGGTCGAGATGTCGATCGTGCCGCCGCTCTTGTCGACGGTGACCTTCTTCTCGGGGGCGGCGGGGTCACCGGCGGCGAGGGTCAGCTTGCCCGCGCCGCCCGAACCGACGGCGTGCGCGGTCCACTTGAGGGAGCCGTCGGGCCAGTAGGCGAGCGGCCAGGTCTGTACGGGCACGGCCTTGCCGTCCGCGTCGGTCAGCGCGAACGTCTGGTCCTCCTGGAAGGCGCCCTTCGGCCAGGGCACACCGACGGTCGAGCCGGGCGCGGCACCGAGGCCGCCGTCCTCCAGCCAGTCCAGGGTCACGGGGTCGCCGTCACCGGCGGCGGCTCTGGGCGCGGCCTGCGCGTCCTTCGCCCCCAGTGCCCAGCTGAACTGCGCGGCGGCTCCGGCGAGGGCGGCCGCCTTGAGCAGGGACCTGCGAGGAATGGGGGACATGACCTTTCCTTCCGTGCGGGTGGATTGGACAGGGGCATGACAGAAAGAGGTACGACGCCCAGGGGGCGCCGACCCGGTGCGAGGGCACCGCCGGGTCAGCGGTGCCGGTACCGCGCCTCCACGGCGACGGCCGCCGCGGCCACGGCCCCGAGGACGGGGACCGCGAGCGGCGCGATGAACGCGGCGGACAGGGCCACCACGGCGAGACCGGTGATGATCAGGAAAGACCCGGCGGGGTCGAGCACGGTCCGCCGTCCGGCGTCCGCGAGCAGCGCCCGCCAGGAGGCGTCCGGCGTCCACACGGCCGCCGCCCGCAGCAGGGCCACGGTCAGCCCGATCAGCGCGACGAGACCGACGGCCCCGACGACAGGCCCGCCGGGCAGCCCGGCCCGCGCGGCCTGGACGTCCACCCAGACCGCCGCGCCCGCCGCCCCACCGGCGAGCCCGACGACCCACCCACCGCGCACGGCCGCCCGGAAGTCCGCGACGAACTCCCGCCACCCGCCGGCCTCATGGCCGGTACGGCGCCGCAGATGCCGGGCGCCGGCCGCGAAGGCGGCGGGGTAGGTGACCAGGCCCAGACAGGCCACGGCGATCCACACACCGGTGAGCAGGCACTCGGCGAACACCGCGAAGCGCTCGCCGAACACGGACTCCTTGCGGGCTTTCACACGCGCCTCGGCCATGGTGGTCAGCCCTTCAGACCGGAGGTCGCCATGCCGTCGATCAGGTAGCGCTGGAAGGCCATGAAGAAGGCGATGACCGGCACCAGCGCCACCAGCGACATGGCGATCATGCTGCCGTAGTTGGAGATGCCCTCCTGGTCGCGGAACATCATCAGGCCCAGCGAGACCGTGTACTTGTCCGGGGTGTTGAGGTAGATCAGCGGCCCCATGAAGTCGTTCCAGGCGTTGATGAAGGTGAAGATGGCGCTGGTGATGAGCGCGGGGCGGCACAGCGGGAGCACGATGGACCAGTACGTCCGCAGGTGCCCGCAGCCGTCGAGCTTGGCGGCCTCGTCCAGCTCGCGCGGCAGCCCGCGCATGAACTGCACCATCAGGAAGACGAAGAACGCCTCCGTGGCCAGGAACTTGCCCGCGACCAGCGGCACCAGCGTGTCGACGAGCTCCAGGTTGCGGAACAGCACGTACTGCGGGATGAGCAGCACGTGGTACGGCAGCAGCAGGGTGCCGATCATCAGCGTGAACAGCAGGTTCCGCCCGGCGAAGCCGATCTTGGCGAAGGCGTACGCGGTCAGCGAGCTGGACACCACGACACCGACCACGGCCAGGACGGCGTACATCAGCGAGTTCATGAAGAAGGTGCTGATGGAGATGCCGGAGATGCCGTCGGCGAGCCCGGAGAAGTTCGCCCAGACCGGCTCGGTGGGCAGCAGGTCGAGGCTGGCGATGATGTCCTTGCTCGGCTTGAACGAGGCGCCGACGACCCAGATCACGGGATAGAGGACGACCGCGAGGATGGCGAGCGCGCCCACGTGCCAGGCGATCGAACCGGTGCGCCGACGCTCGTTCTCGGTGCGTACGGCCTTGGCGCGTACGTCGGGACTGGTGGCGGTGGTCACTTGGCGGCCTCCTCGTAGTGCACCCACTTCTTCTGCGACCAGAACAGGACCGCCGTGACGAGCCCCACCGCGACCACCAGCGTCCAGGCCATCGCGGAGGCGAAGCCCATCTGGGCCTCCTTGAAGCCCTTCTGGTAGAGGTAGCAGGTGTAGACGAGCGTGGCGTCGGCCGGTCCGCACCGGGTGTCGGAGACGACGTAGGCGGAGCCGAACACCTGGAAGGCGTGGATGGACTCCAGGAGCACGTTGAAGAACAGCACCGGCGAGATCATCGGCAGCGTGATGTTCCAGAACCGGCGGAAGGGGCCGGCCCCGTCGACCTCGGCGGCCTCGTACAGCTCCCGCGGGACCTGCTTGAGGCCGGCCAGGAAGATGACCATCGGCGCGCCGAACTGCCAGATGCTGAGGGCCACCAGGGCGTAGATGACGTAGTCCGGGTTGCCGATCCAGCCGCCCACGTCCATACCGAAGATCTTCTGCGTCCGGTCCACGACCGCGTCGTCCGAGAACAGCGCCCGCCAGACGAAGCCGACGGAGACGCTGGCGCCGATCAGCGAGGGCATGTAGAACGCGGCTCGGTACAGGCCCTGTCCGCGCCGGCTCTGCGCGAGCAGCAGCGCGACGCCGAGCGCGAGCAGCAGCTTCAGCGGGGTGGCCACGACGACGTACTTCAGCGTGACCTCGACCGACTTCTGCCAGCGCGGGTCCTGGAACATCGTCGTGAAGTTGTCGAGGCCCACCCACTGGGGCGGCGTGAACAGGTTGTAGCTGGTGAACGCGTAGTACAGCGACGCGATCATCGGCCCCGCCGTGAGCAGCAGGAACCCCGCGATCCACGGCGACATGAAGAGATAGCCGGCGAGGTTCTCGCGGCGCCGCCCGCGCCGCCCGGCGGGGGGCGCGGCGGGCCGCTTCCCGGCCGGGCGCGCGGGCGCTTCCTTGACGAGCGTCATGGTGGTACGTCCCCTCAGCCCGCGAACGCGGCCTTGGCCTCGCTGAACAGCGCCTTGGCGGCATCGGCCGGCTTGGTCTTGCCCTGGGCCACCTCACCGCCCAAGCGCAGGAACGCGGCCTCGATGACATCGGCGCCGGACGGGTGCGGGGTGATCTTCCCGAGCACTCCGGCGTCGGCGACCTCCTCCTCGTACGCCTTGACGCCCTTGTTGTTGTCGTCGGTGGGCGTGAACGCCTCGTACTGCTCGGTGGTGGCGAGGATGCCGCGGTCGTAACCCATGATCTTGCCGACCTCGGGGTCGTGGACCATGAAGTCGATGAACTGGGCGACCTCCTTCGGGTGCTTGGTTCCGGAGAAGGCGCTGAGCATCAGCGAGCCGAGGTACTGGCCGGTGTCCTTGCCGTCCGTGGTGGGGATCGGCGCGAGCCCGTAGTCCGACTCGCCCTCGCCCTCGTAGCGGATGGAGAAGTTGTCCCAGGTGAACTCGGAGGCGGCGAGCCCCGCGGAGAGACCGGACTTGGGGGCGACCTGCTCGATCTTCTTGGGGTCGGCGACGAGTCCGGACCTGACCCGCTTGTAGCCGTCCTCCCACCACTGCGTCAGATCGTCCTCGGTGAAGCCGAGATCGGAGTCGGTGAAGAAGGCCTTGCCGTTCTGACGGAGATACAGGTCGTAGAGGTACATGATGCCGAAGTAGCCCGTGTCACCGGCGATCTTCAGTTTGTCCTGCACGGTCTGGAGCGCGTCGAAGTACTCGTCCCAGGTCCAGCCGAACTTCGCCTCCACGCCTGCCTTCTTGAAGGCCTTGAGGTCGATGACGAGGGCCATCGTGTTGGCGCCGACGGGGATGCCGAGCTGCTTGTCGTCGACCTGACCGTTCGCCAGAACGCCGTTGCGGAAGTTCTCCAGGCTCAGATTCCCGGCGTCCGCCTGGGTCTTGAGATCCATCAGAACTCCGCGCTTGTCGTACTTGCGCAGGAACCCGACGGCATTCTGGAAAACGTCCGGCGGATTTCCTCCGGAGGCCTGCGTCTGGAACTTCTCCCAGAACGCGGCGTAGTCGGTGAATTCCGGCTTGATCTTGATCTTCGGGTACTTCTTCTCGAAGAGCGCGATCGTCTTCTTGATGGCGATGGTGCGCGGCTCGCCACCCCACCATGCGTAACGGAGCGTCACGGTGCCGTCGCCGGAGCCGCTGTCCCCGCCGCATCCGGTCGTCGCGGCCAACCCGAGCGTGGCGGCCGAAGCGCCGGCCACCTTGAGGATCGTACGCCTCTCAACATTCCTGCTGGTTCCCACAGTCGGGCCCTCCCCGCGGCGTCGTCGCCGGTTGCATGAATCGTTTCAAGTAAGCGCTTGCTGGCACAAGTTACGGAGGGCCTCGGGGTGCGTCAATGATTCGGACAGGAATTTCTTGGGGCGCGGGTGGGCGGGGCGGGCGGAAGGGGCGGCGGACCGACGCGGGCGGCGGGGTGTTTTCGCAGGTGGGGAGGGCGGGGTCGGCTGGTCGAACGTGATGTGGGGCGTCGGATGTGGGGGTGCTTCGGCCGAAAGTCGTGCGGGGCGGGGGGCGTGCGGGCCGAGGGGTGGTGCGGGTTGACGGGTCGTGCGGGTCGGACGGGCCGAGGGTCGTGTGGGCCGACGGGGCGTCCGGGTCGACGGGGCGGGCAGGCCGACGGGGTACGGGTCGGGCGAAGGTCGGACGGGCCGGGCGCGTGCAGGTGGGGTGGGTCGGGGGGCGCCTCGGTGAGGGTCGCGCAGGCGGGGTGGGTCGGGGGCGCCTCAGTAAGGGTCGCTCCTGAGGAGATCGGGCCGGCGGGTACGGCGAGGGCCGTCGCCGACGTTCGAGCCCTGCTGTCGAGCGCACTCGACCACCGCTGTCGAGCTCATTCGACCGCTGCTGCCGAATTCGCTCGGGGGGGGGTCTGCAGGTCAGGCTCGCTCAGGGCCTGCTGGTCGAGTTCGCTCGGGTCCTGCTGATCGAGTCCGCTTGGTCCTGCTGGCCAGGTTAGCCCGGGTCCTGCTGATCGAGCCCGCTTGGTCCTGCCGGCCGGGTTCGCTCGGGGCCTGGCGAGACGTTGCCTCGCGGCGCGTCGGACCCCAGAGAACGACCGCGGCCCGTCTGCTCGAAGCAGACGGGCCGCGGTCCCGGGTGGGCGATACTGGGTTCGAACCAGTGACCTCTTCGGTGTGAACGAAGCGCTCTCCCACTGAGCTAATCGCCCGGGCGCAGGAAGAACATTACCCCATGTCAGGGGGTGCTTGTGACCAGCGCGGACGTGGCCCGGCCGGCACCCGCACCCCCTCGGCGGATCACTGGTCCTCGATCTTCCAGGGCATCACGACGCCGAACTTCCACAGGTAGATGCCGCCCAGGACGGCCACGATCACGAGCCCGGTCGCGGTCAGGATGATGTTGCGGCGGCGCACCTTGGGATCGAGAGCACGCTGGGCGGCCTCGGTGACCTTGCGCTTGGTCCAGCGCAGCACCAGCTGGGCCCAGACGAACTCGGTCGCCCAGATCGCCATGCCCCCGAAGATCACGACCCAGCCCGGGCCGGGCAGCGGCAGCATCACGATGCCGAGCGCCACGACCGCCAGGCCGATGACGAAGACACCCACCTGCCAGCTGAGGTGCAACAGACGGCGCGCCTTGACGAACTCGGGCGCTCGGGAACCGAGCCCCTGCTCGCTCTTCGCACCGTCCACTTCGGCCTCGTTCGTCGCCATGGCCACCTCGCCAGGCTCGCTACTCCCCGTATTCATACGGCCAAACCCTACCGGAGAGAAACCAGTCACCGGAATGGTCGTACCTCTCGAACGGGACGTCGGCCGGAAGAGTTACGTAAAGGCACGCAAAACACTCAGAGGGGTTTACAACGGCACCGTAGGTGGCATGTCGATTTCGCCGACGTGCGAATCCCCGAGCGCACACTGAGCGAAAGGCCCTGGCGCTTATGAACACCACGGTCAGCTGCGAGCTGCACCTGCGCCTCGTTGTGTCGAGCGAGTCCTCCCTGCCTGTCCCCGCAGGCCTGCGGTACGACACGGCCGACCCCTACGCCGTGCACGCCACCTTCCACACCGGAGCCGAGGAAACCGTCGAGTGGGTGTTCGCCCGCGACCTTCTCGCGGAGGGCCTGCACCGGCCCACGGGCACCGGAGACGTCCGAGTCTGGCCGTCGCGCAGTCACGGTCAGGGGGTCGTGTGCATCGCCCTGAGCTCTCCGGAGGGCGAGGCCCTCCTCGAGGCCCCGGCACGGGCCCTCGAGTCCTTCCTGAAGCGAACAGACGCCGCCGTGCCACCCGGCACGGAACATCGGCACTTCGATCTCGATCAGGAGCTCTCACACATCCTGGCGGAGAGCTGAGGCGGGCCGCCACGAAGCCGCCCGACGCCGTCGACTCGGGGTGACGGCTCGGGCCACGACAAACAATCGCATACGGTATGCGCCGACGCCGTCGCCGTGAGTCACTCACGGTGACGGCGTCGGCGTGCGTGTACTCCCGGCGACAGAGGCCTGATCTCGCGGTTCGCGGGCCTGTTCGGTTGCCCCCGGCTACCACGTCCCTGGCGCGGCCGTGCCGTTGTGGGGGAAGCTACTACCATCGGCCAGCATCGGCGGGCGCCCGCGCCCGCCCCTCAGGCCAGGGAGCGAAACGTGCTGATCACCCACGACACCCGGTGCGCCCTCGACGCCGTGGTGGATCTGGTGAACACCGCGCCGGAGGACGACGACCCGACGACCGAGGCGTTGCCGGACGTCACGGCGCTCGCGGACTTCGTGCGCAGGCACGAGATCAGCGATGTCGGGGTGCTCTCGGAGCTGGACCTGTCCGCGGTGCGCACGGTGCGGGGGAAGTTCGCCCGGGTCTTCGCGTCGCCGGACGCGCGGACGGCCTCCGGCCTGATCAACGAGCTGGTCGCGACGGCCGGCACCACTCCGCGGCTGACCGATCACGACGGCTACGACTGGCATGTGCACTACTTCGCGCCGGGCGCGTCCGTGGCGGATCACCTCGCGGCCGACTGCGGCATGGCTCTCGCGTTCTTCGTGGTCGCCGGTGAGCAGGAGCGGCTGCGCCGCTGCGAGGCACCCGACTGCCGCCGCGCCTTCGTCGACCTCTCCCGCAACCGCTCCCGCCGCTACTGCGACAGCCGCACCTGCGGAAACCGCCTGCACGTAGCCGCATACCGAGCCCGCCGCAAGGAAGCAGCGGGCTGAGGCCGGCCCGACGGGGTCTGGGCCAAGCGGACAAAGGCTGGCGCCGGGCCTACGGGGTCCGGGGCCGGGGCCGGGGCCGACAAGAACTGAGGCCGGGCCGACGAGGGCCTGTGCCGAGCAGAGGGGCGCTGGGGTCGGCGGTCGAGGATCAGGTCGAGGTCGGCCGTTGACTTTGGCGGACGCCAAGGCTCGAGGCCGGGCAGCGCGACACAGAGGCGCGAAGCGCTCACAGAACGCGGGCAGGGCGCCGAGGCACTGGCTGGGCATTGAAGCCGAGGCGGGCGCGGGAGCGCGGGGCGGTCACCGAGGCAGGGGCCGCGGAGCCCGAGGCGGGGGTCACAGACGCGCGGGCCCGCGCTGAGGCATGAGGCGGACTCCGGAGCGCGAAGCGGCCACCGCGGGAGCCAAGGGGCGATCACCGAAGCCCTCGACGGGCCCCGATGCAGAAGCCGGCACGCAAGCCCCGGGCGGACACCGGAGCCCAGGCCCGGCGCGGGAGCGCGAAGCGGTCACCGGGGCTTGGGAGTGTCGCAGAGCGCAGGGGCGCCGCACCCCCCGGAGCGCGGGCTGCCAGCGAAGAGCGGCCAGTGCCCAAGGATCTTGATGGCGCCGTATGTCTCGGTGTCGTCGCGGGCCCCGGCGGGTGGCGCCGGGGGCCGCGGGTACGGCTCAGAGCAGCAGCAGGTCGTGCAGCGCAGCCATGAGCAGCAGACACCCGATCACCGCAAGGAAGATCATCAGCGGTGGCTGGGAAAGGGCGAAAAGGCATCCGCGCGGCTCGTCCTGCGGCGGCGCGGCCTCGCTCTGTGTGTCCAGCATCTCGCGGCGATGATGGCGCAGCCGACCCGCCCGGCGCGATCAACACGCCCGGAAGAAGCGGGAGTTCGCCTTAATCCGCGATGTCCGTTCCAGGTCTTGATCGGTTACGGACGGGCGGCGACCCACTGTGTCGTTTCAGCCGACGTGCGGCCGTCATATGCCGTGCTTCTTGAGGATGGCCTCAATGTCGCTGAAGTCCTCCTGGGGCGCCGCCGCGGGCTTGCCCGCCGACCGCGAGCCGGAGCCCAGCGAGGGCGCCGAGGCCGCCGGGGCCACCGCTCCGGGCTGAGCGGCCCGCGCCTGCTTGCGCTCCTTGCGGCTGCCGCCGCCCCCACGGCGGCGCTCCACGGCACGGGTGCTCGCGAAGAGCATCCAGGAGGCACCGAGCACGCCGAAGCCCGCCCAGGCGGTGGGACTGAACGCGGTGTCCGCCAGCCACTCGACCACCCCGGTCATCACCAGCCCCAGCGGGACCAGCGCGTACGCGGCGATGCGAGCGGCGGACAGGTAACGCTTGCGGTACGCCGTGACCGCCGCGATGCCCAGGCCGGCCGCGGCGACGGCGGAACAGACGGTCTCGGCAATCATCCGGTCCTCCAGACAGGATTCGGTCAGGCACGCTGCGCCCGGCACTGCGTCCCTTCCATCCTGCACCTGCGGGACCCCGCCGGGCCATGGTCCGGGCGGACATCAGGGACATCTCCGGGTCGGCTCCTCCGAAGGTGCCGGTCGGGGGTGATCGGGGGTGCATCCCTGATGGGGACGCAATTGGGTCGCACAGGCCCCGGACTGGGAGACTGGGCCCATGAGCGACTCCTCCCCCGTCCGTCCCACCGCCCCCGTTCTCGACGTGTGGTGCGAACTCCAGTGCCCCGACTGCCGTACCGCCCTCGACGACCTGAGGGCTTTGCGCGCCCGCTACGGCGACCGGCTGGAGCTGCGGCTGCGGCACTTCCCGCTGGAGAAGCACAAGCACTCCTTCGCCGCCGCGCAGGCCGCCGAGGAAGCCCTCGAACAGGGGCAGGGATGGCCGTACGTCGAGGCGGTGCTGGGCCGGGTCGAGGAGCTGGACCGTAAGGGAGAACCCTTCCTGGTCGAGGTGGCCCGGGAACTCGGGCTGGACGCCGAGGAGTTCGACACCGCGCTGATCGACGGCCGGCACATCCTGATCGTGGACGCCGACCAGGCCGAGGGCAAGGCGATCGGCGTCACCGGCACCCCGACGTACGTCATCGGCGGCGAGCGCCTCGACGGCGGCAAGGGCCAGGAGGGCCTGCGCGAGCGGATCGAGGAGATCGCCGACCGACTGCTGGCGGCCGAGTCCGGCCAGGCCTGAGCCGAGCGCGAGCCCGGCCCTCAGAGCAGGTTCTTGTACATCGAGTAGCCCACCGGCACATAGCCCAGGGACTCGTAGAGGCGCTCGGCCGGGGTGTTGTCCGCGAAGACGTTGAGGCCGATCACCGGCTTGCCGGCGGCCACCGCCTGGGCCTCGGCCAGCAGCATCAGCGAGCGGCCGTGGCCCCGGCCGCGGAAGCGCTCGTCGGCCTCGACGTCGAAGACGAACGCCTTCTCCCCCGCCGTCGACACCCACAGGGTGCCGACGGGAGTCCCCTCGTGCTCCAGGACGCTGATCAGCACGTCCTCGGTGTCCAGGCCCTGCGGGAGCAGCCTGGCGAAGTCGGTCAGGGACTTGGCCCACGCCTCGCTCTCGGGCACCCCGCGGTCGATCCAGCTCTGCGCGTAGTGCGCGTTGCCGTGCTCCACCCAAGGCCCGTACTCGGCCTCCGTCATGGGGCGGCCCCGGCTGCCCTCGGGCAGTTCGGGCGGGGTGGCCGTGAGCCGCTTCTCCATGCCGCGGTTGCGGTGGACGTAGCCCAGCGCGGTGGCCAGCCGCAGCGCGGGCCCGGCGTCGCCCGGCACCCGGATCTCGACGCGCGTGCAGCCCCAGCCGCGGGCCACCTCCTCGGCGGCGAGCGCGGCCACGGTGCCCCGGCCGCGCCCCCGGTCGGGCTCCGCGATGCTCAGATCGCTGATCTCGGCGACGGTCGGCCCGAAGACGGGGTGCGTGGCGAGGCGTATCGCGCCGACGGGACGGCTGTTCACGCACACCTGGAAGTGGCGGGACAGCGCCCCGTCGGCATCGCGCTGGAGCGGCTCGGTCGGCCGCAGGGTCGTGGTCATCACGGGTGTTCTACCCGCGATGGAGGCCCACGTCAGCTTCTTTTCCCCCGGCTCACGGATCTTGGTCCTGGCCGGACCGCTCGTCGAAGATCCGCATGGCCTTGGCGGTCACCGGGCCCGGGGCCGCGGACAGTTCGCGCTCGTCGACGCGGCGCACGGCCTGCACGTCCCTGAGCGTCGACGTCAGGAAGATCTCGTCGGCCCGCTCCAGCACGTCCAGCGGCAGGTCGGTCTCCTTGGCGCCGGTCCACTCCACGACCAGCTCACGGGTGATGCCGGCGAGGCAGCCCGAGGCGAGCGGCGGAGTGTGGATCTCGCCGTCCAGGACGACGAAGACGTTCGAGCCCGTGCCCTCGCAGAGCTGTCCGACGGTGTTGGCGAACAGCGCCTCGGAACCGCCGTGTTGGTGGGCGCGGGCCAGGGCGACGACGTTCTCCGCGTACGAGGTCGTCTTCAGGCCGGTGAGGGCGCCGCGCTCGTTCCGGGTCCAGGGGACCGTGATCACGGCGGTCGTGTCGGGGCGGCGGGTGGTCTCGCCGAGGGCGACGACGAGGGTCGGGCCGTGCTCGCCGCGGTCGGAGCCGAGGGGGCCGTGGCCGCCGGTGTAGGTGATGCGCAGCCGGCCGAGCGGCATCGGATTGGCCTCGATCACGGCCGTACAGGCGCGGCGGACCTCGTCGTGGTCGGGGTCGGGCAGGCCGAGGCCGCGCGCGGAGCGGGTCAGCCGGTTCAGATGCCGGGTCAGCGCGAACGGCTTGCCGTCGGTCGCCTTCACCGTCTCGAAGATGCCGTCGCCCACGGTCAGCCCGTGGTCGAAGACGGAGACGCGGGCGGACTCGATGTCCTGGAGCCCGCCGTCGAGCCAGATCGTCACTGCAGTGCCTCTCCACTTGCCTCGTACTGTCCCGACGCTACCGCGAGCAGCCGGGAGGCTTTCAGTTCGGTCTCGCGCCACTCGCCCTCGGGGTCCGAGCCCCAGGTGATGCCGGCGCCGGTGCCGAAGCGCAGCGCGCCTGCCGCGCGGTCGATCCAGAAGGTGCGGATGCCGACCGCGAGCTCGCCGGTGCCCCGGTCCGCGTCGACCCATCCGATGCCCCCGCAGTACGGGCCCCGGGGCGCCGTCTCCAGCGCGTCGATGATCCGCAGCGCGCTCGACTTGGGGGCGCCGGTGACCGAGCCGGGCGGGAAGGCGGCGGCGAGCAGCTCGGGCCAGCCGGCGTCGGGGCGCAGTGCGCCGCGCACGGTGGAGACGAGGTGGACCAGGCCGGGGTGCTTCTCGACGGCGCACAGGTCGGGAACGCTGACGGAGCCGGTGGCGCAGACGCGGCCGATGTCGTTGCGGACCAGGTCCACGATCATCACGTTCTCGCCGTAGTCCTTCTCCAGGAGGTCCGCCTCGGTGCGACCGGTGCCCTTGATCGGTCCGGACTCCACGATCCGGCCGTCCCGGCGCAGGAACAGCTCCGGGGAGGCGGTGGCGATCTCCACGCCGTACCCCGGCAGCCGGATCGTTCCTGCGTACGGCGCCGGGTTGCCGCGGGCCAGCAGCGCGGTGAGGGCGTCCACGTCGGCGTCGGGCGCGACGGGCGCGGAGAGCACCCGGCAGAGGTTCGCCTGGTAGACCTCGCCCGCGGCGATGTACTCGCGGATGCGCCGGAC
This sequence comes from Streptomyces sp. NPDC043726, assembly GCF_056436565.1. Lineage (NCBI taxonomy): Bacteria > Bacillati > Actinomycetota > Actinomycetes > Kitasatosporales > Streptomycetaceae > Streptomyces > Streptomyces sp. NPDC043726. Next base: position 191,535 of record NZ_JBWKCI010000008.1, read on the forward strand.
GCCCGCGGTGTAGGCGGCGCGGTCGAGGGAGGACGTCCAGTCCGCCGGCGCCGGGCCGCGCCAGGCCCCCGGCACCGGGGCGGGCACGGGTGCGTCCCGTACGTCCCGGAAGCGGGCGCAGGTCAGCCGGCCCTCGAAGTCCGCGGCGACGGCCCAGAAGCCGGTGGAGTCCAGAGCCGCTGGATCGCTGGTGACGTCGAGGAGGCCGGTGGCGAGACGGTCGCCGAAACGGGCCAGAGGAGGGAGGTCGAGCACGTTGTCGAGTCTATGGCGGGTGTCACCCCGGTGACCTGGGCATGTCCTCGCGGGGGCTCTGACCACGTCGGACAGCAGGTCGAGCCGGGGTGCGGCGCAGCACGCTGCACAAACGCGTTTTTGTACTGGCCCAGGAATCCGCTAGAGTTCAACACGTCGCCGGGACGCGCAAGCGGAACGGAAAGACAGGCGAACGTAGCTCAGTTGGTAGAGCGCAACCTTGCCAAGGTTGAGGTCGCGAGTTCGAACCTCGTCGTTCGCTCGGAAGAGCAAGGGGGATCATCCCGAACCCCCACACTCCTGGTGGAGTGGCCGAGAGGCGAGGCAACGGCCTGCAAAGCCGTCTACACGGGTTCAAATCCCGTCTCCACCTCCAAGGACGATTAGCTCAGCGGGAGAGCGCTTCCCTGACACGGAAGAGGTCACTGGTTCAATCCCAGTATCGTCCACTGGATCTTCGGATCCTCCCGCGCGATTAGCTCAGCGGGAGAGCGCTTCCCTGACACGGAAGAGGTCACTGGTTCAATCCCAGTATCGCGCACGCAAGATCCACGGCCCTCGGGTCGTGATCCCGAGGACGATTAGCTCAGCGGGAGAGCGCTTCCCTGACACGGAAGAGGTCACTGGTTCAATCCCAGTATCGTCCACACACCGACTAGCCCCGGCCGCCTCTCGGCGACCGGGGCTTCGTCGTGCGCGGTGCCGCTCGGCCCTCAGCTGGAGAACAGCATGTGGCCGAAGCTCTTGTGGCGCTTGTGGCCGTAGTGGCCGCCGCCGTGCTGCGGGGCGCCCCACGCGGGGGCCGCGGGGGCGGGCGCGGCCGGGTACGCCTGGGGGGCCGGGGGCGCCGGTGGGGCCGGCTGGGACCACTGGGACTCCAGGCGGGTCAGGGCCTCCAGCTCGCCGTAGTCGAGAAATATCCCGCGGCAGCCGCTGCACTGCTCGATCTGGACGCCGTTGCGGTTGTAGGTGTGCATCGGGGCACGGCACTTCGGACATTGCATGTCGGCTCAACTCCTCGCCGGTCGGTCCTGCTTCGCGTATCGCCAGGACAGACTCTGTCCGGCTGCGGTCGGTTGCACCCTACTTGGCTGATTCGTACGTCAACTCGGGCGGGGTCGAGGCCATTCGGTCGCAGGCGTCGATCAGTGACCGCTCGACCTCGTCGAGGGGGCGGCCGGCCTCCGTCGCCTTGGCGATCGCCGTGGCGGCCGTCTGGACGGTCAGGGCGCGGGCCGGGATGTCGAGGGCCGGCCAGGGGTCGCCGTGCGGGGCGAGGGCGGGGCCGTGGGCGGTGCGGTACGCCGTGAGGAAGCGGGTCCACTCGTCGGGCGTGAGGAGTCCGCAGGCGTACCAGGCGGCGGGGCGGGCGAGGTCCCAGGCGGGTACGCCGGTGCCGAGGTCGTCGACGTCGATGAGGCGCCAGGGGCCGTCCTGTGCGGGGTGGCGGACGAGCTGGCCGAGGTGGAAGTCGCCGTGGCAGAGGGTGGGGGTGGGGGTGCCGGTGGTGCCGTGCGGCATCGGGGCCTCTGCCCGGGCCCAGGCAGGGAGGGTGTGCCAGGCGCGGAGGACGACGGTGGCAGCGGTCTGGTGCGGGGTGGTGGCCTGGTGACGGGTGGCCGAGGCTCTCATCCGGTCGATGGCTCGGGCCGCCTTCTCCGGGCCGCGCATGGGGGGCGTGTGCGGGAGGGGCGGATGCCGGTGGAGGCGGGCGAGGAGGGTGGCGGCGGCTTCCCAAGGGGCGGCGTCGGGGGCGTGGGGGTCCACGGGGGTGCCGTACGGCCAGCAGGTCGTCAGGCGGTCGTGGAGGGGGGTGGGGTGCGGGGTGAGGGGTGGGAGGAGGACGTCGGGGAGGGCTGTGGCGGTGGCCAGGCGGACGGTGAGGTGGGCGGGGTCGGCGTCCGGGGCGTGGGCCTTCGCGACGGTGTGCGCGTGACGGACGACGGTGGCGTCGGGGCGGTCGGCGAGGGTTTCGGGGGTGCCGCAGGGGCAGGCGGGGGTTCGTGCGTGGGCGGCGGCTGTGGCGGCGCGGGTCAGGTCCGGCACGAGGAGGTTGGCGGTCACGTGGCTCCCTGCGGGGGTGTGGCTGTGGTGAGGGTACGCAGGGGGTGGGGGCGTGCGGGAGTGCGGGTGCGTCTGGGCTTGCGGTGGGGGTGAGTGCGGGTGCGCTGAGGCGGGGGGTGGGTTCGCTTGCCCGCGCTTGCGGGGTGCCGCCGCGCCCACCCGTGCCGCCCTGCGGCACGACTGCCCGCGGCTTCGTGGGGGGACTGCCCGCAGCCAGGCCGGATTGGGGGGCGTTGCCCGGGTGGGCCTCTGCCCAGCGGCACGACTGCCCGCAGCGGCGGCAGGCACGGCAGCGGCGCAGCCGTCCGGGCAAAAGGTAATGCCGGCGCAGCTCCCCAGCTGCGCCGGCATTGTTGCCGTCCGCCGCACCCCCGTCCCCACGGGGTTTCATGGGTGGATGTCCCCGCCCGGACCGCTCTTCCGGGCCTGGGGTCGCCGCTCAGCGCCCCAGCATCACTCCCACGGACGACGCTTGTGTGGCCACTGTCTCCCAGCCGTCGAAGACGAGGAGGAGCAGGGCCGCCAGGGGAAGGGCCATCAGCGTCGCCACCAGCGGGTGGCGACGGCCCTGGCGGCGCGTCTGTGTGCGGAGCAGTGTCCGCGGAGCCGTCTGGGCCATGGTCCCTCTCCTGACCGTTCTGTTGTCCTTGGCAGCGGCGGGTGTCTGACCTCGGGGGACGAGTGCTGCACCCGCCGCTTGACCTCAAATCTACGGGCGCGGCCCTCGTCGCACGTCATGCCCTCGTACCGATTGCCGGGCCTCCCGGAGGATGAGCCGTCACCTGCGGAGTACTCCCCTGGGTGGAGACGGAGTCCTAGGTCTCGGGGTCTTCCCGGAGGGGGCGCCCGGTGTGCCCCGCTTTCTCCGAGGCGTCCTCGCGCGGCACCGGCTGCTCGACCAGCGCCAGGACCCGGTTCGCCATGAACCGTGCCGTACGCACGACAGATCCGCTGCGGGTGACTTCGCTCACTTCCACCACACCTCGGCGCACCGCCGTCTCCACCCGGCGGCCCGCCCTGCTCGCCACCACCTCGTACGTGCGGGTCGTGTCCCCCGCGTCCACGACTATCTCCACGCGATCACCCTTCACGGGTTCAATCCCCCTTCTTCGGTGGGCGGTTGGGAGTCGACGCAACACGAAGTGCGCCTGTTCGTCGGCTCCCTGACCACTCCTCAATTCTCGCACCGGGCACTGACAATCCGTCCGGACGAGAGGGCGCGGCCTCTGCGCGCAGGCGGCCGGGGAAACGTAAGCTGTGGCTCGTCACAGGGACCGGGCAGCGGGGATGAACATGGCGATGATGCGCCTGAGGCGCGAGGACCCGCGCGTCGTCGGCTCGTTCAGGCTTCACAGGCGGCTCGGCGCGGGCGGGATGGGCGTGGTCTACCTGGGCTCCGACAAGAAGGGGCAGCGGGTCGCGCTGAAGGTCATCCGACCTGATCTGGCCGAGGACCAGGAGTTCCGTTCGCGGTTCGCGCGCGAGGTCTCCGCGGCGCGGCGGATCCGGGGCGGCTGCACCGCACGGCTCGTCGCCGCCGATCTCGACGCCGACCGGCCCTGGTTCGCCACCCAGTACGTGCCCGGGCCGTCCCTGCACGACAAGGTCGCCGACGAGGGGTCGCTGGTCGCGGCCGAGGTCGCCGCGATCGGGGCCGCGCTGTCGGAGGGGCTCGTCGCCGTTCACGAGGCCGGGGTCGTGCACCGGGACCTCAAGCCGTCCAACATCCTGCTCTCCCCCAAGGGCCCGCGGATCATCGACTTCGGCATCGCCTGGGCCACCGGGGCCTCGACGCTCACCCACGTCGGTACGGCCGTCGGGTCGCCCGGGTTCCTCGCGCCCGAGCAGGTGCGCGGCGCCGCCGTCACCCCGGCCACGGACGTGTTCTCGCTCGGGGCGACGCTGGCGTACGCCTCGATGGGCGACTCGCCCTTCGGGCACGGCAGTTCCGAGGTGATGCTGTACCGCGTGGTGCACGAGGAGCCGATGCTGCACGGCGTGCCCGACGCGCTGGCCCCGCTCGTCCGGGCCTGTCTCGCCAAGGATCCCGAGGAGCGGCCGACCACGCTTCAGCTGTCGCTGCGGCTGAAGGAGATCGCGGCGCGTGAGGCGCAGGGGATCGCGGAGCTGCGCCCGCCCGCGCCGCGCTCGGGTGACGCGGACCGCCCGACCGGACGGCTCGCGGACACCTACCCGGACCGCGTCCAGCGCCGCCCGCAGGGCGCCCCGGGAACGCCCGCGCCCCGCGCCACCGGTCCCTCCTCGCGCGGCCCCGCTCCCTCGCGCGGCGGCAGCACCTCCCGCGGCGGCGGTCCCGCCTCGTCGTCCGGCCGTTCCGGGGCGGCGAGGCCCACGCCCGCCTCGCGCAACACCGGCCGCACCGGCGGCGGCAACCGGCCCGGTCCGCGCAGCGGCACCGGGCGTCCGGCACCGCGCACCACGGGCACGGGCCGCCGGCCCGCCAACCCGCAGTTGCTGCGTCAGCGGCTGTTCGTGTTCGTCGTGGTGACCCTGCTGGTCGCGCTCGGCATCGCCGCCGCCCAGGGCTGCCAGGGCCCGAGCCGGGGCATGGGCGACCAGCGGGACGTCGTACGGCAGGAAGTGCGGCAGGAGCAGGCGGCGCCGGGGTACGGGGCGCCGCACCGGTCGTAGTGCGTCTCGAAGTCGTCGTACGGCGAAGGCGGGAGCGCGATCGGACGACCGCTACGCCTCCGGGCGGCCCGTCGCCACCGCGTAGAAGGCGACCGCTGCCGCCGCGCCCACGTTGAGGGAGTCGACGCCGTGGGCCATGGGGATGCGGACCCACTCGTCCGCGGCCACCAGGGCCTGACGGGAGAGGCCGTCGCCCTCGGCGCCGAGCATCAGGGCGACCCGGTCCATCTTGTGCGGGGCGGCCTCGTCGAGGGACTTGGCCTTCTCGTCCGGGGTGAGCGCGAGGAGGTTGAACCCGGCCTCTCGTACCGACTCCAGGCCCTTGGGCCAGGTGTCGAGACGGGCGTACGGGACGGAGAAGACCGCGCCCATGGAGACCTTGACGCTCCGGCGGTACAGCGGGTCCGCGCAGTCCGGCGAGAGCAGGACCGCGTCCATGCCGAGGGCCGCGGCGGAGCGGAAGATCGCACCGATGTTGGTGTGGTCGTTGACCGACTCCATGACGACCACCCGGCGGGTGGTGCGGAGCAGATCGGCCGCCGTGGGCAGCGGCTTGCGCTGCATGGAGGCGAGCGCGCCACGGTGCACGTGGTAGCCGGTGACCTGTTCGGCGAGCTCGGGGCTCACCGCGTAGACGGGGGCCGGGAGTTCGTCGATGACATCGCGCATGACGTCGACCCACTTGGCGGACAGCAGCATCGAGCGCATCTCGTAGCCGGCGTCCTTCGCCCGGCGGATGACCTTCTCGCCCTCGGCGATGAACAGGCCCTCGGCGGGTTCGCGCTTGCGGCGCAGTTCTACGTCGGTCAGGCCCGTGTAGTCGCGCAGGCGCGGGTCGTCGGGATCCTCGACGGTGATGAGATCGGCCACAGAGTGATACTGCCTTGTCGTGCGTGCGGTGCCAACGGCTCGGGAGTGGGTGAGTTACCTCGGGTTACGCCAAGGTCGTCGGGCCGACCTTCACGACCTCGCCGATGACGATCACCGCCGGCGGCTTGACCTCCTCGGCGACGACGGCCTCGGCGGCCGTGGCGAGGGTCGCGTCCACCCGGCGCTGGGCGGCGGTGGTGCCCTCCTGGATGAGGGCGACGGGGGTGTCCGGGGACTTGCCGTGCGCGATGAGCGTCTCGGCGACCTTCCCGAGGGTGCCGACGCCCATGAGGATCACCAGCGTGCCGGTCAGCTTGGCGAGGGAGGGCCAGTCGACCAGGGAGCGCTCGTCGTCGGGCGCGATGTGACCGCTGACCACCGTGAACTCGTGGGCGATGCCCCGGTGGGTGACCGGGATGCCCGCGGCGCCGGGGACCGAGATCGAGCTGGAGATGCCGGGGACGACCGTGCACGGGATGCCGGCCTCGGCCAGCGCCTGGACCTCCTCCATGCCACGGCCGTAGACGAACGGGTCGCCGCCCTTGAGGCGGACGACGGACTTGCCCTGCTTGGCGTGTTCGATCAGGGCGTTGTTGATGGCCTCCTGGGCCATGAAACGGCCGTACGGCAGCTTGGCCGCGTCGATCACCTCGACGCCGCTGGGCAGTTCGGCGAGGAGGTCGCGCGGGCCGAGGTGGTCGGTGATGACGACGTCGGCCTCGGCGAGGAGGCGGCGGCCTCGGACGGTGATGAGGTCCGGGTCGCCGGGTCCGCCGCCGACCAGGGCGACGCCGGGGGTGCGGGTGCGGTGGTGGGGGGCGACGAGCGTGCCGTCGCGCAGGCCCTCGACGACCGCGTCGCGGATGGCGGCGGTGTGGCGGGGGTCGCGGGACTTGGTGTCGGTGGTGAGGATCGCGACGGTGACGCCCTCGCTGTGGCCGGTGGCCGGGGTCCAGGCGGTGGCGGCCTCGGCGTCGTCGGAGCGGACGCAGAAGACACGATGGCGTTCCGCCTCGGCGGAGGCCGCGGTGTTGGCCGCCTTGTCGCCGGTGGCGATGAGGGCGTACCAGGCGTCCGCGAGGTCGCCTTCTGCGTACGGCCGCTTCGTCCAGGTGAGCTCGCCCGCGTCCACCATCGCCTCTACGGAGGGGGTCGCCTCGGGGGAGATCAGGTGGATCTCGGCGCCCGCCGCGATGAGGGCCGGGAGGCGGCGCTGGGCGACCTGGCCGCCGCCGAGGACGACGACCCGGCGGCCGGTGAGGCGGAGGCCTACGGGGTAGGCGGGGTTTTCGGCCATGAGGGGTGCGGCTCCCTTTCGCGGCGGGGGGTGCGATGCCCTGACGTGCGGATTTTACGGGTCGGATGGTGGGGGCGGTTCAGGTGTCCGGTGGTTGGGCGTCGATGCCGGGTGCGGGTGCGTGGGGCTGTGCCCACCCGTTCCGCCCTGCGGAACGACTGCCCACAGCCCCACGGGCATGCGGAGGACTGCACGTGGCCCGACGGACGGCTCAGGAGAGCCTGGTGGACGGTTGCACCGGCCCCAACAGGCGCTCAGGAGAGCCCGGTGAACAGCTGCACCGAGCCCGACAGGCGCTCAGGAGGGCGCTCGGCGGGCGACTGCACAAGGCCGGGATGGGCAGCTCAGGAACGCCCGGTCGGACGGCTGCCCCGAGCCCTACGGGCCCTCAGGAGAGCCCGGTGGACGGTTGCACCGGGTCCGGCGGGCGCTCGGCGGGCGACTGCACGAGGCCCGACGAGCGCTCGGGAGAGACCGGCCGGGCGGCTGGACAAGGGGGCCGGGCGGTCAGGCGAGGCCGGGGTGGCCGGCCCGGGCTCGCCTGGTTCGCCTACTTCTCCGTGACCCCGGCCGAGTCGAAGGTCGCCACCTCGTGCATGGCCCTCGCCGTGCTCTGGACCAGGGGCAGTGCCAGCAGCGCGCCCGTGCCCTCGCCGAGGCGGAGGTCCAGGTCGACCAGGGGGCGCAGACCGAGCTTGTTCAGGGCCGCCACGTGGCCCGGTTCGGCGCTGCGGTGGCCGGCGATGCAGGCCGCGAGGACCTCGGGGGCGATCGCCCGGGCGACCAGGGCCGCCGCTCCCGCGCTCACCCCGTCCAGGATGACCGGGGTGCGCAGGGACGCGCCGCCCAGCAGGAGGCCGACCATCGCCGCGTGTTCGAAGCCGCCGATCGCCGCCAGGACGCCGATGGGGTCGGCCGGGTCCGGCTGGTGGAGTTCCAGGGCCCGGCGGACGACCTCGGTCTTGCGGGCGAGGGTCTCGTCGTTGATGCCGGTACCACGGCCCGTCACCTCGGCCGGGTCGGCGCCGGTGAAGACCGAGATCAGGGCGGCGGACGCGGTCGTGTTCGCGATGCCCATCTCACCCGTCAGCAGGGCCTTGTTGCCCGCAGCCACCAGGTCGCGGGCCGTCTCGATGCCGACCTCGATGGCCTGCTTGGCCTCCTCGCGGGTCATCGCCGCGCCGGTGGTCATGTCGGACGTGCCCGCGCGGATCTTGCGGGGCAGGAGTCCGGGGGTCGCGGGCAGGTCGGTCGCCACGCCCACGTCGACCACGCACACCTCCGCGCCCACCTGTCCGGCGAACGCGTTGCAGACCGCGCCGCCGCCGAGGAAGTTGGCCACCATCTGGGCCGTCACCTCCTGCGGCCAGGGGGTGACGCCCTGGGCGTGGACGCCGTGGTCGCCCGCGAAGATCGCGACGGCCGCGGGCTCCGGGATCGGCGGCGGGCACTGCCGGGACAGCCCGGACAGCTGCGCGGAGATGATCTCCAGCATGCCGAGCGCGCCGGCCGGCTTGGTCATGCGCTTCTGCCGCTCCCACGCCTCGCCGAGCGCCTTGGCGTCCAGCGGGCGGATCTGGGCGACGGTCTCGCCGAGCAGGTCGTGCGGGTCCTCTCCGGGCAGGGCGCGACGGCCGTACGTCTCCTCGTGCACGACCCACGACAGCGGGCGGCGCTTGGACCAGCCGGCCTGCATCAGCTCGGGCTCGTCCGGGAACTCGTCGACGTATCCGACGCACAGGTAGGCGACGACTTCCAGGTGCTCGGGCAGGCCGAGGGTGCGGACCATCTCGCGCTCGTCGAAGAAACTGACCCAGCCGACGCCGAGGCCCTCGGCGCGGGCGGCGAGCCAGAGGTTCTCGACGGCGAGTGCGGAGGAGTACGGCGCCATCTGCGGCTGGGTGTGCCGGCCCAGGGTGTGGCGGCCGCCGCGGGTCGGGTCGGCGGTGACCACGATGTTCACCGGGGTGTCGAGGATGGCCTCGATCTTCAGTTCCTTGAACTGCTTCGCCCGGCCCTTGGGCAGCGACTTGGCGTAGGCGTCGCGCTGGCGCATCGCCAGTTCGTGCATCGTGCGCCGGGTCTCGGCGGAGCGGATGACGACGAAGTCCCAGGGCTGCGAGTGGCCGACGGACGGGGCCGTGTGCGCGGCCTCCAGGACCCGGAGCAGCACCTCGTGCGGGATGGGGTCGCTGCGGAAGCCGTTGCGGATGTCGCGGCGCTCACGCATGACCTTCAGTACGGCCTCGCGCTCGGCGTCGTCATAGGCGGGCGCGGCCGGTCCGCTGGGCTGTCGTGCTTCTGCCACTGCGGCCGTGCTCTCTTCCTGGTCGGCGGCCCTGGTGTCCAGGTCCTCCGCGTGCTGTACGGGTTCGGGGTCTGCTGCGCGGGGAGCGGGCACCGGGGCCGGCTCCTCGGTGGGCAGGACGATCGGCTGGGGCGGGGTCGGCGCGAGGTGCGGAGTGGTCGGCACCTGGCCCTCCACCGGCACGAACTGGCCGAGCGGCTGCTCCGGGTGCGGCTCCAGCGAGAATCCCGCGCCGGGTGTGGCGCCGTCCGACGGCTGCATCTGGGGGCCGGCGGGGTCGGCGACGTAGGCCTGGGGCGCGGGCGCCGACTCGGCCAGGCCCGGGGGCGTGGCCAGCGGCGCGCCGAGCATCTCGGGCTGCGGCATCGGCATCGGCACGGGCTCGGGGGTGACGTCCGGCGCGTCCGGTACGACGGTGGCGTCGGCCTCGGGAGCGGCGGGCGCCGTCATGGCTTCCTGGGCTGGGGCGCCGGCCGTCTGGGCCTCCGGGATGGCTTCGACGGGGGTCTGCGGCTCGGTCGTCGCCGCCGCGTCGGGCGCCTGCAGCGCCTCCGGGACGGCCCCGTCGCCGGGTGCCTGAACGGCGTCCGGAGCAGCCGGGTCCGGCGTCGCGGCGGGGCTCGGCGCGGGCGCGGGGGGCTCGGGAGCGGGTGCCGGTTCGGGCAGTTGAGCCTCGGGAGCGGGCTCGTCGGCGGCAGCGGCCACCGGCTCGGGGGCCACGGCCTGGGCGGGCTCGGCCACGACGGCCTCGGGGCCGTCGGCGAGCGGCGGGGCGTCGGCGGCGGGCTCGGGGGCCGCGAGGGGCTCGGGGGCCGCGGCGGGCTCGGGGGCTGCGGGTACCGCGAACTCGGGGCCCGCGACCTCGGGGGCAGCGGACACGTCGGTTTCGGGCGCAGCCGCCACGCCGTCGTCGGGCACTCCGGGGGCGACGGCCTCGGGCGATACGGGGGCGACGGCCTCGGGCGATACGGGGGCGACGGCCTCGGGCACTACGGGCGCAAGGGCCTCAGGCACTACGGGCCCGCCAGCCTCAGGCACTACAGGCCCGCCGGCCTCGGTCTCCTCCTGCGCCGTCACCTCGGCCACCGGGGCCTCCGGCTCGGCGAGCGGCGCAGACTCGGGCGCGACCGGCTCGGCCGGAGCCTCGGCCGCCTCGGTCACATCCACCGGGACATCCGTGGCCACGCTCGCGTCCTCCGGCGCCGGTACGGCCTCGGCGCCCTCGGTCTCCACCACGCCCGCGACCGGCTCAGGACCCGGGGCGCCCTCACGCGCCCCCTCGTCCTCACCACCCGGCCCCGGCTCGGCGGCCGACGCGTCGCCCCCGGTCACCGGAAGCTGCTCGACGGGCTCGACGGGCTCCCCGGCAGCGGACGCGACCGGAAGGGCCGTCCCTTCCGGCCCGGTGACCGGCGTCGGCTCGACGCTCTGGGGTTCGGCGCCCGCGTGGGCGGCCTCCGGGGCCTCCACGGGCTGTGTCGCGGCGGTCGCCTCGGTCGTGAGGCGGGCCATGGCCGCCTGGGCCGCGTCCGCCTGTTCTGGAGCGGGAGCCTGGGCCTGGGCGGGGACGGGAGCCTGCGCGGGCTGCGGAACAACCGTTTCGGCAGCCGACACCTCGGTGCTGATCGGCGCGGGAGCCTGCACGGCCGCCGGGGCCGGTACCGGGCTGCCCCACGGCGCCGCGGGCTGCGGCTGGGGCACGTCCAGGTACTCCGGGCCCGCCGTCGCGGGCGGCCCGGGCTGGCGTACCGGCGCGCCCACCGCGCCGCGGTCGGCCAGGGAGCGGACCGGGCTCGCGGAGGCGTCGGGGGTCGGCGGGCCGAGGTGCAGGGGGCGCCGCGGAGTGGTCGGCGGGATCGGCGTCGTAGGCGGCATACGGACCGCGCTGACGTCGACGGAACCGCTGTCGCGGCCGGACATCTCGTGCGCACCGGGTTCGTGCAGGGCCTCCACGACCGGTTCCGGCGCGGGCGGGGCGACCTCGTTGCCCCAGGCGCTCTGGGCACCGGGCAGCAGCAACAGGTCTTCGTCCTCGGCGGTGGTCTCGGAGAGGTAGGTGTACGCACCGGGCGCGGGGACGCCCGGCTGCTCCACCATGCCTGCGTTCTCCGGCAGTCCCTCGCCCGGGACCTGGCCGGTGTCGGTCATGCGTACCCCTCGCCCATCGGTTAGTGCTTCTACGACCAGCTCACCCGGAACGGCGCACCGACCGCCCCGTAGTGAAGAACGAGCGTGTGTGCCCAGCGGCACGAACGACCCGTCCACAAAGACGACAAAGCCATTAACTGGCATTGTCGCGGCCGTTCCCCCGTCACGACAGCATCATCCGCGACGATCCCGCTGTGGACTGCGCCACGTTGCGCGTCCTCCGGTTCTGCCGTACCACACCCACCCCAAAACGGGCGCGTTTTCCGGACATTGACCTACGAAGCGTCCGGCGTCCTGGTGCGGTGCAACGATCGGCCAGCCTACCGCGCGCGGTACGACAACAGGATCACGGGGACGGGATCGGGATCAGCCCGTACGGTCCGGCAGCAGGCCGCTGAGCAGGAACGCGACGCTCCGCTCCCGCTCCGTCCAGGCCCGCGTGTCGAGTTCGACGGACTGCAGCAGGGAGCACTCGACGCGGTAGCCGTGTTCGGTCAGGTCCCGGCCGACGATCTCGGCCTCGTCGCGGGTGGCCGCGTGGGTGACGATGCGTTGCGGGCGGCGGTCGGCGACCGCGGAGACGACCGCCGCTCCCCCTCCGCCGACGCGGACGACATCGGGTTCGGGGAGGTTCTCCAGGACGTGCGGGGCGGAGCCCTCCACGACCTGCAGCTGGACGCCGAGGGCGCGCGCGTTGGACTCGGTGCGGTCGCAGGCCCGCGGGTCGCGGTCGACGGCGATGACGGCGGCCCCGGCCCGGGCCGCCTCGGTGGCGAAGGCGCCGCTGCCGCAGCCGATGTCCCACACCAGGTCACCGACGCGCGGGCCGAGCCGGGCGAGTTGGGCCGCGCGCAGCGGTTCCAGCTCCCCTTCGCCCATGAGTCCGCCGTAGGACTCGGCGGGCAGGGTCCAGCCGCGCGGCGTCGCGGACGGGTCGCGGCCCGCGATCCAGCCGCCGCCGTCCGTCACGACGCCCGTTCCGGAGGTCCCACCGATGACGATGACGACGTTGGGGTCGCGCCAGGTGTGGTCGGCGGCCTTGTCGGAGGTGACGACGGTGACCTGTTCGCGGTCCGTGCCCAGTTCCTCGCAGATGACGAAGGTGCGGTGGACGCCCTCCAGGAGCAGGCCGAGTTCGGCGGGGCCGGCGCCGGGCGAGGTGAGGACGGCGACCTTGGTGTGGGCTCGGCACACATTCACCGCGCGTCGCAGGGTGCGAGGGTGTGCGACGACCACTTGTGCGTCGTCCCAGGGCATTCCGGCCCGCGCGAAGGCGGCGGCGACCGAGGAGACCGCGGGGACGACCTCGACCTCCAGGCCGAACTCGGGCGCGCGCAGGGTCCGTACGACTCCGAAGAAGCCGGGGTCGCCGTCCGCGAGCACCACCGCGGTGCCCCGGTGCCCGGTGATCCGGCGGGCGGCGAGGGCGACGCTGCCGAGGCGGATGCGCTCGGCGGCGGGTGGCAGTTCGGGCAGCGCCAGGTGGTGGGCGGCCCCGGCCACGAGCGTCGCGGCAGCGAGGGCGGCGCGTGCCGCGGCGGTCAGGGGGGAACCGTCCCAGCCGATCACCGTGACCCGGTCGGCCATCGTCGTCAGTCTCCAGGTTTGCGCAGGTGGACGAAGCAGCCCGAGCGTATACGGACCGGCCGGGGTCAGTTCCAGTCGGAGTACGACGTGAAGCCGCCGCTGTCGGCCAGCTGCTCCCCCGTGCCCTCCAGGTCCTCCGGGAGCAGGCTCCAGACGATGAAGTCGGTGCGGACGTCGGCCCAGGTGCCGTCGTCGGCCCGGACGTGCGCTATGCAGGCGTTGCGCAGGACGCCCTCGCTGATGCAGCCGATCTTCTGCGCGACCTGCTGGGAGGCGGTGTTGTCGGCGGCGGTGCGCAGCTCGATGCGCTCGAACTTCTGGTCGCCGAACAGCCATTGGGCGGTGGCGAGGGCGGCCTCGGAGGCGTAGCCCTCGCCGCGGGCCCAGGGGGCGATGATGTACGACAACTCGGTGGAGCGGACGTGCCAGTTGGTCTTGCCGAGCTGCACGACGCCGACCAGGCGCTGGGTGAGGAACTCGGTGACGGCGAGGTCGAGTCCATGGCCTCCGGTGCGCTGGGTGGGCGCGTAGTCGGTGATCCAACCGCGGGCGCCGGCCTCGGTGAAGGGCTGCGGGACATCGGTCCAGGCGGCGACCTGCTCGTCGTTCATCATCTCGGTCAGGGCGGGCACGTCGTCCTCGTCGAGGGGACGCAGCACCAACCGCTCCGTGCTGATGGAGATGTTGGGGAAGGTGCTCGTCATGCGCCGCTCCGTAACCTTTGAAACCGTCAGGCCTGCTGAACTGCCCAGCATGCAGCATGAAACCACCGCACCGCACCACGGGGGTCCACCCGTGGTGCGGTGCGGTGCGGGAAGGCGCAGCTGACAGCCGTGACGTCCGTCAGAAGGAGGCGATGACGGAGCCCGCGTACTTGTCCTCGATGAACTTCTTGACCTCGGGGGAGGTCAGGAGCTTCGCGAGCTTCTTGACGCGCGGGTCGTCCTCGTTGCCCTCCTTCACGGCGAGGAAGTTGCCGTAGGGGTTGTCCGAGGCGGACTCCAGGACCAGGGCGTCCTGGGCGGGCTTGAGGTCGGCCTCGATGGCGTAGTTGCCGTTGATGACCGCGGCGTCCACGTCGTCCAGGGAGCGCGGGGTCTGGGCCGCCTCCAGCTCCTTGAACTTGAGGTTCTTGGGGTTCTTGGTGATGTCGGCCGGGGTCGCTTCGTTGCCCACGCCGTCCTTGAGCGTGATGATCCCGTTGGCGTCGAGCAGCTTGAGGGCACGGGCCTCGTTGACGCTGTCGTTCGGGACGGCGACGGTGGCACCGCTCTTGAGGTCGTCGGCGCTCTTGACCTTGTTCGAGTACAGGCCGAGCGGCTCCAGGTGGACCGTCACGACGGGCACGATGTGCGTGCCGTTCTTCTTGTTGAAGTCGTCGAGGTACGGCTGGTTCTGGAAGTAGTTGGCGCCGACCGATCCGTCCTCCGTCGCCGTGTTCGGCGTGACGTAGTCGGTGAACTCCTTGACCTCCAGGTCCAGGCCCGCGTCCTTCGCCAGGTTGTCCTTGACGTAGGTGAGGATCTCGGCGTGCGGGACGGGGCTCGCGGCGACGACCAGCGGGCCGCTGGTGTCGGAGGCGGAGTCGCTGTCGGAGGAGCCGCAGGCGGTGAGCCCGAAGGTGAGGGCTCCGGCGGCGAGGACGGCGGTGGTGATCTTGGCGGTGTTACGCACGAAAAGTGCCTTTCCTAAAGGGGTGGTGCGACCCCGTCATGGGTGGGACGGGGAGTTCTGGGGTGCTCAGACGGTCTTGCTGGTGGCCGTCGACGCCTTCAGCAGCCGGAGCTTCGGCGCGGCGCCCGAGCGGCCGCCGCGGCGGTGCAGGGAGCGGGCCGCGTAGTCGCCGGCGAACTGGATGAGGGAGATGACCACGGCGAGGATCGCCACGGTGATCCACATCAGCTCGGTCTCGAAGCGCTGGTAGCCGTAGCGGATGGCGATGTCGCCGAGGCCGCCGGCGCCGACCGTGCCGGCCATCGCGGAGTAGCCGATGAGGGCCACGATCGTCGTGGTGGTGGAGGCGATCAGCGAGGGCAGCGACTCCGGTACGAGGACCTTGCGCACGACGGTCCAGGTGTTGCCGCCCATCGACTGCACGGCCTCGACGAGCCCGCCGTCCACTTCGCGGACAGCCGTCTCGACCAGGCGCGCGAAGAACGGGATCGCGCCGATGGCGAGCGGCACGATGGCGGCCTCACGCCCGATGGTGGTGCCGGTGATGGAACGGGTGAAGCCCATCAGCGCGACCATCAGGATGATGAACGGCATCGAGCGGGCGACGTTCACGACCTGCCCGATCACCTTGTTGGCGACGACGTTCTGGAGCAGTTCGCCCTTGTCCGTGAGGACGAGCAGGATGCCGAGCGGGAGTCCGCCGACGACGGCGATCAGCGTGGACCAGCCGACCATGTAGAGGGTGTCCCAACACGCCTGCTCCAGCAGCGGCTGCATCTCGGACCAGGTCACTTGGCACCTTCCTTCACCAGCACGGACGTGGGCTCCTGGCCCACCACGTCGATCTGCAGGCCCTGTTCGCGCAGGAAGCCGATCGGCACCACGTTGTCCTCGTAGCGGCCGGGCAGTTCGATGCGCATCCGGCCGACCTGGAGGCCGCCGACGGTGTCGATGGCGGCGCCGAGGATCGAGATGTCGACGTTGTAGGTGCGCGCCAGCTGGGAGATGACGGGCTGGGTGGCGGCCTCGCCGTGGAAGGTGACGTCGACGACGGTGCGGTCGGCGTCGGTGGCCTCGCCGCCCACCGGGAACAGCGCGGTCGCCAGCTCGGAGCCGGGGGTGGCGAGCAGCTCGGAGACGGTGCCGGACTCCACGATGCGGCCCTTGTCCATGAGCGCGGCCGAGTCGCAGATCTGCTTCACGACGTCCATCTCGTGCGTGATGAGCAGGACCGTGAGGCCCAGCTGCCGGTTGAGGTCGCGCAGCAGCTGGAGGATGGAGCGGGTGGTCTCGGGGTCGAGGGCGCTGGTGGCCTCGTCGGAGAGCAGCACCTTGGGGTCGCCGGCCAGGGCGCGGGCGATGCCGACGCGCTGCTTCTGGCCGCCGGACAGCTGGGCGGGGTAGGCCCCGGCCTTGTCGGCGAGTCCGACCAGGTCGAGCAGTTCGAGCGCCTTGCGGGAGCGCTCCTTGCCGGACTTGCCGAGGATCTCCAGCGGCAGCTCGACGTTGTCCTGCACGGTCCGCGAGGACAGCAGGTTGAAGTGCTGGAAGACCATGCCGATCCGGCTGCGCGCCTGCCGCAGCTCCTTGCCGGCGCGCGGTCCGCGTCCGGCGAGGGCGGTGAGGTCCTGGCCGGCGACGGTGACCGTGCCGGAGGTGGGGCGCTCCAGGAGGTTGACGCAGCGGATGAGGGAGGACTTGCCGGCGCCGGACTGGCCGATGACGCCGTACACCTCGCCTTCGCGGACGTGCAGATCGACGCCGTCGAGGGCGGTGACCTCTCGACCGTGGGTGCGGTGAGCCCGGTAGATTTTCGTCAGGCCCGATGTGGTGATCACTGGGGTTTCCGTCACTGTCGAGTACGCGGGCGTGGGTGTGCCCTGGTACGGGAGGGAATGTGTGCGCGGGGCAGCTGGGTCGCGTACGGCAGCAGGCGTACGGACAGGCCGAGGCAGGCTCGCTTCGGGGCGCGAGGCTCAGAACGTGGTGCGGGGGCCCTCTAGAAGGCGCACATTCGACACATACAGCGAGCACCGGGCGTCATGGTCGCCTCGGTCGCAAGGGTGCGGGTGCTCGTCGTGGTCATGCGATCAGTAAAGCAGACGGTGTACGTGGACCAGGAACCGCTGTCCGCAATGCGGACAGCGGTGGACGGTGGTCAGGCGCGGACGGAGATCTCGATGCCCCCGGCGGTGACCAGTGCGGACAGGGCCGAGAGGTCCTTCACCACCAGGTCGGCGTCGAGCTCGTGGGCCTGGTGGGTTGTGGCCAAGGCCACGGTGGTCATCCCGGCGGCGCGGCCGGCCTGGAGACCGGCGGGGGCGTCCTCGAAGACGACGCAGCGGGCCGGGTCGACGCCCAGCTCACGGGCGGCCAGCAGATAGGGCTCGGGGTCGGGCTTGCCGCGGGTGATGTCGTCGGCGCTGATCAGGGTCTTGGGCAGGATGCCGACGGCGTCGAGGCGGGCCTCGGCGAGCCGGCGGGTGGCGGAGGTGACGACGGCCCAGCGCTCGGCGGGCAGGGAGTCGAGGAAGGCCCGGGTGCCGGGCAGCAGTTCCACGCCTCCGTTCGGCACGTCCTCCACCTCCAGCGTCTCGATCCGCGCGACGGCCTCCGGCACGACGGCGGCGGGCAGCAGGTCGGCGGCTATCTCCACGGCCGGGCGCCCGTGCAGTTCGACGCGGCCGAACTGTTCCGCGGTGATGCCGTACTCCCCCGCCCACCGCGTCCAGCAGCGGTCGACGGAGGCGAGCGAGGAGACGAGGGTGCCGTCGTTGTCGAACAGCAGGGCTTCGGCGTGGATGTGCATGCCCTCGACCCTACGGTGCCCGCCGGGGTCGGCCGCACCAGGCCTTTTGGCCCGTAATAGGGTCGCTGCATGCTTGATGCCCTGACGCTCGTGACCGGCGTCGCCGCCCTGCTCCTCGCCGCGTGGTGCGGCTTCGCCGCGTACCGCGACGAGCCGACGAAGGACTGGCACTTCATCGGGATGGCCGTGGTGACCCTGCTGGCGCTGGTCCAGCTGGTGGTCGGGATCGTGCAGCTGGCCCGCGGCGAGGAGCCGGACCAGGGGACGACGATCTTCGTGGCCTATCTGATCGGGGCGTTCTTCTGCGTACCGGCCGCCGGGTTCATGTCGCTGGCCGAGCGCACCAAATGGGGTTCGCTCACCGTCGCCGCCGGCGGTGTCGTCCTCGCCGTACTGGAGGTGCGGCTCTATGACATCTGGGGAGGCTGACATGACGGCCGTGGAAGGCAAGCGCACGCGGCTCATCAGTGGGCCCGGAATGCTGCTGGTGTGGCTGTACGGCGTGATGGTCGTCGGCGCGGTGTCGCGCTCGGCGGTCCAGATCTCCACCGAGTTCGACCACGCCCCGCTCGCCTACTCACTGTCGGCGGTGGCGGGGCTGGTCTACGGCTTCATCACGTACACGCTGGTCAGGGGTGGCGAGACGGCCCGTAAGGCGGCGCTGTACTGCTGCGCCGCCGAACTCGCGGGCGTGCTGGTCGTCGGCACGTGGACCCTGGTGGAGCCCTCGGCGTTCCCCGACGCGACGGTCTGGTCCGACTACGGCATGGGGTACCTGTTCATCCCCGTACTGCTGCCGCTCACGGCCATCTACTGGCTGCGCAAGGCGGGCCCGGTCAGGCCGTAGCCGCGTACGTCCCGGCCGCCTTCTCCAGGACGATCATCGGTACGCCGTCCGTGCCCTGAGAGGTGCCCACCGCCGTGTAGCCGACCTTGCGGTACAGGCGGAGGCTGGTCTCGCTGCGGTGGCCGGTGTGGAGGCGGAACCGCTTGGCGCCGCGCTCCTCGGCGAGGGCGGATTCGGCCGCGCGGAGGAGGCGGGCGCCGATGCCGTGGCCCTGGAGGCGGGGGTGGACGCAGAGCTTGCCGATGGCGGCGGCGCCGTCCTCGGTGACCGAGCCGCGGACCGAGCCGACCACTTCGTCGCCGAGGCGGGCCACGAAGACGCAGTCCTCGGCGACCTCCTCACACACCGAGTCCAGGGTCTGGACGAGCGGGTCGATGCGGTAGTTGCCGTACAGCGCCGCCTCGCTCTGGAAGCACAGGTACTGCAACTTGAAGATCTGCTCCGCGTCCTGCTCGGTCGCCGCAGAGATGGTCACGCTCATGCCCATGTGCGCACGCCTCCCGCTCACCTGATCACCTGTCGTCCCTCACTCCTATCCCCGCGCCGTGTGAGCCGCAACCTCCGGCGCAAGCAATCGCCGAAGACAACCCAGGCATCTGGAACGTTCCGGGCCAAGACTGCCCTGTGAGATACCCAACTCCCCCGCGATCTCCCGGTATGTCAGGTCTTTCGGGGACAGCAACGCCTCGACGAGCCGGGGGCACCGGCCGGGCAGCCGGCGGATCGCGTCGCGCAGGGCGCGATGACGGGCGGCCCGCAGGGCGAGGTGCTCGGGGCCGCGCTCGGACTCGTCCACGGGCTCGACGTCGTACGGTCGTTCGAGGCGGTGGGTACGGCGGCTGCGGCGGACCTCGGAGCGGACGGCCGAGCGGAGCCAGCGCTGGGGGTCGGGCGGCGGGCCCTGGGCGTCGAGGAGCTCCAGGAGGCGCAGCCAGACGGCCTGCTCCAGATCGCCGGGCTCGGTTCCGGAGGCGTGCGCCTCGGCGGAGACCTCGGCGGTGAGCAGCGGGCGCAGCGCGAGCACCTCGAGATCAAATTCATGCGTCATATGCGGCACGACGCGGCCGCCCGGGCAGCGGGTTGCCCGGGCGGCCGTTTGTCACCCCAACCGGGGCGTTTCGGCTCAGCCGTTGACGAAGTCCTCGCGGGCCAGCAGACCGGTGTCCGGCTGGTCGGTGAAGACGCCGTCGATGCCGGTGGCGAAGTACGCCTTGTACGCGCCGAAGACGTCGCCGTAGGCGTCCGCGTCCGTGCCCTTGCGGAAGTTCGCGGGCAGGAAGGGGTTCTCGTTGCGCAGCGTCCAGGGGTGCAGGACCAGGCCCACCTTGTGGGCGTCGGCGACCAGCGTGGTCGGCTGGGTGAGGTTGCCGCTCGCGTCCCTCGGGATGATCAGGTCGAGGGTGGGGCCGATGCCCTGGGCGTAGGAGGCGATCTCGCGCAGCCCGGCCGGCTTGATCAGATCGGCGACGGTCCGCGGGTCACCGCTGTCCACGAAGTCGTACGGCCGCGTGCTCGCGCCGGACAGCAGCACCACCAGCGGGTTGTCGATGAGCTTGTTCAGGCGCTGGATGCTGGTCGGCTCGAACGACTGGACGATGACCGGCGAGTTCCACTTGTGCTTGCCGTACTTGCGCAGCACCTTGGCGATCCGCTCCTCCAGGCCGAGGCCCAGCTTGCGGAAGTAGGTGGGGTGCTTGAGCTCGGGGTAGATCCAGACCTGCTTGCCGCGCTTGCGGGTCTGCTCCTCCTGCCACTGGAGCACCTCTTCGAAGGTGGGGATCTCCCAGCGGCCGTTGTAGAGGGTGTTGTGCGGTCGGTTCGCCGGGATGCGCTCGATCGCGCGGAGCGTCTTGAGCTCGGCGAGCGTGAAGTCCTCGGTGAACCAGCCGGTGGTGGCGACGCCGTCCAGCGTCTTGGTGGTCCTGCGGCCGGCGAACTCGGGGTGGTCCGCGACGTCCGTGGTGCCACCGATCTCCGGCTCGTGCCGGCAGACCAGATGGCCGTCCTTGGTGGGCACCAGGTCACCGGCCTCGACGACATGGGCACCCATGTCCAGGGCGAGCTGGTAGGCGCCGAGGGTGTGCTCGGGGCGGTAGCCGCTGGCCCCGCGGTGGCCGATGATCGTCGGCTTGGGCAGGCTGCGCACACCGCCGCCCCCGTATCCGCCGCCCGCGGCCCGGGCCGTCCCGGACAGTCCGAGGACCGCGCCGCCCGCGCCCAGCACGGCGGCGCCCAGCAGCGCCCGGCGCCCGGTTCCAAGCGCCTGCTCGTCCGACTCCTGCGTTCCCATGAGCACCCTCCCGCCCTCGGCCATTCGTGCGGGCCGATCGTAGGGCGCCGCGCATGACCGGAGGGAGACCCCGGATCGAACACGCGGGTGATACCTGATGTCTTGTGGGGGCAGAGTTCTGACGGCCCGTCGGCATCGGACGGGTGCCCGTGGGGTACCCGGAGGGCGGACGCCCCGGAGCGGTTCGGCGCGACGTCCGTCACACCGTTCCGCGCGGGTTTCCGGCGGGCGACGGCACAGCACCGCAGGTAAACCTGCGTCAACAGTACGTAAGACCTCGGTGAACCCGATGTGCGCGACCCCGGGGACCGCGAGTATCGTCCTCACCTGCACAGACTTATAGGAACACCTTGACACCGGAGGGCACGTTGTCCCGCTTCGCGCTCATCAAGGCAGTGCTCGGACCGATCATGCGCCTGATGTTCCGCCCACGGGTGGAGGGCGCGGAGCACATCCCGGGCGACGGCCCCGTCATCCTCGCGGGCAACCACCTCACGTTCATCGACTCGATCGTGCTGCCGCTGGTCTGCGACCGCCAGGTCTTCTTCATCGGCAAGGACGAGTACGTCACCGGCAAGGGCTTCAAGGGCCGGCTGATGGCCTGGTTCTTCACCGGCGTCGGCATGATCCCGGTGGACCGGGACGGCGCGAGCGGCGGAGTGGCCGCGCTGATGACCGGGCGGCGGATCCTGGAGGAGGGCAGGGTCTTCGGGATCTATCCCGAGGGCACGAGGTCGCCCGACGGGCGGCTGTACCGGGGGCGTACGGGTATCGCCCGGCTGACGCTCATGACCGGCGCGCCGGTCGTGCCGTTCGCGATGATCGGCACGGACAAGTTGCAGCCGGGCGGGGCGGGGATTCCGCGGCCCGGCCGCGTGACGGTTCGCTTCGGTGAGGCGATGGAGTTCTCCCGGTACGAGGGGATGGACCGGGACCGGTATGTCCTGCGGGCCGTGACCGACTCCGTGATGGCTGAGGTCATGCGGCTGTCGGGGCAGGAGTACGTGGACATGTACGCCACGAAGGCGAAGGCCGCGTAGCGGAGGGGGACTGCGGTCGTTCGCGGCAGCGGGTCCGTCGTGGCCGATCGCGCCCACGCGGCGGAGCCGCAAATTGACACAGCCCCGCGCCCCTTACTGTCCGCTTTCCAGCCGTTGGTTTCGCAGCATGAACCATGCCGCGACCGCCGCCGCGAGCAGGACTGCCGCTCCTGCTCCCGCCGCCAAGGCCAGGCCGTCCACGAAGGACTGGCGTGCCGCGTCCAGCATGCTCTCGGCCGTCGCCGTCGGCATGCCTGCCGCTGCCTCGACCGCTCCGCCCAGGGATTCGTGGGCGCCCTCCGGGGTGCCCGCCGGGCCGGTGAAGTCTCGGTAGACGCCGGTCACGATCGAGCCCAGGACCGCGATACCCAGGGCCGCGCCCAACTCGTACGCCGTTTCCGACACGGCCGAGGCCGCGCCCGCCTGCTCCTTCGGTACGGAGGACAGGATGACGTCCGCCGTGACCGTGAAGGAGAAGCCGGCGCCGATGCCGACCACCAGCAGGGCGGCGCCGAGGAGCGGGTAGCCCGTCGACTGGTCCAGGACCGTCAGGGCGGCCAGCGACACGCCCACCGCGGCCAGACCGCCGGAGACCACCGCGCGCACCGAGAAGCGGCGCGCCGCCCGGCCCGCGACCAGACCGGCCGCCACCGCGCCCACCGCGGCGGGGAGTTCGGCCAGGCCCGCCTCGAAGGGACCGCGGCCCTGGACGAGTTGCAGGTACTGGGAGAGGAAGAACACCAGGCCGGACAGGCCGAGGATGGTCAGCAGGTCGGCCAGGACCGCGCCGCTGAAACCGCGGTTGCGGAACAGACGCATGTCCAGCAGCGGGGCCGGAAGCGTCAGCTGGCGGCGGACGAAGCCGTACAGCGCGGCGGCGCCCAGCAGGCCTACGGCGAGGGATTCCCAGGTCAGGCCATGTGCGGCGATCTCCTTGACGGCGTAGACGACGCCGACCATGCCGATCAGGGAGAGCGTGACGCTCAGCATGTCCCACGGGCCCGGGTTCGGGTTCTTGGACTCCGGCAGCATCTTGATGCCGACCACGACCAGGACCGCCATCACGGGCAGGTTGATGAGGAAGACCGAGCCCCACCAGAAGTGCTCAAGCAGGAAGCCGCCCACGATCGGGCCGACGGCCGTACCGGCGGAGGCGGTCGCGCCCCAGATGCCGACGGCGAGGCTGCGCTCGCGGGGGTCGTGGAAGAGGTTGCGGATCAGGGCGAGCGTGGCCGGCATCAGGGTGGCACCGGCGACACCGAGCAGCGCGCGGGCCAGGATCATCATCTCGGGGGTGGTCGCGTACGCGTTCAGCACGGATATCGCGCCGAACGCCGTCGCGCCCACGAGGAGGATCTTCTTGCGGCCTATGCGGTCGCCGAGGCTGCCCATGGAGACCAGCAGACCGGCGATGACGAAGGAGTAGACGTCACCGATCCACAGCAACTGGGTGCCGGAGGGGTTGAGGTCCTCGCTGATGTAGGGGGTCGCGAGACCGAGCACGGTCGCGTCGACGGCCACCAGCAGCACGGCGAGCACCAGGACGGACAGCGCGAGCCAGCGGCCCGGGCGCTTCACCGCCTCGGTGGTGTTCGCCGGCTGCAGGGTGCTGGTCATGATTCCTCTCTCCGAGTCGCGCCACCGAGCAACAGCTCGGTGATCATGTGGGTGAAGTCGTTGGCCGCGACCCTGCCCTCCTGGACCGCCCAGGCGCCGGAGGCCATCAGGCCGTACAGCGCCTCGGTGAGCCAGACCGGGGTGAGGTCGATGCGGAACTCGCCGGACCGCTGGCCGCGCCGGAACAGCGCGGCGATCCGGGCGTCGAGCCGGGCCCAGCCCTGGTTCTGCTCCTCGCCTTCGAACAGCTGGTTCTCGGTGTAGAGGAACGCGAGCAGCGCGGCCGCGGGCTCGATCTCGCGGACCAGCCGGCGTACCGCCTCGCCCGCGCTGCCCTCGTCCAGGCGGGCCGCGTCCAGCGCGGCCTCGCACTCCGCGATGCCGAGCGCCTCCAGCGCCCGCACGAGCGCGTCGCGCCCGGCGAAGTGGCGGTGCAGCGTGGCCCTGCTGATCCCGGCCGCCTTGGCGACCTCGTCCATGGTGGACGTGGATTTCCGGGTGAGCAGGGCGGCTGCGCTGCGCAGCACGTGGTCACGATCGACAGCCATGAGACAAGGATAGCCCATGTGAGACATCTTTGTCTCACAGTGGGCACGCACGTCTCATGTACGACGGCTTCAGCTCTCTCAGTGCCAGGGCAACCGGCCGCGCCGCTCCCAGTACACCGCCGGCTCCTCCACCAGGGTCGCGAGGCGGGTCAGCTGGTCCTCGTCCAGGTCCACGACGGCCGCGTGCAGGTTGGAGGCGAGCTGGACGGCGGTGGCGGCGCCGGAGAGGACGACACCGGCCCAGGGCTGGCGCAGCACCAGGGCGAGGGCCACCGCGTCGGCGCCCAGGGAGGTCTCGGCGGCCACGGCCTTCAGGACGTCCGGGGCGTGGGGCCCGGCGAGCCGGCCGTTGGCCATGCCCTCCTTGACGATCACCGTCAGCCCCGCGTCATGGGCCTCGGCGAGGGCGGGGGCGGCTGAGGTCTCCAGGGCGTTGTACGTCGACTGGACGGTACGGAAGAGGGGCTCGCCGTCGACGGTGACCGCGAGGGCGGCGCGGATCGCCTCGGCCTGGGCGGGGCCGCTGGTGGAGAAGCCGACGGTGAGGCCGCCGGCCGCGGCCTCGGCGAGCCTCGTGTGGAGGTCCTTGTCGGTGAGGGCGGGGCTGTCCGGGGTCACCGAGTGGATCTGGTAGAGGTCGAGCCGGTCGCCGAGCAGTTCCGCGGTCTCGGCGCGCTGGCGCTCGTACGTCTCCCGGCTGTGGTCCTTGACCTCGTGCGTCTCGGCCTCCGCCGACCAGCCGGCCGTGTAGGTGTAGCCCCACTTGCTGCCGACGACGATGTCCTCGATGTCGGGGCGGGCGTTCAGCCAGTCGGCGAGGAACTCCTCGGAGCGGCCGTAGGAGCGGGCTACGTCGAAGTAGCGGACGCCCTGGGCGTAGGCGGCGTCCAGGAGTTCGTGCGTCCGGGTGCGCAGGGCCTCGACGCTGCGGTTCTCCCCCAGGTCCTGGTCCCGGCCCAGGTTGATGTAGCCGGGGCGCCCGACGGCGGCGAGGCCCAGTCCGATGTGGCAGGTGGGCGTGGTGGCGGTCGCGAGGCGGGCGAAGGGCATCGCGGGCTCCGTTCGGTCGGCAGACTTGCCACCAACGTAACTCGCGATGCCCGCACGTCACTTCTTGGCGTTCGCCCACTCGTGCTGGGCCGCCACGTCCGCCTTGACCTCGGCCAGCTGGACGGCGACCGCGCTGGGGGCCGTGCCGCCGCGGCCGTTCCGCGACGCGAGCGCCCCGGGGACGTTCAGGACCGTGCGCACCTCGGGCGTCAGATGCTCGGAGATCTTGGCGAACTGCTCGTCCGTCAGGTCGTCCAGCTCCTTGCCCTCCGCCTCCGCCGCCTTCACGCAGGCGCCGGCCACCTCGTGGGCCACCCGGAACGGGACGCCCTGCTTGACCAGCCACTCGGCGACGTCGGTGGCGAGGGAAAAGCCGGCCGGGGCCAGTTCCTCCATGCGCTCGCGGTGGACGGTGAGGGTGGCGATCATGCCGGTGAAGGCGGGGAGCAGGACGTCCAGCTGGTCGCAGGAGTCGAACACCGGCTCCTTGTCCTCCTGGAGGTCCCGGTTGTAGGCGAGCGGGAGCGCCTTGAGGGTCGCCATCAGGCCCGTCAGATTGCCGATCAGCCGGCCCGACTTGCCCCGGGCCAGCTCGGCGATGTCCGGGTTCTTCTTCTGCGGCATGATCGACGAGCCGGTCGAGAACGCGTCGTGCAGGGTCACGAAGGAGAACTCCTTCGTGTTCCAGATGATGATCTCCTCGGCGATCCGGGAGAGGTTCACGCCGATCATCGCGGTGATGAAGGCGAACTCCGCGACGAAGTCACGGGAGGCGGTCCCGTCGATGGAGTTGGCGGAGCTGCCGTGCTCGAAGCCGAGGTCCTTCGCCACCGCCTCCGGATCCAGGCCGAGGGAGGAACCGGCCAGCGCGCCCGAGCCGTACGGCGACACCGCGGTGCGCGCGTCCCACTGGCGCAGCCGTTCCGCGTCCCGCGACAGGGACTGGACGTGCGCCAGGACGTGGTGCGCGAACAGCACCGGCTGGGCGTGCTGGAGGTGGGTGCGGCCGGGCATCGCGACGTCCGGGTGCGCCTCGGCCAGGCCGATCAGGGCGTCCTGGAGGTCGGCGATGAGACCGGCGATGTTGCGGGCCTGGTCCCGCAGGTACATCCGGAAGAGGGTCGCCACCTGGTCGTTCCTGGAGCGTCCCGCGCGCAGCTTGCCGCCGAGGTCCGGGCCGAGGCGCTCCAGCAGCCCCCGCTCCAGGGCGGTGTGCACGTCCTCGTCGGCGATCGTGCCGGTGAAGGTCCCGGCGGCGACGTCCGCGGCCAGCTGGTCGAGCCCGGCGGTCATCCGCGACAGCTCGTCGTCCGTGAGCAGGCCCGCCTTGTGCAGCACGCGCGCGTGGGCGCGGGAGCCGGCGATGTCGTACGGCGCGAGCCGCCAGTCGAAGTGGACCGACGCGGACAGCCTGGCCAGCGCCTCGGCGGGTCCGTCGGCGAAACGTGCGCCCCAGAGCCGGACGTCTCCGCTGTTGCTGCTCACTTGGTGTGCTCCTCAGAGGATCTGGATGGGCACCGCCTCCCCGTGGCGTGAACGGGGAGGCGGTTGTCTGGGTGGCCCCGGTTACGCGAGGTCGCGCCGGGCCGCGATCTTCGACGACAGACTGTAGATGTCGATGAAGCCCTTCGCGGCGGCCTGGTCGAAGGTGTCGCCGGTGTCGTAGGTGGCGAGGCCGAAGTCGTACAGCGAGGACTGCGAGCGCCTGCCGGTCACGACCGCGCGGCCGCCGTGCAGGGTCATCCGGATGTCGCCGGTGACGGGCCGGCTCGCCTCGTCGAGGAAGGCGTCCAGGGCGCGCTTGAGCGGGGAGAACCACTGGCCGTCGTAGACGAGTTCGCCCCAGCGCTGCTCGGTCTGCCGCTTGTGGCGGGCGAGTTCGCGCTCGACGGTGACGTTCTCCAGCTCCTGGTGGGCCGTGATGAGCGCGATGGCGCCCGGGGCCTCGTACACCTCGCGGGACTTGATGCCGACGAGACGGTCCTCGACCATGTCGATCCGGCCGACACCGTGGGCGCCGGCGCGCTCGTTGAGCCGCTGGATCGCCTGGAGGACCGTGACGGGAAGGCCGTCGATCGCGACCGGGACGCCCGCCTCGAACGTGATGACCACCTCGTCGGGCTCGCGCGGGAGCGCCGGGTTCCGGGTGTACTCGTAGATGTCCTCGATCGGCGCGTTCCAGATGTCCTCCAGGAAGCCCGTCTCGACCGCGCGTCCGAAGACGTTCTGGTCGATGGAGTAGGGGGACTTCTTGCTGGTGGCGATCGGGAGGTTCTTGGCCTCGCAGAACGCGATCGCCTTGTCCCGGGTCATCGCGTAGTCGCGGACCGGGGCGATGCACGTGAGGTCGGGGGCGAGGGCCGCGATGCCGGCCTCGAAGCGGACCTGGTCGTTGCCCTTGCCGGTGCAGCCGTGGGCCACCGTGGTGGCGCCGTGCTTGCGCGCGGCGGCGACGAGGTGCTTGACGATGGCCGGCCGGGACAGCGCGGAGACCAGCGGGTAGCGGTCCATGTAGAGGGCGTTGGCCTTGATCGCCGGGAGGCAGTACTCCTCGGCGAACTCGTCCTTGGCGTCCACGACCTCGGCCGCCACGGCACCGCAGGCCAGGGCGCGCTTGCGGATGACGTCCAGGTCCTCGCCGCCCTGGCCGACGTCCACGGCGACGGCGATCACCTCGGCGCCGGTCTCCTCCGCGATCCAGCCGATGGCGACGGAGGTGTCCAGACCGCCCGAGTAGGCGAGTACGACGCGCTCGGTCACGGCCTGCTCCTCTCCTGCGCTGCGCTGACATGCATGAGTATGCAGAACTCTGCATGGATCGTCAATCTGGGTCCGCCTTGAACGCGGGAAACCGCTTTCCCGTATCTCTCACCAGACGCAGGCGCCGCGTTCGTCCACAGCAAGCACACCGCGAACACCCAGACCCGAGTGAGGCTTCCGCATGTCCAGGGCTCTTCCGAAGTACAACAAGCGTCGTGTCGCGCTGATCGGCGGCGCCGCCGCGCTGGCGCTGTCCGGGGCGGTGGTCGTCAACTCCGCGCTCGCCGGGGAGACGCCCAGGAGCACCGACGCCCGCACACTGGCCGGCCCCGGCACGATCAGCTGCCCCGATGTCGCCTCGCGGCTCCCCGCGATCCCGGCGACGGCGCGGGCCGAGGTCGACCGCAATCTCGCCCTCCTCCAGACCCAGGTCGACGAGGCGAACAAGCGCCTGGTCCAGACCGTGGGGCAGGGCGGGCCGAACTTCGTGCAGAACGCCATCCTCGGCCCGCTGGAGGACAAGCGGATCGCGACGGTGAACCGGATCGCCACCGCCATCGGGCGTACGGCGGAACGGCCGCAGGGGCTGGAGGCGCTGGCGACCTGCGCGCTGAACGCCGACGGGGCGGCCGACACTGGGGCCGACGGGGAAGCGGGCGCCGGGGAGGACACCGGGGCGGGGGCCTCGCCCAGCCCCGAGGCCCCCGAGGAAGAGCAGGGCAACACCGGGGTCGGCACCATCAGCTGCCCCGACGTCGCCTCCCGGCTCCCCGCGATCCCCGCCACCGCCCAGGCCGAGGTCGACCGCAACCTCGCCCTCCTCCAGACCCAGATCGACGAGGCGAACAAGCGGCTGGTCGACACGGTCGGCCAGGGCGGCCCGAACTTCGTGCAGAACGCCATCCTCGGCCCGCTCGCGGGCAAGCGCACCGCCGCCATCGACCGCATCGCGATCTCCATCGGCCGCACCGCGGAGAAGCCCCAGGGCCTTGGCGCCCTGGCCGCCTGCACGCTCGACGAGTGACGTGACAGGCAGCCATGGCCGCCCCGTTGCACGCCGGCCGGGGCGGCCATGGCGGTGAGCGGAGCACTCCGCGAATTCATTAGACAGCCAAACTAACTTCCCGCATAATCATGAACCATGGGAAAGACGTATGAGCGCATAGACGGCCGCCTCCGCACCTTCATCGAGGCACAGCCCCTCTTCTTCACCGCGACGGCGCCCCTGTCCGGTGACGGCACGATCAATCTCTCCCCCAAGGGCCTCAAGGGCTCCTTCGCGGTCCTCGACGAACTGACCGTGGCCTACCTGGACTTCGCCGGATCCAACGCCGAGACCATCGCGCATCTGCGGGAGAACGGCCGGATCACCCTGATGTGGACCGCCTTCCAGGGTCCCCCGAACATCGTCCGGGTGCACGGCCGCGGTGAGCCGGTCTTCCGGGACGACCCGCGCTTCCCGGAACTGCTCACGCACTTCCCCGACATCGACCCCGCCCCGCACGGGCTGCGCGCGATCATCGTCGTGACGGCCGACCTCGTCCGGGACACCTGCGGGTACGCGGTGCCCTTCATGTCGTACGACGAGGACCGCGATCTGCACCAGAAGCGGTTCGCGCGCGAGGACGACGAGTCGCTCAACGCCTATTTCGCCAAGAAGGAGCACATCGCGACCAGCCTGGATGGCCTACCCGGGCTGCCGTTGCCGCTGCCGCCGTCTACGGTCTGAGCCATGCGCCCCGGTGTCGTCGCCCTCGTCTCCGCCTCCCTCCTCGTGCTCGGTGCCGCACCCGCCGGTGAGCCGCCGCTGCCCGCGCGGATGGCGGACACCGGCGGCGGCACCCAGTTGCTCACCGCGGTCGCCGCGCGGACCGGCGCAACCACCGGCACGGTCACCTGGTGGGACCTGCGCGACGGCCGCTGGGTGAAGGCCGGTTCCGCCGCCGCCCGCTTCGGGGCGAACGGCCTCGTCGAGGGCTCCGCCCGCCGCCAGGGCACCAGCACCACGCCGACCGGGCTCTACGGTCTGCCGTACGCCTTCGGCATCGCGGCGGCGCCGCGCGGGACCACGTACAAGTACCGTCCGGTGCGCCAGGACTCGTGGTGGTGTCAGGACAACGACTCGCGCTCCTACAACCGCTGGACCGAGCCGCGCGCGGCGGACTGCCGGGCCGCCGAGTCCGAGCATCTGATCTCCTACGGCACCCAGTACGCCCACGCGCTCGTCATCGGCTTCAACTACGCCGAGCCGGTGCGCGGCCGGGGTGCCGGGATCTTCCTGCACGTGAACGGGCGCGGCGCGACGGCCGGTTGTGTATCGGTGCCCGCGTCGGACATGCGGCGGATCCTGCGGTGGGCCGATCCCGCCCGAAAGCCGCACATCGCCATCGGCACGACGGGCGGCGCAACAGCCGTCACGCGGTACTGAACACTCCGGCCGCCCCGCACGTACCTCTGGGCCGAGGGACCACGCCACTCCCCCTTGTCCGTTCCCGGAGGAACCGTGACCACCACGCTCGCCGGCGGCCGTGCCGCCCGCCGCCAGACGATGCGCCGCATCCGTCCGCGCCGCTCCCCGGCCGTCCCGCTGGTGATCGCCCTGTGGGCCGGCGCGGCGGCGGTGCTGTGGCTGTGGTGGGACAACACGCCGTCGCTCGCGGACAACACCGCCAGGATCCTCGCCGCCGGCCGGATCACCGGTCTGCTCGCCGGCTATCTGATGGCGCTCGTCGTGCTCCAGATGGCCCGGGTGCCCGCGCTGGAGCGGCGGGTGGGCTCCGACCGGGTGGCGCGCTGGCACGCGATGAGCGGCCGGTACACGATCTGCCTGGTCATCGCGCACGTCTTCCTGATCATGTGGGCGTACGCGCTGCAGGCGGGCAAGACGCTCGGCGACATCGTCCAGCAGACGATCGACTCCATCAACACCCTGCCGGACATGGGCAAGGCGGCCATCGGCACCGGGCTGCTGTTCCTGATCGCGTTCCTGTCGATCGGGGGCGTGCGCCGCCGGATCCCGTACGACACCTGGTACCACGTGCACCTGTTGACGTACGCGGCGGTGTACCTGACGTTCTGGCACCAGATCACCACCGGCAACGAGTTCGCGGTCGAGCCCTCCGCGAAGACCTTCTGGTACGGCCTGTACGGCGTGGTCACCGCGCTGGTGGTCTGGTACCGGATCCTCACCCCGATCCGGCTGAACCTCAAGCACCGGATGTACGTCGAGGCGGTCATCGAGGAGACGCCGGGCGTGGTCTCGGTGCTGATCGGCGGGCGCAAGCTGCACCGGATGGGCGCGGAGGCCGGGCAGTTCTTCCGGTGGCGGTTCCTGGCACCGGGCATGCGGTTCAGCTCCCACCCCTACTCGCTGTCGGCGGCGCCCCGCCCCGACATGCTGCGGATCACCGTCAAGGCGATCGGCGACCACAGCGAACGGCTGCGCGAGCTGGAGCCCGGGACCAAGGTCTGGGCGGAGGGCCCGTACGGCGCGCTCACCGCGCAGCGCCGCAGCCGGGGCAAGGTGCTGCTGGTGGCGGGCGGGGTCGGGATCACCCCGATGCGGGCGCTGTTCGAGACGCTGCCGGGCGCCTCCGGTGACATCACCCTGCTGTACCGGGCCAACAGCACCCAGGACCTGGCGCTGTGGGACGAGCTGGCCGCCATCGCCGACGAGCGGGGCGCGCGGCTGATGTACGCGGTCAACAGCCCCGACGGGGAACGGCCGGACATCTCGGCGGAGCGGCTTCAGCAGAAGCTGCCGGACATCGACAAGCACGACGTCTTCCTGTGCGGGCCGCCCGGTTTCGCGCAGTCCGTGTACGAAGCACTGCGCGGCGCGGGAGTGCCCGCCCGCCGCATCCATCACGAGTCGTTCGAGATGTGAGCGACGGGACTTCAGGAGCTGTAGGAGCGATGAGGAAGACTCACCCCATCCGGCGTGTCGTGCTGGCGGGCGCCGCCACCGTGTCCGGGATCGTGCTGCTGCTGTCGCTGAAGCCGGCGTCGGACCCCGGGTCCGCGCAGGCGGCCGGCGCCGCGCCGCAACAGACCGCGGCGGCGCAGGAGTCGGCGCAGGGCGGCAACTCCGGGGAGACCGGGGCGGTCACCGGGGACGCGGTGCAGACGCAGTACGGGCCGGTGCAGGTACGGCTGACCGTCAGCGCCGGGAAGATCACCAAGGTGGAGGCCGTGCAGGCGCCGAGCGGCGGTCGCAGTACGCAGGTCACCGAGATGGCGGTGCCCCGCCTGAACCAGGCGGCGCTCGCCACGGGGAGCGCGGAGATCGACGCGGTGTCGGGGGCCACGTACACGAGCAGCGGCTACAAGCAGTCGCTGCAGTCCGCCCTGGACAAGATGGAGAAGCCGGAGGGCGGGGCGGGGGCCGAGGCGGGGGCCGGTTCCGGCGATTCGGCCGAGGCCGCCCCGCGTACGGTCACCGGTGAGGCCGTGGACACGCAGTACGGGCCCGTGCAGGTGCGGATCACCGTCCAGGGCGGGAAGATCACGGCGGCGGAGGCCGTGCAGGCGCCGAGCGGTGGTCAGAGCACGCAGATCAACGGCAACGCGGTGCCGAAGCTGAACGCGGCGGCGGTGGCGGCGGGGAGCGCGGACATCGACGCGGTGTCCGGGGCGACGTACACGAGCACCGGCTACAAGCAGTCGCTGCAGTCCGCCCTGGACCAGGCCGGTGGCTGAGTCGGTGGCCGGGCCGGCGCAGGCTCCCGTCGCGGTGCGTCACGTGGAGGAGGTCATGGGGACCGTCTTCTCCTTCGACGTCCGCGGCGGGGATCCGGAGGCGGTGCGGGCGGCGCTGGCCGAGGCGGTGGACGGGTTGCACCGGGCGGACGAGGTGTTCAGCACGTACCGGGACGACAGCGAGATCTCGCGGCTGGGGCGGGGGGAGCTGACGGTCGAGGAGTGTTCCGCCGAGGTGTCCGCGGTGCTGGCGCTGGGCGAGGAGGCGGCCCGGGTCAGCGACGGCTGGTTCAGTACGTCGTACGGGGGGCGGCTCGATCCGACCGGGATCGTGAAGGGGTGGGCGGTCGAGCGGGCGGCGCGCTGTCTGGCGTCGGCGGGGGCGACGGGGGTGAGCGTCAACGGCGGCGGAGATGTGCAGCTGTTGGGAGTGCCGGGCCCTGAACGGCCTTGGCGGGTCGGGGTGTCGGACCCTCTGCGCCCCGGTGGCCTGGCGGCGGTGATCTCGGCGGCGGGCGCGTCGGAACTGGCGGTGGCGACGTCCGGGACGGCGGAGCGCGGCTCCCACATCGTCGACCCCCGGACCGGCAAGTCGGCGGTCACGGACCTGGTGGCGGTGACGGTGGTGGCCCCCACGGTGACGTGGGCGGACTGCTGGGCGACGGCGGCGTTCGCGATGGGTTCGCGAGACGGCTTGCGCTGGCTGGAGGCGCTGCCGGGGGTGGAGGCCCTGCTGATCACGGCGGGCGACGAGGTGCGCTGCACGGGCGGCTTGGCGGCCCGCCTGGGCTGAGCCGGGGGGGGTGGGTTTCGCTCCCGCGCCGACGGGGTGCCGCTGCGCGAGACGCACGGTCCCGCAGCGGCGCGAGCCATGTAGGCGGGCGCCGGCTGTTCCCACCCAGGGGCGCGGGGAACTGCGCGACCAGCCCCCACGCGCCCGCAGACGGCAGACGGCAGACAGCCCCAGGCGCCCCCTCAGTGGCCGCCGCCGCCCAAAACCTCAGTGGCCGTTCTGCGCCAGCCTCAGCAGATGTTCCGCCAGCGCCTGACCCCCCGTCGGCTCCCTGCTGATCAGCAGCAACGTGTCGTCGCCCGCGATCGTGCCCAGGATGTCGTGCAGTTCCGCCTGGTCGATCGCCGACGCCAGGAACTGCGCCGCCCCCGGAGGGGTCCGCAGGACCACCAGGTTCGCCGAGGCCTCCGCGGAGATCAGCAGCTCCTGCGACAGGCGCCGCATCCGCTCTTCCTTCGCCGACTCCCCCAGCGGCGCGCGCGGGGTGCGGAAACCGCCCTCGCTCGGCACCGCGTAGATCAAGTCACCGTCGGTGTTGCGGATCTTCACCGCGTTCAGCTCGTCCAGGTCCCGGGACAGCGTCGCCTGCGTCACCGTCAGCCCGTCGTCCGCCAGCAGTTTCGCCAGCTGGCTCTGCGACCGCACCGGTTGCCGGTTGAGGATGTCCACGATCCGGCGGTGGCGGGCGGTCCTGGTCTGCGGCACGGCAGGCCCGGGGCCTCCCGCGTGCTCGTGGTCCTGCGCCTGACTCATCGTCGTCTCATTCTCCGGGTCATCCGTCCTCCCCTTGGGACTGGTTCACAACACCGGGCAGCGCCCGGAGGAAGGCGTCCACCTCGTCGTCGCCGAGATTCAGCGGCGGCATCAGCCGTACGACATCGGGGGCGGGCGCGTTCATCAGGAAGCCGGCGTCCTGAGCCGCCTGCTGCACCCGAGGTGCGAGCGGCTCGGTGAGCACGATACCCAGCAGGAGCCCCGCACCCCGGACATGGGAGACCAGCGGATGGCCGAGTGACTCGATTCCGTCCCGCAACTTCTCGCTCTGCCGCTTGACGTTCTCCAGCAATCCCTCGTTCGCGATGGTGTCCAGCACCGCGAGTCCGGCCGCGCACGCGACGGGGTTGCCGCCGAAGGTCGTCCCGTGGTGCCCCGGCTGCAGCAGCTCCGCCGCCCGTCCGAAGGCGACCGTGGCGCCGAGCGGCAGCCCGCCGCCGAGCCCCTTGGCCAGGGTGACCACATCGGGCAGCACACCCTCGTGGGCCTGGTACTCGAACCAGTGCCCGGTACGCCCGATCCCGGTCTGCACCTCGTCGAGCACGAGCAGCGATCCGGTCGCCGCGGTGATCGCCCGGGCCGCCTTGAGATAGCCGGCCGGCGGCACGACCACGCCGTTCTCGCCCTGGATGGGCTCGATCACGACCAACGCCGTGTCCTCGGTGACCGCCGCCGCGAGCGCCTGTGCGTCGCCGTAGGGCACATGCGTGACCTCGCCCGGCAGGGGCAGGAACGGCGTCTGCTTGGCGGGCTGGCCGGTCAGCGCCAGGGCGCCCATGGTGCGGCCGTGGAACCCGCCATGGGTGGCGACGACGTGCCCCCGCCCGGTCAGCCGGCCGATCTTGAAGGCGCCCTCGTTGGCCTCGGCCCCGGAGTTGCAGAAGTAGACCTTGCCGTCGCGGCCGAAGTGCTGCAGGAGCCGTTCGGCGAGGGCGACCGGGGGTTCGGCGACGAAGAGGTTGGAGACATGGCCGAGCGAGGCGATCTGCCGGCTCACGGCCTCGACGACCGCCGGGTGGGCGTGGCCGAGCGCGTTGACCGCGATCCCGCCGACGAAGTCGAGGTACCGCGTGCCGTCGGCGTCCCAGACCTTGGCACCCTCGCCCTTGACGAGGGCCAGCTTGGGCGTGCCGTAGTTGTTCATGAGCGCGCCCTGCCAGCGGGCGGTCAGCTCCTGGTTGCTCATGACTCCCCCTGATCGAATCCGTCGGGCACGACCATCGTGCCGATGCCCGAGTCCGTGAAGATCTCCAGCAGGATCGAGTGCTGGACCCGGCCGTCGATGACGCGGGCGGTGTGCACGCCGTTGCGGACGGCGTGCAGGCAGCCCTCCATCTTCGGCACCATCCCGGAGGACAACTCCGGCAGCAGCTTCTCCAGTTGGGCGGCGGTGAGGCGGCTGATCACCTCGTCGGAGTGCGGCCAGTCCTCGTAGAGGCCCTCGACGTCGGTGAGGACCATGAGAGTCTCGGCGCCCAGCGCGGCAGCGAGTGCCGCAGCCGCCGTATCAGCATTGACGTTGTAGACATGTCCGTCGTCCTCACTGCGGGCGATCGACGAGACGACCGGGATGCGGCCGTCGGCCAGCAGGGCCTCGATCGCGCCCGTGTCGATCGCGGTGATCTCGCCCACCCGCCCGATGTCGACCAACTCGCCGTCGATCTCGGGCTGGTGCTTGGTTGCGCTGATGGTGTGCGCGTCCTCGCCGGTGAGGCCGACGGCCAGCGGTCCGTGCTCGTTGAGCAGGTTGACCAGCTCCCGCTGCACCTGCCCGGCGAGCACCATCCGTACGACGTCCATGGCGTCCTCGGTGGTGACCCGCAGGCCCGCCTTGAACTCGCTGACGATGCCGTGCTTGTCGAGGGCGGCGCTGATCTGCGGGCCG
The DNA here is from genome assembly GCF_056436565.1 of Streptomyces sp. NPDC043726. Classification (NCBI taxonomy): domain Bacteria; kingdom Bacillati; phylum Actinomycetota; class Actinomycetes; order Kitasatosporales; family Streptomycetaceae; genus Streptomyces; species Streptomyces sp. NPDC043726. Next base: position 227,501 of record NZ_JBWKCI010000008.1, read on the forward strand.
CCGCCGTGCACGACGACCGGCTTGAGCCCGGCGTGGTGCAGGAAGACGACGTCCTGGGCGAAGGCGGCCTTCAGATCCTCGTCGATCATGGCGTTGCCGCCGAACTTGATGACGACGGTCTTGCCGTTGTGCCGGACCAGCCAGGGCAGCGCCTCGATGAGGATCTGGGCCTTGGGCAGCGCGGTGTGCTTGCGCGTCGTGTTCGTCATGAGGAGTAGGCGCTGTTCTCGTGGACGTAGTCGGCGGTGAGGTCGTTGGTCCAGATCGTGGCGGTCTCGGACCCGGCGGCGAGGTCGGCGACGATGTGCACCTCGCGGTAGCGCATATCGACCTTGTCGCGGTCCTCTCCGACCCCGCCGTTCTTGCAGACCCAGACGCCGTTGATGGCGACGTTCAGCTGGTCGGGCTCGAAGGCCGCCTTGGTGGTGCCGATGGCGGAGAGCACCCGGCCCCAGTTGGGGTCCTCGCCGTGGATGGCGCACTTGAGGAGGTTGTTGCGGGCGATGGAGCGCCCCACCTCCACGGCGTCGTCCTCGGAGGCCGCGTTGATCACCTCGACCTTGATGTCCTTGCTGGCGCCCTCGGCGTCCCGGATCAGCTGCTGCCCGAGGTCGTCGCAGACGGCCCGTACGGCCTCGGCGAACTCGGCCTGGTCCGGGGTGACTTCGGAGGCTCCGGAGGCCAGCAGGAGCACCGTGTCGTTGGTGGACATGCAGCCGTCGGAGTCGACGCGGTCGAAGGTCGTCCGCGTGGCGGCCCGCAGGGCCTGGTCCAGGACGTCGCTCGGCAGGTCCGCGTCGGTGGTGAGGACGACGAGCATCGTGGCGAGGCCCGGCGCGAGCATCCCCGCGCCCTTGGCCATGCCGCCGACGGTCCAGCCGTCCTTGGTGACGACGGAGGTCTTGTGCACGGTGTCGGTGGTCTTGATGGCGATGGCGGCCTTCTCGCCGCCGTGCTCGGATAGCTGGGCGGCGGCCGACTCGACGCCGGGCAGCAGCTTGTCCATGGGGAGCAGGACGCCGATGAGGCCGGTCGAGCAGACGGCGACCTCGCCCGCGCCGATGTTCAGCGCCTCGGCCACTTTCTCGGCGGTGGCGTGCGTGTCCTGGAAGCCCTTCGGCCCGGTACAGGCGTTGGCGCCACCGGAGTTGAGGACGACCGCGGTCAGCTCGCCGCTCTTGAGGACCTGCTCGGACCAGAGCACCGGGGCGGCCTTCACGCGGTTGGAGGTGAAGACGCCCGCGGCGGCGCGGCGCGGCCCGGCGCTGACCACCAGGGCCAGGTCAGGGTTGCCGTTCTCCTTGATCCCGGCGGCGATGCCCGCCGCCGTGAATCCCTTGGCTGCCGTCACGCTCACGGCGCAACTCCGATCGTGGTCAGCCCGGTGCTCTCGTCGAGCCCGAGGGCGATGTTCATGCTCTGGAGGGCACCGCCCGCGGTGCCCTTGGTCAGGTTGTCGATGGCGCTGATCGCGATGATGCGGCCGGCCGCCTCGTCGTACGCGACCTGCACCTGAACGGCGTTGGAACCGTAGACGGACGCCGTCGCCGGCCACTGGCCCTCGGGGAGCAGATGGACGAAGGGTTCGTCGGCGAGGGCCTTGGCGTAGGCGGCGCGGACGGACTCGGCGGTGACGCCTTCACGGGCCTTGGCGCTGCACGTGGCGAGGATGCCGCGGGGCATCGGAGCGAGGGTCGGCGTGAAGGAGACGCTCACCCGCTCCCCCGCCGCCGCGCTGAGGTTCTGGCTCATCTCGGGCGTGTGCCGGTGGCCGCCGCCGACGCCGTACGGCGTCATGGAGCCCATGACCTCGCTGCCCAGCAGATGCGGCTTGGGCGCCTTGCCCGCGCCGGAGGTGCCGGAGGCGGCGACGATCACGGCTTCGGGCTCGGCGAGTCCGGCCGTGTAGGCCGGGAAGAGGGCGAGCGAGACGGCGGTCGGGTAGCAACCGGGCACCGCGACGCGCTTGGCCCCCTCCAGCGCGGCGCGGGCACCCGGCAGTTCGGGCAGGCCGTACGGCCAGGTGCCGGCGTGCGGGGAGCCGTAGAACTTCTCCCAGTCGGCCGGGTCCGTCAGCCGGAAGTCGGCGCCCATGTCGACGACGAGGACGTCCGGGCCGAGCTGTTCGGCGACGGCGGCGGACTGGCCGTGGGGCAGCGCCAGGAAGACCACGTCGTGACCGGCGAGCACCTCGGGGGTCGTGGGCTCCAGGACGCGGTCGGCCAGCGGCAGCAGATGCGGCTGCAGCGCGCCGAGCCGCTGACCCGCGTTGGAGTTGCCGGTCAGGGCACCAATCTCGACCTGCGGGTGTGCCAGGAGCAGACGCAGCAGTTCCCCGCCCGCGTATCCGCTCGCTCCGGCCACCGCCGCACGTACCGCCATGGAAACCTCCTCCTCGATGGCATGACTATACGTTTCCATGCACGTTTATGCAATCACTTGTGCATTCGGGGCCCAGGGGGCTCAGACCCGTTCGGCCAAGACGAAGATCCGCCCCTGCACGGCGGGCAAACCCAGCTCGGCGCCCGTGTGAACACGGCGGCAACGCAGGCCCGATCGCTCCAGCGCCGCGATCACCTCGGCGACGGGATGCACGGTGAGGGTGACGGTCGCCTCCTCGCACCGCCCGGCCCGGGTGATCCGCAGGCGGGCCCGGCCGGTGCCGGTGGCGAGGTCGAAGTCGGAGTCCGTACGGCAGACGGCGTCGGCCCGGCGGTCCAGGAAGGAGCCGCGCCAGGTCCGGGCGGCGGACTCGACGGTGTTGAGGTCGAAGAAGAGCACCCCACCGGGTTCCAGGGCACGGGCCAGCCCGGCGAGCGCCCGGTCCAGGTGGCCGCCGGCGCGGGGCAGGTGGTCGAGGCTGTTGTACGTCGACACCACGGCACCGAAGGTCCCGGTCCGCGCCCCGCAACGCCGCACGTCGGCGATCCAGAGCCGGGCCGAGGGGGCGTTGCGGCGGGCGTGCGCCAGCATGGCCGGGGACAGGTCGAAACCGGCGGTGCGCCGGCCCCACGCGGCGAGCAGCGCGGTGACGTGCCCGGTGCCGCAGCAGGCGTCGAGGACCGGGCGGTCACGGGGCAGGTGCTCCAGCAGGAACCCCCGCAGGGGCCGGATCACGGCCCCGGCGTACTCGGGGCCCCAGTGGCGGTCGTAGAACCAGGCCAGGGAGTCGAACTCGCTCATCGCACCGCCTCGCCGCACGGGGACCCACTCATCGCACCGCCTCGGCCCACCGGAACCCGCTCATCGCATCGCCCGGCCCACCGAAACCCGCTCTCGCACGCCCCGCCCCACCAGACCCGCTCTCGCACGCCCCGCCCCACCAGACCCGCTCTCGCACGCCCCGCCCCACCGGAACCCGCTTACCGCAGGCCTCGCCGCACCGGAGCCCGCTCAATGCACCGCCTCGCCGCACCCGCACCCGCACCCCCACCCGCACCCGCACCCGCACCCGCACCCGTTCATAGCGCTGCCTCCGGAGGTCCCGCGAGGCGCATGCCCGTCTCCGAGCCCCGGCTGGACGGGTTTCCGGCGACCCGGTAGCCCGCGACGAGGTCCGCGTGGCGCCAGTTGCTGCCCCGCACCACGCGCCAGAGTGCGACCGGTGTGTCCGGGTCCTCCCGGCCGTCGTGCGCGTCGTAGGGGTAGGCGTAGCCGCTCCAGGGCGGGTCGCTGAAGAGGGGGCCGTAGAGGCTGCTCGTCCTGTCGTTGGTGTTGCCGCACATGTCGAGCGCGCCGGAGGGGGCCGCGCTCCGGGGGAACATGCCGACCGGGGAGGTGCGGCGAAGGCGCAGGTCGAGGGTGTTGGCGTGGCCGGGCAGGGTGTGATCGGGACAGGGGCGTTCCCGGCCCTCGGGGCCGCGCGCGGCGGCCTCCCACTCGGCCTCGGTGGGCAGCCGGTAGGCGACGCCGGTCTGCGCGGCCAGCCACAGCGTGTAGGCGGTGGCCTCGTAGAAGGAGAGGCCGACGACGGGCTGGTTGGCGCCGTTCAGGCGCGGGTCGTCCCAGTGCTCGGGGGCGCGCAGGATCACGTCGGGGTAGCGCAGGGCGGCGAGCCGGGCCCGTCCGCCGGAGTCGGCGCGGCAGTACTCGAGGAGTTCGTCCCGCTCGGCCGGCGAGAGCATGCCGAGTCGCTGCCGGTCGAGGAGATCCTCCTCGGTCAGCATGCGGCCCAGGATCTCCAGGTGGGCGCGGTGCCCGTGCCGGGTGTCACGGCCGCGCAGCCAGCGGCGGGCCGCCCGCGCCGGCCACCAGCGTGGGTCGTCGTAGCCCCCGGAGTCGAGGAAGCAGGCGTACTCGGCGTTGGTCACGGCGTGGCGGCCCAGCGCGAAGGGCGCCACCTCGACGGTCGCGACCGGGCTGGACTCCGCCTCGCCGGGCCAGCCGATCTCGTACGGCCCGCCCGGCACCGGCACCATCGCCGGCTCGATGTACGGGCCCAGCGGACCCTGGCGCCGCCGCAGCCGGGGGTCACCGATCCGCCCGAGGAGGCCGCCCGCCGTGAGGCGCAGGCGCAGCTCGGCGTCGGAGGTCATCGTGGCGAGCAGCCGTCGGCGGAGTTCGTCCTTGAGGGGCTCGCCCGCCCGCACGCCGGGTTCGAGGACGCAGCGGGCCGCCGTGAGCAGGTCCGCGTCCATGATCCGGGCGACGAGCTCGTCCTGTCCCTCGCTCATGACCGTCGCCAGGACGACCGGCTCGCTCCACGGGTCGGCCGGGAGCGGGCCGAGCGGTTCCCAGGGCGCGGCCTCGGCCGCGGCGCCCGGGTCCGCGGCCCTGCTGCCGCCCAGCACGCCGGGCACGTCTCCGTGCCGGACGAGCGCGCGGGCGGCGAAGTAGTCCTGGAGCGCGGGGTGGGTGAAGGCGAGGTGGCCGGTGTCCAGGTCCTCGTCGAGGACGCCCAGGTCGAAGCCGAGCCGGACGAGCTGGCGCGCCCCCGGACCGAGCAGCCGGTGGGCCTGGGCCCGGTCCACCTCGACGGCGGGGGCGCCGGCCGTGTTCCGCTGCATGGCGAGGGCGAGATCCTCGTAGGCGGGAAACAGGCGGCCGGGCAGTTCGTACGGCCCGGGCCGGGCCAGACGGCGGCGCTCCACGTCCGTGACCAGGCTGCCGAGGAGCCGCTCCCGGTTCTTGCGCCGGTACTCGCGGCGCACCGCGGCCCGCAGCATGCCGCTGAACAGCTGGGTCCGGTCGGACACCATCCCCTCGCCGTCGCGCAGGAGTTCGGCCAGCAGGCCCAAGGTGTACGGCGTCCCGACCAGGCCGACCGCCTGGCGCAGCCACGGCTCGGTGAGGCCGAGTCCGGGCACCGCCTCCCCGAGGGCCCTGACGACGTCCTCGGGGGCGGGCGGATGCAGGATCAGGTGGTCGGTGCGGTGGTCCTCGCCGCCCAGGCCCAGGTCGTAGTCGAGGGTGCGGCAGGAGGCGACGACCCGGTTGCCCGGGCCGCCGCAGACGATCTCCTCGACCGCGTCCCGCCAGCGCAGCAGCGACTCGTCGCGGGGGACGGCCGCCGTGCCCGCCAGTTCGTTCAGCCCGTCGAGGAGGACCAGGACCTTTCCCTGGGCGAGCAGTTCGGTGAGCGGGGGCAGTCCGGGGTGGCCTCGGTGCAGTTCAGCGTCGAGCCAGTCGAGCGGGGGCTCGGCGGACCTGTGGCTCTTGAGCGGGCCGAGAACGGCCACCGCGCTGTCGTGCCGGCGCAGGGCGCGCAGCCCGTACTCGGCGAGCGCGTGGCGCAACAGGGTCGTCTTTCCGCTGCCGGGCGGGCCGAGCAGGACGAAGGCGTCGGCGGGATCGTCGTCGAGTACGTCGATCAGGCTGTGGAAGGTCCGCGCCGGCGCCGCGCCGAGCCGGGCGCCGCACTCGCTCTCCGAGGTGACGGTCATCCGGGGCAGGGCGGGGTCGAAGCGCGCGGCCCGGTGCACGCGCCACTCGGCGTAGCCGTACGCCTGGTAGCCGGGGATCGTGGTGGCGTGCTGGTGGGCGAGGGAGTCCAGTTGTCCGGACGCGAGGCCGGACTCGCCGGAACCGGCCAGCGCGCGGACCGCCTCGGTGAGCACCGGTGACTCGCCCGGGTAGACACCGAGAAACGGCCGGTCGCCCCAGCGCCAGTAGTCGCGCAGCACGAAGAGGTCGAGGGCGAACTGGAACGGCCGGTCGGGCACGTCCAGTTGGGCCCGTCCGGCCAGCAGCGCGGCCTCGAAGGACAGCAGTCCGTCCCGGCGCTCCCGCGTCTCCGGCCGCCCGAGAGCCTCCCGTTCGGTCATCCGGACGGCACCGGTGCACTCGACGACGAGGTAGCGACCGGCGTCCGCGCCCCCCAGCTCCGAGAGGAGGGCGGCCTTCTGGTGGTCCCGCCAGTGGCCCCGGAGATTGCGGCCGGTCCGCTCCTCCAGGGAGGTCAGGCTGATCCGGTACCGCAGCGAGACCGCCACCAGCGCGTGTCCGTCCAGGACGATCAGCACCGGCACCAGGCCGTAGCCCAGGCAACAGCCCGCGAAGAGCAGGGAGATGTCGAGGCAGGACGCCCGGCGCTCGCCGTGCAGGATCGCCTCCGCGGAGCGCACGCCGTGTTCGGCGTCCGAGATCCGGTACGGCTTGGGCGACCAGCTCACGCCGTGCCCGGCCAGCTTCTCGTACACCGCGCGCACCAGCGGCAGGATCTCGTCCACCGACCCGGAGTCGGGCCCGGTGCCGAGGTCGCCGAGGAGGTGGCGGGCGTCGGCGCTGACCAGCGTGGCGAGCGCGGTGTCCGACGCCCGGTTCCAGACCAGGTCTTGCATGGCGCCGCCTAGCGGACCTTGCCGTCGGTGAGCACCGCGAAGCAGTCCTGGACCGGCTCCGGCACCGGCGCGCCCGAGTCGGCGCTGAGGCGTACGTCGTACAGGCCCGGCGGGAGGAGTCGCTCGCCCTCGTAGCCGGCGCCCTCGTAGCCGGCGCCCTCGTAGCCGGCGCTCTGGCAGCCGCCACCCTGGTTGCCGCCACCCTGGTTGCCGCCACCCTGGTTGCCGTCGCTCTGCTTGCCGTCACCCCGGGCCGGAGTCAGTTCGACCTCGTACGTCGCGCCGTCGTCCCCCGTCAGCGACGCGCGCACCCGGGCGGGCGGCCGGGTGCCGCCCACCGCGCGGGCCCGCAGCCGGACCGGCGCCGTGCCGGGGTAGGCGTCGTCCAGGTCACTGCTGATCGCCGCCGGTACCGGCGCGGGTGCCGGGCTCTCGGGGCCCAGGACGTCCTTCAGACCCGGCAGTTGAAGGTGGCGCAGCAGTTCCAGGAGCTGTCCGGTCAGGACGCGCGGCAGTTGCAGGGCGCTGTGGGCCTCCGCGACGAACCGGCACCGGTGTTCGGGGAGGTGTGCGGGGATGGCGGATACCCGGGGTACCGTGCCGTCGCCGTCGGCCAGTTCGGCGGGGATCCGGGGGCCCGGCGGATCGGTGGAGCAGAGCACCGACGTGCCGTCGAGCCGGGCGGACTGGAGTGTCGTGCGCTGGCGGGTGCCGACGACGGGCACGATCACCCGGTGGGCGTCGAAGGACGCCTGGAGCTCGCGGTGGAACTCCAGCCCGTCCGCGACCAGTTCGGGGTTCAGCCCCGGCAGCGGGCCCGTCTCCGCGAGCCGTACGTGGCCCGCGCCGGAGTCCAGCACCGGGTAGACCGGCAGGAGTTGGTGCACCGAGGGCAGCCGCCGGGTCAGGGCGCTCACCCCGGGCAGCAGCCGGAAGCCGTTGGCCAGCGCGTCCAGGGCGCGCAGGGACCCGCGGTGCGGGGTGCCGAGGGTGATCAGGGCCCGGCAGTCCCGCCAGCCCTGGAGCACGTCGAGGTAGTACCGGGCGATGAGCCCGCCCATGCTGTGGGCCACGATGACGACCTGCGCCTCCTCGGCCCCGGTGCGCTCCTTGAACGCGCGCAGGTGGGCGTCGATCTCCTTGGCGAGCCGGTGGGCGTGCACGCGGTTGTCCAGCCGCCAGTCGTAAGGGAACGTCAGCAGTCCGCCGCCCGGCCCCTCGTGCACCGCGAAGTGCCGGCGCACCCAGGCCTCGGTCTGGGAGTAGCCCCTGATCCGCATCAGGCCGGGCAGCACCGCCACGTCGGGAAAGAGTCTTGACGCGGTGACCGGCGGCCCTTCCGGGGCGGGCGTCAACGGGTGTCCGGCGGCCTCCGGATCGCGCAGCGCGCCCAGCGCCCTGAGCACCGGCAGCCCCGGCGCCCACAAAGGCCCCGCGGGCCCCTCCAACACGCTGCCCAGAAGGCCCGGCAGCAGAACGATCGGATGCCTCACCGGACAGCGCATGATTTCCCCCCACGGCTCCGCAATCGGCACGCTCAGATTAACCCCTGGAATGTTCTGGACGCCATATTCCGGAGAGGGCTTGTGGGCCGGAATTTCCGGCGATACCGTCGTCTGGCAATAGGGGGGATCGATTCCATGGATCTTTACGCGAGCAAAATCGAGGAAACTCTGCACTCCTGGGACCGGCGCGGATTCAGTGTCGTGAGGGGTCTCTTCTCGGAGGAGGAGACGGCCGTCCTGCGGCAGGCGCTGGAGCGGGAGATCTCCCAGGAGCGCGCGCCCGCGCCGGAGGGCACGACCGTGTGGTCGGGCAGCCCCGTCTTCTACAGGGAGGCGACGGGACCGAGCGCGGGCGTGCGCACGCTGACCTACGTCGCGCGCTGCCATGACGTGATGCCGCACGCGCCGCTGGTGCGCAGGTTCACCGAGTTCCGCGGCCGGGTGGCCGGGAGCCTGCCGGGGGGAGCGGCCCAGCGGGGTTCGCGGGAGCGGCTGTGCACCTCACTGATCAGCATCCCGCGCGGGCGCCGCATCGACTGGCACACGGACACGGGTCCGGGCGCGCCGCCCGTCATCGCCGTACTGCACCTGTCGCGGCGCGGGATCGACTTCGAGGGCGGCGCGTTCGTCGTCCGCACACCCACCGAGCAGACCGTGAGCGCGCTCCCGGGGGACGTCGTCCTCTTCCCCTGGGACGCCTGGCACGCGGTCACGGAAGTCACCCGGGGAGAGCGCATGGTGCTGTCGTCCGGGTGGCTGAAGAAGCAGGACACCCAGCAGGGGAGAGGAGGTACGGAGAGATGAACGAGCCGCTTCAGGAGCAGCCCTTCGTGGTGCTGCTGGCAGGTTCGCCGACGGTCCGGCTGCCCGAGGGCGTGCAGTCCCGGTACGCCGGCACCGAGGTCGACGTGGCGGAGCTGACGGACGCCGCGCTCGTCGACGGCGCGTCGGGCCTCACCTTCGAGGGCCCGACCTTCTGAGCCGGAGACGATCCGGGCACCACACCCGGGGCTCCGGCGTGCGGCTCGACGGGGGTGCGCACGCCGGAGTCCCGGAGAAGTGGCCCAAGGCCCGGAGAAGTGAGGGGGCATGGCCCGCATTCTGATCCTCAGCCGCAGCGACCACGCCGAGGCGCGGGCGGTCCTGCGGCATCTCCCCGAGGACCGCGTGGTCTTCGTCGACGACGACGGCCTGCGCCGCGGGCTCCGCCTGACCTGGGACCTGGCCGATCCCGGCGACCCCTGGCTGGCCTGGGGCGACACCCGCTTCGCGGTGCGGGACATCGGCGGGGTGCTGTACCGGCCGGGGATGCGCCGGACACCGGACGGCCGGATCGTCGAGACGCTGCTACGGCCGCCCGAGGCGCTCGGCGACCGCTACGCCGACTTCGGACAGGCCGAGGCGGAGGCCCCGCTGCTGGGCTCCCTGCTCGGCAGCTCCGCGCGCTGGGTCAACTCCCCCGTCGCCGAGGCCGCCGCCGACCACAAGATGCGCCAGCTCGCACTCGCCCACACGGCCGGACTGACCGTGCCGCCCACCCTGGTGAGCAGCGATCCGCGGGAGCTGGCCGAGTTCTGGGAGCGGCAGGACGGGCAGGTGATCGTGAAGGCGATCGCGGCCCGCCCCGCGCTCACCCTCGGCACCCCGCTGCCCACCCGCCGGGTGCGGCGCGCCGATCTGACGGCCCTGGAAACGGGCGTGCCCGTGCCGACGCTGTTCCAGCGGCTGGTCCCGGCCCGCCTCGACCTACGCGTCACGATGGTCGGCCCGCGGACGTTCGCCACCGCCGTCCACAGCCAGGAGGGCACGAGCCCGCTCGACTGGCGGCTCGACCAGACGGTCCGCTTCACGCCGTACGACCTCCCGCCCGAGGTCCTGACCGCGCTGCACCGCCTGCGCGAGCGCCTGGGCCTGGTCTACGGCGCCGCCGATCTGCGCCTGACGCCCGAGGGCGAGTACGTCTTCCTGGAGATCAACCCGCAGGGTTCGTTCCTCTTCGTCGAGCAGCTCACCGGGGCGCCGGTCTCCCGGGCCCTGGCCGATGCGCTCACGTCGGCCTAGCAGCGCCCTAGCCGTCGAGGTCGGGCGGCCAGGCCAGGCGGGTTCCGCCGTGGCGTGCCGCGACCCGGCGCAGGAACCAGGCCTTGCGCAGGCCGGTCAGCGCCGCGCGGGCCATGACGGAGGCGTCGTAGGACATGAAGAAATACGGCCCCCACAACACATAGCCGTAATGAGTGAAATCATTTGCTTTACGGAACCTACTCGCGTCGACTTCCGCCGTCAGAATACGCAGACAACGCTTCTGTTCCCGGAGTGAGAGGTCGGCGAATTTGAGTTCGCCGCGCGGGCGTGGAGAAACTCCGTTCACTCGCTGAATAGACGGGGCAATGGGGTCCGGGGAACAGGCTTCCCCTTTCTCGGCCGACCGGTCCGCCGGCAGCCCCCGCTGTACCCGGCTCGCCGGCCCGCCTTGTCCGTCCCTGAACCCCATTGCCCGCCCCCGTACATCCTCTCGGCGCGGTCCGTGCGCCTTTCCAGCCAGGTTCCTCCGATCCGGCACAGGCCGGGAGCGATGAGGTGTTGCCAGGGCATATTTGGCAACAGCCGACGAACGCAGCGGGCTTGGGGGGCACCATGAGCGGGGTGGAGGAGGACGCGCAGGTCTTCGGCCGGGCGTTACGGCGGCGCCGGGTGGACGCGGGTCTCTCCCTGGCCGACCTGGCGGGCCTGGTGCACTGCAGCCGCGGCTTCCTCAGCCGCATCGAGAACGGCCACCGCCGGGTCTCCCGCGAGCTGGCCGAGCTGTGCGACACCGTGCTGGACGCCCACGGCGAACTGGCGGACCTGGTGACGGATCCGGAGCCGGAGACCGCCCGCAAGCCCCGGGACGCGGCCCGCAGGCGGCCTCCGGCGACCGCTCCGAAACGCCGAGTCGCCGGCGGGGGCACGGAGTTCGAACGGCTCCTGGAGCGCGGCGACCGCCGCTATCTGGCGGGCCGCATGGAGGAGGCGGACGAGCACTACCGGGAGGCGTACCGGCTGGCCGAGGGCGATCCCGAGGCCCGCGCGACGGCGACGGTACGGCTGGCGCGGCGGTGGTCGGATCCGGGCCGCGTCGACCACGAGCTGCTGCATCTGCTGCGCAGCGGTCTCGCCGCGCTGGCCGGCGCCGAGGGACCGGCCGCCGTCGGACTGCGCCTCCAGCTCAACGCCCACCTCGCCAAGAAGCTGTCCATGGGCATCAGCGAGGACACCGCGTGGCCGCCCGCGGGACCGGGCCGCGCCGCCGAGCTCGCCCGCCAGACGCTGGACGGACTCGCCGCCGCCGGCCTCGACGACGACACCCGCTGCGAGGTGCTGACCGAGTGCCGCTGGGGCCTGTACGACTTCCTGCCCGCCACCGAGTCACTGGCGCTGTCCTTACGGCTGCTGGACTGCGCGATGCGCGGCGGCTCGCCGTACTTCCGCGGCGAGGCCCTGATCGCGCTGGCCATCGACCAGTTGCGGGTCGGCCGGGTGCACGGCGCCGCCGGGACCCGCGCCCAGCACGCCCGGCACGCGGCCCGCACCCGCTCCACCCTGGCCGGCTGGCAGCAGTGCACCCTCGGAACCCTGTTCGACCTCTGGTACGGCCGTTTCGACTCGGCGAGCGACTGGATCTTCGGTGAGTCCCGGACCGTCGTGGCCGGTCTGGAGGCCGACCTCTCGGTTCCGGCGGACACGCTGCTTCAGACCCGGCTGGGCCAGGCGTACTGGCTGCTGCGCGAGCGCGGCCGGATGGCGGAGCTGTTCAGCTCCGAGCTGGCCCAAGGGGTGGAGCGGCACGGCTACTTCCCCGTCTGGCGGGCGGGGCTGGCGTTCGCGCTGTGCGAGGTGGGCGAGCACGGGGAGGCGGCGGACCGGCTGCTGGCGCTGGCCCGGGAGAGCGACGGGTTCACCCGCGTGCCGCCGGACGGCTGGACCGTGCCGGCGCTGTTCCTGCTCGCCGAGGTGTGCGCGGCGCTGGACACCCGGGGCGGTCACGAGGCGACGCTCGCCGAGGTGGTGCCCGCGCTGCGCCGGCGTCTTGTCCGGGTGCCGCAGGGGATCGCGCTCGCGGGCTGGCCGGTGGTGCTGCTGGGGCCGACGGACCGGGCGGTGGGCCTGCTGGAGCTGGTGGCGGGTGATGCGGTCGCCGCCCTCGGCCGGTTCCGGCAGGCGGAGCGGCTGGTCGTCGGCTCCTCTCCGCCGCACACGGCAAGGGCCCGCGCCGAACAGGCACGGGCCCTGCTGCGGCTGCCGCCCGGCCGCCGGGACACGGATCCGGTCGCCTTGCTCCGGGCGGCCCTGACGACCGCGGAGTCGCACGGCATGGAGTCGTTGGCGGAGCGGTGCCGGGCCCTGCTCGCGGGGCAGGGCCCGGACTGACGTACGGCTACCTCGGCGGGATCCTCAGGAAGGTGACCGAGTTGGCCGGGAAGGTGTACGTGAACTTCGCCGCGACCCCCGTGAGGGTGGACGTCACCGGCGTGACCGGCGTGTTCGTCTCGGAGTTCACCGAGTCCGGCTCGCCCGCCAGCGTGGTCACCCGGGCCCGGGAGGCGACCTTGGCGCCGCCGAGGTCGACGGCCGTACGGGCGTCCGCGGACTGGGCGTTGACGACCTTGACGATGAGGTCACCGGTCCGGGCGTCCTTGGTGACGACCTGGCGGAACGGCTCGGCCGGCTTGTCGTCGGTGAAGCTGCCCCACTCCTGGCCGTCGAGGTAGAGGGTCACCTGGCGGCCGCGCACCTTGATGTCGATGTCGTAGGCGCGGCCGGTCTCGATCGATCCGGCCTTGGAGATCAGCGTCGACTTCCCGCCGTCCACGGCCTGTTCGACCGCGGAGGAGGTGTTGTTCCAGCCGCCCAGGTTCCACCAGTAGTAGTTGCCGGTGTCCTTGACGCCGAAGGCGACGAGGAAGCCCTCCTTGCCGGACTTCTTGGTGGCCTTCACATGCAGGTCGTAGTCCTGCCAGCCCGGGTCGCCGGCGGTGACCAGGGTGTTCTCGGCGGCGGCGTCGCTCTGGACGTAGGCCCCGTCCTGGATGCTCCAGCTGCCGGTGCCGTTGTGCGTCCACCGCGAGGCGTCACCGGAGAAGTCGTCGCTCAGGAGCGACGTCCCGTCGGCCGCGGTCACCTTCACATCATCGTACGCCGCACTGGTCGCCCAGGTCGAGAGGCCGACGGCGCCGGTGATCGGGCCGCTGACGGTGGGGGTGCCCGTCGCGGTGGAGGGGACGACGCGGTCGCCGACGTTGTTCATGAACAGCTTCTGGACCTCGTAGTTGGCGGAGTTCCAGGAGGCGTGGTTGTTGAACCAGATCAGGTCGGGCCGCCACTGGACGTAGTCCTCGTTGGCGAGCAGCGGGGCGTACGAGGCGAGCTTGACGACGTCGGCGTTGCGCTCCAGGCCGGTCATGAAAGCGGCTTCGGCGAGGGCGTTCTTGAGGGCGTTGCCCTGGGAGGCGTACTCGCCGAGGAAGACCTTGGGGCCGTTCCGGTCGTAGGTGTCGTAGCGGTCGTTGTTCTGCAGGAACCACTGTGGGCTGTTGTAGTAGTGCTCGTCGACCAGGTCGACGCCGGCCTCGCGGTTCATCTTCCAGAGGCTGTCGAAGGTCGAACCGGTGTCGTCGGGGCCGGAGTTGGAGACCACGGTGATGTCCGGGTACTCGGCCTCGACGGCCGCGCGGAACTTCACGAAGTTGGCGAAGAACTCGACCGGCAGGTTCTCCTCGTTGCCGACGCCGAGGTGGGTCAGGCCGAAGGGCTTCGGGTGGCCCATCTGGGCGCGCTTCTTGCCCCAGGTGCTGGTCACCGGGCCGTTGGCGAACTCGATGAGGTCCAGGGTGTCCTGGATGTGCCGCTGGAGCAGTGCTCGTCGTCGGTGGCCCGGTTCTGGCCGCAGCCGGTGACGAGCGCGGGGACGACGGGCAGCGGCATGGCGCCGATGTCCTCGGCGAAGCGGAAGTACTCGTAGTAGCCGAGGCCGTAACTCTGGTTGTAGCCCCAGAAGTTGGCGTTGGTGGCGCGCTCCTCCACCGGGCCGATGGTGTCCTTCCACTGGTAGGAGCGCTTGCGCTGCCAGCCGGAGGACTCGCTGTAGTCCTGCATGGAGCCGGTGTTGACCAGGCATCCGCCGGGGAAGCGGACGAACCCCGGGTTCAGGGCCTCGATCTTCTGGGCGAGGTCCTTGCGCAGGCCGTTGGCCTGGCCCTTGTAGGTGTCGCGCGGGAAGAGGGAGACCATGTCGAGCGCCGCCGCGCCCGAGGAGGCGACGGCGAGGCGGCCGTGGGAGCTGGTGCGGTTCGCGGTGAAGGTGGCCGTGTACTTCCGCCAGCCGCCGGAGACGGCGACCTGCCGGGCGGTCGCGAGGGTGCCCGCCGCGTCCTTCAGGCCGACGGTGAGGGTGCTGCCGGCTTCGGCGCGGGCCCACACGGAGAAGTCGTACCGCTTGCCCTGCTCGACGCGGACGCCGGTGTTGTAGCCCGCGTTGGTGACGGCCGAACCGGCGCCCAGCGAGAGGTAGTTGCGGTTGCGCTCGTTCAGCCGTCCGGAGTCGTCGCGGACCTCGGCGGTGCCGGAGACCGCCCAGGAGGTGAGCGGGGTGTACGAGCCGTTGTCGGCGGTGGAGTACTCGAAGGACCGGTTCTGCACGAGCTCGGCGTACAGACCGCCGTCGGCGGCCCGGTTGATGTCCTCGAAGAAGACGCCGTACATGGTGTCGTCGATCTTCGCGCCCCGGGCGGTCGGGTCGACGGTGATCGCGTAGTCGGTGACGTCCTCGGCGTGCGCGGGTACCGGGACCAGGCCTGCGGACGCCACCAGGAAGGCGGTGGCGCCGAGACCGAGTCTCCAGCGGGTGCGGGTGCGTGACATGGATGCTCCGCGGCTCGATGTGGCTTCACTGTTCGAAATATCAGACATTGACCAGTAGCTCGAACGGCAAGATAGGGAGGGGGCAGGAGCGCGTCAATGGGTCGCGCAGGAACGGACGGGACGGGGTCGCGGGCACCATGGGCGAGTTCTGGCCAGTGCGGGATGCGCTGGAGTATCTGGCGGGCTCCTGGCGCGTGCGCCGCTCCGTGCGGGACCACGCGAGCGGTGAGCGCGGCGAGTTCGGCGGTACGACGGTTTTCGGCCCGTTGGAGAGCGGCGGGCTGCTGCACGAGGAGACCGGCACGTTCGTGTGGCGGGGCGTGGCCCGGCCCGCGGAGCGGACGCTGCGCTTCCTGCCCGGGAGCGCCCCCGGCACCGCCGACGTCCGCTTCGCCGACGGCCGCCCCTTCCACGATCTGGACCTCACCGCCGGGCGGCACATCGCCGACCACCCCTGCGCGGCCGACCTGTACCGGGGCGAGTTCACCGTCCTCGACGCCGGCCACTGGCGGACGGTCTGGCGGGTGCGCGGTCCCGCGAAGGACCTCGTCCTGACCACCGACTACACCCGCGAACCGATTGTCGGTGCCGCGCCCTAGAGTGCCCGGCATGACCAACTGGACCAGGGATTCCTACGACCACCACGAGGTGAACGTCGTCTTCGCGCGCGGCACTTCACCCGACGCGCTCGCCTCGGGGCTGCGCGCCCTCGACCGGGAGCCGCTCGACCAGGGCGAGGGGAACGGCTGGACCTGGGCGGTGCACGACATGCTCAACGCGGAGATCGAGGACTTCGACCCCGTGGACTACCGGCGCGTGTGCCCGGCCGGCAGCGAACTGGTCGTCCTGGTCACCGAGCCGTGCAGCGCCAAGGCGTTCCCGCCGGACTTCTCGTACTACCGGGACGGCCGACTCGTCGTGCACTTCAGCTTCGAGGACCCCGGCCAGCGTGTGGGCGACAACCCCGACCACCTCTCCCCCGAACTGCTGGCGGCGAAGATCATCGGCCCCGACGCGTACTGCCCGCACGAGGACGACGAGACCCACGCCTGCTGGGAGCACGCGAGCGAGGACCGGATACGCCTCATGCGGACGCTGTCCGACTTCTTCACGCTGCCCTCGCCGCCGCTCGCCGCGGAGGTGACGGCACGATGACCCGGCTGCCCCCGAACACCTTCGCCACCTTCTGCAGGGGCCTGGACCGGCCCGCCCTGTCCGACGTCTTCACCCGGGCCGGGCTGCCCGCCGCCGCCGAGGGCACCTCGTCCGGCTGGGCCTGGCTGACCCACCAGAACGTCACGGGAGACGACGTGCGGACCCTGGCGCGGGACCTCACCGGCTACCGGTACGTGGACCTGGCGGGCGGACCGGACCGGGTGGAAACGGTGTTCCTCGCCTCCACCCCCGCCTGCGCCTGCCCGCACGGGCAGCACTACCTGGTTCCGCACTGCCCCGAGCACCCGTTCCAGGTCAGCCACAGCCGGGGCGGCTTCGAGCAGCTGTATCTGAACGTGGGCGGACGCCGTGAGTCGCGGCGCGGCGGCGGCCGGTCCGACCATCTGCTGCCCGAACTGCTGGCCGCGGGCATCGTCGGCCGGGACACCGCGCGCTACGACGCCGACCCGGACTTCAACGCCGACGGCGCCCACACCCGCCGGATCGTCGCGGAGCACTTCGGGCTGCCCGCGGAGCTACGTCCGTGAGGCCTCGGCCGACGCCCCGTCGAACCGCAGGTTCCAGCGGCCCGCCCGGCCGGTGACGGTCGTCGTCGACAACGGTCGGACGTCGAGGTTCCAGTAGGTCGCGGGCGGCGCCTTCAGGGCGTACACCAGGGCGGCGCGGATCACCGAGGGCTCGGCGACGGCGACGATCCGGCCGCCGTCGCCGACCGGCCGGGTGTCGAGCCAGCCCCCGACCCGGCCGATGAAGGCCAGCAGGGACTCACCGCCGTGCGGGGTGGAGCGCGGGTCCGCGAGCCAGGCGTCGACCGCCTCCGGCTCGCGGGCCATCGCCTCACCCAGCGTCAGCCCACCCCAGCGACCCATGTCGCAGTCCCGCAGGGCGAGTTGCACCAGTGGCGCGTAGCCCAGGGCGTCGCCGGTGGCGCGGCAGCGCGGGGTGGGCGAGCAGTAGCGCAGCTCGGCGGCCGACAGCGGGACCAGATCGTGGGCGACGCGCTGCACCTCGTCCCAGCCGGCCTGGTCCAGCGGACGGTCGTCCTGGAACCGCTCGGTGAGCAGCGAGGAGCTGCGCGCGGCGGCGACGAACGTGACCCGAAGTGACATGCCGCGATGGTGATTCGCGAAAGTGCGCAGGTCAAGAGGCGTTGCCTCGGAGTTACCGAGGGTGGGCGAACCCTTACCTCGCGGTCAGGACGACCCGGACAACTCAGCGTTTTCCGCCGCCGACGGCACCGACCTCGGCGCAGGCCACCCGCAGCCGTCGTACCCCTTCGGCGATCTCCCCCGTCCCGGCGACCGCCGCGAAGCTCAGGCGCAGATGGGCGGCGGGGGGTTCGGCGCTGAAGTACGGGCGGCCGGGGGTGATCGCGACGCCTGTGCGCAGGGCGGCCGCGGTCAGCGCCGCCTCGTCGGTCCCGTCGGGCAGGCGGGGCCAGAGGTGGTAGCCGCCGGAGGGGATGTGCGGCAGGGCCAGTTCGGGCAGCTCGCTCAGGAGGGCCGCCGTCATCGCGTCCCGGCGGAGCCTCAGCTCACTGGAGATCGTGCGCAGATGGCGGGGCCAGGCGGGCGATCCGACCAGTTCCAGGGCCGCCTCCTGCAGCGGCCGGGGCACGAAGAAGGTGTCGACGACCTGGATCGCGCGCAGCCGCTCCAGCACCGGTCCCCGTGCGGCCAGCGCGCTGACCCGGAAGCTCGGCGAGGTCGCCTTGGTCAGGGAGCCGACGTGCACGACGACGCCGTCGGGATCGTCGGCGGCCAGCGGCCTGGGCAACGGCCCCGCGTCCTCGTGCACCAGCCGTCGTACGAAGTCGTCCTCCACGACGAAGGCGCCGGCCTCTCGGGCGATGCGCAGCACCTCGGCGCGCCGCTCGGGGGCGAGCACGGCGCCGGTGGGGTTCTGGAAGAGCGGCTGGCAGACGAAGACCCGGGCGCCGGTGGCCCGGAACGCGTCGGCGAGCAGCGCGGGACGTACCCCGTCGGCGTCGACCGGCACCGGCACGGGACGCAGGCCCGCGGCCCGTGCGATGGCCAGCATGCCGGGGTAGGTGGGCGACTCCACCAGGACCGGGGCGCCGGGCGGCGCGAGCGCGCGCAGGGCGGTGGTGAGCGCCGACTGGCCGCCGGAGGTGACCAGCACCTCGGCCGCCGTGACCGCGCCGCCGATGCTACGGGCGAACCACTCGCGCAGCTCCGGCAGCCCCTCCATGGGCGGCCGACCCCAGGCCCCGGGGCGGCGTCCGGCCCGGGAGAGCGCCGCCGCCATGGCCCGTTCCGGCTGCAGGGAGGGGTGCAGATAGCCGCCGTTGAACTCGATCACGCCCGGCGGGGGCGCGGCGAGCGAGACCAGGACGCCGGAGGCGTCCACCGAGCGCGGCACCAGTTCCGCGGCCCCGTCCGCGCTGAGCGAGACCTCCTGCCAGGAGGTGTCCCCGGCGGGCGCGGCCTCGGCGCGCGGCCGGGCCCGGAAGGCTCCGGCGCCGGGCCGGGTCACCACCAGACCCTCGGCCGCCAGCTGGGCGAGGGCCCGCGAGACGGTCACCGGGCTCACCCGGAACCGCTCGACGAGGGCCCGGCTCGACGGGAGCTTTCCACCGAACGAGTAGCGGTCCAACTCCCGCCGCAATTGATCCGCCAGCTCACCCACACTGCTACGCTCTTGCATGACAGCAAAGAGTAGCGCTATCGCAGAGAACCGGATAGCGGTCAGCACCCCGGCCGGGACGACCCCGGCAGCGGCCGGCACCCTCCTCGCCGCGCTCGGCGTGATCGCCTTCTCCCTCACCTTCCCCGCCACCGCCTGGGGCCTGGAGGGCTTCGGCCCCTGGTCGCTGGTGGCCGTGCGCGTTGTCCTCGCCGCGCTGCTCGCCGGTGGCTGTCTGCTGGCGCTGCGCGTACCGCTGCCGGACCGTGCGCACTGGGCGGGGATCGGGGTCGTGGCGGCCGGAGTGGTGGTCGGCTTCCCGCTGCTGACCACGCTCGCGCTCCAGACGTCCACGACCGCGCACGCGGCCGTCGTGGTGGGTCTCCTCCCGCTGACCACCGCCCTGTTCTCCGCCCTGCGCATGGGCACCCGGCCCTCGCGCACCTTCTGGGCCGCGGCCCTCGCGGGTGCCGCCGCGGTGGTGGCCTTCACCGTGCAGCAGAGCGGTGGCGCCCTGACCACCGCCGATCTGTATCTCTTCGCGGCCCTGCTGGTGTGCGCGGCCGGCTACACCGAGGGCGGCCGGCTGGCCCGGGTCATGCCGGGCTGGCAGGTCATCGGCTGGGCGCTGGTGCTGTGCCTCCCGCTGTCCGTGCCCGCCGCCGCGTTCGCGCTCACGCAGGAGCCCGTCGCGCTCACCGCGCACAGCGTGACCGGAGTGCTGTGGGTGGCCGCCGGATCGCAGTTCCTCGGCCTCGTCGTCTGGTACCGGGGCATGGCCGCCATCGGCATCCCCAAGGCCAGCCAGTTGCAGTTGGCCCAGCCGCTGCTCACACTGGTGTGGTCGGTGCTGCTGCTGGGCGAGCATCTGACAGTGGCCGCTCCCCTGACGGCCGCGGCGGTGCTCGTGTGCATCGCCGTCACCCAACGGGCACGCGGCTGAGTGGGCCTTACGACCCCCGTACGACCCACTTCCCAGCGCCGCCCCGGGCCGTAGACTCAAGGCCACGGACCGCTGCTCCCGCTTTCGCTGAGGAGGCCTCCAGATGCGTGCAACCGTGGGCGACCAGCTTGTTCAGCACGGCAGGGTGGTCGGACAGCACGACAAGGTCGGCGAGATCGTCGAAGTTCTGGGCGACAAGGGCAACCCGCCCTACCGCGTCCGCTTCGACGACGGGCACGAGGGCATCTGCTCACCGGGCCCGGACACCGAGATCAAGCACCGGAACACCAGCCCCATGTAGGTCCGCGCGGGGGCGACGCCGGTCACCGGTAGTGGTCGGCGACCACCCGCGCCATGGCCCCGATGGGATCCGCCGCCACCTCCCGGGCGGAGAAGAACACATGCCCGCGCGCCTCCGGGTGCCGCGCGGCCAGGCTCAGATGCCGGGACAGCTCGGCCGGGTCCTGCCAGGCGGCGGCCTGCGCCGGGTCGCCCGCCCGGTACAGCCCCTCCCCGAGGCAGAGCTGTGTCGCCGTGCCCCGTACTGTCTGCGCCCACCAGGGCAGGAGTACGGCGTAGTCGGCGGCGGAGTGGCCGATGTGCCAGTACAGCTGGGGGCAGATGTAGTCGACCCAGTTCTCCCTGACCCACTTCCGGGTGTCCGCGTAGAGATCGTCGTACGCCTGGAGCGCCCCGGTGTCGGAGCCGCGTGCGTCGGTGCTCGCGTTGCGCCACACCCCGAAGGGGCTGATCCCGAACCGGGTGCCCGGGCGGACCTTCTCGATCCCGGCCCTCATCCCGGACACCAGGCGGTCGGTGTTGTCGCGCCGCCAGGCCGCCCGGCTCGCGAAGCCGCCGCCGTAGCGGTCGTAGGCCGCGTCGTCGTCGAAGGTCTGGCCCGCCGCCGGATACGGATAGAAGTAGTCGTCGAAGTGCACGGCGTCCACGGCGTACTTGCCCACCGCGTCCAGCATCGCCTGCTGCACGAAGGCGCGGACCTCGGGCAGGCCCGGGTTGTAGTAGAGCCTCCCGCCGAAGCGCACCACCCAGTCGGGACGGCGCCGGGCCGGGTGCGAGGCGGCGAGCCTGGCCGGATCCGTGTGGTCGGCGATCCGGTACGGGTTGAACCAGGCGTGCAGCTCCAGACCGCGCGCGTGCGCCTCCCGGACCGCCGTGCCGAGCGGGTCCCAGCCGGGCGCCCTGCCCTGGGTGCCGGTCAGCACCTCCGACCAGGGCTCGTGCGGAGAGGGCCAGAGCGCGTCCGCGGCGGGCCGCACCTGGAAGATCACCGTGTTCAGCCGCTGCCGTACCGCCGTGTCGAGGTGCGCGATCAGTTCGGCCCGCTGCGCCGCCGCGGTCAGCCCCGGCCGGGACGGCCAGTCCCGGTTCATCACCGTGGCCAGCCACATGCCCCGCATCTCGCCGGGCGGTTTCCGCCGCCTCGGCGCGGCGGACGCCCCCGACCCCGTCGTCAGGGTCGCCAGTGCCGCCACGGCGAAGGCCCGACGCGTGACTCGCCCCATCCTCTGCACCCCCTGTCGCCCTGCGGATCCGCGCCGTCACGGACCGTCTTCGGGCCCCAGGATGCCCGACCCCGGCGATCGATCATCGATACTTGGGGGTAACGTGCACGAACGGAGCAGGCACCGGAACCCGGGATCCTGCCCCCAGCCGAAGTTCAGCGAAAGGGACGATGTGACGTACCCCGCGGGAGATATTGCACGCGTCGGAGTGGTGGGCTGCGGCCAGATGGGAGCGGGCATCGCCGAGGTGTGCGCGCGGGCCGGCCTGGACGTGAAGGTCGCCGAGACCACCGGCGAGGCCCTGGAGATCGGCCGTACCCGGCTGTTCAACTCCCTGACCAAGGCCGCTGAACGCGGCAAGATCACCGACGCGGAGCTGGCGTCGACGCAGGCGCGCCTGAGCTTCACCACCGACCTCGGGGAGTTCGCCGACCGCGATCTGGTGATCGAGGCCGTCGTGGAGAACGAGCAGGTCAAGACCGAGATCTTCCAGGTGCTGGACCAGGTCGTGACCCGGCCGGACGCGATCCTGGCCTCCAACACCTCCTCCATCCCGCTGGTGAAGCTCGCGGTCGCCACCTCGCGCCCCGACCAGGTCATCGGCATCCACTTCTTCAACCCCGCCCCGGTGCAGCAGCTCGTCGAGCTGATCCCGGCCCTCACCACCTCCGAGGGCACGATCAGCCGCGCCCAGGCCTTCGCCGAGAAGCTGCTCGGCAAGCACGCCATCCGCGCCCAGGACCGCTCGGGCTTCGTGGTGAACGCGCTGCTGATCCCCTACCTGCTCTCCGCGATCCGGATGTTCGAGTCGGGCATCGCGAGCCGCGAGGACATCGACAACGGCATGGAGCTCGGCTGCGCCCACCCGATGGGCCCGCTGAAGCTGGCCGACCTGATCGGCCTGGACACGGTCGCCTCGGTGGCGTTCTCCATGTACGAGGAGTACAAGGAGCCGCTGTACGCCGCTCCCCCGCTGCTGCAGCGCATGGTCGACGCCGGCCGTCTGGGCCGTAAGTCCGGTTCGGGCTTCTACACCTACGGCTGATTACGCACGGTCAGATTTCGGCCAAGCGCACGGGCCCGGCACCCCTTGGGTGCCGGGCCCGCGTCATTCACACACCGTGTGCGCGCCGGGCTCGCATATGCCCGTCGCACACTCTCCCCACGTGCCCACCAGGCGAGTTGACTCGTCACGCGCATGCAAGAGCGCTCGCAAGGGATGTGACGACTACGGAAAGGAGCGGACTCGTGACCGCCGACCCCGAGCATCCCGTGGTCCATGGAGAACTCGCAGAGTTACGCCGACGCCTCGACGTGGCCTATGCCCGCGTCGAGGGCGGTCTGGCCCTGCTCAGTCACCGAACCGAGGAAACCGACAAGGAACTCGACGATCTGGCCGCACGGATCGTCGCCCTGGAACACTCACGCTGGCCCCTGCCCGCGGTCGCCGCACTGACCGCGCTGGGCGCACTCGTCGTGGCGATCTGGCAGGCCTTCGGCCACTAGCTCACCGGGCGCGATGGGGGGGATCAGGGCAAAGCGTCCTGCCCGAGCCTGAGGTGGTGCAGCAGGAGTAACGCGGCCGCCATGTTGGCGGCCGGGACCTCCCCACGGGCGACCATGTCGGGGACGAGCTTGAGGGGGACCCATTCCCGGCGGTCCGACTCGAAGTCGTCCACGGGGTGCCCGACGTACTCACCCTCGTCGGCCCAGTAGATGTGGTGCCGGGCGTCGGTGAGTCCGTTGGACGGCTCCACGCTCATGAGGTGATGCAGGGGTCCCGGCCGCCAGCCGGTCTCCTCCTCCAGTTCCCTGGCGGCCGCTACGGCGATGTCCTCGCCGTCCTCGACCACTCCGGCCGCGAGTTCCCACCCCCAGCTGTCGGTGATGAACCGGTGGCGCCACAGAAGCAGGACCTCGTTCGCCTCGTTGACCACCGTGGCCACGGCGACCGGCCGCAGCCTTATCAGGAAGTGATCCAGGTGCCGGCCGTCGGGCAGCTCCACGTCTGCCAGGTTGACGGTGAACCAGCGGTTTTCATACACAGTTTGTTCGTTCTGTTTCGTCCACTGCACGGTTCTGCCACCTTCCGTCGAGTAAGTGGCAATATCGCAGCAGGGACTATGAGGTGTCGGTGTTCGGGTACCTCCCCGCACCGGCTCAGAGCGGTACGCGCAGCGCTCCGTCGATGAGTTCGGCGGCCTCGGAGGTGCCCGCGCCGCCGCTGCGCACGAGATGCTCGCGTACCGCGCGGAGTCTGTCGCGCAGGCGCTGGGACTCCATCCCTCTGGCCTGTTCGGCCATCTGCACGGCGGTGGCCACCGCCTTGTCGGCATGGCCCTGCCGCAGCTCGATCGTGCTGAGCATGGCGAGCCGGTGCACCCGGCCCCGGTCGTGGGCGGGATTGTCGACGGCCGCCGCGGCGTGCTCGCCGGCCGCCGCCAGTTCGCCCAGGCTGAGCAGTGCCTCCGCCACCTGGACATTGACGAGGCCCGGCTGGACATAGCCCGTCTCGTCGGGCTCGTATCCGCGCCGGATGCGTTCGGCGGCCTGCTCGGCCCGCCGGATGCAGGACAGCGCGCTCGTGCCGTCGCCGAGGTGGGCGTACGCCTTCGCCTGCATCGCGTACAGGTCGGAGGCGAGCGCCGGGGTGATGTGCTTGCCCGCGGCCCGCAGCGCGGCCTCCGCGAAGGCGACGGCCTGCCGGAACTCCCGCATGAACAGGGCCTGGTTGACGAGCAGGGCGATCACGTAGGCGCCGAGACCCCGGTCGCCGCTGGCCTTCGCGAGGCGCAGCGCCTGGTGGAAGTAGCGCTGGGCGAGGCCGTGCGCGTCCGAGTCGTACGCGCAGATGCCCGCGATCGCCACCAACCCGCCCGTGGCCCGGTGCAGTTGACGCCCGGTGGCGTCGGTGTAGCTGCCGCGCAGCAGCGGGGCCGCCTCGGCGTTGAGGAAGCCGACGATCCGGGTGCGGGTCGCCATGCCGCCCGCCTTGCGGTACATCTGCTCGTAATGGGTGCGGGCGGCGCGCAGCATGTCGATGTCGGCGGAGGTCACCCGGTGCCGCCCGCCGCGGGAGACGTCCACGTCCTCGGGCGGGTTCTCCCACTCCCACACCGGCATCACGGCGGGGGTGCCGGTGACGGCGGGGGCGCCGAGTATGTGCGGGCGCTGCTGTTCGTCGGAGCGCCACAGGGCCGTGGCCCGCTCGACGAACCCGGACAGCGAGGTGCCGTGCGGGGCGGAGGGCTCACCGGGGACGCCGAGTCCGATGTCGTCGAGGGTGACGGGTCGTTGGAGCCGTCCCGCCAGCACCTCGCAGATCAGGTCGGGGACTTGGCCGCGCGGCCGCTGGCCCTTCAACCACCGCGCCACGGCGGTGTGTTCGTACCTCAGCGTCAGGCCGCGCGCCCGGCCCGCCTGGTTCACGTGTGCCGCAAGCCCCGCGTGCGAGATCCCGGCCTCGTCCAGAATCGCGTCGAGCAGAGTGTTGGGCTGCATGGGTGCCCCCCGGGTGGCTCGGTGCCGTCAGAGTAGTGGTTCCGCCTTCACACGGGGTGTGAACGGAGTGCTCGAATCCGGGCTGTGCGCGCACTGTCGCGGAGAGTTCCCAACCGGTTGACTGAAATGCCTCGCAAGAGGCCGGCCGGGCCGCCGGCTCCCCCTCGTACAGTGCGGCGGCCCCGCCGGGGGCTGAGCCGGTGCGAGTCGTCGCTGGGGCATCAAAGGTGCGTTGTCGGCTGCGGGTTCATGGTGGCCGGTCGCGCCCCGGCGGCGGAGCCGCCTATGTCAGAGCCTCGCGCCCCTATGAGGTGGGTTCTGTCGTTCCGTAGGACCAGAAGCGCGATGTCGTCCGCTGGCGTGCCTCCCGCATGGCGCATCAGCGCGCTCATGACCGTACGCAGAACCTGCTGTGGAGAGCAGGGCTGAGAGTGCACGGCGCCCTCCAAGGCCGCGCGCAGCGAAAAGAATCGGCCACGCGCGTCACGGGCGTCTTCCGCACCGTCCGTGTACAACGCCAGGGACTCGCCCGGGAGCAAAGGGCCGCGGGAGGTGGCCGTCAGTTCAGGCGGCAGGGGAAAGGGACCCAGCGGCGGAAGCGGATCCTCCCGAGCCAACTGTTCCACCTTCGATCCGCTGATCAAGTACGGCCAGGGGTGACCGCAGTTGAGGACGTGCAGATCTCCGTCAGCGCGGATCTCCAGCAACAGAACCGTCGCGAACTCCTCGGCCACGGGGTACTCGTCCCGCGACCGCTCCCGCAGATGCCGGTCCAACGCCCGCTCCAGGCGCCGCAGCACCCGCCCCAGATCCGGTTCGTCATGGACCGCCTCGCGGAAGCTGCCGAGGAGGGCCGCCGCCGTGCCGACGGCGGCGATGCCGTGGCCTCGGACGTCGCCCATCACCACCCGTACGCCGTGTTCGGTGGCGATGACCTCGTACAGGTCGCCGCCCACACAGGCGCCGCGGTCGGCGGAGAGCTGGGCGGCGGCGACGTTCAGCCCGTCGATCCGTGGCGGCAGCGGCCGTAGCAGCGCGCTCTGCGCGACTCCGGCGACCCGGCGGATCTGCCGCAGCTCACGCACGAGGGCCTGCCGGACATGGAGTATCAGGCCGGTGCCGACGGCGAAGAAGACGGCACTGGTGACCGCGCGTGCCCCGATGCCGTCCTGCTGGGCGAGCGGACAGGTGAGCTTGTACGTGATCGCCATCGCGCCCCAGGCGGTGGGCAGCCCCAGCGCGAGCAGCCGACGGGGAAACACAGCCTTGATGCGGATCATGCCGATGGCCCCCCATTAGGCCCCGTCGACGCGGAATCGGACCGACCCCGAAAGGCCGGTCCGATTCTGTCGACCAATGACCCGGAAGAACCACGTCGCCCAGAAATCTCACCCCATCGAGTGAGGTGACCCACGAGGGTGGGGCGGCGAAGCCCGCCCCACAGGGCGCGGGGACCTGCGCGACAAGCCACGACGAATGCGCAGCCGCCGACGAACAGCAACCCGCCGCCCCGTAGGGCGACCCGGCCTACCCCCGGAGCACCGCGCCCGTACGCTCGCCCGCCAGGGCGACCGCCGCATCGCGGGCCGCCGAGGCCTCGTCGACGGTCAGCGTGCGGTCCGACGCCCGGAAGCGAAGCGCGTACGCCAGCGACTTCCTGCCGTCGCCCAGCTGCTCCTCGTTCTCGTAGACGTCGAACAGGCGGATGGCCTCCAGGAGTTCACCCGCGCCGTCCCGCAGCGCCGCCTCGACCTCGGCCGCCGGCACCGGCTTGTCGACCACGAGGGCGACGTCCTGCGTGGCGACCGGGAAGGAGGAGATGCTCGGCGCCTGCGGCACACCGTCGCCGACCTGCTCCAGGGCGTCCAGGTCCAGCTCCATCGCGCAGGTGCGCGCGGGCAGACTCAGCGCCTTGAGCACCCGCGGGTGCAGCTCACCGGCGTGGCCCACGACCCGCTCGGCGCCGTCGACGACGACCGCCAGCTCGGCGCACCGGCCCGGGTGCCACGGCCCGTACTGTCCGGACCGCACGATCAGCTCGGCGCCCGCCTCCGCGGCGACGGCCCGCGCGGCCTGCACCGCGTCGGCCCAGCCCGCCGGACGGCCCGCGCCCCACCAGCCGGTCTGCTCGCGGGCGCCCGCGAGGACGACGGCGACATGGCGCGGCTGCTCGGGCAGCACGGAGTTGAGCTCGGCGATCTCCTCGTCCGTCGGACGCCGGTCCACGGGCAGGTGGACGGCGGTCCGCTGCTCCTCACGCGGAAGGAAGACCAGGCCGGTCTCGAACAGCGCGAGGTCGTGCGAGCCCCGGCCGTCGTTGCGGCGCAGGGCGCCCAGCAGACCCGGCAGCAGCGACGTACGGAGCGCGGGCTCCTCGTCGTTGAGCGGGTTGGTGAGCTTCACGACCCGGCGGGCGGGGTCGTCGGCGTCGAGGCCCAGCTGGTCGAAGACCTGCTCGCCGATGAAGGGGTAGTTCGGCGCCTCGACGTACCCGGCGCCGGCCAGCGCGCGGCCGACCCGGCGGTGCAGCCGCTGGCGGTGCGTCAGACCGCGGCCGGACGGCGGCTTGGGCAGCGTGGAGGGCAGGTTCTCGTAGCCCTCGAGCCGGATGACCTCCTCGGCCAGGTCGTTCTGCTCCAGCAGGTCGGGCCGCCAGGACGGGACGGTGACGATCAGCTCGTCCTGCCCGTACACGTCGCAGCCGACTTCCTGGAGGCGGCGGACGACGGTCTCCCGGCCGTAGTCGACGCCCGCGACCTTGTCGGGGTGGTTCGCCGGGACCGTGATGGTGTGCGGCGCGGAGGGCGCGACGACCTCGGTGACCCCGGCCTCGGCGGTGCCGCCCGCGAGCAGCACCAGCAGGTCGACCGTGCGCTGCGCCGCCGCGGCGGCGGCCGCCGGGTCGACACCGCGCTCGAAGCGACGGGACGCCTCCGAGGACAGCTTGTGCCGGCGCGCGGTGCGCGCGATGGCGACCTGGTCGAAGTGGGCCGCCTCGATCACGACGTCGGAGGTGGCGTTCTCCAGGTCCTCGTGGTCGGCGATCTCGGTGTTGGCGCCGCCCATGACACCGGCGAGGCCGATGGGACCGCGGTCGTCGGTGATGACGAGGTCCTCGGCGTGCAGCTTCCGCTCGACGCCGTCGAGGGTGACGATCTTCTCGCCCTCGGCCGCCCGGCGGACGCCGATGGTGCCCTGCACCAGGCTTCGGTCGTAGGCGTGCAGCGGCTGGCCGAGCTCCATCATCACGTAGTTGGTGACGTCGACGGCGAGCGAGATCGGGCGCATGCCGACCTTCTGCAGCCGGCGCTTCAGCCAGATCGGGGAGCGCGCCTCGGGGCTCAGACCGGTGACCGTACGGGCCGTGAAGCGGTCGCAGCCGACCGGGTCGGAGACCTGGACCGGGTAGCCGAAGGCGTTCGGGCCCGGTACGTCGAGCAGTGCCGGGTCGCGCAGCGGCAGCCCGTAGGCGATGGCGGTCTCGCGGGCCACACCGCGGATGGACAGGCAGTCGCCGCGGTTCGCGGTGACGGCGATGTCCAGGACCTCGTCGACCAGTTCGAGCAGTTCGACGGCGTCCTTGCCGACCTCGGTCTCCGGGGGCAGCACGATGATGCCCTTGGTGCCGTCGTCGCCCATGCCCAGCTCGTCGCTGGAGCAGATCATGCCGTGCGAGTTGCGGCCGTAGGTCTTGCGCGCGGAGATCGCGAAGCCGCCGGGCAGCTCGGCGCCCGGGAGCACGACCACGACCTTGTCGCCGACCTGGAAGTTCCGGGCGCCGCAGACGATCTCCTGGGGCTCACCGGTGCCGTTGGCCGTGCCGACGTCGACGGTGCAGAAGCGGATCGGCTTCTTGAAGCCCTCCAGCTCCTCGATGGTCAGCACCTGGCCGACGACCAGGGGGCCCTTGAGGCCGTCGCCGAGCTGCTCGACCGTCTCGACCTCGAGGCCGGCCGCGATGAGCTTGGCCTGGACGTCGCGGCCGGTCTCGGTGGCCGGCAGGTCGACGTACTCCCGCAGCCAAGAAAGCGGGACCCGCATCAGATCTCCATCCCGAACGGCCGGGTGAACCGGACGTCACCCTCGACCATGTCTCGCATGTCCTCGACGTTGTGGCGGAACATCAGCATCCGCTCGATGCCGAACCCGAAGGCGAAGCCGCTGTACTTCTCCGGGTCGACGCCGCAGGCGGTGAGCACCCGCGGGTTGACCATGCCGCAGCCGCCCAGCTCGATCCAGCCCTCGCTGGAGCAGGTACGGCAGGGCCGGTCGGGGTTGCCGACGGACTCGCCGCGGCAGACGTAGCACACCATGTCCATCTCGGCGGACGGCTCGGTGAAGGGGAAGAAGTTGGGCCGCAGCCGGGTCTTCATGCCCTCGCCGAACAGGGACTGCACCATGTGGTCCAGGGTGCCCTTGAGGTCCGCCATCGTGAGGCCCTCGTCCACCGCGAGCAGCTCGACCTGGTGGAAGACCGGGGTGTGGGTGGCGTCCAGCTCGTCGGTGCGGTACACGCGGCCGGGGCAGATCACGTAGACCGGCAGCTCACGGTCGAGCAGCGAGCGGATCTGTACCGGCGAGGTGTGGGTGCGCAGCACGACACCGGACTCGGTGCCGCCCCGCGGGCCCTCGACGAAGAAGGTGTCCGCCTCACCGCGCGCCGGGTGGTCCGGGCCGATGTTGAGGGCGTCGAAGTTGAACCACTCGGCCTCGACCTGGGGGCCCTCGGCGACCTCGTAGCCCATGGCCACGAAGATGTCCTCGATGCGCTCCGAGAGCGTGGTCAGCGGGTGGCGGGCGCCGGCCGGCACGCGGTCGTACGGCAGCGTGACGTCCACCGCCTCCTCGACGAGCACGCGCTGGTCGCGCTCGGCCTCCAGCTCGGCCTGGCGGGCGGCCAGGGCCTTGTTCACGGCGCCGCGGGCCTGGCCGACCAGCTTTCCGGCGGCGGCCTTGGCGTGCGGGGGCAGGGCGCCGATCTCGCGGTTGGCGAGGGCCAGCGGGGAGGTGCCGCCGGTGTGGGCGACCTTGGCCTCCTGGAGCGCGTCGAGGGAGCCTGCGGCGGCGAAGGCGGCGAGCGCCTCGTCCCGCATGCGCTCGATCTCTTCCGGTTTCAACGCCTCGACCTCGACAGGGTCGTACGACTTATTGGGTGCCGACATCTCTTCCCGTGCTTCCGTTTGGCTGGCGGATGGTCCCCGTGACCGGCGCTCTTCAGCCGTGTGCAGGACACAAAGGTGCCAAAGGCCGAGTCTAACGGGGTGAGGGTGTACGAATGCGCCCGCGGCCGTCAGGCGAGATACGCCGGAGCGGCCACGGGCAACGTAAATCGGAACTCGGCGCCGCCACCGGTGGCGCGGCCGACCGTGATGGTGCCGCCGTGGGCCTCGACGATGCCCTTGACGATGTAGAGCCCGAGGCCGGTGCCACCGCGCTTGCTGCCCCGCCAGAAGCGGGTGAAGACGCGGTTCATGGACTCCTCCGGGATGCCGGACCCCTCGTCGCTCACGGTGACCGACGTGCCGGCGTCCTCGCCCTCCCGGGGGGACGCCGTGGGCGTGACGTCAATCGTGACGGTTCCCTCGCCGTGCCGCACCGCATTTTCCAGCAGGTTGCTGAGCACCTGATCGATCTTGTCGGGGTCGGCCCACAGGTCGGGCAGCGGCTGCTGCAGGCGGAGCAGGAAGCGGTCGGCGGGCTGCCCCGCGGCGACGTACGCCTGGATGTGCCGGCCGACGGCGGCGCCGATGTCCACCGGCTGGCGCCGCACCTCCAGGCGCCCGCTGTCGATCCGCGAGATGTCGAGCAGCTCGGCGATGAGCCGGGTGACCCGGTCGGCGTCGGCGTCGACGGTCTCCAGCATCAGCCGCTTCTGGTCGTCGGTGAACCTCTCCCACTTGGCGAGCAGGGTGGCGGTGAAGCCCTTGACGGAGGTGAGCGGCGAACGCAGCTCGTGCGCGACGGTGGCGATCAGCTCGGCGTGGCTGCGCTCGGTGCGGCGGCGGGCCTCGGTGTCCCGCAGGGAGACGACGACGCGGCGGACGGGGCCGGTGGGCTCGGCGCGGACGTACTTCACCGAGACGAGGACCTCGCGGCCGCCCGGCAGCAGCAGGTTCCGCTCGGGCTGGCGGACCCGGATGGCGAGTCCGCCGTAGGGATCGGTGAGCTGCCACCAGCGGCGGCCCTCCAGATCCTCTAACGGCAGCGCCTTCTCCAGCCGTTGCCCGAGGGCCTCGGCGGCGGGGACGGCGGTGATGCGCGCGGCGGCGGCGTTGAAGCAGACGACACGGCCGTGCTCGTCGGCCACGACGAGGCCGTCGGGGAGATCGTCGGGGTCGAGACCGAGCTCGGCGAGCTCACCGGACCGGGGCGCGGGCGGGCGTCGCACGTCCCGTGCTCCCGGTGCGCTGCTCGTGCCGACACTCATCCCCGTACCCCACCTCTCACGACGGCTGAGGGGCCCCGAGCTGGTCACCCTACTAGCCCCTGCCGCCGGATTCCCGTCGTCCGCCCGGGGCAGGCGGGAATCCGGCGGCAGGGGCTCAGCTCTCGGCGACGGAGCGGCACCCTCCGGAGGCGCGCTGCGCACGGGCCGACGCATAGAGACATACGGCGGCGGCGGTGGCGAGGTTCAGGCTCTCGGCCTTTCCGTGGATCGGGACGCGCACGACGGCGTCCGCGAGCGCGCGGGTCTCCTCCGGGAGCCCCCAGGCCTCGTTGCCGAACACCCAGGCGGTCGGTCCGCCCATGGTGCCCTTGTCGAGCTCGTCGTCGAGATCCCGGTCCCCGGCGCCGTCCGCGGCGAGGATCCGCACCCCGGCCTCCTTGAGCCCGGCGACGGCCCGCTCGACCGGCACGCCCACGGCCACGGGCAGATGGAACAGCGAACCGACGGAGGCGCGTACGGCCTTGGGGTTGTACAGGTCGACGGACGCGTCGGTCAGTACGACGGCCTCGGCGCCGGCGGCGTCGGCGCACCGCAGCACGGTCCCGGCGTTCCCGGGGTCCCGCACATGCGCGAGCACGGCGACGAGCCGGGGGCGGGCGGCGAGGATCTCCTCGAAGGGCGTGTCGAGGAACCGGCAGACCCCGACGAGGCCCTGCGGGGTGACGGTGGTGGAGATGTCGGCGATGACCTCGTCGGAGGCGAGGTGGACGCGGGCCCCGACCGCGCGGGCCTCGCCGATGATGTCGGCGTACCGCTCCGCGGCCTCGACGGTGGCGAACAGCTCGACGAGTCCCTGCCCGGCGGCCTCCCGCACCGCCTGCGGCCCCTCGGCGAGAAACAGCCGGTCCTTCCCCCGGAAGTTCCGCTTCGCCAGCCGCCGGGCGGCGGAGACGCGGGGGGAACGGGGGGAGATCAGCTCGGGGCTGGCCGCGACCATGCAACTCACCTTCAGAAGTACTGTCCGCCGCACCGGCGGTCAACCACGACGGCGGGCCTGGGGGTCCCCCACGCCCTTGAGGCAGTGGGGGGTGCCGCATCCGCCCGCACCACAACATGCGACGGACCCGCAGGCCGCAGCCCACGGGTCCGAATCACGTCGGCTCAAGCCGAGCGCAGCGTCACGCCGCCTTCGGGGCGTTGACGTCAGCCGGCAGGGCCTTCTGCGCGACCTCGACCAGCGCGGCGAACGCGGTGGCGTCGTTGACGGCCAGCTCGGCGAGGATCTTGCGGTCGACCTCGACGTTGGCGGCCTTCAGGCCCTGGATGAAGCGGTTGTACGTGATGCCGTTGGCGCGGGCAGCGGCGTTGATGCGCTGGATCCACAGCTGACGGAAGTCGCCCTTGCGCTTCTTGCGGTCGTTGTAGTTGTAGACCAGCGAGTGGGTGACCTGCTCCTTGGCCTTGCGGTACAGGCGCGAACGCTGACCGCGGTAGCCGGAGGCCTGCTCGAGGATCGCCCGGCGCTTCTTGTGGGCGTTGACTGCCCGCTTGACGCGTGCCACTTGTTAACTCCTTGTAGCGGGGCCGTGGGTGTCCTCACACGGCCCGAATTCGATTGGGTCCCGGTCCTGACGTACGGCGCTCAGCGCGCCGCGTACGTCACTTGCCGAGAAGCTTCTTGATCTTCGCGGCGTCGCCCGGGGCCATCTCGGCGTTGCCGGTGAGGCGACGCGTCACGCGGGACGACTTGTGCTCGAGCAGGTGGCGCTTGCCGGCACGCTCGCGGAGCACCTTGCCGGAGCCGGTGATCTTGAAGCGCTTGCTGGCACCGCTGTGCGACTTGTTCTTCGGCATAGCGCCGTTCTCTCCTCGTCGGTGGCGTTCCGATGCCCGGTCGTGAAACCGGGCACGGTGGAACGTCGCTGTTGTATCGGTTACGTCCTGGGGACTCGCGTCCCCCGGGATCACGCCTCGGCGGATGCCTCGGCAGGGGCCTCGGCGCTCTCGGCCTCCGCGGCGTTCTGCGACTTGCCGGGGTTGGCCTTCGCATCCGCCTTGCGGGCTTCCTGCGCCTGGCGAGCCTCGGCCATCGCCTCGGTCTTCTTCTTGTGCGGACCGAGAACCATGATCATGTTCCGGCCGTCCTGCTTCGGGTTCGACTCGACGAAACCGAGGTCCTGGACGTCCTCCGCGAGACGCTGCAGCAGTCGGTAGCCGAGTTCCGGCCGGGACTGCTCGCGACCACGGAACATGATCGTGATCTTGACCTTGTCGCCCTGCTTGAGGAACCGGACGACGTGACCCTTCTTGGTGTCATAGTCGTGCGGGTCGATCTTCGGCCGGAGCTTCATCTCCTTGATGACCGTGTGCGCCTGGTTCTTGCGCGCCTCACGGGCCTTCATGGCCGACTCGTACTTGAACTTCCCGTAGTCCATGAGCTTGCACACGGGCGGACGGGCGTTCGCCGCGACCTCGACCAGGTCCAGGTCGTACTCCTGCGCAAGCTCCAGTGCCTTAGCGAGCGGGACAATGCCCACCTGCTCGCCACTGGGACCGACAAGTCGCACCTCGGGAACGCGAATCCGGTCGTTGATGCGGGGCTCGGCGCTGATGGATCCTCCTCGGTAGCACCACACGGCGGTCTGGCGGACAGCCGCGTATGTCTGATTGACATAGGGACCAACCATCGGGAGCCATAAAAAATGCCCCGGACGGGACACAGGCGGGGCTCCTGAAATGCCGGAACACCGCCGCGGGTCAACCGCGGGGCGCAATCTCGGGCGACTCCACCGTCCGTACGGAACGGTGGTGGCCGCCTGACCGGTGACCCGCCGTCCCGGGGGACGGTCAGGTGGGAGTTCGGAGCCTCCACTTGTGGGCCGAGCACATGCGTGTCCGGCCGGTCGTCACTAAAGGTTAGCAGCAAGGACGGGGAAGGGCGAACCGAGGCGAACTTCGGCGAACAGTTGCGCGACGCATATCGTGTCCCGCATGAGTGACACCTCCCCCTCCGGCTCCCCCGAGACGCCCGACTTCGACGAGATGACCCGCGACATCGCCGAGGTCCCCGCCGTCGAGGTGATCGTGACGGTCGCCGTGAACCTGATGAGCGCCGCCGCCGTGAAGCTCGGTCTGACCGAGGAGGGCGACAAGTACAAGGACCTGGACGAGGCCCGCAAGCTGGTCAGCGCCCTCGCCGGACTGCTCGACGCGAGCGCGACCGAGATCAGCTCGTTCCACGCGGCCCCGCTGCGCGACGGCCTGAAGTCGCTCCAGCTGGCCTTCCGCGAGGCCTCCCTGGTCCCGGACGAGCCGGGCCAGGGCCCGGGCGAGAAGTACACGGGCCCGGTCTACGGCTAGGTCACCCTCGGTCCACGGCCGGCTCACCCCCGGTCCACCGCTGGATCACCCTCGCACGTACAGGGGCTCGCCCGGGGGCGTCGCCTCGGCCGGCAGCAGTGCCAGGTCGAGGCCGCGCACCAGGCGGGCCCTCAGTGTCTCGTCGGCGGCGAGGCGCTCGGCGACCGCGCGGGCGGCCACGGCGGGGGCGGCGGCCGGGTCCAGGACGAGCGCCAGGGTGCCGTCGGCCTGCCCGGGCCCGAGGTGGGCGCGGAGCACGGCGGGCTCGGCGGCGACCGCGGCCCGTACCGCCTCGACCACGGCCGGATCGGCGAGCGGATCGGCCGTCGTACGTCCTTCGGCGAGCGCGAGCAGCGCCGGTCCGGTCAGCTCGAACGGCACCGGCCCCGCCAGGTCCAGCACGACCGTGTCCGCCTTCTCGTGCGCGGCGGCCTCCAAAGCCTGGTTCAGGCGTACGGCGACGGGGCGGGCCGTCGCGTCCCAGCGGGCGAGGGAGTCGGTGGAGGTGAAGGCGGGCAGAGCCTTGCGCTCGCCGGCCTTCAGGGTCGGTACGGCCATGTCGCTGGTCTTCTCGCGGCGCAGCCCGTTCTCGTCCTCCTCGACCTCACCGAGGACGGCCACGACCGGGACCAGCAGCCGGGCGTCCTTCAGCGCCTGAAGAACCGGCCCCAGAGCGGAGCGGTCCTCGGCCCAGGCCGCGAGCGCCGCGCTCAGCCGGGGGTCGGCCGAGCCCTCGTCGTCGGGGAAGGGGGAGTCGGGAATGTTCTTGTTCGCCACGGTCCCCGACCCTATCGGGGGGATGCAGCTGCGCTTGTGCGGGCCCGGAAACGCGCCCGTGACCCCCTTCACCGGAATCTCAGCTTTCCCTGACCCAGATCTAACATCCGCCTCACGTCAGCCACAGTCACCGGCCCGAGCATCGCGGGCATGGAGTCCTCCGGAGCGCGCAGGCGCCGTGTTCCCCTGCTGTCCGTCGCCCTCGCGTCGGTGGTCGTCGTGGGCGGTACGGCCGCCGGGACGGTCTACGTGCAGGCGCGGGCGCAGCCGGCCGTATCGTCTGCGGCGACGCCCTCGACGGTCTCGGTGAACGGGGAGGCATCCGTGGAACCGGTGGCACAGCCCACGGTGGATCCGGACGCGCTGCTGGCGGACGCCATGGAGGCGGTGACCGTGCCGAAGGGCGCGGAGGTGTCGGTGGCGGTGCTGGACCTGGAGTCGGGCGAGAGCGCCGCGTACGGGGACCGGACCTTCGACACCGCGAGCGTCGTCAAGGTCGACGTCCTGGCGGCGCTGCTGCTCCAGGCGCAGGACGAGGGGCGGTCACTGACGGCGACGGAGCAGACGTACGCCACCGCGATGATCGAGAACAGCGACAACGCCTCCACCTCCGCGCTGTGGGAGACCATCGGCCGGGCGGAGGGGCTCGCCGCGGCGAACGAGCGCCTCGGGCTCACGGCCACGGAGGGCGGCGACGGGATGCTGTGGGGGCTGACCCAGACCACGGCGACGGACCAACTGACGCTGCTTCAGCAGGTGTTCGGGGAGGATTCGGAGCTGAGCGAGGCCTCGCGGTCCTACGTCCGGACCCTGATGGGGCGGATCGCCGCCGGTCAGCAGTGGGGTGTCTCGGCGGCCGCCGACGGTTCGGCGTGGGCGCTGAAGAACGGGTGGCTGCCGCGGAGCACGACCGGGCTGTGGGACATCAACAGCGTCGGGCGGGTGACCGTGGACGGGCGGGACTACCTGGTCGCCGTGCTGTCGGACGGGAACGCCACGAAGGCGGACGGGGTGTCGCTGGTGGAGGCCGCGGCGCGGGCGGCGGTGTCGGTGTTCGCCGAGAACTGATCGCGTCCTGAGGGTGCCTAGAAATCCTCGTGGCGTCCCGCGCGCCGGCCGCGCCACAGGACGACCGCGGCGACCAGCAGGACTCCTCCGGTGCCGCCCGCGAGCGGGGCGGCCCAGCCGGTCGCGTCGTCGTCGGCCTTCGTGGCGTCGGGGCCCGAGCCGAAGTAGCGGTCGCCGTACGCCTTCGACCGCAGCCCCTCCGGCTTGAGGCTCGCGGCCTTCTCGATCGCGGCGGCGGGGTCCACGAAGCCGTACCCGCGGGACTCGTCACGGCCGCCCGAAGGGGAGTTGCGGGCCGTGTCCTCCAGGAGCTTCTTGATCTGGGCCGGGGTCAGGCCCGGGTGGGCGGACTTGACCAGGGCCACGGCTCCGGAGACGAAGGCCGCGGCGGCGCTGGTGCCCCAGCCCTCGTAGTACTTGCGGTCCGGGTCGGCGATGACGACGTCGACACCGGGGGCGCTGACCGTGGCGTACCAGCGCCGGGTGGAGAAGGAGGCACGGGTGCCGTACTTGTCCACGGCGGTGGCGGCTATGACGCCCGGATAGGCGGCCGGGTAGGAGATGTGGTCGCCCTTCTCGCCGCCGTTGCCGGCCGACGCGACGACGACGGCGCCCTTCTTCAGGGCGTACTGGACGGCCTCGTCCTCGGCCGGTTCGGGGTGGGCGGACTTGGAGTCGTCGCCCAGGGAGAGGTTGATGACGTCGGCGCCGTGGTCGGCGGCCCAGCGGATGCCCTCGGCGAGGGCGTTGCCGCGGGTGGTGCGGGCCTTGGCGCGGGCGTCGTCGCCGTCCTCCAGGATCACGCGGACCGGGAGGACCTTGGCCTCGGGGGCGATGCCCATGACGCCGTCGCCGTTGCCGTAGCCGTGTCCGTGGCCCGCGATGATGCCGGCCATCGCGGTGCCGTGGCGGGCCCAGGACCGGTCGCCGCGCCCGGCTCCGAAGCCGACCATGTCCTTGCCGGTGAGGACGTTGCCCACGAGGTCGGGGTGCTGGTCGTCGACGCCGGTGTCGAGGACGGCGACGGTGATCCCCTCGCCCTTGGTGGTCCGCCAGGCCTCCTCGGCGTGCATGGCTTCCAGGGCCCACTGCTTGGCACGTATGCCGTCGGCGTGCGCCGCGGTGGCCGGGACGAGGGCGAGGGAGGCGGCGAGGAGGACGCCGAGCAGGCCGCTACGGCGGGTGAGCGCGGCGGTCACGAGGCCTGCTCCGTGGCGTACGGGCCCACCTGCTTGCGCAGGGCGCGTTCGACGCGGTCGGCGAGTCCCTTCGCCTCGTGGCCGAGGCCGGCCTGGGCGGGGGCCGAGGTGGCGCCGGACTCCATGGCCTCCTCGGCGGGCTGCGGGTCGTCGACGGCGCGGCCGTCGGCCCAGCCGGAGACGGCGTAGACGACGACGGGGGCGTCGGTGAGGACGGAGACGGTCCAGGCGGCGCGCATGGTCTTGCCGAAGCCGGGTCCGTACGGGCGGGGCATGAGGTCGGGACGGCGGTCCAGGC
Source organism: Streptomyces sp. NPDC043726 (assembly GCF_056436565.1). Taxonomy (NCBI): domain Bacteria; kingdom Bacillati; phylum Actinomycetota; class Actinomycetes; order Kitasatosporales; family Streptomycetaceae; genus Streptomyces; species Streptomyces sp. NPDC043726. The sequence continues at coordinate 265,561 of NZ_JBWKCI010000008.1, forward strand.
CCTCGTCGGTGAAGCGCTTGGCAAGGGAGGTCATGGCGGTGGCGTCGGCCTTGGTGAAGAGCATGCCGACGGTGGTGACATAGGTCTGGGTGGCGTCGGTGTAGGTGGCGCGCAGGAGCCGCTGGCAGCCGACGGGGGCGAGGACCTTGCGCAGCAGCGGGTCGAAGGCGTCGGCGCAGCCGCTGTCCGGCGCGACGGCGGTCCGCGTCCAGGTCCGGTCGGCGCCGCCGGGCCCGGCACCCTGGCCGGCCACGGTGGGCGGGAACAGCTGATCGACGGGCACGCTGTGCCAGAGACTTCCGGCGGCGACGAAACTGTCCCGGGCCCCGGCGGCCTCGGAGTCCCCGACCAGCCAGCTCCCGGTCACGGCGCCTCCGACCAGGCCGAGCCCCAGCACCAGGCAAGCGGTGGCGGCCACCGCCCGCCCTCCGAACCGCACCCCGATCGCCCTGGGCCGCGCGTCCCCGTCGTACCCCTCGGGCTCCGCGAACGACACCACGGGCCGCCCGGCGGCGGGATTCATGGGGGCGCTCCAGGAAAAGGCGGGATCGGGCGTACGCCGCACCGCCCCCGGCGGCTCCTCCTCCGCGGGAACGGGCCGCAGCCGTCTGGTGGTCTCGGACGCCCCTTCCGCGGGCGCGGCAGGCCGGCCGAGGGAGGGCAGCGGCTGACGGGCCGGAGACTCGGCGGCGCGCGGGGCCGCGACACCGGGCACGCCGAGGGGGCGCGGAGGCACGCCACCCGGGGGCTCCGGGCGGGGCGGTGCGGTGGTGGAGCCCGGTGCGGTGTCCGGGAAGCGGGCCGAAGCCCTGGGTGGGGGTGGGGCCTCGGACGGGGTGGTGAGGTTCGGGAAGCGTGGTGGAGCGGCTGCGCGCGGGGCGTGGGCCGCGTCGGTGGCGGGGGGTGCGTCGCCCGTGGTGGGGGGCGGGACGCGCAGGCCCATGGGGCGCCGGCCGTTCGCGGTGCCGCCGCTCGCCGCCACGCGCTCCCCGGTGGAGCCCTGCGTGTCCGCTGTCCGACGGGAGCCGACCGAGCCCTGCGACCGGTCCCCGTCGGCGGGCTGGGTCCGGTCCGTGGGTTCTCCCCGCGTGCCCGTCCCGTCCGCCTCCGCCTCCGGGGCGCGCTGCGGCTTCGGGGGGTGGGGTGGGCGCGGGGGGACCGGGGCGCGTTGCGCTTCCGTGTTCATGCGCCCCCCGTTTCCTGTTGCCCGGGCCTTCGTCGTACTCGGGCAGGGTCTGTTCGCCCGGGCCCGGGGTTCCGGGCTACAACTACCCGCACGGGTGGGCCCGCATCCACGGTCCCCACGTGCGTGCGCGTCACTCTACGGGTTGACCCCGGCCCGGCGGGAACCAGTCCACGAGCCCGGGGCTTTAGCCCGGAACGTCCCCCTACCCTGCGGTAATCCAGTCTGGCAGGCTTCGTTCATGACTGCGCGCGCCGCCGACCGGGCCCGTTACGACCGGGCCACCGCCCATCTCGACGCCCCTCTCGCGATCGTGGACCTGGACGCCTTCGACGCCAACGCGGCCGATCTCGTCCGCCGCGCCGGCGGCAAGCCGATCCGCGTCGCCAGCAAGTCCGTCCGCTGCCGGGCCCTCCTCGAACGCGTCCTCGCCCGCGACGGCTTCGCGGGGATCATGTCCTTCACCCTCGCCGAGTCGCTGTGGCTGGCCCGCTCCGGATTCGACGACGTCCTGCTCGCCTACCCCTCAGCCGACCGCGCCGGATTCGCCGAGCTCGCCGGCGACCCCAAGCTCGCCTCCGCCGTCACCGTGATGATCGACGACCCGGCCCAGCTCCGGCTCATCGACGAGTCCCGCGAGGGGGGACGGGAAGTCGTCCGCGTCTGCCTGGAGTTGGACACCTCGCTCCGCCTCCTCGGCGGGCGCCTGCGCGTCGGCGCCCGGCGCTCCCCGCTGCACTCCCCCGCCCAGGTCGCCGACCTCGCCCGGATCGTCGCCCGGCGGCCGGGGTTCGAGGTCGTCGGAATCATGGCGTACGAGGGACACATCGCCGGTGTCGGGGACTCCATCGCCGGACGGCCCCTGCGCTCGCGTGCCGTGCGGCTGATGCAGGCCACCGCCCGCCGGGAGCTCGCCGAGCGCCGGGCCGAGGCGGTGCGGGCGCTGCGGGCCGTCGCGCCGGGTCTCGAGTTCGTCAACGGCGGCGGCACGGGCAGCGTCCAGCACACCGCCGCCGAGGACTGCGTCACCGAGATCGGCGCCGGGTCGGGACTCTACGTACCGCGCCTGTTCGACAACTACACCTCCTTCACCGGCCGCCCCGCCGCGCTGTTCGCCCAGCCCGTCGTACGGCGTCCGGGCGTCGGCGTGGTGACCGTGCTCGGCGGCGGCTACCCCGCCTCCGGTGCGGCCGGACCCGACCGGCTGCCGGTGCCGTACCTCCCCGAGGGACTGCGCTACGACCCCCAGGAGGGCCCCGGCGAGGTGCAGACCCCGCTGCTCGGCTCCCCCGCCGACGATCTGCTGCTCGGCGACAAGGTGTGGTTCCGGCACGCCAAGGCCGGCGAACTGTGCGAGCGCTTCGAGCAACTGCACCTGATCGAGGGCGACGAGGTCACGGCGACCGTCCCGACGTACCGGGGAGAGGGCCACACCTTCCTCTAGCCCGCGCTGCCCGGCCCCACGCTGCTGCCCACTCCCCCGCCCCCGTCGGGGTCGTCGACGGACCGGATGCCCTTGGTGATCCGGTCCATGTCGGCCAGTGGCGGACCGTCCGCGCCCGCGTCGAAGACGTAGCGGACGCAGACCGGTGACTCGGTGCCGACGCGGGAGAGGAAGACCGTGGACTGGACGTAGCCGCCGGGTCCCTCGGCCGTTCTGACCCGCCAGCGCACGAAGTACCCGGCCCGTCCGGCCACCGCGACCGGCCCCGACTTCACGACCTCGTGCGACTCCACACCGCCGTAGGGGCGCCCGCCCGCGGGGTCGCGGTCGTACGCCTCGTCCACCGCCTCCTTGATGTCCTGCTTCGCCAGCTTCTCGGGCGAGCGGGCGTCGCTGCCGGTCACGGTCCGCGACATCACGCGGCCCCGGCGGCAGACGCCCCCGTCGGCGGGGCAGTCGTAGGTGCCGTCCGTGGTCATGACGACGTCGTCCTCGGCGACGTACTTCGGCCGGACCCAGCCGTCGAGCAACGGCAGCGTGATGCCGTTGAGTTCGTCCACCACGACGGACGGGTCCTCGGCCGGGGGCTCGCTCTCGGTGGGCGGCGGCGACGGGGTCTCGCTCTCGGGTGCCTGCGTGTAGTACGTCGGTCCGGTCCCGACGTCCACGCCCTCCTCGTCGTCCCCCTGCCCCAGCACCACCGCGCCCGTGACGATCGCCGCCACGAGCACGGCCGCCGCCGTGGTGACGGCGACGGCCTTGGCCCGCCCGGACGGCCCCGCCGCGGCCGTGCGCATCGGCACGGTCACCTCGGGGGTGCGCCGGTGGTCGGTCCAGGCCGTGCCGTCCCACCAGCGCTCCAGATGCGGGGCGTTGGGGTCGGGGTACCAGCCGGGCGGGGGCGTCATGCTCATGCGGGCACTCTAGAGCGAGCTCTACAGCGGGGTGACGTACGCTCCCGAGATTCCGCCGTCCACCAGGAAGTCGGTGGCGTTGACGAACGAGGAGTCGTCGCTGGCCAGGAAGGCGACGGCGGCGGCGATCTCCTCCGCCTCGGCGAACCGGCCGACCGGAATGTGCACCAGGCGGCGCGCGGCGCGCTCGGGGTCCTTCGCGAACAGCTCCTGGAGCAGCGGGGTGTTCACCGGCCCGGGGCTTAGCGCGTTCACGCGGATGCCCTCGCGCGCGAACTGCACGCCCAGCTCCCGGGACATCGCGAGGACACCGCCCTTGGAGGCCGTGTACGAGATCTGGGAGGTCGCCGCGCCCATCCGCGCCACGAAGGACGCGGTGTTGATGATGGAGCCCTTGCCCTGGCGCCGCATGTAGGGGATCGCGGCCTTGCAGCACAGGTAGACGGAGGTGAGGTTGACCTCCTGGACGCGCTTCCAGGCCTCGAGTCCGGTCTCCAGGATGGAGTCGTCGTCGGGCGGCGAGATCCCGGCGTTGTTGAAGGCGATGTCGACGCTGCCGTAGGTGTCGTACGCCGTCTTGAACAGCTCCTCGACCTGCTCGGGGTCGGTGACGTCGACCTTCACGAAGGTCCCGCCGACCTCCTCGGCGGCCGCCTTGCCGCGCTGCTCGTCGACGTCGCCGCAGACGACGTGGGCGCCCTCGGCGGCGAGGCGGCGGGTGGTGGCGAGGCCGATGCCGCTGCCGGCTCCGGTGACGACGGCGGTACGGCCGACCAGCCGGCGGCAGATGTTTTCCTCGGTGGAAGGGGTCGTGGAAGAGGTCACTGTGCGGGGCCCTCCGTGCTGATGAAGACGTTCTTGGTCTCGGTGAAGGCGGTCAGGGCGTCCGGGCCGAGCTCCCGGCCGATGCCGGACTGCTTGAAGCCGCCGAACGGGGTCCAGTAGCGGACGCTGGAGTGGGAGTTGACGGACAGGTTGCCGGCCCGGACGGCCTGGGAGACGCGCAGCGCGCGGCCGACGTCCCGGGTCCAGATCGAGCCGGACAGGCCGTAGTCGGTGGCGTTGGCGAGGCGGATCGCGTCCGCCTCGTCCTCGAAGGGCAGGATCACGGCGACCGGTCCGAAGACCTCCTCGACGGCCACGCGCGCGTGCGGCTCGACGCCGGTGAGGACGGTGGGCGGGAACCAGAACCCCGGTCCTTCGGGGACCTTGCCGCGGATGCCGTCGAGATCGTCGGTGACGTACGAACGGACGCGTTCCAGCTGGGACCTGGAGATCAGCGGACCCATGTCCGTGGCCTCGTCCGAGGGGTCGCCGACGCGGACCGCCTCGATCGCCGGGGCCAGCAGTTCCAGGAAGCGGTCGTACGCCGTGCGCTGGACGAGGACGCGGGTGCGGGCGCAGCAGTCCTGTCCCGAGTTGTCGAGGAAGGACATGGGGGCGGCCTGGGCGGCGGCTTCGAGGTCGGCGTCGGCGAAGACGATGTTGGGGCTCTTGCCGCCGAGTTCGAGGGTGACGCGCTTGAGGAGCGCGGAGCCCTTCGCGAGCACCTGTTTGCCCACGGCGGTGGACCCGGTGAACACGATCTTCGCGACTCCCGGGTGCTCGACGAGGGCGTTGCCCGCGACGGGACCGTGGCCGGGCAGGACCTGGAAGAGTCCTTCCGGCAGTCCCGCCTCCAGGGCCAGCTCCGCCAGCCGCAGAGCCGTCAGCGGGGTCGTCTCGGCGGGCTTGAGGAGGACGGCGTTGCCCGCCGCGAGCGCCGGTGCCGTGCCCCAGGCCGCGATCGGCATCGGGAAGTTCCAGGGCGCGATGACGCCGACCACGCCGAGCGGTTCGAGGATCGTGATGTCGAGGCCGCCGGGGACGGGGATCTGGCGCCCGGTGAGCCGCTCGACGCCGCCCGCCGCGTAGTCGAGCAGGTCCCGGACGTTGCCCGCCTCCCAGCGGGCGTTGCCGATGGTGTGGCCCGCCTCCCGGACTTCCAACCGGGCGAGTTCTTCGAGGTGTTCGTCCACGGCGACGGCGAACCGGCGCAGCAGGCGGGCGCGGTCGGCGGGGGCCAGGGCGGCCCATTCGGACTGGGCGCGGGCGGCCCGTACGACCGCCGCGTCGACGTCGGCGGCGGTCGCGGCCGGGACCGTGGCGACGATCTCTTCGGTGGCCGGGTTCAGCACCCGGAGCTGCTCGGACAACACGGGCCTCACATGCGTTCGAAGGAGCGGCGGAGCTCCCAGTCGGTGACCGCGGCGTCGTAGGCGTCGACCTCGACGCGCGCCATGTTGCGGTAGTGCGCGACGACCTCGTCGCCGAAGGCGGCCTTGGCCAGGGGGCTGTTCTCCCACAGCTCGGCGGCCTCGCGCAGGGTGGTGGGTACGTGCGCGTACTCGGCGGTGTAGGCGTTGCCGGGGCAGGCCTCGGGCAGCTGGAGCTTCTGCTCGATGCCGTGCAGGCCCGCTGCCACCATGCCCGCCACCGCCAGGTACGGGTTGACGTCACCGCCGGGGAGGCGGTTCTCGAAGCGCAGGGAGCGGCCGTGGCCGACGACGCGCAGGGCGCAGGTGCGGTTGTCGTGGCCCCAGGCGACGGCGGTCGGGGCGAAGGAGCCCGGCTGGAACCGCTTGTAGGAGTTGATGTGGGGGGCGTAGAGCAGGGAGAAGTCCCGCAGGGCCGCCAGCTGTCCGGCGAGGAAGTGGCGCATGACGTCGGACATCCCGTCGGGCCCGGCCATCGCGTTGGTCCCGGCCGCGTCCGCGAGCGAGAGGTGGATGTGGCAGGAGTTGCCCTCGCGCTCGTTGTACTTCGCCATGAAGGTGATCGACACGCCCTCCTGCGCGGCGATCTCCTTGGCGCCGGTCTTGTAGATCGCGTGCTGGTCGCAGGTGACGAGGGCCTCGTCGTAGCGGAAGGCGATCTCGTGCTGGCCGGGGTTGCACTCGCCCTTGGCGGACTCGACGGTGAGCCCGGCGCCCGCCATCTCGTTGCGGATACGGCGGAGCAGTGGCTCGATGCGGCCGGTCCCGAGCACCGAATAGTCGATGTTGTACTGGTTCGCCGGGGTCAGGCCCCGGTAGCCCGCGTCCCAGGCCTGTTCGTAGGTGTCCTTGAAGACGATGAACTCCAGCTCGGTGCCGACCTGGGCGGTCAGCCCGAGTTCGGCCAGGCGCTCCAGCTGGCGGCGCAGGATCTGGCGCGGGGCGGCGAGGACCGGGGAGCCGTCCTCCCAGGCGAGGTCGGCGACGACCATGGCGGTGCCGTCGTTCCACGGGACGCGGCGCAGGGTGGACAGGTCGGGGCGCATCGCGAAGTCGCCGTAGCCGCGGTCCCAGGAGGACATGGCGTAGCCGTCGACCGTGTTCATCTCGGTGTCGACGGCGAGCAGGTAGTTGCAGCCCTCGGTGCCGTGGTGGAGTACCTCGTCGAGGAAGAAGCGGGCGGCGAACCGCTTGCCCTGGAGCCGCCCTTGCATGTCCGGGAAGGCCAGGACGACAGTGTCGATCTCACCGCCGGCGACGAGGGCGTGCAGCTCCTCGACGCCGAGCGGCGGTGTGCGGTCTGCCACGGGAAAGCCTCCTCAAGGCCTCTTGGGTCAGCCGGGAGCCATAAGGTATTGCCGAGAACCATTGCTTGGGAAGGGGGCACGGCCGGATGTCGGTGGACGCTGATCCGGGCCCGGACGACCGGCTGACCCCGGTGCTGCGGCCGGTGCGGGCGGGCAACGGCTTCGAGGAGGCGCTGGAGCAGATCCTCCAGGTGGTCCGGCTCGGTCTGGTGCCGGGCGGCGAGCGGCTGCCCGCGGAACGGGAGCTGGCGGAGCGGCTCGGGATCAGCCGGGTGACGCTGCGCGAGGTGCTGCGGGTGCTCCAGGACCAGGGCCTGGTGGAGTCCCGGCGGGGGCGGTACGGCGGAACGTTCGTGCTGCCGCGCGCGGACGCCGGCGGCGAGGACGAGCTGCGCCGCCGGATCGCCGCGGTGGACATCGAGGACGTGCTGCGCTTCCGGGAGGTGCTGGAGGTGGGCGCGGCGGGGCTGTGCGCGGCGCACGGGCTGGCCGGGGAGCGGCGGGACCGGCTGCGGGAGGCGCTGGCCCGCACCCAGGACGCGCCGCTGGCCGACTACCGGCGACGGGACACCTTGCTCCATCTGACCCTGGCGGAGCTGTGCGGCTCGCCTTCGCTGACCGCGAGTTACGCGGGGGTGCGGGCGACGGTGAACGAACTGCTGGACTGCATCCCGATCCTGGTCCGCAATCTGGAGCACTCCCAGCGCCAGCACACGGCACTGGTGGAGGCGGTGCTGGACGGGGACGCGGACGCGGCGCGGGAGATCGCGCGCGAGCACTGCGCGGGGACGGCGGCGCTGCTCAGGGGGTTCCTCACGTGACGGGTTCATCGCATGATCCCCGGGAAAGGTATGGGAACGACCCATTGGAGGGGCAGGGTATGCCGGGCAGACCGTTGATCGGGGTCAGTACGTATTTGGAGGCCCAGGTGCGCTGGGGCGTGTGGGAGCTGGACGCGGCCTTGCTGCCCGCCGGGTATCCGCGTCTGGTGCAGCGGGCCGGCGGACTCGCCGCGATGCTGCCGCCGGACGCGCCGGAGCACGCGGCGGCGACGGTGGCCCGGCTGGACGGGCTGGTGATCGCGGGCGGCCCCGACGTGGAGCCGGTACGGTACGGCGCCGAGCGCGAGCCGCGGACGGGGCCCCCGGCGCGGGAGCGGGACGCGTGGGAACTGGCCCTGATCGAGGCCGCGTTGGCCGCCCGCCTCCCCCTGCTCGGGGTCTGCCGGGGCATGCAGCTGCTGAACGTCGCCCTCGGCGGCACCCTCGTCCAGCACATGGAGGGCCACGCCGAGGTGGTCGGCGTCTTCGGACGGCACCCGGTCAAGCCGGTCCCGGGCACGCTGTACGCCCGGATCGCCCCGGAGGAGACGACTGTCCCGACGTACCACCACCAGGCGGTGGACCGGCTGGGAAACGGTCTGGTTCCCTCGGCCTACGCGGCGGACGGCACCGTGGAGGCGGTGGAACTGCCCGGCGACCACTGGGTGCTGGGCGTGCAGTGGCACCCGGAGATGGGCGAGGACGTACGGGTGATGCGGGCGCTGGTGGAGGCAGGCCGGGACGCTTCGACTCCGGCTCGGCAGCGCCCCTGAGGGGCGCGGGGAACCGCGCGACCAGCCACGACGGCGCCGCGACCGGCCTACCGCGACACTCCCGGCTCCCAGCGGCGCGCCTAGCCGCGCGTCAGCTGCAGCAGGTCCCGGGCCGGTCCCACCGGACGGTGGCCCGTCGGCCAGACGGCTCTGAGGTCGCGGGCCAGGGACACGTCCGCCACGGGGATGCTCACCAGGCGGCGCAGGGACAGTTCCTCGCGCACGGCCAGTTCGCTCAGGACCGCCGGGCCCGCGCCGCTCACCGCCGCCGCCTTCACGGCCGTGGTGGAGGAGAGTTCGATGAGCGGGCGGGCCAGGCCGCCCAGGGCCGTGTCCAGGACCTGGCGGGTGCCCGAGCCCTTCTCGCGGAGGATGAGGGGGGTGACCGCCAACTCCTCGGCCGTCAGCGGGCGTCGGCGGCGGGACCAGGGGTGGCCGGGGGCCGTCACCACGATCAGCCGGTCGTGGGCGATCACCACCGAGTCCAGGCCCGTGGGGATTGTCAGGCCCTCCACGAAGCCCAGGTCCGCCTCGTCGGCGAGCAGGCGTTCCGCCACCGCCGTCGAGTTGCCCGCGAGCAGTGACACGGCGGTGTCCGGGCGCCCCGCGCGCAGCGCCAGCAGCCAGCCGGGCAGCAGATACTCGGCGATCGTCATGCTCGCCGCGACCCGCAGCCGTGAGTCCCGGCGGTCCCGCAGCGCCTGCGCGCCCACGTCGAAGGCCTCCGCCGCCTCCACGATCCGCCGTGCCCAGTCGGTGACCAGCGCACCGGCGTCGGTCAGCCGCGAACCGCGCGGTGAACGGTCCACCAGCGCCACCCCGAGCTGCCGTTCCATCGACCGGATCCGGCTGCTGGCCGCGGGCTGGGTGATGCCCAGCTCCCGCGCCGCCCCGCCGAGACTGCCGAGCCGGGCCACGGCCAGCAGCAACTCCAGCGCGCCGAGGTCCGGTACACGATGGGCCAGGGAACTGGGAACGACGCTCATAAGCTCAGCTTATGTCCTCATAGAGCCGTACTCCCTGGTGGTGGGCGTCCGGCCACGCGACCGTGGACGCATGGTCACCGCCGCCCAGCCCCTCCCCCGTGCCCGGGCCGTCCGTCACCTCGGACCGAACTGGTACGCCTCCGTCATGGGAACCGCCATCGTCGCCACCGCCGGCGCCGCGCTCCCCGTGCCCCGCATCCTCTGCGTCGCCGTGTGGGCGCTGTCCGCGCTCCTGCTGGCCGCGCTCCTCGTCGCCCGCGCCCTGCACTGGACCCACCACCGCGACCAGGCCCGCGCCCATCTGCTGGACCCGGCGACGGCCCCCTTCTACGGCTGTCTGTCCATGGCCCTGCTCGCGGTCGGCGGCGGCGCGGTGACGGTCGGCCGGGACTGGATCGGCACCGAGGCGGCGGTCGCGCTCGACGTGGTGCTGTTCACGGCCGGTACGGCCATCGGACTCGCGGCGGCGGTGACCGTCCCGTACCTGATGGCCGTACGCCACCGGGTGGAGCCCGGTCAGGCCACGCCCGTCTGGCTGCTGCCGCTCGTCGCACCCATGGTGTCCGCCGCCGTCGGACCGCTGCTGGTCCCGCATCTGCCCGCCGGACAGGCCCAGGAGACGCTGCTGCTCGCCTGCTTCGCGATGTTCGGGCTGAGTCTGCTCGCGACCCTGCTGATGCTGCCGCTGGTGTTCGCCCGGCTGCTCACCGGCGGACCGCTGCCGCTCGCGCTGACCCCGACCCTGTTCCTGGTGCTGGGTCCGCTCGGCCAGTCGACCACCGCCGTCGGCAAGTTCGCGGAGTTCGCGCCGGGAGTCGTCCCGGCCCCCTACAGCCAGGGCTTCGACGTGCTGGCGGTGCTGTACGGCGTGCCGGTGATGGGCTTCGCGCTGCTGTGGCTGGGGTTCGCCGGCGCCCATGTGGTGCGGGCCCGGCGGCAGGGCATGCGGTTCACGATGGCCTGGTGGGCGTTCACCTTCCCGGTCGGGACCTGTGTCACCGGCGCCGAGGCGCTGGCCCGGCACACCGGCCTCGTGGTCTACGAGGGGCTCGCGGTCGGTCTCTACGCCCTGCTCGTCGCCGCCTGGCTGGTCGCCGCCGCGCAGACCGTGCGCGGACTGGTCAGCGGAGCGCTGCTCGCAGGGCCGCGCCCAGCACTTCCGGCGCCTCGGCCAGTGACGGTCCGTACCACGTCAGGTGCCGTCCGCTGACGAGCGCGCAGGGCAGTCCGGGGAAGGCCTCCGGGCCGTCGTCGGCGGTGAAGCGGTAGGGCTCGTCCGGCAGGACGACCACGTCGGGGGCCGCCGCCCGCAGCTCCTCCAGGGGGACGCGCGGGTAGCGGTCCTCGTGCCTGGCGTGCAGGTGGTCCACGCCGAGGCGGGCCAGGACGTCCCCGGCGAAGGTGTCCCGGCCCAGGACCATCCAGGGCCGGCGCCAGATCGGCACGACGGCAGTCGTACGGCGGCCGGGTGCGGGCAGCGCGGACCAGGCCGCCTCCGCCTCGTCCAGCCAGCGGGGGCGGGACGGCGTCCCGCACGCGGTGAGCACGCGGTCCAGTTCCCGGAAGGCCTGCGGGACGTCCCTGACCTCGGTCACCAGCACCTCGACGCCCGCCGCGCGCAGGGCCGCGAGGTCGGGGGCGCGGTTCTCCTCCTCGTTGGCGATCACCAGGTCGGGGGCGAGGTCGAGGATCCGGTCGACCTCGGGGTTCTTGGTGCCGCCGATCCGGGCCACGTCGAGACCGGCCGGGTGCGTGCACCAGTCCGTGACACCGGCCAGGACACCGGGCGCCGAGACGGCCACGGCCTCCGTCAGGGACGGCACCAGGGAGACGACCCGCATCAGCGCGGCCGGTCCTGGACCGCCTCGATGTGCTCGGCCACCGCCACGACCACCACCCGGGTGTCCGGCACGGTCGCGCGCCAGCGGTGTCGGACCCCGCCGGTGAGGTACAGGGTGTCCCCGCGGCCGAGCCGGTAGGCGCGTCCCTCGGCCTCGATCTCCACGGCGCCGTCGGCGACGTACATCAACTGGTCGTTGCGGTACTGGATCTCGCGGCCGGCCTCGTGGTCCCCGGTGAACTCCGAGGCGTGCATCTGATGGTGGCCGCGCACCAGGGAGCGCACGCGGGGGTCCGGGGGCTGCTCGGCGCACTCGGCCCGTACGACGTCCACGCTGCACGCCGGATCGGCCGCGGCGAGCAGTTCGACGGCCGTGGTGCGCAGGGCGTCGGCGAGCTTCTCCAGGGAGCTCCTGGAGGGGCGGGCGCGGTCGTTCTCGACCTGGCTCAGGAAGGGCACCGACAGGCCGCTGCGCTCGGCCACGACGGCGAGGGTGAGCTCCAGCGCGCGACGGCGCCGCCGCACGGCCGCGCCCACCCGCAGGGGCTGCTCTTTGTGGTCGCCCATCGCTCCGGCTCCCTCCTTCGCTCGTCGTCCGGGTACCGCGTCTCTGATGAGTTCTCTGCACCCTACGCAGGTTCGGCAAACCGTTTCATGCGCCCGCCACATCGACGACACAGGAAGGGGGCGGCGACCTCACAGTTCGCGCCACCACCGGAGCGGACCGCCACCGGACCGCGGGCGGTTCCCCTGCGTGCGGGCGCGACCACGGAGGGCGAACGTCCAGGTCGGACCGAGAGCTGGGCGGGGCCGGCCCGGTTGGCCGGATTTCGTACCCGACGACAAGGCGGGCGTCCGGCACTGTCAGGTGTGCCGAACGCCCGCCGGAATCGGGGTGCCGCGTGGTTCTCAGGCCGCCGGAGTCATCCGGTCCACCATCTCCGGGTGCTCCTCGAGCCAGGCGGCGACGGCCTCCTCCTCGTGGCCCTGGCCGCGGTCCTTGATCTCCTGCTCGAGGGTGCCGAGCTCGTCCTCGCTCATCTTGAAGTTCTTGATCCACTTCGTGAGCTGCGGGTACTGCCCGGGGAAGTCCTTGTTGGAGATCGTCCGGATCGTGTTGCCCTCACCGAAGAACTTCCGCGGGTCCTTCAGCTTGGTCAGCTCGTACTCGCTGTACGCCCAGTGCGGCGACCACAGCACGGCCGCGATCGGCTCCTTCTTGGCGTAGGCGCGCTTGAGCTCGGCCAGCATCGCCGGAGTGGAGCCGTCGACGACCTCGTACTCGTCCTCCAGGCCGTACCCGGGCAGCACCTTGGTCTTGAGCAGGTTCATCTCGCCGGTGCCGGGCTCGATGCCGACGATCTTCCCGTCGAAGGTGCCGCCCTTGCCCTTGAGGTCCTCGAGCGAGTCGACGCCCTTCACGTAGGACGGCACGGCGAGCTCCAGGGAGGTCGGCTCGTACCAGGTCCCGAGGTCGTGGAGCTTGTCCTTGCTCTTGTCCCAGTAGTTCTTCTGCGCGTACGGCAGCCAGGCGTCGAAGTTGAGATCCAGGTCGCCGGAGGCCAGGCCGGTGTAGACCGGGCCGACGTCCATCTGCTTCAGGTTCAGCTGGTAGCCGCGCCGTTCGAGGACGTTCTTCCACAGGTAGGTGACGGCGATGTCCTCGTCCCAGGGGAACCAGGCCACGTCCAGCGGACGCTTCGCCTCGGCCGGAGTCCCGGTGTTCTTCACCGGCGCCAGCTTGTCGACGAGACCGGGCTGGTCCTCCAGCCAGGCGCGCACGGCGTCCTGCTGCCTGCCCTTGCCGGCCTTGTTGATCTGCGACTCCAGGCTCGTGAGCTGTTCCTCGGTGAGCTGGAAGTCCTTCAGCCACTTGCCGACGACCGGGTTCTCCTCGGCGAAGCCCTTGCGGGACAGGGTGTGCACCCCGTCGCCCTTGCCCCAGGCGCCCTTCGGGTCCTTGAGCTTCTTCAACTGGTAGTCGCTGTACGCCCAGTGCGGCGACCAGAGCGTGGTGACGATCGGTTCCTTCTTGTCGTACGCCCGCTTCAGCTCGGCCAGCATCGCCGGGGTGGAGCTGTCGACGACCTTGTACTCCTGGTCCAGGCCGTACGCCTTGAGCACCTTGGTCTTGAGCAGGCTCATCATGCCGGCGCTGGACTCGATGCCGGTGATCTTCCCGTCGAACTCGGCCGCCTTGCCCTTGAGGTCGTCGAGGGAGTCGACGTCCTTCATGTAGGCGGGCACGCTCAGTTCGAGGGAGGTCGGGCCGTACCAGGAGCCGAGGTCGTCGAGCTGGGAGCCGTACTTCTTCCAGTACTGCTCGTGGGTGACGGGCAGCCAGGAGTCGGTCTGGAAGTCGATGTCGCCCTGGGCGAGCGAGGTGTAGAGGGGGCCCGCGTCGAACTGCTTGACCTCGACCTCGTAGCCGCGCTGCTCCAGGATCTCCTTCCACAGGAAGGTGGAGGCGACGCCCTCGTCCCAGGGGATGTAGCCAATGCTGATCTTCTTGCCCTGGCCGATGTCGTCGCCGCTCGCGACGGTCTCGGTCCTGTCGCCGGCGAAGACGCCCATGCCGCCCGCGACGAGGGCGAGCACGACGACGCCGACCACGGCGACGGCGGCGCGGGGGCGGTAGGACCAGATCTTCAGGCCCTGGGCGGCGCGCACCCGGGCGGCGGCGCGGCGGCCGAGCGGGGACACCTGGGTGCCCAGGGCACTGGTCATGCGGTCCAGGTAGATCGCGAGGATCACGATGGCGATGCCCGCCTCGGCGCCGAGGCCGATGTTGAGCTGGCCGATGGCCTCGTTGACGTCGCCGCCGAGGCCGCCGGTGCCGACCATGCCGGCGATGGCCGCCATGGACAGGCCGAGCATGATGACCTGGTTGACGCCGGCCATGACGGTGGGCAGCGCCAGCGGGAGCTGGACCCGCAGCAGGGTGTCGCGCGGGGTGGTGCCGAAGGCCTCGGCGGCCTCGACCAGTTCCTTGTCGACCTGGCGGATGCCCAGCTCGGTCATGCGCACACCGGGGGCGAGCGCGAAGACGAGGGTGGCGACGATGCCGGCGGCGGCACCGGAGCCGAAGAAGAGGATCGCCGGGATGAGGTAGACCATCGCCGGCAGCGTCTGCATCAGGTCCAGGCCCGGCCGCACGATCGCGCTGACCCGGCTGGAGCGCGCCGCCCAGATGCCGACCGGCACCGAGATCACCAGCGCGATGACCGTGGCGACGAGGACCAGCGACAGCGTCACCATCGCGTCCTCCCACAGGTCGAGGGAGATCACGAAGGCGAAGCCCACGAAGGTGAGCACACCGGCGAGCGTGCCGCGCAGCCAGAACGCGATCACCGCGAAGATGCCGACGAGCAGCAGCGGCTCAGGGGCCTGGAGGACGGCGTCGACACCGTCGTAGGCGCCGCGGAAGACCTGCTCGAAGAAGTCGAACAGCCAGCCCATGTGGGTGGTGAGCCACTCGACCGCGTCGTTGACCCACGAACCGAACTCGATCCTAGGCACGGGCCACCTCCGGCATGCCCTCGCCGAGGAAGCCGACGAGGCGGCTGCTCGGGACCACTCCGACGAGCTTGCGGCTGTCGTCCAGCACCGCCACGGGGTGCGTCATCCGGGCGCTGATCGCGCAGAGTTCGGTGAACGGCGTGTCCGGGCGCGCGGTCTCGCAGCCGCTCTCGCAGCCGCAGTCGGCCTCGTCGCCGCGGACGTCACGGTCCATGACGGAGGCCGCGGTCAGCACGCGCGAGCGGTCGACGTCCTGGGTGAAGGAGGCGACGTAGTCGTCGGCGGGGCGGACCAGGATGTCCTCGGCGGTGCCGATCTGGACGATCCGGCCGTCGCGCATGACGGCGATCCGGTCGCCGAGGCGCATGGCCTCGTTGAGGTCGTGGGTGATGAAGACGATGGTCTTCTTCAGCTCGGTCTGGAGCTCGAGCAGCTGGTCCTGCATGTCACGGCGGATCAGCGGGTCGAGCGCGCTGAAGGACTCGTCCATGAGCAGCAGGTCGGCGTCGGTGGCGAGAGCGCGGGCGAGACCCACGCGCTGCTGCATACCGCCGGACAGCTCGTCGGGCCAGGACTTCTCCCAGCCCTTGAGGCCGCACAGGTCGAGGGCCTCGGTGGCCCGCTCCAGGCGCTCGGCCTTGGCGACGCCCTGGACCTCCAGCCCGTAGGCGGCGTTCTCCAGGACACTGCGGTGCGGGAAGAGCGCGAAGTGCTGGAAGACCATGCTGATCTTGTGGGCGCGGACCTCGCGCAGGTCGCGGGCGCTGAGCGCGGTCAAGTCCTGGCCGTCGAAGCGGACGTGTCCGGCGGTCGGTTCCAGCAGGCCGTTGAGCATGCGCAGCAGCGTGGACTTGCCCGAGCCGGACAGGCCCATGACGACGAAGATCTGGCCCGGTTCCACGGTGAAGGAGGCGTCGATGACGGCCGCGGTGGTCCCGTCGGCGCGCAGTTCCTCCCGGTCGGCTCCGTCACGGAGCCGCTCCACGGCTTCGTCCTGTCGTCTGCCGAACACCTTGTAGAGATGTTCGGCCTCTAGCCTGGCTGACACACGTACCTTCTCGTCTCGACGGCAAGAACCCCGATACCGAGGGCGAACCTCAATAAAGAGGGAGCGACGCGGCGCACGTGGCGGCATCGCTCCGACGCGGCACCTGCCCCCGATCGCCGGACCCAAACGCGCAAGTGGTCCAGGCCACATCGCGGGCCGCTGTCAGTGGCGTACGGCATGATGCGAGGCGTGACCGGACGACTGATGCTGCTCGACACCGCCTCGCTCTACTTCCGCGCCTACTTCGGCGTGCCGGACTCCGTGAAGGCACCGGACGGCACCCCGGTGAACGCCGTGCGCGGACTGCTGGAGTTCATCGACCGCCTGGTGAAGGACCACCGGCCGGACGCCCTGGTGGCCTGCATGGACGCCGACTGGCGCCCGCAGTGGCGGGTGGAGCTGATCCCCTCCTACAAGGCGCACCGGGTGGCCGAGGAGCGCGAGACCGGCCCGGACGAGGAGGAGGTGCCCGACACGCTCTCCCCGCAGGTGCCGGTCATCGAGGCGGTCCTGGACGCGCTCGGCATCGCGCGCGTCGGCGTCGAGGGCTACGAGGCCGACGATGTGATCGGCACGTTCACCGCGCGGGCGAAGGGCCCGGTGGACATCGTCACCGGCGACCGCGACCTGTACCAGCTGGTGGACGACGCGCGCGGGATCCGGGTGCTGTACCCGCTCAAGGGCGTCGGCACGCTCCAGCTGACCGACGAGGCGTGGCTGCGCGAGAAGTACGGCGTCGACGGCCGGGGGTACGCGGACCTGGCGACGCTGCGCGGCGACCCGAGCGACGGGCTGCCGGGCGTGCCGGGCATCGGGGAGAAGACGGCGGCGAAGCTGCTGGCCGAGTTCGGGGACCTGGCCGGGATCATGGCGGCGGTGGACGACCCGAAGGCGAAGCTCACCCCGAGTCAGCGCAAGCGCCTGGACGAGTCACGGCCGTACATCGCGGTGGCGCCGACGGTCGTCAAGGTCGCCGACGACGTGCCCCTGCCGGACGTGGAGACGGCACTGCCCCGCGTTCCGCAGGATCAGGCTGCACTCCAGGGGCTGGCGGAGCGGTGGGGGCTCGGCGGATCCTTGCAACGGCTGCTGGCGACGCTGGCTGTGTGAAAGACGTTCCCCATCGAGTGAATGAGGTTCGGTGGGTGGGGAATTCGTCCCTTAAATTCTCCTTCACGCGCTTTGCCACAGGGGCCATCATCGGGCGAAGGTGCTAACTTAGGTAAACCTAAGCTTATGACGAGGGAGGCCGTCATGGCAGAACGCCCTGCCCGCAAGCCGCGTACGCCCCGCTCCGCGCAGGTCGTCCGTACCGAACGGCTGACCCCGCACATGCAGCGCGTGGTGCTCGGCGGGGAGGGACTGGCCGACTTCACGGCGGACACCTGCACGGACCACTATGTGAAGCTGCTCTTCGGCCCCGAGGGTGTCACCTACCCCGAGCCCTTCGACCTGGAGCGGATCCGGGAGGAGTTCCCCCGCGAGCAGTGGCCGGTCACCCGGACCTACACCGTGCGGGCCTGGGACCCCGAGCACCTGGAGCTGACGCTGGACTTCGTCGTCCACGGCGACGAGGGCCTCGCGGGCCCCTGGTCCCTGCGAGCCCGGCCGGGCGAGACCGTGCGGTTCATGGGCCCGGGCGGCGCCTACGCCCCCGACCCCACCGCCGACTGGCATCTGCTCGTCGGCGACGAGAGCGCCCTGCCCGCCATCGCGCGCTCCCTGGAGGCCCTGCCGGCCGGTGCCAAGGCCTACGCCTTCGTGGAGGTCTCGGGCCCGGAGGAGGAGCAGAAGATCGACTCCGATGTGGACGTGACCTGGCTGCACCGCGGAAACCGCCCGGTGGGCGAGGCGCTGACCGAGACGGTCCGTGCGCTCGACTTCCCCGAGGGCCGGATGCACGCCTTCGTGCACGGCGAGGCGGGCTTCGTGAAGGACCTGCGCCGGCTGCTGCGCGTCGAGCGCGAGATCCCCCGCGAGGACCTGTCGATCTCCGGCTACTGGCGCCTCGGCCACAACGAGGACGGCTGGCAGGCCTCCAAGCGGGAGTGGAACGCCCGGATCGAGGCCGAGCAGGAGGGCGCGCCGGCGGCGTGAGGAGCGGGGCCCGCGCGAGCGGGCCCTCACAGCACTACTCGGGGCACTTCTCCTCGGTGGGCACGGCCTCGAACTCCACGTCCTCGTCGATGATCTCGCCCACCGCCGGAGTGCTGGAGCACACCCGCCAGTCGTTCTCGTTGTCGGTGCTCCGCCCCTGGCCCGTGGCGTCCGTCGCGGTCACCTCGCCGGTGAGGGCCGCCATCTGGTTCACCGCGTCCATGAGGTTGCGCCCGACGTAGCTGGGCATCTCGTCACCGGGCATGGCCAGATAGCCCTCGGTGGACGCGGGACAGGACTCGCCCTCCTTGACCACGGAGAGGACCACGAGCGTCTCGGGGTCCGCCTCCCCCGCCTTCGGCTCCTGCGAGCACACCCGCCAGTTGCGGTCCCACACCTGCGCCCGCCCCTGTCCGGTCGCGTCCTCGGAGCTGAGGTTCCCGAACCCGGCACTCTGCGCCCGGTCCTGCGCCGACTGAAGCTGCGCGCCGGTCAGATCGGGCAGTTCCTGGCTCGCCGAACACCCGGCGACAGCGGCGAGGGTCGCGACGACGAGCACCGCCGCCATCCCCCGCGTCACACTCCTGGCCATGGCCCCCCCATGATCGTTTTTGCTGGAGAGCGTGATCTTAACCTCCCCGGGGGTCGTTCCCGGCCCCCGTACCCTTGATCGTGATGAGACGCCGGACCCCGCCCCCGCCCTCGCCCCTGCCGCAGCGCGACGGGGTCGACCCGGTGCGGGTACGGCTGCCGGGGGACGGGCGGTGGGCCACCGTCCGGGAGCATCTCGTCGAGCGGCTCGCCGCCGGGGACGGCGTGGTCGAGCGGATGTTCGCCGAGGGGCTGTTCGTCGGGGCCGACGGGCGTGCCCTCAGCGGGGAGACGGCCTATGTGCCGGGGATGTTCGTGTGGTTCCACCGGGAGCTCGCCGACGAGGTGCCCGTGCCGTTCGCGCTGGACGTGGTGTACCGCGACGAGCACATCGTCGTCGTCGACAAACCGCACTTCCTGGCCACCACTCCGCGCGGCAGCCATGTGAAGGAGACCGCGCTGGCCCGGCTGCGCCGGGAGCTCGGGCTGCCCACGCTCGGGGCCGCGCACCGGCTCGACCGGCTCACCGCGGGCCTGGTGCTCTTCACCGTGCGGCCCGAGGAGCGGGGCGCCTATCAGACGCTCTTCCGGGACCGGCTGGTGCGCAAGGAGTACGAGGCGGTCGCGCCGTACGAGCCCTCGCTCCCCCTGCCCACGACCGTGCGGAGCCGGATCGTCAAGGAGCGGGGGGAGCTGGCCGCGCGGGAGGTGGCGGGAGAGGTCAACGCCGTGAGCCGGGTCGAGCTCGTCGAGCACCGGCGCGACGGGTCCGGGCAGCACCGGCGCGACGAGGCAGAGCAGCACCGCCGCGATGGGTCCGGGCAGCACCGGCTCGACGGGCTCGGGCGGTATCGGCTCACGCCCGCCACCGGGCAGACCCATCAGCTGCGGGTCCACATGAACGCCCTCGGCGTCCCGATCCTCGGTGATCCGCTCTATCCCGTGGTGACCGACGCCGTGCCGGCCGGTGACTTCCGGCGGCCGCTGCAACTGCTGGCGCGGGCGCTGGAGTTCACCGATCCGGTCACGGGGGCGGAGCACCGGTTCCGGAGCGGGCGGGTGCTCGGCGCCTGGGCGTCGTACGACAGCTGGCTCGGCTGACGGCGAGCCGGTCGCGCGGCCCGGGACGCTCAGTAACCCCTCCACCAGCGTACGAAGCGGCGCCAGGCGCTGGGCCCGCGGACGGGTTCCGGGGTCGGCGCGGGCGTCGGCTCGGCCTGCGGAACCGGCTGGGGGCTCGGTGCCGTGCCGGCCGACCACGTCGGGCGCTGCTGCGGCAACGGATTGAGGCTCGGCTTGTGCGTCACGTCCTGCTGGGCCCTCGGCTCGAAGGTGACCGGGAGTTCCACCAGGTGCCGGGAGGCGATGGACTGACGCCAGCTCAGGTCCTCCTCGGGGCAGTCGAGCCGGATGTCCGGCAGCCGCAGCAGCAGCGCGTCGACGCCGACGTCGGCGATGCCACGGGCGATGTCCTGGCCGGGGCACTCGTGCGGACCGCCGCCGAAGGCCAGGTGCGAGCGGTTGCCCTGCATGTTGACGGCGAGGTCGGGCCGGATCCGCGGGTCGACGTTGCCCGGCGCGATCCCGAACAGCAGCCCGTCGCCCTTGCGGATGCGCTTGCCGCCGAGCTCCGTGTCCTGCTTGGCGTAGTAGGCGAAGACGGTGCTGAACGGCGGCTCGTCCCACAGGGACTGCTCGACCGCCTCCGGCACCGTCATCGTGCCGCCGTTGAGCCGGGCGCGGAAGCCGGGGTTGGTGAGGACCACCCGCAGCACGTTGGCGATGAGGTTGGCGGTCGCCTCGTAGGCCGCCATGAGGACGACCCAGATGTGCTTGGTCACCTCGTCGTCGGTGAGCCGGGCCGGGTGGCTCATCAGCTGGCTGGTGAAGTCCTCGCCGGGCTCGGCCCGGCGGCGCTCGGTGAGCCGCTGCAAGGTGTTCATGACGAAGGCGTGGCTGGCGATGGCGGTCTCGGTGCCGCGCAGCATGTCCCGGGTGGCCTGCACCATCCGGTCGCTGTACTCCTCGGGCATGCCGAGGATCTCGCACAGCACCGCCATCGGCAGATGCTCGGCGAACTGGCCGACCAGATCCGCCGTGCCCTGCTCGCAGAACTGGTTGACCAGGCGCTGGCTGGAGCGGTTGATGTACCGGCGCAGGGCGCGCTGGTCGATGGTCGCCATGGCGGCGGTGACCGCGGCGCGCAGCCTGAGGTGCTCGTCGCCCTCGGCGTAGGAGCAGATCGGCTCCCAGGCGATGTGCGGCATCAGCGGGTGGTCGGGCTTGACCATGCCCTCCAGCAGCGGGTTCCAGATGCGGCTGTCCCGGCAGTACTGCGAGGAGCTGCGGATCATGTGCAGGTTCTCGGCGTGTCCGAGGACCACCCACATCGGCACGTCGTCGTGGAGCAGCACGGGCGCCACCGGGCCGTGCTCGTCGCGCAGTTCCTCGTAGAGCCGGTCCAGCTCCGCCGCGCCGGGGCCGTAGAGCCGGCGCAGTCCGCCGGGCCCGATGTCGTGGGCGGGGCAGCCCGGAGGCGGTCCGGAGCGCGGGTCGTCGGTGCCGGTCAGGGAGTGGGATTCAGACGTCACGTGGTCGCTCCGCGGTGGATCCGGTGTCAGGGGTATTCGGGGATACGGCGGTCAGGTGAGCGCGCCCGACATGGCGAGCGAGTGCAGGAAGCGCATCAGGGTCATGAGGGTGTCCCGGCTGGAGGCGCGGCGCCGGGCGTCGCACTCCACGATGGGGATCTCGGGCGGCAGGTCGAGCGCCTGGCGCAGCTCCTCGATGGGGTAACGCGGCGCGTCGGGGAAGGAGTTGACGGCGACGACGAAGGGCACACCGCGCTCCTCGAGACGCCCTATGACGTCGAAGCTGACCTCCAGACGGCGGGTGTCGATCAGCACGACCGCGCCCAGCGCGCCCTCGAACAGGCCGTTCCACAGGAACCAGAAGCGCTCCTGGCCAGGGGTGCCGAAGAGGTACAGGACCAGTTTCTCGGTGATGCTGATCCGGCCGAAGTCCATCGCGACGGTGGTGGCGGTCTTGGTGTCGGAACCGAAGTTGTCGTCGACGCCGATCCCGGCCTGCGTCATGGTCTCCTCGGTGGTCAGCGGCCGGATCTCGCTGACCGAACCGACCATGGTGGTCTTCCCGACGCCGAAGCCCCCCACGATCACGATCTTCACCGCGGCCTGTGCCGTCTGCGGCAGCCGGTCCTCGGCCCGTGGGCCGGGGATGGTGTCAGAGCTTTTGAAGTCCATGCATCACCGCTTCGAGGAGTGAACGGTCGGCGACCGACTGCCGCGCGAGCGGCTGGTGCGCCTTCACCAGGTTGTCCGCCAGCATCTCGGTGAGCACGACGGACACCACGCTGAACGGAAGGCTGAGGTAAGCGGACAGCTCGGCCACCGACAGGGGAGCCGTGCAGAGCTCGAGCAGCGCCGTCTGCTCGGGCGTGGCGGAAGGCGGTGGTTCGGCGCGCGCCACGATTAAGGTGACCAGGTCGAGTTCGGAACGCGGTGTGCCGTCCCCGCCGAACACGAACATCCGCTCGGGGTTCGGGCGGTCGCCTTCCTTGGCGGGCGTCTCGGGATCGGGCGGCGGGACTGGCTGTGGTACGGGGTAGCGCCTCTGGCGTTGCGGAGGAGTCATACGGTCTGCCCGTTGCGCCGCGGCGGGCTGGTCAGATGCGGTCCGATGCGGTCCACCAGGTCCCGCATGCGGTTGCTCATCAGTCCGGGTTCGGCGAACGTGTCGGAGAGCACCGAGAGGTAGGCGTTGGGCCCCGCGGCCATCAGATAGAAATAGCCGTTGTCGATCTCGATGATGACGAGCTTCATCGAGCCGTCGCTGTTCGGGATCTCCTGGGCGACGGCGGTCGCCAGGCTCTGCATGCCCGCGCAGGCCGCGGCGACCCGGTCGGCGGCGTCGGGGTCGCCGCCGTGCCGGGCGATGCGCAGACCGTCGGCGGAGAGCACGACGATCATCTCGATGCCGGGTACGCCATCGGCAAGATCCTTGAGGATCCAGTCCAAGTTGGCTCGCTGCTGGATCACTTGAGGTCCCCCTCGTCATCGGCCGAGGCGCGGGCCGGTTCGTCGGTCGGTTTGTCGGTGCGGTAGGCGTTGGGAAACGCGTTGGGATCGGGGTCGCGCTTGAGGCCCTCCCAGAAGGCCTCGACCCACATGCCGGGCGGGGTGTCGTCCTTCTTCGCCGGCTCGGGGGCGGGGGTGGCGGGCTTGGGCTTGATCGCGTCGCCCCACAGGGGCTTCTCGCCGCGGGCGATGCGCTCGGCGTCCTCGCGTTCGGCCGCGGCCTGCGCCGCGATCCGCTCGCTGAGCGGGGTCTTGACCCGGCTGCGGCGCTGCGGCAGGCCGTTCGCCGTCCACTCGGTGACGATCGGGACGTCGTCCTCCATGGAGACCCCGGCGGGCAGCTTCGGGTTGGTGGGGCGGCGGGTCTTGGGCTTCCGCTCGGGGCCCGGGACGGCGCCGAGTTCCGGCATGGGCGTGCCGCTGACGCCGATGCCGTGGGCGAGACCGACACCGGGGTCGCTGGTGATCATCTCGCGCGGGATGACGAGGACGGCGCGGACTCCGCCGTACGCCGAGGTGCGCAGCGAGACCTGCATGTCGAAGGCGGTGCACAGGCGGCCCACGACGGCGAGGCCCAGGCGGGGGGTGGTGCCGAGGTCCTGGATGTCGACGCCCCGCTTGGCGTCCTCGATCATGCCCTCGACCTTGGCCCGGGCCTCCTCGCTGAGGCTGACGCCGGCGTCCTCGATCTCGATGGCGACACCGGTCTGCACCTCGGTGGCGGTGACGTGGACCTTGGACTCGGGCGGCGAGTAGCGGGTGGCGTTGTCGAGGAGCTCGGCGACGGCGTGGATGACCGGTTCGACCGAGATGCCGCGGATGTTGACCTTGGCGATGTTCTCCAGCTTGATGCGCCGGTACTGCAGGATGCGCGACATGGCGCCGCGCAGCACGCTGTACAACACGACCGGCTTGGGCCACTGGCGGCCGGGCCGGCCACCGCCGAGGACGGAGATGGAGTCGGCGAGCCGGCCGATCAGCGCGGTGCCGTGGTCGAGGCGCAGCAGGTCGTCGAAGACGTCCGGGTTGTTGCCGTGGTCGTACTCCATCTCCAACAGTTCGTTGTTCTGCTGGTGCACGATCGCCTGGACGCGGCGGGCGATGCTGACGAAGGAGCGCTGGGCGGAGTCCCGCAGGGCTTCCTCGTGGTCGATGATCTGGAGCACCCGCTCGATCATCTTCAGCTGCGGCGCGGTGAGTTCGCGGTACGAGGGGTCCAGGTCCCCGAGGTCGCGAATCACCTCTCTGGGGGAATTGCCGCAGTGCAGGTAGTCGATCGCCGCGGGCATGATCTCCCGGGCGAGCCGCTCCATCTCCTGCTCGTGGACGGCGACCCGCCGCTCCAGGTACGCGGTGGCACGGGCGTGCTCCTCGCGCGCGGCGCGCAGCTCGCGGCCACGGCGCACGACTTGGGCCGCTGTGGCGATCACCAGGACCGTGGCGACGGCGCCGCACCAGCCGACGGCCGCCCGAGCAGGCCCCGTCACCAGGGCGGCTGCGGCTCCGGTCGCCGCGGCCATCAGTATGGCGGGCGGCAACAGCACGCGCGCGTACGGCAGTTCACGGCGTCGAGGCTGGGCGGCGGGAGGGGGTTGAACACTCACCATGTGGGCCCTCTGAAAGGAATCGGCTGGGAGTCGGGGGACTTGCAGGGGGGTACGTCATGGAACGTTCTGGGGCGACGGAAGGTTCTGCACCAAGGGGAGGTTTGGGAACAAGCACACGAATACGCCTCAACTCGGTGCGCTGCGGGCGAGCTTAGTCCGACCGGATCATCGCCGTGTCATATTCAGCAAGCACCTGAAATCACCCCGTGTGCAGGAGTACGCTCAACTCCTTTTACACACAGGGGAATCACTCGCACACGGCCCGTCACGGCGCACACCGGTGCGAGAACACTCACCGTCCCGAGTGAATGTCGCACCCCATACGAAAGGGGCCGGACCCCAATGGCCCGACCCCGTCTCCTGCTGCCCGTCGTCCGGGCCGTCACCCCACCGACGAGTACGCCACAACCCCCCGCAACAGCTGATCGACAGCCTTGCGCGCGGTCTTGGCCACGGAGGATCCCTCCACAGGAGCGGCCGCGGAAATCTGGCCCAGCACGTCGATGACCTGCTTGCACCACCGCACGAAGTCACCGGCGGGCATCTCCGCCTCGCGGAGCACCTCGTCCAGCCCCTTGCCGCCGGCCCACATGTACGCGGCCCAGGCAAACCCCAGATCGGGCTCCCGCTGCCCGACCCCCTCGGTCTGATTGATCCGGAAGTCCTCCTCCAGGGCGTCCAGCCGCCCCCAGATCCGGACCATCTCCCCCAGCGCGGCCTTGGCGTTGCCCGACGGCAGCTTCGGCGCCATGGCGTCGTCCCCGACCCGCGCCTCGTACACCAAGGCGGAGACGCACGCGGCGAGTTCGGCCGGCCCGAGCCCCTCCCAGACCTTCGCCCGCAGACACTCACTGGCCAGCAGGTCCAGCTCGCCGTACAGCCGCGCCAGCCGCTTGCCGTGCTCGGTGACCTCGTCACCCCGGAGATAGTCCAGCTCGGTCAGCAGCGCGACGATCCGGTCGAAGGTGCGCGCGATGGTGTTCGTGCGCCCCTCGATGCGGCGCTCCAGCTGCGAGGTGTCCCGCAGCAGGCGGTGGTACCGCTCGGCCCAACGCGCGTGGTCCTCACGGTCGTTGCACCCGTGGCAGGGGTGGGAGCGCAGCGCGGTGCGCAGTCGGTTGATCTCCCGGTCGTCGGCGGCCTGCGACCGCTTCTTGCGGGCCCGCTCCGGCGGGATGTGCCCGGCCTTGGTGCGCAGCGCGGAGGCGAGGTCCCGACGGGACTGCGGGGAACGGGGGTTGAAGGACTTCGGGATCCGCATCCGCTCCAGCGCCTCGACCGGCACCGGGAAGTCCATCGACGCCAGCCGTTTGACCTGCCGCTCGGCGGTGAGCACCAGCGGCCGCGGACCGTCGTGGTGCTCGAAGCCCCGGTGGCCGTTGGACCGCCCGGCGGGCAGCCCCGGGTCCAGCACCAGCGCGAGACCGGCGTATTTGCCGGTCGGGACGTGGATGACATCGCCCGGCTTGAGCTTCTCCAGCGCGACCGCGGCCTCGGCGCGCCGCTGGTTCGCGCCCTGCCGGGCCAGCTCGTTCTCCCGGTCCTTCAGTTCGCGCCGCAGCTGCGCGTACTCCTCGAAATCGCCGAGGTGGCAGGTCATTGACTCCTTGTAGCCCTCCAGCCCCTCCTCGTTGCGCTGCACCTGCCGGGAGATCCCGACGACCGACTTGTCGGCCTGGAACTGCGCGAACGAGGTCTCCAGCAGCTCGCGCGAACGATGCCGCCCGAACTGCTCGACGAGGTTGACCGCCATGTTGTACGACGGCTTGAAGCTGGAGCGCAGCGGATACGTACGGGTGCCGGCGAGCCCGGCGAGGTGCTCGGGGCTCATGCCCCGCTGCCACAGCACCACCGCGTGGCCCTCGACGTCGATACCGCGCCGGCCCGCGCGCCCGGTCAACTGTGTGTACTCACCGGGCGTGATGTCGGCGTGCTGCTCGCCGTTCCACTTGACGAGCTTCTCCAACACCACTGACCTGGCGGGCATGTTGATGCCCAGCGCCAGCGTCTCCGTGGCGAACACGGCCTTCACCAGACCGCGTACGAACAGCTCCTCCACGACCTCCTTGAAGGTCGGCAGCATCCCCGCGTGGTGGGCGGCGATGCCGCGCTCGAGGCCCTCCAGCCACTCGTAGTACCCGAGGACGTGCAGATCCTCGGTCGGGATCGACGCCGTGCGCTCCTCGACCAGGGCGCGCACCCGCTCCCGCGCCTCGTCGTCGTTGAGCCGCAGCCCGGCGTACAGGCACTGCTGTACGGCGGCCTCGCAGGCGGCGCGGCTGAAGATGAAGGTGATGGCGGGCAGCAGGCCCTCGGCGTCCAGCCGTTCGATGACCTCGGGCCGGCCCGGTGTCCACACCCGGGAGCGCTGTCTGCGCTCCCGCTCCCGGTCGGCCTCGCGCATGGCCCGCCCGCGCCGGCGGTCCTGGTACGAGGGCCGGGTCGCCTCCATGCGTGCCAGCCGCGTCAGATCGGGGTTGACGGCCTTCTTGTGGCCCTCCCCCTCCTCGAACAGGTCGTACATCCGGCGTCCGGCCAGCACGTGCTGGAACAGCGGGACGGGCCGGTGCTCGGAGACGATCACCTCGGTGTCCCCGCGGACGGTGTCGAGCCAGTCGCCGAACTCCTCGGCGTTGGACACGGTGGCCGAGAGGGACACCAGGGTCACCGACTCGGGGAGGTGGATGATCACCTCTTCCCATACGGCGCCCCGGAAGCGGTCGGAGAGGTAGTGCACCTCGTCCATGACCACATGGCCCAGGCCGATGAGGGTCTGCGAGCCCGCGTACAGCATGTTCCGCAGCACCTCGGTGGTCATCACGACCACGGGGGCGTCGGAGTTGACGCTGTTGTCGCCGGTGAGCAGACCGACCTTGTCTGCGCCGTAGCGACGGCACAGGTCGGAGTACTTCTGGTTCGACAGCGCCTTGATGGGCGTCGTGTAGAAGCACTTCTTGCCCTGCTGCAGGGCGAGGTGGACGGCGAACTCGCCCACGATCGTCTTGCCGGAGCCGGTGGGGGCGGCCACCAGCACGCCCTTCCCCGCTTCGAGTGCCTGACAGGCCTCGATCTGGAAGGGGTCGAGGCCGAAGTCGTACATCTCGCGGAAGGAGGCGAGCGCGGTGGCCTGCTCGGCGGCCCGCAGACGGGCAGCCGCATACCGCTCGGCCGGTGAGAGATCCTCTGTCATCGTGCTTTCGAGCGTACCGGGCCCCACTGACAACAGGACGATCATTATCCGGATCCAGGCTCCGTAAACCCTGGATCCGCGCAGCTCACGGCCCTACGACCCGTACCGCTCCGGGCACACAGCGTGCGGTCAGCGGCAGCGGCCCGAGGGGCTCGCCGTCGGCGTACCCGGTGATGGCCTCGGCGGCGATCTCGACCTGGGCGGCCCGGACCACGGTGACCTTGGGATGGCTGACGTGCCCGCCCCGGTAGACGCTGGGGAAGACCCTGAGCAGGGTGGCACGGGAGCAGTCCCCGACGACCGTGATGTCGAACAGTCCGTCGGTGAGGTCCGCGCCGGGACAGATCCGCATGCCGCCGCCGTACGAGGATCCGTTCCCGACGGCGACCAGCGTGGCCTCGATCTCGCGGACCTCGCCGCCGTCGAGCGTGATCCGGTACGGGAAGGGCCGGAAGGCGGCCAGCTCGGCGAGCATCGCGAGGTCGTACTTGAGGCGGCCGGTGGGCCACCGCATCCGGTTGCCCCGGTCGTTGACCCGCGAGTCGAAGCCGGAGGCGAGGACGGTGCCGAACCAGCGGTCGCCGACCTGCCCGAGGTCGATGTCGCGCAGCCGGGCGCCCTTGAGCCCCTCGGCGATCGTCCGGCCCGCGGCGGCCGGGTCCCGGACGGGCAGGCCGAGCGCGCGGGCGAAGTCGTTGCCGGTGCCGACGGCGACCAGGCCGAGCGGGACCCGGGTGCCGGCGACGGCCTGGAGCGCGAGGTTCGCCATGCCGTCGCCGCCGACGGCGACCAGCGCGCCGGTGCCGTCCGCGACGGCGGCCCGGGCGCGGACGAGGGCGTCCTCGGCGTCCTCGCCGATGACGGTCCGCACGCTGAATCCGGCCGCCCGCAAAGCGGAAGCGGCCGGCTGCGCCGCACTGGCGCCCCGGCCGCGACCCGCGGTGGGGTTGACGAAGAGGGTGATCTCGCTGCTCACGGAAGAGACCCTATGAGCTGCCCGGAGATCTTCAGGTCACGTCGTCATAACCGTTGATGCGCTCCGTCGTCGCCTGCTCGGGCAGGGCCCGGCTGGCGGAGACGGTCTCGACCTGGCCGATCTCCTCGGGAGTGAGATCGAGGTCGGAGGCCTCGTCGTCGGCGGGGCCGAGGGCGTCACGGCGGCGCCTGCGGCGGTCGTTGACCAGCGAGACCAGGACCGCGGCGAAGTACAGGACCCAGATCGGTCCGGCGAGCGCCAGCATGGTCAGCGGGTCGGTGCTCGGCGTCGCGATGGCCGCGAACACGGTGATGCCCATGATCATGCCGCGCCACCAGCCGAGCATGCGCTTGCCCGTGATGGCGCCGCTGAAGTTCAGCATGACCAGCAGCAGCGGCAGCTCGAAGGAGAGACCGAAGACGACGACCATGCGCGTGACGAGGTCGAGCAGGTCGTCCAGCGGCAGCAGGTTGTCCACGCCGAACGGTGTGAACTCGATCAGCACCTTGGCGGTGGTGGGCAGCACCTTGTACGCGAAGAAGGCGCCCATGAGGAACAGCGGGAAGCCCGTGGCCACGAAGGCGTAGGCGTACTTCTTCTCATGCTTGTGCAGACCCGGGGCGACGAAGGCCCACAGCTGGTAGAGCCAGATCGGCGAGGCCAGGACGACGCCGGCCATCAACGACACCTTCAGCGCGAGGGTGAAGGGGGTGAGCAGACCGTTGATCGTGATCTGCGCGCACTGCTCATCGGTGCTGGTCTTCGCCAGTTCCTCGAAGCTCTTCGCACAACCGACCGACTCCAGGATCGGCTTGGTGAAGAAGCTGATGATGTCCATGTAGAAGAAGGCGGCGACGATCGTCACGGCGACGATGGCCAGCAGCGCCTTGGCGAGCCGGTTGCGGAGCTCGCGAAGGTGCTCCGCGAGGGGCATGCGCCCCTCGGGATCCTTCTCCTTGGTGCGGGCAGGCTTCAGCAACCCACGTTCCCATCTCGTGCGGCGGGCCGGAGGTCACCGGCCCTGCGTCAGCGCTTGGTCGTGTCCGTCGGCTCGTTGACCGGGCGCGAGCTCGTCACGTCGCCGGGGGCCGCCTGGATGATGCGCTGGGCCGGGGGCTGCTCGTCGGTGTTGTTCGGCGGGTCGGCCGGGGCGGCGGTCTTGCCGTCGTCCTTCATCGCCTTGGCCTCGCTCTTGAGGATGCGGGCGGACTTGCCGAGCGACCGAGCCATGTCCGGAAGCTTCTTCGCGCCGAACAGCAGGATGATGACGACGAGGATGAGAATGATCTCGGGGGCTCCGAGCCTTCCGAACATAAGTCTTTACCTTCTCACCGAGGCGGCTTGGGTTGGGTGCTGTCCGACCGGTCGGACAAGTGTCCGAACGATCGTGTTGCCAGCGATCGTAACGCTCAGGGGTGAACGCGAGGCAATCCCCGTGCGTACTCCCGGTCCGCGGTCCGGGCCTCGTTCTCCGAGCCGCGACCAGCAGCGTACCTGGCACAGGCGCCAAGTTGACAGGGCGAAGTGGCCCAAAACGCATGCGGCGCAGGACTCACACCTGGTTCTCAGCCGGACTCACAGGGAGTCCACAGTCCGCGCCGTGCTCACGGCCGCCCGCTCCAGGTCCTCCGCCGCCCTGTTGATGCGCCGCGCGGACTCGGAGACCTGCCTCCCGAGGCGCTGCGCCTCCAGGAAGACCCGCACCGCGAGCACACCAAGAACGACAAGACTCAGAAACCCGACAGCTACCGCGAACATCGGCCAGAACATGACGCCGAGCCTAGAGGGTCGAGTGGAGTCTCAAGGTGCGGACCCCACCTCCGGTGAGCAGCTCGATGATCCGCTCCCCGGCCGGCTTGCGCACGGACGCTCCGCACTCCGGGCAGGTGAAGGAGTAGAAGGTGGTGCGGCTCGTGGCACCGATGGCCAGGCGCAGAGCGCCGGCGGCGAGTTCGAACCGGCCCCGGCAGTCCGGGCAGCCCGCCTTGAACACCACGGGGGACACGCCTCTCATCCCCGCGAACGCCGACGCCACGGACACCCCGGACAACGCGGAATCACTCAAGCCCATCCACCCCTTCGATTGGTCGTACCCGCGGGCGCCCTGTGCCGGTGACGGGAGCGCGACCGCGCTCAGCCCTTCCGGCCGCCGCGCGCTCGCGTCCTCACCCCCGGCGCGCCTGCCGGCTCACGCCCGGTCGCCGTCTTCCCCCGCGCCCTGCGCCTCGATTCCGTCGTAGGCCGCGAGCGCCTCCCGGGCCGCCGTGCGGGCGCTCTCGGCCAGCTCGGGCGGCGCGACGATACGGCCGTCACGACCGAGCCGGAGCGCGAGCCGCCGCAGCGACGCCGGATCGGGCGTGCGCAAAGAGATACGCAGCCCGCCGTCGGGAAGCTCATCCGCACTGTCGTGCGGGTAGTACTCGGCGACCCAGCGCCCGCCCGGACCGACCTCGACGATCACCTCGGGGTCCTCGGCGGCCGGTTGCACCAGCCCTTCGGACAGGTCCCGCAGCTCGACCTCAGGCGGCGCCGAGGGCTCGTCGAGGATCTTGATCTCGGCGACGCGGTCGAGCCGGAAGGTGCGGCGCGCCTCGGAGCGGCGGCACCAGGCCTCCACATAGGTGTGGCCGACGCTGACCAGCCGGATGGGGTCGATCTCGCGCTCGGTGACCTCGTCGCGGGCCGGGGAGTAGTAGCGGATCCACAGTCTGCGGCGCTCGGAGATGGCCCGGTCGACGTCGGCGAAGACCCCGCCCTCGGACTCGAAGGTCACCGAGAGCCGCGCGCTCGCCCCGGCCGCCTCACCGGCCGCCGTCTCCACCTTCGCGGTGGCCCGCAGCAGCGCCTGCCGGTCGCCCTCGCGCAGCCCCGGCAGCGTGGAGACCGCGCGGGCGGCCACCAGCAGGGCCGTGGCCTCGTCGGAGGCCAGCCGCAGCGGCTCGGCGACGTCGTCGGGATTGTGCCACCAGATGCGCTCGCCGTCGGTGTCGATGTCGAGCAGGTCGCCGCCGCGGAAGCTGGTGCCGCACATGGGCAGCACGTCGAGGTCCGAGACCAGCTCGTCCTCGGTGATGCCGAAGGCGCGCGCGACGTCCTCGACCCGGGCCCCGGGACGCTCCTTCAGGTAGGTCACCAGGGAGAGCATCCGCCGGGTCTGGTCGATGGCGTTCACGGGCCTGACCGGTTTGCCTGCCACTGTCTTCGTCCGCTCCCCCTCAGCCCTTGGCCACGGCACGCAGCCGGTCCATCACATCGGCCCGCAGCTCTGCGGGCTCCAGCACGACCACGTCCGGGCCGAACTCCACCAGCCAGGCGTCCAGGCCGTGCCCGTACGGAATCTCCAACTCGTCCCAGCCGTCACCGAGTTCCCGCACCCAGGTGGCTTTCGCCCGCAGGGGGTACCCGGCGCCGGTGCGCAGCCGGATCAGCGCCGACCGGTCGGCGGTCTCCCCCGCCCAGCTCGCGACCGTCTCCCGGACCGTGACGACGTCCGGCACCGGCGCGCTGAACTTGCCGCCGCGCGAGCGCACCTTGCCGGTGATCCGGGAGAGCCGGAAGACCCGCTCGGCGCCCCGGTCGCGGTCCCAGCCCGCCAGGTACCAGTGGCCGCGCCAGCACTCCAGCGCCCACGGCTCCACATGGCGGGGCTCGGGGCGGGCGGCGGTGGCCTTGCGGTAGTCGAAGACGACCGGCCGACGGTCCCGGCAGGCCAGCATCAGCGGTTCGAAGGCGGCCTCGTGCACCGGGATCCGCGGCTCCAGCGCGCCGTGGGCCTCGTACGGGTCGACGTCCTCGGGCAGGCCGGCCGCGCGCAGCTTCTGCAGGGCTCCGCTGGCCGCCCCGGCGAGCCGGGCCTGCTGCCACACCTTGGCGGCCAGGCCCAGGGCAGCGGCCTCTTCCGCGTCGAGGGTGATGGGGGGCAGCCGGTTGCTGTCGCGGCGGGCGAGATAGCCGATCTCGCCGTCGAGGCTCTCGACGGTCTCGATGACCAGGCCCAGCTCGCGCAGGTCGTCCTTGTCCCGCTCGAACATGCGGTTGAAGGAGTCGTCGGAGCCGGCTTCCAGGTAGGCCTCGATGGACTCACGCAGCTCGCGCTTGCTCAGCGGCCGCCGCGTCCCGAGCAGACACAGCGCCAGATTCATGAGCCGCTCGGCCTTGGCAATGGCCATCGACGCCCTTCGCCTCCCTATGGTGCTTACGAGCGATGACCGTACCGCTCCCAGGTGGCGCGGCAAAAGCCGAGGGCCCATGCCCGGACAGGCATGGGCCCCAGGTGATCGGGTCCGGTCGCGCGACGATCGGTCGTACGACGATCAGACCCCAAGTGATCAGATCAAGTGATCAGACCCCAGAAGGCGGGCTCGAGCGGGCGGGCTCGAGCGGGCGGGCTCGAGCGGACAGGCCCAGGGGGTCGGAGCCAAGTGACCGGACGGCGCGGGCTCAGACGCCCAGCAGGTCGACCACGAAGATCAGGGTCTCGCCCGGCTGGATCGCCGGCGTCGGGCTCTGGTTGCCGTAGGCGAGGTGCGCGGGGATGGTCAGCTGGCGGCGGCCGCCGACCTTCATGCCCTGCACGCCCTGGTCCCAGCCCTTGATGACGCGCCCGCCACCGAGCGGGAAGCGGAACGGCGTACCGCGGTTCCAGCTGGCGTCGAACTCCTCGCCGGTGCTGAAGGCCACGCCCACGTAGTGCACGGTGACGGTCTGGCCCGCCTGCGCCACCTCGCCGTCGCCCTCCCAGATGTCCTTGATCTCGAGATCCGCCGGCGGAGCGCCCTCGGGGAAGTCGATCTCGGGCTTGTCGATGCTCACGTGTTCAGCTCCATGCTTTGTTGTGAAAAGGCAGCGGTCACAGTCTTACATCCCGCACGGCGTCACATCTTCGCGAGGATGTCCACCGAGAAGACCAGCGTGGAGTCCTTCTTGATGCCGCTGCCCTGCGGGGGGTTGTCGCCGTAACCGAGGTCCGGCGGGATGACGATGAGGACGCGGCTGCCGACCTTCTTGCCGGTCAGGCCCTGCGCCCAGCCCTTGACGACCTGCTGGAGCGAGAAGGAGGCGAGCTGCTTGTTGGTGTAGGTGGCGTCGAACTCCTTGCCGCCGTCCCACAGCACACCCTTGTACTGCACCAGCACGCTGTCCTCCGCGCCGACCTCGGCGCCGTCGCCCTCCAGGACGTAGTTCGCCACCAGCTTGGTCGGGGCGTCCGCGTCCGGGATCTCGATGGAGGGCGCCTTGCCGTCGGTGTTGGTGCCGACCTTGGGCAGGTCGACGTTGTCCTGCGCGACCTCGGTGCCCTTGGCGGAGCTCTTGGTGTTGAACGTGCCCTGCACGTCCACCACGAACACCAGCGTGTCGGTGCCCTTGATGCCCGCCTGGCTGTTGCCCTGCGTGCCGTAGCCCCAGGTCGGGGGCACCGCCATCTGGACGCGGCTGCCGACCTTCTTGCCGGGCAGGGCGTAGCGCCAGCCGTCGATGATGCTGCCCTGGGCGAGCTGGATGACCAGCGGGGTCTTGCGGTCGTAGGAGTTGTCGAAGACCTTCGCCGTGGCCCAGACCTGGCCGAGGTAGTTGGCCTGGATGTAGTCGTTCTCCGCGATCGTCTGGCCGTTGCCCGCGATCACCGTCTTCACGGCGAGATCCTTCGAGGGGTCGCCGCTGCCCTTGGCGACGGTCGGCTTCTCGTCGAACTTCGTGCCCGCGGTGATCGCCGGCAGCGGGCCGTCCACGATCTTCGGCGACGGCGCGGCCGACGTCTGGCCGGCCGAGGGCGACGGGCTTTCGGAGGACTCGGCCGAATCGGCTCCGTCGTCGTCGCCGCACGCGGCGAGCGTGGCCAGTCCGGCGGGTACGGCAATGAGAAGTGAGCGTCGGCGCACGGTGGGGGCCTCGTAATCGGTCGATCTTGTAGATGGCGTGCGCGCAACTCTACGGCGTGAGAAGGGCGCCGTACGGCAAACGTACGGCGCCCGTGTTGCGTTCCGGAGTTCGCGTCCGAAACGCGTCGCTCACATACCGGCGATCAGTTTCTCCACCCGGTCGTCCACGGAACGGAACGGGTCCTTGCACAACACAGTGCGCTGGGCCTGGTCGTTGAGCTTGAGGTGAACCCAGTCGACGGTGAAGTCCCGGCGCTGTTCCTGGGCCCTGCGGATGAAGTCGCCGCGCAGCCGGGCCCGAGTGGTCTGCGGCGGAACGGACTTGCCTTCGAAGATCTTCAAGTCGTTGCAGATCCGCGCTGCTTGACCCTTCTTCTCCAGCAGGTAGTACAGGCCACGACGGCGGTGGATGTCGTGGTAGGCGAGGTCTATCTGAGCGACCCGCGGATGCGACATCGTCATGTTGTGCTTGGCGCGGTAGCGCTCGATGAGCTTGTACTTCATGACCCAGTCGATCTCGGTGCCGATGCGGTCGAGGTCCTCGGACTCGATCGCGTCCAGCGTGCGGCCCCACAGCTCCAGCACCTGCTCGACGGTGCCGGTGCGGATCCCGCGGCGCTCGCAGAAGTCCACGGCCTTCTCGTAGTACTCCCGCTGCACCTCCAGCGCGGAGGCCTCCCGGCCGCTGGCCAGACGCACCTTGCGCCGGCCGGTGATGTCGTGGCTGACCTCGCGGATGGCCCGGATGGGGTTCTCCAGGGTCAGGTCCCGCATCACCGTGCCCGCCTCGATCATGCGCAGCACCAGGTCGGTGGCGCCGACCTTGAGCAGCATGGTCGTCTCGGACATGTTGGAGTCGCCCACGATGACATGCAGGCGGCGGTAGCGCTCGGCGTCCGCGTGCGGTTCGTCGCGGGTGTTGATGATGGGCCGGGAGCGGGTCGTCGCCGAGGAGACGCCCTCCCAGATGTGCTCCGCCCGCTGGCTCACGCAGTACACCGCTCCGCGCGGGGTCTGCAGCACCTTGCCCGCACCGCACAGCAGCTGCCGGGTGACGAGGAACGGAATGAGAATGTCCGCGAGCCGGGAGAACTCCCCGTGCCGCGCCACCAGATAGTTCTCGTGGCAACCGTAGGAGTTGCCCGCCGAGTCGGTGTTGTTCTTGAAGAGGTAGACGTCGCCCGCGATTCCTTCCTCGTGCAGGCGTCGTTCGGCGTCCACCAACAGCCCTTCCAGAATGCGCTCGCCTGCCTTGTCGTGCGTGACCAGCTCGGTCACGTTGTCACATTCGGGTGTCGCGTATTCCGGATGTGACCCCACGTCGAGATAGAGGCGGGCGCCGTTCCGCAGAAAGACATTGCTGCTGCGGCCCCATGACACGACACGGCGGAAGAGGTACCGCGCCACCTCGTCAGGCGACAGGCGGCGCTGTCCCCTGAACGTGCACGTGACGCCGTACTCGTTCTCCAGCCCGAAAATGCGGCGGTCCATGACTGAACATTACGCCCGATCCCCCGAGCTGAAACGGGGTTCGACGGCACGGTTTGGATCATTTTCCGATGAAGCCGCAACGACCGCCGTCCGCGCGGGCGCTGCGAGGACCCGTCCCGTGGCCAGCAGGACCAGCAGGGACACGCCGCCCGCGACACCCGGAACGGCGAAGCCCCACAGGGCCCCGCCCGCCTCGACGACCGGGCCGGTGAGCCCTGTTCCGACCGACGCGCCGACCGTGAACGTCGTCACAAGCCAGGAGAAGGCCTCGGTGACCGTCCCGCGCGGGGCGTGCCGGTCGACGAGCACGAACGCACAAGCGATGCAGGGGGCCAGGAAGACACCGGACAGCACGGCCAGCAGCACCATGGGCACCGCGCCCGGCATCAGCATCAGCGGGAGGTAACACACCGCCAGAAGGGCCGTCAGCACGGTCAGTCGCCGCCCGGGCTCACCCGCCCACTGCCGCGCCCCGTACACCGTGCCGCCGATCAGCGCACCGAGCCCCAGGCCCGCCATCAGCCAGCCGTAGACCGCGTCACCGCCGTTGTCGTCCGCGTAGGGCACCGAGGCGACCGTGATCGAGCCGAGCGCGATCCCCACGAACAGGAACGCGCCCAGCAGCGCCAGCAGTCCGGGCGACCGCAGCGCGCCCAGCCAGTGCGCCTCGCGCGGCGCCGAGCGCCACGCGCGCGAGGGCGGCGAGAGCACCACGGAGAGCGCGCCGAGGACGCCTATGACGTTCAGGACGAGCAGCGCCGCCTGCGCCGACCACAGGGCGGTGCACAGCGTCACCAGCAACGGCCCGACGGTGAACATGACTTCCTGCGCCACCGCGTCCAT
Source organism: Streptomyces sp. NPDC043726 (assembly GCF_056436565.1). Lineage (NCBI taxonomy): Bacteria > Bacillati > Actinomycetota > Actinomycetes > Kitasatosporales > Streptomycetaceae > Streptomyces > Streptomyces sp. NPDC043726. The sequence continues at coordinate 302,422 of NZ_JBWKCI010000008.1, forward strand.
GGCGTACGCCGTGTGCACCTGGTCCTCCTTGCCGAGGACCGAGGGCCACAGCGCCCGCAGGCCGCCCTCCAGGGGCGGCGTGAACAGCCCGGCGGCCGCCACGGCCGCGTACGCGAGCGGCAGCTGTCCGATGCCCACGACGGCGAAGGCGGCCATCGCGAGCGCGGACACCACCGCGGCGGGCAGCTGCACCCGCGGCTGCCCGTGCAGGTCGACGAGCCTGCCGAGCAGCGGCTGTCCTACGGCGTTGGCGACGCCGTAGACGGCCGCGAGCACCCCGGCGAGGCTGTAGGTGCCGCCCTCGGCGCGGACGAACAGCACGATCGCGATGGCGGCGGTGGCGTTCGGCAGCCGGCCCACCAGCGTGCCGACGAGCAGCCGGGTGGCGTGCCTCGCCCTGAGGATCTGCAGGTATCCGGCGGCCATGAACGACCACTCCTCGCCGAGACGGATGACGTTTTACGTATAACTTCCTTCGTCATACGTACCATGTGCGCTGTTCGGGAGTCCAGACGAAAGAGCGGGGAGACGGTGGCACGAGGCAGCACCCGCCCCACGAGCCGTGACGTCGCCCAGGCGGCCGGGGTGTCCCAGGCCGCGGTCTCCCTGGTGCTGGGCGACAAGTGGCGCGGCCGGGTCTCCGAGGCCACCGCCGAGCGGGTCCGCGAGGCCGCCCGCGCGCTCGGCTACCGGCCCAACCTGGCCGCCCGCAACCTCCGGCTCGGCCGCACCCGTACGGTGCTGCTCGTCGTCCCGGCCCTGACCACCGAGTTCTTCGCGGGCGTCTACACCGGCGCCGCGCGCGTGGCGGCCGAGAACGGCTTCGGCGTCGTCCTCTACCCCTCCCCCGAGGGCATCGGACCCGCCCGCGACCCCTTCGCCTCCGCCCAGGCGGCCCTGGACGGCGTCATCGCCTCCTCCATGGCCGCCGACGCCCTCACCGCCATCCGCGGCGACCAGCTCCCGCTGGTCATGCTCGACAGCGATCCGGCGGGCAGCCACGGCGCGGCCACCGTCAACCTCGACATCGCCGACGGCGTGCGCCAGATCGCCGAGCACCTGCTGGGCCTCGGCCACCGCCGCTTCCTGCACCTGGCGGCGGACGTCGCCTCCTGGACCTTCGAGGTCCGCGCCCGCGAGCTGCACGCGCGCGTGGCCGCCGTCCCGGACACCTCACTGCGGACGGCCCGCGCGTCGATCTCCATCGAGGGCGCCCAGCGAGCCGCCGAGGCCGCCCTCTCCGCGCCCGGACCCCGCCCCACCGCCCTGATCTGCGACGACGACAAACTCGCGGCCGGCGCCTACAAAGCCGCCCGGCGTCTGGGCCTGAGCATCCCCGAGGACCTCTCCGTCACCGGCCTCGACGACCTCGCCCTCGCGACCGCCATCGACCCCGAGCTGACGACCGTACGGCTCAACGCCGAGCTCTTCGGCGAACGCGGCATGCGGGCCCTGCTGGCCGTCCTGGACGGCCGGGAGCCGGACGGCGGAGACATCCCCGTCGAACTGGTCGTCCGGGGCTCCACGGCCCCGCCAGACCCCTCCTGAACGCCCTGCGCCCCGGCCGAGCGGTCGGCCGGGGCGCAGGGGATGAGCTGGGGGCGGGCTACTCCTCGTCGGAGCCCTCGGTGCCCTCGGTGCCCTCGTCGGCGCTCTCGGCCTCCGTGGCCGCGCCGCCGGCCTCCAGCAGCCGGGCGAGCTGACGGCCGACGATCCGCTTGAACTTGCGCTGCTGCGGACGCGTACGGTCCAGCACCGCGACCTCGAGACGCTCGGCGGGGATCTCCCGCTGGGAGCCGTTGGACTCACGGGACAGCGCCTGCACGGCCAGCTTCAGGGCCTCGGCGAGGGTCATGCCGTCCTGATGGCGCTGATCCAGGTAGTTGCTGATCAGCTCGGCATTGCCGCCGACCGCGACCGAGCCGTGCTCGTCCACGATCGAACCGTCGTGCGGCAGCCGGTAGATCTGGTCGCCCTCGGGGGTCTCCCCGACCTCGGCGACGACCAGCTCCACCTCGTACGGCTTCTCCGCCGCGGAGGAGAAGATCGTGCCCAGCGTCTGGGCGTAGACGTTGGCCAGACCGCGGGCGGTGACGTCGTCACGGTCGTAGGTGTAACCCCGCAGGTCGGCGTAGCGCACGCCGCCGATCCGCAGGTTCTCGTACTCGTTGTACTTGCCGGCGGCCGCGAAGCCGATCCGGTCGTAGATCTCGCTGAACTTGTGCAGCGCGCGGGACGGGTTCTCGCCGACGAACACGATGCCGTCGGCGTACTGCAGCACGACCAGGCTGCGGCCGCGGGCGATGCCCTTGCGGGCGTACTCCGCCCGGTCGGCCATGGCCTGCTGGGGGGAGACATAGAACGGCGTCGACACCGGTTATCCGTCCCTTTCTGTGGAAGTCACTGGATCACCTAGCAAGAGGGGCCGTCGGTTACAGCAGCGCGGCCCGCGGGCCGTCCGGCTGCTCCAGGCGCCGCTCCAGGATCGAGCGGGCGATCTCGGAGGACTCCTCGTCGGTGAGCCGGCGGAAGCCGTCATCGGTGATCACGGTGACGATCGGGTAGATCCGGCGGGCGACATCGGGACCACCGGTCGCCGAGTCGTCGTCAGCCGCGTCGTACAGGGCCTGCACCACCAGCGTGGTGGCCTCGGCCTCGCTCAGGTCGGCACGGAAGAGCTTCTTCATGGCGCCGCGCGCGAAGATCGAACCGGAGCCCGTGGCCGCGTAGCCCTGCTCCTCGGAACGGCCGCCGGTGACGTCGTAGGAGAAGATCCGGCCCTTGTCCCGGTCCACGTCGTAGCCCGCGAAGAGCGGCACCACGGCCAGGCCCTGCATGGCCATGCCCAGGTTGGAGCGGATCATGGTGGACAGCCGGTTCGCCTTGCCCTCCAGCGACAGCTGGGCGCCCTCGACCTTCTCGAAGTGCTCCAGCTCCAGCTGGAAGAGCTTCACCATCTCCACGGCCAGACCCGCCGTGCCGGCGATGCCGACGGCCGAGTACTCGTCGGCCGGGAAGACCTTCTCGATGTCCCGCTGGGCGATGACGTTGCCCATGGTGGCCCGGCGGTCACCGGCGAGGACGACGCCCCCGGGGAAGGTCACGGCCACGATGGTCGTGCCGTGCGGCGCCTCGATCACGCCCTGCACCGGCGGCAGTTGACGCTTGCCGGGCAGCATCTCCGGCTGGTGCTCGGAGAGAAAGTCCATGAAGGACGAGGATCCAGGCGTCAGGAAGGCAGCTGGTAGACGCCCGGCGCCACGAGTGTTGGCTTCCACGAGTTTCCTTCCACGTAAGAGCAGTTGAAGCACGGTATGCCACGGACCCTACCCGTCTCGGGGGAGTGATCCACATCTGAGCCCGTGCCGTTCACAGGCCGCTTCGCCGCCGATGAAGACTGCCCGCGGCCCGACCCACCGGAACCGCGAGCAGCACCTCGCCGTCTGCTCCCCGGCCACACGCCACCCCGAACCCTGAGAGCCTGCTGGAGACCTTGGATTCAAAGGCGAAGGTGACCTACTGTCCACCCTTTTGAACGAAGGACCGCACGAAGTCCTCGGCATTCTCCTCGAGTACGTCGTCAATCTCGTCCAGGACGGAGTCCACGTCGTCGCTCAGCTTCTCCTGGCGCTCCTTGAGGTCCTCCGAAGCCTGCGCGTCGGTCGCCTGCTCCTCGACCTCCTCCGTGGAGCGCGTGGCCTTCTGCTGCCCGCCGCCGGTGTCCTTGGTTGCCATAACCCTCACCCCGCTCAGTTCGCCCGACATGGTCGCCAGGTCGACATTCCTGCCGATCGGTGATGATCAGACCCTACAAGCCCGGTCTGACATCGGCCCCGCACTTTCCTCAACGTGCGGGGACCACCTCGATGATTCCCGGACGGCGGGTTTTCCACCCTGCCGGGACTTGTGCCCCCAGGTACCCGTTCAGCCGCCGGAAAGCACCTTGACCAGGTCTTCCGCGGTACGGCAGCGGTCCAGGAGCTCCTTGACGTGATTTCGCGTTCCGCGAAGCGGTTCGAGGGTTGGAACGCGCTGGAGGGAGTCCCGGCCCGGCAGATCGAAGATCACGGAGTCCCAGGAGGCGGCCGCGACGTCGTCGGCGTACTGCTCCAGGCACCGCCCGCGGAAGTACGCGCGCGTGTCCTCCGGCGGCTTCGTCCTGGCCCTCTCGACCTCCGTCTCGTCCAGCAGGCGCTTGATGCGCCCGCGGGCCGCGAGACGGTTGTACAGGCCCTTCTCGGCGCGTACGTCGGCGTACTGGAGGTCCACCAGATGCAGCCGGGCGGCGTCCCAGTCGAGGTCGTCGCGGCGCCGGTAGCCCTCCATCAGCTCCCGCTTGGCCACCCAGTCCAGCTCGCCGGCCAGGCTCATCGGATCGTTCTCCAGCCGGTTGAGGGTGTCCTCCCAGCGGCTCAGGACGTCCTTGGTCTGGTCGTCGGCGTCGGCGCCGAAGCGCTCCTCGACGTACTTGCGGCTCAGCTCGTAGTACTCCATCTGGAGCTGGACCGCGGTGAGTGTCCGGCCACTGCGGAGCGTGACCAGGCGCTTCAGGGTCGGGTCGTGGGAGACCTGGTGGAGCGTGCGGACGGGCTGGTCGACGGCCAGGTCGACCGCGATGAAGCCGTCCTCGATCATCGACAGCACCAGGGCCGTCGTGCCGAGCTTGAGGTACGTGGAGATCTCGGAGAGGTTCGCGTCGCCGATGATCACGTGCAGGCGGCGGTACTTCTCCGCGTCCGCGTGCGGCTCGTCGCGGGTGTTGATGATCGGGCGCTTCAGCGTGGTCTCGAGGCCGACCTCGACCTCGAAGTAGTCGGCGCGCTGGCTGAGCTGGAAGCCGTGCTCGTGGCCGTCCTGGCCGATGCCGACGCGGCCCGCTCCGGCGAAGACCTGGCGGGAGACGAAGAAGGGCGTCAGGTGGCGCACGATGTCCGAGAAGGGGGTCTCCCGCTTCATCAGGTAGTTCTCGTGCGTCCCGTAGGAGGCGCCCTTGTTGTCGGTGTTGTTCTTGTAGAGGTGGATCGGCTGGGCGCCGGGCAGCTGGGCGGCGCGTTCCGCGGCCTCTGCCATGATCCGTTCGCCGGCCTTGTCCCAGAGGACGGCGTCCCGCGGGTTGGTCACCTCGGGGGCGCTGTACTCGGGGTGGGCGTGGTCGACGTAGAGCCGTGCGCCGTTGGTGAGGATGACATTGGCCAGGCCGATGTCCTCGTCCGTGAGCTGACTGGAGTCGGCGGCCTCGCGGGCGAGGTCGAAGCCTCGCGCGTCGCGCAGCGGGTTCTCCTCCTCGAAGTCCCAGCGGGCCCGGCGGGCCCGGTGCATCGCCGCCGCGTAGGCGTTGACGATCTGGGATGAGGTGAGCATGGCATTGGCGTTGGGGTGACCGGGGACGGAGATCCCGTACTCCGTCTCGATGCCCATTACTCGCCGTACGGTCATGCGGCCCTCCTTGCCCGGCGGCGTCCTCGGTCGGGGACGCTGCTCAAGTACCGCTGGCGCTCCGGTGCGTGTGCGGTGCCCGTCCCCGCACTGCGCGACTCGGCGGTACGGAAGAGCCTAGAACGCCTTTGCGCTGGTGGGGAGATCATTTGCGTCATTGCCTTGCTCCGGTCATCGCCGCAAAAACAGTCGGCTGCGGGTACCCGCTGAGGGCACCCGCAGCCGCCCTGTCTTTTACAGGTACTGACCGGTGTTCGCCACCGTGTCGATGGAGCGTCCGGTGTCCGCGCCCTGCTTTCCGGTGATCAGGGTGCGGATGTAGACAATCCGCTCGCCCTTCTTTCCGGAGATCCGGGCCCAGTCGTCCGGGTTGGTGGTGTTCGGCAGGTCCTCGTTCTCCTTGAACTCGTCCACGCAAGCCTGGAGGAGGTGGGAGACGCGCAGACCCTTCTGGTTGTGCTCCAGGAAGTCCTTGATCGCCATTTTCTTGGCGCGCCCGACGATGTTCTCGATCATGGCGCCGGAGTTGAAGTCCTTGAAATACAGGACTTCCTTGTCTCCATTGGCGTAGGTGACTTCCAGGAAGCGGTTCTCCTCGGATTCGGCGTACATCTGTTCCACCGCGGTCTGGATCATGCCCTGGACCGTGGAACCCTTGTCGCCGCCGTGCTCACCGACGTCCTCGGGGTGCAGCGGGAGGCGCTCGGTGAGGTACTTGCCGAAGATGTCCTTCGCGGCCTCGGCGTCCGGACGCTCGATCTTGATCTTCACGTCCAGCCGGCCGGGGCGCAGGATGGCGGGGTCGATCATGTCCTCGCGGTTGGAGGCACCGATCACGACCACGTTCTGCAGGCCCTCCACACCGTCGATCTCGGCGAGCAGCTGCGGGACGATCGTGTTCTCGACGTCCGAGCTGACTCCGGAGCCACGGGTGCGGAAGAGGGACTCCATCTCGTCGAAGAAGACGATGACGGGCGTGCCCTCGGAGGCCTTCTCACGAGCACGCTGGAAGACGAGGCGGATCTGCCGCTCGGTCTCGCCGACGTACTTGTTGAGCAGCTCGGGACCCTTGATGTTGAGGAAGAAGCTCTTGCCCTGGGCCTGGCCGGTGACCTCGGCGACCTTCTTGGCCAGCGAGTTGGCGACAGCCTTGGCGATGAGCGTCTTTCCGCATCCGGGGGGTCCGTAGAGCAGGACGCCCTTGGGCGGGCGCAGTTCGTGCTCCTTGAACAGGTCCGGGTAGAGGTAGGGGAGCTCGACCGCGTCGCGGATCATCTCGATCTGGTTGCCCAGACCGCCGATCTGCTCGTAGCCGATGTCCGGGACCTCTTCGAGGACGAGTTCCTCGACCTCGCTCTTGGGCACGATCTCGTAGACGTAGCCGGAGCGGGGTTCGAGCAGCAGGGCGTCGCCGGGACGGATGGTGACGTCCAGCAGCGGCTCGGCGAGCCGCACCACCCGTTCCTCGTCGGTGTGCCCGAGCACCAGGGCCCGCTCGCCGTCCTCGAGGATCTCCTTGAGGGTGACGATGTCCCCGACGCGCTCGAACTCCATGGCCTCGACCACGTTGAGCGCTTCGTTGAGCATGACTTCCTGGCCGCGGCGCAGGTCGTCGAGTTCCACGCTTGGGCTGACGTTCACCCGGAGTTTGCGTCCTCCGGTGAAGATGTCGGCCGTGCCGTCCTCGTTCGCCGTGAGGAAGACACCGAAGCCGGCCGGCGGCTGCGCGAGCCGGTCGACCTCCTCTTTGAGGGCCACGATCTGGTCGCGGGCCTCACGGAGCGTGTTGGCGAGCCGCTCGTTCTGGGCGGACACGCCGGCCAGGTTGGTCTGCAGCTCGACGATCCGCTCTTCGAGAATCCTCGTGTGTCGCGGAGAGTCGGCGAGCTTACGTCGCAGGACGGCGATCTCCTGCTCAAGGTAGGCAATCTGCCCGGCAGGGTCTTCGGACCCTCGTCCCGGGCGGATGCCGCGGTTCATGTCGTCGTCGTGGGCTGCCACGGTCCTCACCTCCTCCAAGGGGAGCTGGACGCTTCCAGACCCTACCTGGGTGGGTCTCGATTGAAACCCCTAGATCACAAAGACTGTCAAGGTGTGTCGTCGGCCACACCCTGAGCTGTTCTCACGCCGTCTGGATACCCACTCAACGTCTTTCGGAAGCGGGCTGTTCCTGGCCGGAGTAGTCAAACACCGTCGAGTTTGGCTGGAGTTGCGGTCATCGGTACGTCGAGAGCGGGGCCGCACAGGGGTCGTAACCGCTGATGCCGGGGGCGGACGGGGGCGGGCGTAGGCGGTGACGCACGGTGCCCGCGCGGGCGGATCGCGTCACCGGCGGTCGGCGCTCGCCCGGTGCCGGGGCGGAGGTAGGGTCGAGATGTCCCACACGGAGAACGGCAGGAGAGATGGACGTGGAGCAGGCGGCCGGGGTCGGCGAGGCGCTCGAGGTCTGGATCGACCAGGACCTCTGTACCGGCGACGGCATCTGCGCCCAGTACGCGCCCGAGGTGTTCGAGCTGGACATCGACGGACTCGCCTACGTGAAGAGCGCGGACGACGAGCTTCTTCAGGACAAGGGCGCCACGACCCCCGTACCGCTGCCGCTGCTCACCGATGTCGTGGACTCCGCCAAGGAGTGCCCCGGCGACTGCATCCATGTGCGCCGGGTCTCGGACCAGGTCGAGGTGTACGGGCCCGACGCCCAGTGACACCGCGGGCGCGGAGCGTCGTCAGACGCTCTGCGCTCCAGCGGGGGTCGAGCGGACGAACGTACCGTTGTCCCACTGCCATTTCGCGCGGTCGGTGACGTCGGGGCAGCAACTGGGCACCTCGGACGACGAGTAGCCGAGCAGGGTCGCCACGACGGCACCGTCCCGCACGGCGAACTCGCTGACGGTCTGGCGGTCCTTCGGGTCGACCAGCGTGGCCACGACCCGGGGGCGCTCGGTGTCGCTCCCGCGCGTGAGGACGTACACGCCGTCCGGCGGGGTGCCCATGGGGGCGTCGCAGTGCACGACGGCCACGGTCTCCGGCCGGCCGTCGCCGTCGAGGTCCCCGGACGCCTTCTTCACCACGACCGCCTTCACGGGGCCGCATTCGAGGCCGAAGTCCACGCCCTTGGTGTCGGGCGGCGCGACGGCGGCGGGCGCACTCCTCGGCGCCGTGCCCGAGGCCTGGACCGCGTTGGCCGCGTCCGGTTGCAGGACCGAGGAGAGTGCCACGACGCCGGCCAGCGCGGTGGCGGTCGCGACCCAGTGGATCGGACGGGTGTGCGTGTGTGCCAGTTCCGGGACGGCGGAGTGCTGCACTAGGAGTGTCTCCCGTGAGGGCTGTGCCGGTGGGGGTGCCAGGCATCGTGCCACACGTCACACCGCGGGGGAACGGCGGGGGTGTGCAGTTCCGGTGCCGAAGGGCCGGGCAGGTGGCACGCCGTCAGCGCAACGGCGCCGTGGCCGAGTTCCCGGTGGTCCTGGGGAACTCGGCCACGGCGCCGTTGCGTTGTACGCGGCACGGGGCCGCCTCAGCGGCCGGAGCCTCCGTCGGCGTTGGGTCCCGCGTAGTCCTCGCCGTAGGCGCCCTTGGCGGGGCGTCGGCGGCGCATCGGCGGCTCGACCCCGTCGGCGAGACGGCGGGCGGTGAGCAGGAAGCCGGTGTGGCCGATCATCCGGTGGTCCGGGCGCACGGCCAGGCCCTCGATGTGCCAGTTGCGGATCATCGTCTCCCAGGCGGTCGGCTCGTTGAAGGAGCCGATCTCGCGGATGGACTCCACGGTCCGGGCGAGCTGGGTGGTGGTGGCGACGTAGCAGCACAGGATGCCGCCGGGGACCAGCGCCTTGGAGACGGCCTCCAGGCACTCCCACGGGGCGAGCATGTCGAGGATGACGCGGTCGACGTCCGTGTCGCTCAGGTTGTCCTGCAGGTCGCCGACGGTGAGCTGCCAGGCGGGGTGCGGGCCGCCGAAGTAGCGCTCCACGTTCGCTTGCGCGATCTCCGCGAAGTCCTCGCGGCGCTCGTAGGAGTGCAGCATGCCCTGGTCGCCGATGGCGCGCAGCAGGAAGCTGCTGAGCGAGCCGGAGCCGACGCCGGCCTCGACTACGCGCGCGCCGGGGAAGATGTCGGCGAAGGCGAGGATCTGCCCCGCGTCCTTCGGGTAGACGACGGCTGCCCCGCGGGGCATGGACAGGACGTAGTCGGGGAGCAGGGGGCGCAGCGCGAGGTAGGCGACGTTCCCGGTGGTGCGGACAACGCTGCCCTCGGGAGCGCCGATCAGTTCGTCGTGCGGGAAGGAACCCTTGTGGGTGTGGAAGTTCTTCCCGGCCTCGAGCGTGAACGTGTAGTGGCGGCCCTTGGGGTCGGTCAGCTGAACCTGGTCCCCGACCTTGAAGGGCCCGCGCCTGCGGGCGGCACCGGTCGGTTCGGACATGTGAACAGCCTACCGGGGTTTACCGGGGCCGCCGACCACTAGGAGGGGCGGGCCATGGCCTTGACGAAGGCGCGCTCCACGTCCGCGGCGGACAGGACGCCGTAGATCTCGCCGGTCTCCTCCACCACCAGGTACTCGGTGGCCGGAGCGGCCCTCAGGGCGTCCAGGAGGTCCTCCCCCGCCAGTTCCGCCGAGACGCGCATGCCGTCCGTGAGCTCCTGGGCGAGGCCGCTGACGGCGACCCAGGGGCGGCGGTGCTCGGGGACACCGACGATGGCGGCCTCGCGGACGAGGGAGAGGGGTGCGCCGTCGGCGTCGACGACGACCAGGGCGCGGGCGCCGGCGGCGTTGGCGCGGCGCAGCGCCTCGGAGAGCGGGGTGTCCGCCTCCACGGGGACCGCGCGGCGGGTGAGCGTGCGGGCGCGCAGCTCGGGCAGGTGTTCGCGCAGGCGGGCCATGCGGAGGCTGTTGCCGGCGCCGGTCCAGATGATCGCGGCGAGGATGGCGGCCAGCAGGGCGTCCATGACGGTGTCCATGCCGACGTTGTCCTCGGCGTCGGCGCCGAGGACCCCGGACTGGGTCAGCAGCGGGAGCCCGATGAGGACGGAGACGGCGAGGGCGCGGCCGACCCAGGCGGCGGCGACGGTGCCGCTCATGGGCTTGCCGGTGATCTTCCACACGACGGCGCGGAGCATACGGCCGCCGTCGAGCGGGAGGCCGGGCAGGAGGTTGAAGGCGGCGACGATGAGGTTGGAGATCATCAGGCCGGCCAGCAGGACTCCGGGGACGGTGCCGGGTTCCACGGTCTGCATGGCGGCGTAGAAGACGCCGGCGAGGACGAGGGAGAGCAGCGGGCCCACGAAGGCCAGGACGAACTCGCGGCCCGGGGTGTCGGACTCCTTCTCGATCTCCGAGACGCCGCCGAAGAACTGGAGCTGGATGCGGCGGACGGGGAGCTTGAAGCGGAGGGCGGCGACGGTGTGGGCGAGTTCGTGGACGAGGACGGAGGCGTAGAAGGCGACCGCGAAGAAGAGGGAGACGAGATAGCGGGCGGCGCCGAGTTCGGGGAGCACGCGGTCCAGCTGGCCGCCGAAGACCCAGGTGATCAGGGCGGCGACGAGGAACCAGCTGGGGGCGACGTAGACGGGTACGCCGAAGGGGCGGCCCATGAGCAGTCCGCCACGCGGCTCCGGGGGCTTCGGAGGCCGGGGGTGCGCTCCGGTGGTCTCGGCTCCGCCGTCGGCCTTCCGCTGCCCGCCGTCGACGTCCGGCGCCCGGTCCTCGCCCTGCCGCGGCGTCCCGGCCCAGCCCCGCTCCTCGTTCCGCCCGGACGCCTCGCCCCAGACCGAGGGGCGATCCTCGTGGGCCCGGTCGGGCTGCTCTTCACCGGCCGGCGCCTGGTCCCGGCCGGGCGTCTCGGAGCCGCCGGACTGCGCGGTGCCGTGTGGCGCCTCGTCCGGCCGTTCGCCACCGGGCGGTGCCTCGCCGGCGCCCGATGGGCCGTTCTCCGGGCGGTGTTCGTTGCGTGGGGTCGCCGAGGGGGCGGGGTCTGGGGGTGGCGTGGGCGGGGTCGATCGTGGTGCGTGGTGCTGGGTCGGCTGCTCGGTGCCGGACCGCGGCTGCCCGCTCCCGCCGCTCTCGTCCACGGTGTCCCCTCGTTCGAAGCGTCTTCCGCGCCTGCCGTGCGGAAGGGTCTCGGGTCGATGGTATGCGGCCGTCGCGGCGCGTTCCGCCCCGGCACCCCCTGTGTTCGTCCGACGACGGTCGGGTGACTGTCAGTGGCGGGCCGTAAGGTCTGGAGCATGGAGACGAGCACGGAGGACGTGGAGCCGTCGGTGGCGGGCGAGGCCACCTCGACGGCGGGGGACGGGGCGACGGAGCGGCGGGCGGTGCCCACCGCCATAGCGCCCGCCTCGCTGTCGCCCTCGCGCGCCGGTGACTTCATGCAGTGCCCGTTGCTGTACCGGTTCCGGGTGATCGACCGGCTGCCGGAGAAGCCCAGCGAGGCGGCGACCCGGGGCACCCTGGTGCACGCCGTGCTGGAGCGGCTGTTCGACGCTCCGGCGGCCGAGCGCACCGCCCCCCGCGCCAAGTCGCTGATCCCCGGGCAGTGGGACCGGCTGCGCGAGTCGCGGCCGGAGGTCCAGGAGCTGTTCGCCGACGATCCGGAGGGCGCGCGGCTCTCGCGGTGGCTCGGTGAGGCCGAGCAGCTCGTGGAGCGGTGGTTCACGCTGGAGGACCCGACCCGGCTGGAACCGGCCGAGCGCGAGCTGTTCGTGGAGACCGAGCTGGACTCGGGGCTGCGGCTGCGCGGGATCATCGACCGGGTCGACGTGGCGCCGACCGGCGAGGTGCGGATCGTCGACTACAAGACGGGCAAGGCGCCCCGGCCCGAGTACGCCGAGGGCGCGCTGTTCCAGATGAAGTTCTACGCGCTCGTGGTCTGGCGGCTGAAGCACGTCGTGCCGCGCCGGCTCCAGCTCGTCTATCTCGGCAGCGGTGACGTCCTGACGTACGACCCCGTCATCGCCGATCTGGAGCGGGTCGAGCGCAAGCTGCTCGCGCTGTGGGAGGCGATCAGGCTCGCGACCGAGACGGGCGACTGGCGCCCGCGGCCGACCAAGCTGTGCGGCTGGTGCGACCACCAGGCCCACTGCCCGGAGTTCGGCGGCACTCCCCCGCCCTACCCGCTGCCGCTGTCGGTACGAGGCCCCGAAGCCGAGGCCGCCACGGATCCGGAAGCCGGCCCGGACGCGGGTGGCCAAGAGATCGTCAGGGCAGTCGAGTCGGGCGTGGCGGCGCAGGGCAGAATGGGGCCGGACTAGCGAAGGAGACTTACGTGGCCATCCGCGTCCTACTGGTCGACGACCAGCCGCTGCTGCGTACCGGCTTCCGGATGATCCTGGAGGCGGAGCAGGACATCGCGGTCGTGGGCGAGGCCGGAGACGGCCTTCAGGCTCTCGACCAGGTGCGGGCCCTGCAGCCCGATGTGGTTCTGATGGACATCCGCATGCCTCGGATGGACGGAGTCGAGGCGACCCGGCAGATCACCGGCCCCGGGCGGGACGGCCCGGCGAAGGTGCTGGTGCTCACCACCTTCGACCTCGACGAGTACGTCGTGGAGGCGTTGCGGGCCGGCGCCAGCGGCTTCCTGCTCAAGGACGCGCCGGCGAACGAGCTGGTGCAGGCGATTCGGGTCGTGGCCGCCGGAGAGGCGATGCTCGCGCCCAGCATCACCCGCCGCCTGCTCGACAAGTACGCCACGCATCTGCCCTCCGGCGACGAGCCCGTCCCGGACACCCTGCACACCCTCACCGACCGCGAGGTGGAGGTGCTGAAGCTGGTGGCGCGCGGACTGTCGAACGCCGAGATCGCCGCGGATCTGTTCGTCAGCGAGACCACCGTCAAGACGCACGTCGGGCACGTCCTCACCAAGCTGGGGCTGCGCGACCGGGTGCAGGCGGCCGTGTACGCGTACGAGAGCGGGCTCGTGCGACCCGGCGCGCAGTAGGAGTCCGGCAGCGAGACACGCGAAGGGCGCCCGACTTCCCCGAAGGGAAGCGGGCGCCCTGTGCGTCGGGTCAGTCGCTGCTCTTGCTGAGCTCCCAGAAGCGGAACACCGTCGAGGCGTCGAGGCAGGACTCGAGGCCGTAGACGTTGTCCCGGACGACGGCGTACTGCTTGGCCTGCCAGACCGGCAGGATGGGCAGTTCCGCGGCCACGATGTCCTGGAGGCGGCCGTAGTCGTCGTCCGTCGCGGTGCGGTCGCTCTGGGCGCCCGTGCGCGGGATCAGCGTGCCGGTGATGGTGTCGTTGCTGTAGTTGTTGCCCAGCACGTTGCCCTCACCGAAGAACGGCGACGTGAAGTTGTCGGCGTCCGGGTAGTCCGGGATCCAGCCCTTCACGTACACGCCGTACTTGCCGGCCTCGATGTCCTGCTCGTACTGCTCGTACTCGACGGACTTCACGTCGGCGTCGAACAGGCCGCTGGCGTTGAGCTGGCCGGCGATGGCCTTCAACTCCTGGTCGGTGGCCGGGCCGTAGCGCGACGGGGTCGACCAGAGCGTCAGCTTCACCTTGTCGGTGATGCCGTCGGAGGCCAGCGCCGCCGCGGCCTTGGCCTTGGAGGGCCGCTCGCCGTAGGTGTCGAAGAAGGCGGTGTTGTGGCCGCCGATGCCCGCCGGGATGATCGAGTACAGCGGGGTGGCGGTGCCCTGGTAGACGTCCTCGATGAGGGCGTCGCGGTCGAGCAGGTAGGCGATGGCCTTGCGGACCCCGAGCTTTCCGGTCACCGGGTCGTCCATGTTGAAGACCAGGTGCTGCACCTCGGCGCCGGTGCCGTCGACGAGCTCGATGCCGGAGCTGGAGCTGTCGTCGGCCTTCTCGGTCTCGGCGATGTCGGCGGCGCTCAGGCCTCGGTAGGCGATGTCGACCTCGCCGTCGACCAGCGCGGTCTTCAGCGCCGTGCGGTCGCCCTTGAAGAACTTCATGGTGACGCCGGAGTTCTTCACCTCGGCGGCGCTGCCCGTGTAGTGCTCGTTGACCGAGAAGACGGCCTCGTCATCGCTGAACGAGTCGAGCTTGTAGGGGCCGGAGCCGACCGCCTCGCCGTCCTCGCGCAGCCCGTCCGCGTCGTACTGGCGGTGGTCGACGATGGAGCCGGCGCCGGAGGCGATCTTGCTCGGGAAGGTGGCGTCCGGGGTGTTCAGCCGGAAGACGACCGTCTTCTCGTCCGGGGTCTCGACCTTGTCCAGCATCGGGAACATGATCGCGGGACCGGCGTCGTCGTTGATCTTCAGCATGCGGTCGAAGGAGAACTTCACGTCCTCCGAGGTGAGCGAGTCACCGTTGCTGAACTTCAGACCGTCCTTCAGCGTGCACTTGTACACCTTCGTCGAGGCGTCGGTGAACGCACACGACTCGGCCGCGTCGGGCTCGGGGTCGGTGCCGCCCTTGGGGAAGCTGAGCAGGGACTGGAAGACGTTGTTGAACAACAGCCACGAGCCCGGGTCGTATCCGGAGGCCGGGTCGGTGGCCAGGACGTCGTCGGACATCCCCACGACCACGGCGGAGCCGTCGCTCGCGGAGCCGCCGGTCTCCGTGCCGCAGCCGGTCAGCAGGCCGGAGGCCAGCCCCGCCACTACGGGCAGGACCGGCCACTGGTTGCGCATGTTCACGTGCAGGTGCCTTGTCGTCGGTATCGGTATTCGGGGCCGCCGTCCCGGCGGCCCTGGCACGGGAGACGTCAGCCGCTCACGCCACGGCCGAGCTCCCACAACTGAAGGGTGGAGGACGAGTTGAGCGCGTACGCGGTACCCGTGACGTCGTCGCGGGCGGCGACGTACTGCTTGCCCTGCCACAGCGGGAGCAGGGGGACGTCCTCGGCGACGATGTCCTGGATCTCCGTCAGGCTGCCGACCGCGGACTGGCGGTCGGCCTCGCGCCGGGAGTCCGGGATCAGGGAGTTGCGGATCTCGCTGTTCGCGTACGGCGAGCCGAGGAAGTTGTCCTTGTCCAGGAACGGGGCGAGGTAGTTGTCGGCGTCCGGGAAGTCGGGGAACCAGCCCATGCCGTAGACGTCGTACTCGCCCTTCTGCTCGGCGGGACGGAAGGTCTCCCAGGGGGTGCCCTTGACGGTGACGTCGAACAGGCCGCTGGAGTTGAGCTGTTCCTTCAGCAGCTCGAACTCCTTCTCGGTGCCCGCGCCGTAGTGGTCGGTGGTGTAGTGCAGCGTCAGCTTCACCGGGGTGGTGATGTTCGCCTCGGCGAGCAGGGCCTTGGCCTTGGCGGTGCTGGGCTCGCCGTAGGTGTTGAAGAACGCGTTGGAGTGGCCGGTGAGGCTGGCCGGGACCAGCGAGTACAGCGGCTCGGCCTGGGTGCCGTAGACCTTGCTGACCAGTTCGCTGCGGTTGATGACCTGGGCCATCGCCTGGCGGACGGCCTTGCTCTTGACGCTCGGGGCCTCGGTGTTGAAGCCGAGGTAGCGGATCTCCAGGCCGGACATCTCGACGAGGTCGACCTCGCTGTCGGAGGCCGTGGACAGCTTCTGGATCTGCTCGGGTGACATGGTGCGGGTCATCAGGTCGATGTCGCCCTTGTCGATGGCGGCGCTCATGGCGTCGGCGTCGGCGAAGGAGCGCAGCTCGACCTTGTCGTTGTTCACCGTCAAGGCCCCCTTGTAGTCGGGGTTCTTGGTGAACACGGCCTTGACCAGCTTGCCGTCGCTCTCCTCGGCCTGGAAGGTGTACGGGCCGGAGCCGTCCACCGCGAAGCCCTCGCGGAGCTTGTCCTTGGCGTACTCGTCCTGGTCGACGATGCCCGCGACCGGCGTGGACAGCTTGTACGGGAAGGTGGCGTCGGCGGTCTTCAGGTGGAAGATGACCTCGCGGTCGCCCTTGGTCTCGACGGTGTCGACGGTGGAGAGCAGGGCGAAGACACCGCCGGCGTCCTTGATCCTGAGCGCGCGGTCGATGGAGTACTTCACATCGGCCGCGGTGATCGCGTCACCGTTGGCGAACTTCAGGCCCTCGCGCAGGGTGCAGGCGTAGCGCTCGTTGCCGGTGTCGGTGAAGCCGCAGCGCTCGGCGGCCTCGGGCACGGGCTCGCCCTCGCCGCGCGGCTGGATCATCAGCGTCTGCACGGTCTGACGCAGGATGTTCCAGGTGCCGACGTCGTAGGCGGCCGCCGGGTCCAGCGGCGCCGGGGCGTCACTCGAGGCCGTGAACTCGTCCGTGGTACCGACGACGATCGCGTCCCCACCGCCGCTGCCGCTCTCCGATCCGCCGCACGCGGCGAGGACCGGGGCCAGCAGACCGATGACGGCCGGCAGCACCAAAGTCTTGCGGTTCATGCTCGAGTTTCTCCAGAGCTGTCACGTCCGTGTACCCGGCATGCAGGGGTGTCGCGGCGGATCACGGCGATAAGGGCGATGTTCTCGCGATGAGATTAGTCGGCGTCCCGAGGACCCCTCGCGGCCACCGGAGTTGGGCCCCCATCACGCTACGAAACCGGGCGTGGACGCACCGAAAAACCGACAGCGGAAGGATTCGTGCAGCATCTCCCCAATCAGGACACAAAGGCGCCCAGTTGGGGCCCCAAAGGGGGTGAACAGCACATGGCGCGCGACCTGTCGAGGCCGCTCGGGGTGGGGAACGTCACACCCCTGAGAAGTCGGGGCGCTGGGCGGAATTCGGCCATCCGGTGGGTATCAATTCCGCTCGCGCCACCCCCGTGGGAATTTCCCTGTATCGCGGTTGCACGCTCGGTGAACGGCTAGCGCATTTCCGTCATCAGACCGCGCAGAAATGCCAGGTCCACCTCTTCCAGCGAGCCGACGACGGTCCGCCGGTGGGCCGGGGTGATGGGGGCGACCGAGGGCACCGCCACCACATGGCAGCCGGCCGCCTCGGCCGCAGCGACACCGGTCGCGGTGTCCTCGACGACCGCGCATCTGGCCGGATCCACGCCGAGCCCGGCCGCGGCGGTCAGATAGGGGTCGGGGTGCGGCTTGGTGCGCGGCACCTCGTCGCCGGCCACCGTCAGCGCGAAGTGCTGCGGGCCCAGCGAGGCCAGCACACGGTCGATGATGCGCCGGTGCGAGGCGGAGACCAGGGCGGTGGGAATCTCGTACTCGGAGAGCTCGGCCAGCAGCCGGGCGGCGCCCGGCATCAGCGGCAGGGCCAGCCCGATGCGCTCCTCGAACCCCTGGTTGAGCAGGACGCTGAGCTCGGCGAGGGTGATGTCGGCGCCGGTGGCCTCGATCAGGAAGCCCGCGCTGCGGCTCATGGGGCCGCCGACCACGACATGGCGCCAGGAGTCGTCGAGGGTGTGACCGAGGCGGGCGAAGATCTCGACCTCGACGTCCCACCAGAACCCCTCCGTGTCCACGAGGGTGCCGTCCATGTCGAGGAGTACGGCCTGCAGGGCCGAGCCTTCCGCCGTACGGGTTACTGGCGCGGGGACCGTGCTGGTCATCCGGGCGCACCTCCTTGAGGGACGATCAGGCCGGTTCCCACACGGGGAACCGGCCTGCAGTGGACCGACCAGTGTACGTCGTGCGTCGCTGCGACGCTCTTTTTATCCGCTGTGGCCCGGGGCACGGCGGAGGAACGGTCGAGGGGAGTCTCAGCGGGCGTTGAAGTACTTCGCCTCCGGGTGGTGGATCACGATGGCGTCCGTGGACTGCTCGGGGTGCAGCTGGAACTCCTCGGACAGGTGGACGCCGATGCGCTCCGGCTGGAGCAGTTCGGCGATCTTGGCGCGGTCCTCCAGGTCGGGGCAGGCGCCGTAGCCGAGGGAGAAGCGGGCGCCCCGGTACTTCAGGGCGAACATGTCCTCGATGTCCCCCGGGTCCTCACCGGAGAAGCCCAGCTCCGAGCGGACGCGCGCGTGCCAGTACTCGGCGAGCGCCTCGGCCAGCTGCACGGACAGACCGTGCAGTTCCAGGTAGTCCCGGTAGGAGTTGGCCTCGAAGAGCTTCGCCGTCTGCTCCCCGATGCGGGAGCCGACGGTGACGACCTGGAGGCCGACGACGTCGGTCTCACCCGACTCCTCCGGGCGGAAGAAGTCGGCCAGGCACAGCCTGCGGCCGCGGCGCTGGCGGGGGAAGGTGAAGCGGGTCCGCTCGTTGCCCTGCTCGTCCAGGATGATCAGGTCGTCGTCCTTGGACACGCACGGGAAGTAGCCGTAGACGACGGCCGCCTCGAGGAGGTTCTCGGTCTGCAGCTGGTCCAGCAGACCGCGCAGCCGCGGGCGGCCCTCGGTCTCGACGAGCTCCTCGTAGGTCGGGCCGTCACCGGTGCGGGCCTGCTTCAGGCCCCACTGCCCCTTGAACAGCGCGCCCTCGTCCAGCCAGGAGGCGTACTCCTTGAGCTGGATGCCCTTGATGACCCGGGTGCCCCAGAACGGCGGGGTGGGCACGGGGTTGTCGGTGGCGACGTCGGAGCGGACGTGCCCCTCCTCCGGCCGATCCTCCGGGACCGGTACGGCGCCGGCGCGCACCCTGCGCTGCTTGAGCTCGGGCAGCTTCGCGCCGGGCACACCCCGCTTGACGCCGATGAGGGCGTCCATCAGGCGCAGGCCCTCGAAGGCGTCCCGGGCGTAGCGGACCTCGCCCTCGTACAGCTCGTGCAGGTCCTGCTCGACGTAGGCCCGGGTCAGGGCGGCGCCACCGAGGATGACGGGGAAGTTCGCCGCGAGGCCGCGCTGGTTGAGCTCCTCCAGGTTCTCCTTCATGATCACCGTGGACTTGACCAGGAGCCCGGACATGCCGATGACGTCGGCCCGGTGCTCCTCGGCGGCTTCCAGGATCGCGGAGACCGGCTGCTTGATGCCGAGGTTGACGACGTTGTAGCCGTTGTTGGACAGGATGATGTCGACGAGGTTCTTGCCGATGTCGTGCACGTCGCCGCGGACCGTGGCCAGCACGATGGTGCCCTTGCCGTCGGCGTCCGTCTTCTCCATGTGCGGTTCGAGGTAGGCGACGGCGGCCTTCATCACCTCGGCGGACTGCAGGACGAAGGGCAGCTGCATCTGGCCGGAGCCGAAGAGCTCGCCGACGACCTTCATGCCGTCCAGCAGGGTCTCGTTGACGATGTCGAGGGCCGGACGCTCCTGGAGGGCCTCGTCGAGGTCGGCCTCCAGGCCGTTGCGCTCGCCGTCGATGATGCGGCGCTTGAGGCGCTCCTCCAGCGGGAGAGCGGCCAGCTCCTCGGCCTTGCCCGCCTTCAGGGACTTGGCGGTGGCGCCCTCGAACAGGGCCATCAGCTTCTGCAGCGGGTCGTAGCCCTCGGCGCGGCGGTCGTAGATGAGGTCCAGGGCCGTGGTCACCTGTTCCTCGTCGAAGCGGGCGATCGGCAGGATCTTGGAGGCGTGCACGATCGCCGAGTCCAGGCCCGCCTTGACGCACTCGTCGAGGAAGACGGAGTTCAGCAGGATGCGGGCGGCCGGGTTGAGGCCGAAGGAGATGTTGGACAGGCCGAGGGTGGTCTGGACGTCCGGGTGGCGGCGCTTGAGCTCGCGGATCGCCTCGATGGTGGCGATGCCGTCCCCGCGGGACTCCTCCTGACCGGTGCAGATGGTGAAGGTCAGGGTGTCGATGAGGATGTCGGACTCGTGGATGCCCCAGTTCCCGGTCAGGTCCTCGATCAGCCGCTCGGCGATCTCGACCTTCTTCTCGGGGGTGCGGGCCTGGCCCTCCTCGTCGATGGTCAGCGCGATCAGCGCGGCGCCGTGCTCCTGGGCGAGCTTGGTGACCTTCGCGAAGCGGGACTCGGGGCCGTCGCCGTCCTCGTAGTTGACGGAGTTGATGACCGCGCGGCCGCCGAGCTTCTCCAGGCCCGCCCGGATGACGTCGACCTCGGTGGAGTCCAGGACGATCGGCAGGGTGGAGGCGGTGGCGAAGCGTCCGGCCAGTTCCTCCATGTCGGCGACGCCGTCCCGGCCGACGTAGTCCACGCACAGGTCGAGCATGTGCGCGCCCTCGCGGATCTGCTCGCGGGCCATCTCCACGCAGTCGTCCCAGCGGGCCTCCAGCATGGCCTCGCGGAACTTCTTGGAGCCGTTGGCGTTCGTCCGCTCGCCGATCGCGAGGTAGGCGGTGTCCTGCCGGAAGGGAACCGTCTGGTAGAGGGAGGCCGCACCCGGCTCCGGGCGCGGGTCGCGCTCGCCGGGGGTGAGGGTGCGGGCCCGCTCGACGACCTGGCGCAGATGCTCGGGCGTGGTGCCGCAGCAGCCGCCGATCAGGGACAGGCCGTAGTCGAGGACGAAGTTCTCCTGGGCGTCCGCGAGGCCCTCGGGGCCGAGCGGGAAGTGGGCGCCGTCTTTGGTGAGGATCGGCAGACCGGCGTTCGGCATGCACAGCAGCGGGATCCGGGAGTGCCGGGTGAGATAGCGCAGGTGTTCGCTCATCTCGGCGGGGCCGGTGGAGCAGTTCAGGCCGATCATGTCGATGCCGAGCGGCTCCAGCGCGGTGAGCGCGGCGCCGATCTCGGAGCCGAGGAGCATGGTGCCGGTGGTCTCGAAGGCCATCGAGACCAGCAGCGGGACCTCGACGCCGGTCGCCTCCATGGCGCGGCGGGCGCCCAGCACGGAGGCCTTGGTCTGCAGGAGGTCCTGGGTGGTCTCCACGATCAGCGCGTCGGAGCCGCCGGCCAGCAGGCCCTCGGCGTTGGCCTGGTAGCCGTCGCGGATGGTGGCGTAACCGACGTGGCCGAGGGTGGGCAGCTTGGTGCCGGGGCCGACCGAGCCCAGGACCCAGCGGGTACGGCCGTCGCGGGCGGCGTACTCGTCGGCCACCTCGCGGGCGATACGGGCGCCCGCCTCGGACAGCTCGTGCACCCGATCGGCGATCTCGTACTCCGCCGCGGCGGTGTGGTTGGCGCCGAAGGTGTTGGTCTCGACGCAGTCCACGCCCACCGCGAAGTACGCGTCGTGGACCGAACGGACGATGTCCGGCCGGGTCAGGTTCAGAATCTCGTTGCAGCCCTCGAGATTCTCGAAGTCCTCGAGAGTGGGGTCCTGGGCCTGGAGCATGGTGCCCATGGCTCCGTCGGCGACCACCACTCGGGTGGCGAGTGCCTCGCGGAGCGCGGACACGCGGGTCCGGCTGTCGGCGGAAGGGGTCTGTGGCAACGAGGCCATGAAAGGGCTCCCTGAGGTGCGACGGCTGTCGGCTTTGCGCCCTTGCGGTCGGCTCCGCGGTGTGGCGCACCTCGTCAGCGTAGCCGGGACCGGGACCTGATGGTCAGGGCGTCCACGGGACGGACGAGGATGACGGGCAGGTCGCCTACGGGATACGAGTGACGCAACAGATCCCTGCCGACCATTGGCGGTTGGTCGGCATGGACCGGTAGTGTTCGACATTGCCGAACAACGGCAACAACATCCGAACAGCGGCAGCGGCATCGTCGAGGTCGGCGGATCGGGACGGAGGGCAGGACGGCGATGGCACGGAACATCCAGTCGCTCGAACGGGCGGCCGCGATGCTGCGGCTTCTCGCGGGCGGCGAGCGCCGGCTCGGCCTGTCGGACATCGCCTCCTCGCTGGGGCTCGCCAAGGGCACGGCGCACGGCATTCTGCGCACCCTGCAGCAGGAGGGGTTCGTCGAGCAGGACGAGGCGTCCGGGCGCTACCAGCTGGGCGCGGAGCTGCTGCGCCTGGGCACGACCTATCTGGACGTGCACGAGCTGCGGGCGCGCGCCCTGGTGTGGACCGACGACCTGGCCCGCTCCAGCGGCGAGAGCGTCTATCTGGGCGTCCTGCACCAGCAGGGCGTGCTGATCGTGCACCACGTCTTCCGGCCCGACGACAGCCGACAGGTGCTGGAGATCGGCGCCATGCAGCCGCTGCACTCCACGGCGCTCGGCAAGGTCCTGTCGTCGTACGACCCGGTCGCGCACAGCGAGGCCCTGGAGGCCGACCGCAAGGCCTTCACCGACCGGACCGTGTGCGAGCTGGAGGACTTCGAGCGCATCCTCGACGTCACCCGCGCGCGTGGCTACGCCGCCGACGTCGAGGAGACCTGGGAGGGCGTGGCCTCCCTCGCCGCCCCCATCCACGACCGGCGCCGGATGCCGGTCGGCGCGGTGGGCGTCACGGGCGCCGTGGAGCGGCTGTGCCAGGACGGCGAGGTGCGCCCCGAGGTGATCGCCGCGGTACGGGACTGCGCCCGCGCGGTGTCGCGGGATCTGGGCGCCGGGCGCTTCTGACCGCACCCCCCACCCTCACCGGAGTGCCGGACGGCGCTCCGGTCTTCGTCATGCCCTGACATGGCCGAACAGGGATGATCAGGTACGTAACGCCATCGCCCATAGATAGCTCATGTCGATCAATAACGATCGCGCTTTCGATAACAGAACCCTTGACGCACGCGTAACGCCGGAGCAAGACTCCCGTCCATCGGTCGGCATTGTCGAACACCTACCGGCAATACGCGCTAGAGTGTGACAACGCCAAGGGCCGGTATCGCTCTCACCCCCGAGGGCGCGAACCACCGGTGGGACCCGGGGTTCGGCTTCCCCTGGACGAATGACAAAGGAGTCGCGGGTGTCCAGCTCCGACATCTTCCTCGGCGAGACCATCGGTACCGCCATACTCATCCTGCTGGGCGGCGGCGTCTGCGCCGCTGTCACGCTGAAGGCCTCCAAGGCCCGCAACGCCGGCTGGCTCGCCATCACCTTCGGGTGGGGTTTCGCCGTGCTCACGGCGGTCTACACCTCGGCGCCCCTGTCCGGCGCCCACCTGAACCCGGCCGTGACGCTCGCGCTCGCGATCAAGGACAACGGCATCGAGTGGAGTGACGTCCCGGTCTACATGGGCGGCCAGCTCCTCGGCGCCATGATCGGTGCGGCTCTGGTCTGGATCGCCTACTACGGCCAGTTCCAGGCCCACCTCACCGACAAGGAGATCGTCGGCGGTCCGGGCGCCCAGGCCACCTCCGCCAAGGCCGTGGAGGCCCGGGAGCAGGGCGCGGGCCCGGTCCTCGGCGTCTTCTCCACCGGCCCGGAGATCCGGGTCGCCTGGCAGAACGTGGCCACGGAGGTCATCGGCACGGTCGTGCTGGTCCTCGCCGTCCTCACGCAGGGCCTGAACGCGGCCGGTGACGGCCTCGGCATCCTGGGCGGACTCATCACGGCGCTCGTGGTGGTCGGGATCGGTCTGTCCCTGGGCGGCCCGACCGGCTACGCCATCAACCCGGCCCGTGACCTCGGCCCGCGCATCGTGCACGCCCTCCTCCCGCTGCCCAACAAGGGCGGCTCCGACTGGGGCTACGCCTGGGTCCCGGTGGTCGGTCCGCTGCTCGGCGCGGCCATCGCGGCAGGCATCTACAACGTCGCTTTCGTCTAGATCACCGGTAATAAATAAAAGCCCGGCAGACACGTAAAGCACTCGTAGACACGTCTTACAACCACGGACTTCCAGGAGCACACAGTGACCGACGCCCACACCGCCGGCCCCTTCATCGCCGCAATCGACCAGGGCACCACCTCGTCCCGCTGCATCGTCTTCGACCGCGACGGCCGGATCGTCTCCGTCGACCAGAAGGAGCACGAGCAGATCTTCCCGAAGCCGGGCTGGGTCGAGCACAACGCCAACGAGATCTGGACCAACGTCCAGGAAGTCGTCGCCGGCGCCATCCAGAAGGCGGGCATCACCCGCGACGACATCAAGGCCATCGGCATCACCAACCAGCGCGAGACCACCGTGCTGTGGGACAAGAACACCGGTGAGCCCGTCCACAACGCCCTCGTCTGGCAGGACACCCGCACCGACTCGCTCTGCAAGGAACTCGGCCGCAACGTCGGCCAGGACCGGTTCCGCCGTGAGACCGGTCTGCCGCTCGCGTCGTACTTCTCCGGCCCGAAGGCCCGCTGGCTGCTCGACAACGTCGAGGGCCTGCGCGAGCGCGCCGAGGCCGGCGACATCCTCTTCGGCACCATGGACACCTGGGTCATCTGGAACCTGACCGGCGGTGTCAACGGCGGCAAGCACGTCACCGACGTCACCAACGCCTCCCGCACCATGCTGATGAACCTGCACACCATGGCGTGGGACGACAAGATCGCCGAGTCCATCGGCGTCCCGCTGACGATCCTGCCGGAGATCCGTTCCTCCGCCGAGGTCTACGGCGAGGTCACCGGCGGCAAGCTGGGCGAGCTGCTCGGCGGCATCCCGGTCGCCTCCGCGCTCGGCGACCAGCAGGCGGCCCTGTTCGGCCAGACCTGCTTCTCCGAGGGCGAGACCAAGTCGACCTACGGCACCGGCACCTTCATGGTGATGAACACCGGTGACAAGATCATCAACTCCTACGCGGGCCTGCTGACCACGGTCGGCTACAAGATCGGCGACCAGCCGACGGTCTACGCGCTCGAGGGCTCGATCGCCGTCACCGGCTCGCTGGTGCAGTGGATGCGCGACCAGATGGGCCTGGTCTCCACCGCCGCCGAGATCGAGACGCTCGCGCTCTCGGTCGAGGACAACGGCGGCGCCTACTTCGTACCGGCCTTCTCCGGTCTGTTCGCCCCGCACTGGCGCTCCGACGCCCGCGGTGTGATCGCCGGCCTGACCCGGTACGTCACCAAGGCGCACCTCGCGCGCGCCGTCCTGGAGGCGACCGCCTGGCAGACGCGGGAGATCGCCGACGCCATGGTCAAGGACTCCGGCGACGAGCTGGTGGCCCTGAAGGTCGACGGCGGCATGACCTCCAACAACCTCCTGATGCAGACGCTCTCGGACGTCCTGGACGCACCGGTGGTGCGCCCGATGGTCGCCGAGACCACCTGCCTCGGCGCGGCCTACGCCGCCGGCCTGGCCGTCGGCTTCTGGTCCAGCACCGACGAACTGCGCGCCAACTGGCGCCGGGCCGCCGAGTGGACCCCGCACATGGACGCGGAGACCCGCGACCGCGAATACAAGAACTGGCTCAAGGCCGTCGACCGGACCATGGGCTGGATCGACGACGACGAAAGCTGACCAGGGCCCGCGGGGAGCTCGGCGCTGAGCTCCCCGGCGAGCTCAGCGACACGCTCTGATGAGGAGTAAGAACCCGAAATGACCAGTCAGACCACCCTGCAGTCCGTGCCTGCCCTCGGCACGCGCCCGGCCTTCGGCGTAAGCCCGAGCCGCGCCGAGACCCGGGAGCAGCTCTCCAAGGCGTCGTACGACCTTCTCGTGATCGGCGGCGGCATCCTGGGCATCTCCACCGCCTGGCACGCCGCGCAGTCCGGCCTCAGGGTGGCTCTGGTCGACGCCGGCGACTTCGCCGGCGCCACCTCCTCCGCCTCCTCCAAGCTGCTCCACGGCGGTCTGCGCTACCTGCAGACCGGCGCGGTGAAGCTGGTGGCGGAGAACCACTTCGAGCGCCGTGCGGTCTCCCGCCAGGTGGCCCCCCACCTGGCCAACCCGCTCACCTTCTACCTCCCCGTGTACAAGGGCGGGCCGCACGGCGCGGCGAAGCTCGGCGCGGGCGTCTTCGCCTACTCCGCGCTCTCCGCGTTCGGTGACGGCGTCGGCCACCTGCTCTCCCCGGCCAAGGCCGCGCAGGACGTGCCCGAGCTGCGCACCGAGAACCTCAAGGCCGTGGCCGTGTACGGCGACGACCAGATGAACGACGCCCGCATGGCGCTGATGACGGTCCGCGCGGCCGTCGAGGCGGGCGCGGTCGTCCTCAACCACGCCGAGGTCACCGGCCTGCGCTTCACCCAGGGCCGGGTGACGGGCGCGGAGCTCAAGGACCGTACGACCGGCGACGAGTTCGGCGTCAGCGCCCGACTGGTGCTGAACGCCACCGGACCGTGGGTGGATCACCTGCGCAAGATGGAGGACCCCAATGCAGCGCCGTCCATCCGGCTGTCGAAGGGCGCGCATCTGGTCCTGAAGCGGACCTCGCCCTGGAAGGCCGCTCTCGCCACCCCGATCGACAAGTACCGCATCACCTTCGCCCTGCCGTGGGAGGACATGCTCCTGCTCGGCACCACGGACGAGGAGTTCGAGGGCGACCCGGCGGACGTCTCGGTCACCGAGAAGGACATATCCCAGATCCTGGACGAGGCCGCGTTCTCCATCCGCGACCAGCAGCTGTCCCGGGATCTGATCACCTACTCCTTCGCGGGTCTTCGGGTGCTCCCCGGCGGGCCCGGCGACACCGCGAAGGCCAAGCGCGAGACGGTCGTCACCGAAGGCCGCGGCGGCATGCTGTCGGTCGCGGGCGGCAAGTGGACGACCTTCCGGCACATCGGCCGCACCATCATGAAGAAGCTGGAGGCGCTGCCGGGCCACCCGCTGGGCGACGACTTCGAGCCGATCAACTCGCTGCCGAAGAAGCTGCCGCTGCCGGGTGTCGCCAACCCGCGCGCGGTCGCCCACCGCCTGCTGGTGGACCGTCCGGCACCGGGCCCGCGCATGGGCGCCGACACCGCCCGGCACCTGGCCACCCACTACGGCTCGCTGGCCTTCGACATCGCCCGCCTGGCCAACGACGACCCCGGGCTCGCCGAGCGCGTCCACCCCGACGCCCCGGAGATCTGGGCCCAGGTCGTCTACGCCCGCGACAACGAGTGGGCCGAGACGGCCGACGACGTGCTGCGCCGCCGTACGACGCTGACGATCCGGGGCCTGGCCACGGACGAGGTGCGCGCCAAGGTCCAGGACCTGCTCGACAAGAAGTAGGGCCGGGTCCCGGGAGGAGGGCGGCCCCCCGCCGATGGGGGCCGCCCCTTCCGTACCTGCGGCCATAATGTGGCTGAGACATCGGATGTCTGAGCGCACTGGAGGGCGTCGTGGCAGTCACCGACGAGGCGATCGAGAAGATCAAGGGCATGATCGTCGCCGGTGCGCTGCGCCCTGGCGACCGGCTGCCCAAGGAGAGCGAACTCGCCGCCGAGCTGGGCCTGTCCCGCAACTCCCTGCGCGAGGCCGTGCGCGCCCTGTCGCTGATCCGGATCCTGGACGTGCGCCAGGGCGACGGCACCTATGTGACGAGCCTCGATCCGCAACTGCTGCTGGAGGCGATGAGCTTCGTCGTCGACTTCCACCGCGACGACACCGTCCTGGAGTTCCTGGCCGTACGGCGCATCCTGGAGCCGGCCGCGACGGCCATGGCGGCCGCTCTGATCAGCGAGCGGGAACTGGACGAACTGGCCGGGCAGTTGGACCGGCTCGGCCCGTCACCCTCGGTGGAGGAACTCGTCGCCTGCGACCTTCAATTCCACCGGGCCGTCGTGGGCGCCGCCGGCAACTCGGTGCTCTGCTCCCTGCTCGACGGGCTGTCCGGGCCCACCACCCGGGCCCGGATCTGGCGCGGGCTGACCCAGGAGGACGCCGTCAGCCGCACTCTGCACGAGCACCGCGCGATCCTCGCCGCCCTGCGCGACCGGGACGCGGAGGCGGCGCGGTCGTGGGCGACCGTGCACATCGCGAGCGTCGAACAGTGGCTGCGGGCCAGCCTGTGAGGACCTCCGGACGGGGGGTGTTCCGGGGTGGCGATCGGGGCAGTGATCCGTTCACTCCCCCGTGCAAGGGGGCTGCGGGCGCCCCCGCCGCACGCCGTAAGGTTGGGTCGTCAGGCGAGGGCACGTCGGAAGGAGGCGCTGGGTGATCGAGCTCGAGGGGGTTCCCGAGCTGATCGACCCGGTCATGGTGGCCGCGTTCGAGGGCTGGAACGACGCCGGCGACGCCGCCTCCACCGCGGTCGCGCATCTGGACAGGGAGTGGAAGGGCGAGGTGTTCGCGGCGCTGGACGCCGAGGACTACTACGACTTCCAGGTCAACCGCCCCACGGTGTGGATGGACGCCGGTGTACGCAAGATCACCTGGCCCACGACACGGTTGTCGGTGGTCCGGGTCGGCGGCGAGAAGCCGCGTGATCTCGTGCTCGTCCGGGGTATCGAGCCGTCCATGCGCTGGCGCTCGTTCTGCAACGAGCTGCTGGGCTTCGCGCACGAACTCGGCGTGGAGCTGGTGGTCATCCTGGGCGCCCTGCTCGGCGACACCCCGCACACGCGTCCGGTCCCGATCAGCGGGACCACGTCCGACTCGGACCTGGCCCGCCGGATGGACCTGGAGGAGACCAAGTACGAGGGTCCGACGGGCATCGTCGGGGTCCTCCAGGAGGCGTGCACGCACGCGGGCGTCCCGGCCGTCAGCCTCTGGGCTGCCGTGCCGCACTACGTGTCGCAGCCGCCGAACCCGAAGGCGACGCTGGCCCTGCTGAACCGGCTGGAGGACCTGATCGACGTGCGCATCCCGCTGGGCGAACTGCCCGAGGACGCGCGCGCCTGGCAGGTGGGCGTGGACCAGCTGGCCGCCGAGGACAGCGAGGTCGCCGAGTACGTGCAGACGCTGGAGGAGGCCCGCGACACCGCGGAGCTGCCGGAGGCCTCGGGCGAGGCCATCGCGCGGGAGTTCGAGCGGTATCTGCGGCGCCGGGACGGCGGCCCGTCGGCCGGCGGACACGCCACGGACGGCTCCGACGGCACCTATCTGCGGGACAACCCCAGTGGTCTGTCCCGGCCGCCCAAGCCGCCGAAGCCGAACCCCGAGGACGACGAGTCGTCGGAGGACTGAGTCCCTGACCGAGGGCGGTGCGCCGGCTGCGCACCGCCCTCGGCCGTTCCGCACGGGCGGTGTACGGCTACTTCGGCACCGACACGATCGCGTACGTCGTCTCCGGCGTCGGCGTCGTGGTGAACCGGGCGTTCGGCAGGTAGAGCCGCCCCCGGTACGCGGCCACCGTCGTCGGCACGTCGAACGCCGGGTCGGTGATCCGGCGCCGGAAGACACCGCTGCGGCCGTCGGCGGCCAGGGTGAAGACGTCCACGGCGTTCTGCCGGTTCTGCACGACGTACAGCGTCCGCCCGATCAGCAGCAGCCCGTCGCCGTTCACGAGCGGTGCCGCGTCCCCGAGGTCGACCAGTTCGGTCACGCCGGTGCGCGGGTTCACCCGGTGCAGGGCGCCGACCCCGGACTGCACCACGAGCAGCGCCGAGCCGTCGGGGGTGCGGGTGATGCCGTTGGCGTTGACGACCTCGCCGGGCCGCTGGCTCCAGGCGCCGCCCAGGGTGATCCGTACGACCTGGTCCGCGCCCGGCAGTTGGCCGTGCCGGCCGAGCGGGAGGGCGTACAGGGCGGGCTGGTAGGAGTCGGTGAACCAGGCCGCCCGCGGGGTCAGGAACACGTCGTTGGTGAAGGTGGGGGTCGTGGTGCTCAGCACGTACGAGGCGAGGATCTCGCCGCTGCGGGCGTCCACCACGCGGGCGCCCGCACCGCGCCCGGCGACGAACAGCCGTCCGCGGCCGTCGAGTTTGAGCCCGACCGAGGGCGTGCCGGGTCCGGCCGAGACGATGGATCCGGTGCCGGTGCGCAGATCGGTGCGGTAGATCGAACCGTCGCCGAGCGAGCCGAGGTAGGCGTAGGGTCCGCCGACGGTGATGCCCTCCGGGCGGAAGCCGTTGGGCAGCGGGATCAGGGTGGGGCCGGCGGTGGCCCGGGCGGGCGCGCCGACCAGCGCGGCGCCGGTCGCGACCGCGCCGACGGTCAGCAGTCTGCGGCGGCTGAGGGGATGTGCGAAGGAACCGTGTGTGGGAGCCACGGGGAGCCCTTCCACGAGAGGGACCGGCAGTTGCCCGGTCCAGCGGTCAACTGACCGCTCCACCCCATCACACGGGCCGCGTCCACCACAGCATCCATCAGGTGTTCGACAGCGTCCCGACAGCATCCGGCCGGTACGGGGCGTGACATCGGTTTCAGGACGGATTGCACAGGTTGCCCAATCAACTTGAATTCAAACCGAGTTGAGGAAAGCGGTCTGGACGGCTCGCCGAGTCGGTGCTTGGTTGTCCCCCGAAGACGCCGTGCGGACCGAAGGGAGCGGTATCTCATGACCGACCAGGTACAGCCGGCGCAGGGCCCGGGGGCGTCCGGACCCGGTCCCGACGGAGCGGGATTCACCTACCGAGGAGCGGAGCGGGAACTGATCGTCGTCGCCCGCCCGGAGGCCAGGCTGCGGGCCGAGCCCGAGGGCGTACGGTCGGCGGGGGGCGCCGATGTGTCGGCGCTGAACATGTTCCTCGACGACGAACAGCTCACCCTGGAACCGCTGTTCGGCGGCGAGGAGCGCCATCGGCAGTCCGCGGCGCCGGACGCCGAGCACCTGCCCGACCTCGCCCTGTTCTACCGGGTGCGCGGCGGGGAGAGCCGCGCGGCGGAGCTGTGCTCGCGGATCGCCGCGCTGCCGGGCGTGGACACGGCGTACATGAAGCCGGGCGCCGTGCCCGCGACCCTGCGGAGCGAGGAGAACCCCCGCCTGAAGGAAGGCGCGACCGTCACCCCCGACTTCAGCAGCCGCCAGGGCTATCTGCGGCCGGCGCCCGAGGGCATCGACGCCCACTGGGCCTGGCAGCGGCCCGGCGGGACGGGGCAGGGCGTGACGGTGATCGATGTGGAGGGCGCCTGGCAGCTGGGCCACGAGGACCTGGCGGCCAAGCTGGCCGGTGTCGTCGTCGGCACCCCGGTCGACGATCTCGCCTGGCGCAACCACGGCACGGCCGTGATCGGCGTGCTCGGCGGCGACGGCAACGCCTACGGCGTCCGGGGCGCCGTACCGGACGCGGTGACCGCGGCCGCGTCCTTCCGGAGCCTCGGCACCGCGGCCGCGATCCACGCGGCGGCGGAACGGCTCGGGCCCGGGGACATCGTGCTGGTCGAACTCCAGCGGCCGGGACCGCGGTGCGAGTACGCCGAGCGCGACGACCAGCGCGGCTGCATCGCGCTGGAGTGGTGGCCGGACGACTTCGCGGCCGTGCGGCACGCCACCGCCAAGGGCGTGCTCGTGGTGGCGGCCGCGGGCAACGGCGCCGAGTCGCTCGACGACGCGGTCTACGAGCGCCGCCCGGACGAGTTCCCGCACGGGTGGCGCAACCCGTTCAACCCGTCCAACCAGTCCTCCGGTGCCGTCCTGGTCGGCGCGGGCGCTCCGCCGCCCGGCACGCACGGCCGGGATCACGGCCCGGACCGGTCGAGGCTCGCGTTCTCCAACTACGGCTCGCGGGTGGACGCGCAGGGCTGGGGGCACGAGGTCACGACCGCGGGCGGCTTCTGGGACCGGCCCGGCGATCTCCAGGGCGGGCCCGAGGAGATCGCCTGGTACACCGACACGTTCTCGGGTACCTCCGCCGCCGCGCCGGTGGTGGTCGGCGCGCTGGCCGCGTTGCAGGGCATGCTCAAGGCGGCCGGCCAGAGCCCGATGTCCCCGGAACGGGCCCGCGCGGTCCTGCGGGCCTGCGGTTCGCCGCAGCAGGACGCACCGGGCCGGCCCGCCTCGCAGCGGATCGGCAACCGGCCCGACATCAAGGCGGCGGTCACGCGTCTGCTGCCGCACGCGGTCGGCTCGGGCCAGGCCGAGCGGTACTGGGACGAACTGCTGCCGTACCCGCGTGAACTCCCGCCGAGGCTCCGGCTGTTCGTGGCCGGCGGCTGGCGGAACCTGAACAACCCGTCCCCCGAGATCCGCCAGGCGGTGCACACCGCCTTCGCGGGGGGACGGCCCGACGTCCGGGTGTGGTTCTCGGACGACGAGATCGTCGGCCTGGTGATCACGGGCTGACGGCCGGCCCACGACAGCGAAACCCACGACAGAGGAACCGACGACGGCGAACCACCCATGACAGCAAGGGAAGGTGACACCCGTATGAGCACCACCCCGCAAATGGGTCAGCAGTACCCGAGCACGTCGCCCTACCAGGAACAGCAGTTCGGCTCGCTCGAGCAGCTCCAGAACCTCGGTCAGCAGCAGCCGTACCAGCAGCTGTTGCAGCAGATGACACCGCCGCAGGACCAGCAGGACCAGCAGGCGCGGCAGGCCGAGCAACGGATGCAGCAGCAGCTCCAGCAGATCGCGCTGACCGCCGTGCAGCAACTGGTCCAGCAGGTGCAGGCGCAGGCCCTCGCCTCCGGTGTGGCGAACGGCTTCATCGACTTCGTCCACCCGCTCCAGGGGCAGCCGCACCAGATCTTCCTGCGCATCAACGGCCAGTTCCGGGTGCTCAACAACCCGAACCCGCAGATCCACCAGCAGATCCAGCAGGCGTTCGCCTTCGGCCACCAGGTCGTCGGCATCTGGGACACCCAGTCGCCGAACGTCCTGCGCAGTGTGCGGATCCAGCGCCTGTGACGGGCCCTTGAAATGACGGAGGCGCTTCCCCCTCGGTGGGGGAAGCGCCTCTTCCGCGTCCTGCGGAGGTGCCGGAGGTGTCCTACAGGGCCACGCCCAGCAGCGCGTCCACGGCCCGCGTCACCACGCCCGGGGCGCCCTCGTCCGCGCCGCCCCGCTCCTCCTGGAGCGCCGCCCAGCGGTCGACCGCGGCGAGCGCGGCCGGGGCGTCGAGGTCGTTCGCGAGCGCCTCGCGGATCTCCTCGACGAGCGTGTCGGCGGACGGGCCGTCGGGCCGGGACACGGCCGCGCGCCAGCGGCCGAGGCGGTCCACGGCGTCCTGGAGCACCTGGTCGGTCCACTCCCAGTCCGCCCGGTAGTGGTGGGCGAGGAGCGCGAGCCGGATGGTGGCCGGGTCGACGCCGTCGCGGCGCAGCGCGGAGACGAAGACCAGGTTGCCCTTGGACTTGGACATCTTCTCGCCGTGCAGCGCGACCATGCCGGCGTGCACATAGGCCTTGGCCATGGGGAACTCGCCGGTGAGCACCTGGGCGTGCGAGGCGCCCATCTCGTGGTGCGGGAAGGCGAGGTCGGAGCCGCCGCCCTGGACGTCGAAGCCCATGCCCAGGTGGTCCAGGGCGATGGCGACGCACTCGATGTGCCAGCCGGGACGGCCGCGGCCGAGCGAGGCGCCGTCCCAGCTCGGCTCGCCCTCGCGGGCGGCCATCCACAGCATCGGGTCGAGCGGGTTCTTCTTGCCCGGGCGGTCCGGGTCACCACCGCGCTCGGCGGACAGCAGCCGCATGGCGGCGGCGTCGAGGTTCGAGACCTTGCCGAAGTTCGCGTCGGCCTCGACGGAGAAGTAGATGTCGCCCTCGAGTTCGTAGGCGGCACCCGCCTCACGCAGCCGTTCGACGAGCGGGACGATGCCGGGTATCGCCTCCACCGCGCCGATGTAGTGCCGGGGCGGCAGCATGCGCAGGGCGGTCATGTCCTCGCGGAAAAGGACGGTCTCCTTCTCGGCGAGGGCCACCCAGTCGATGCCGTCGCGCTCGGCCCGCTCCAGGAGCGGATCGTCGACGTCGGTGACGTTCTGGACGTAGTGGACCTGCCGCTTGGTGTCGAGCCACACGCGCTGCACGAGGTCGAACGCGTTGTAGGTCGCCGCGTGTCCCATGTGGGTCGCGTCGTACGGGGTGATGCCGCAGACATAGAGACGGGCGACGGGACCGGGCTCGAGGGTGACGAGTCCACCGGTCGCGGTGTCGTGGATCCGGAGGTCGCGGCCCTTGCCGGGCAGGGCGGGGACCTCAGAAGCGGGCCAGGCATACATGTCATGAGCGTAACCGGACCGCGGTTCCATATACGAACCGGACCGACCCGGATGGCCGGTAAGGCGCTCTTGCGCGTCACCAGCTCATCTGCCTTCCACCGCTACGGCTACACAGGCGGCCACGGGATCGCCGGCCACTCCCCGCTCGGCTCGGGGTGGACGCCGGAGCTGAGCAGCGCCTCGACACGCGCGCGTGTGGCGTCGATCTCGGCGGCGGTGATCAGGGAGGCGAGTGCGGCCGTCAGGGTGCCGTCGGCCTCCAGGGCCTTGCTCAGGCCCCTCAGCACCTCGACCGCCTCGCCGGTCAGGGCCTCGCCCGCCCAGCCCCACAGCAGGGTGCGCAGCTTGTTCTCGACGTGGAAGGTGACCCCGTGGTCGATGCCGTAGAGCCGCTCCTCGGCGGCGGGCAGCAGGTGACCACCCTTGCGGTCGGCGTTGTTGACGACCGCGTCCAGGACGGCGAGCCGGCGCAGCCGCTCGTCGTCGGCGTGCACCAGGAGCGCGGTGCGCCCCTCCCCCACCTCGGCGAACCCGATGGCCTTCCAGCCCGGCTCCGGTTCCTCGCGGTCCACCAGGGCGAGCAGCTCCGTGCCGGGCACGACGTCGATCCACAGCTGGCACATGCCCTCGCCGTACGGCCCGTCCCGCAGCACGGTGGGCGGGACGAGGCCCCAGCCGGTCGCCTCGGACACGGCGTACGCGGCGACCTCCCGCTCGGCGAGGGTGCCGTCGGGGAAGTCCCACAGCGGGCGCTCCCCGGCGATCGGCTTGTAGACGCAGGAGGCTTCCCGGCCCTCGTACGCCACCGAGCAGAACAGGGCCGCGTTGGAGGCCTCACGGATCCGGCCGCGTACCGTCAGCTCGCCCTCGGTGAGCAGTTCCAGGCCGGTCACGCTCCGCGGCGGTATCCGTTCTGGCGCGGACATACGTGTCCCTCCGGGTCCAGGGGCAGGCTGCACAGCGGGCACGGCGGCCGCCCGGCGTTGACGACGTCCAGGGCGCGCTTGGCGAAGGCCCTCGCCTGTGCGCCGGTGAGCCGGACCCGCAGCATCGGGGGGCCGTTCTCCTCGTCCTGCAGCAGCCGCTCCTCGGCCTCGGCGAGGTCCTCCTCGGACTCCGCCTCCAGCTCGACGAGCGCCTGGGCCTCGACGATCATGCGCTGCTCCTCGCCGTCCCAGGCGAGGGCCATGGTGCCGACCCGGAACTCCTCCTCGATCGGGGTGTCGAGGGGCGCGGTGTCGGCGACCTCGGTGGGCGCCATGGCGGGCACGGCGGCACTGCCGCCACTGCGTCGTACGACCTCGTCGAGCAGTTCGTCCATGCGCTCGGCGAGCGCCGCCACCTGTGTCTTCTCCAGGGCCACGCTGGTCACCCGGGAGCCGGCGGACGCCTGGAGGAAGAACGTACGGCGTCCGGGCAGTCCGACCGTGCCGGCCACGAAACGCTCCGGCGGGTCGTAGAGGAACACCTGACGGGACACGTCCTGTCTCCATGGGAATCGTGAACGGACTCGTGATCGGGGGCCGCTACCGCGACCGCTTCACCCTACTGCTCCCGGCGATCACGGTGCGCCCGCACCGCCCCCGACCGGGGCGTCGCCGGCCGGCGGTTCCTCGCGCGGCACGAGGGAGGCGAAGTCGCCGGTGTCACCGAGGCGGAGGAGAAACGGCCTCAGCCGGGTGTAACTGATCGCGGTGATGGAACACGGTTCGACAGCAATCCGCTGGAAGAGGTCGAGATGAAGTCCAAGTGCTTCGGCGACGAGCGACTTGATGATGTCGCCGTGCGAACACATCAAGTACACAGCGTCGGCGCCGTGCTCGCGCTCCACGCGCGCGTTCCACTCCCGTACGGCCTCGGCCGCGCGGGTCTGCATCGCGCGCATCGACTCGCCGCCGGGGAACGCGGCGGCCGACGGATGGGCCTGGACGATGTCCATCAACGGCTCGTCCTTGAGCTCGGCGAGCTTGCGGCCGGACCAGTCGCCGTAGTCGCACTCCGCGATCCGGTCCTCGGTGTGCGCCCGCAGGCCGGGCCGGGCGTCGAGGAGCGGCCGGACCGTCTCCTCGCAGCGTTGCAGGGGGCTGGTGACGACCTCGGAGATCGGCACCCCGGCGAGGCGTCCGGGCAGGGCGGCGGCCTGCGCGGCGCCGCGTTCGTCGAGGGCGACGCCGGGCATCCGGCCGGCGAGCAGCCCCTCGGTGTTGGCGGTGGAACGTCCGTGCCGGACCAGGATGAGGGTGGGCATGCGGCCCAGCGTAGGCGTCCGTCCACGTGCGTCGGTCGGGGGCGGACGGGAGAATACGCTCCGTGATCGTCGACTGCGCCATCTACCGGGACGGGCGGCGGGCGGAAGGCCCCGAGGACCTGTCCGACGCGCTCGACGACGCGCGGGCCTCCGGCGGGTTCGTCTGGATCGGCCTGCACGCGCCGTCAGAGCAGGAGTTCGAGCTGGTCACCCAGGAGTTCGGGCTGCATCCGCTGGCCGTCGAGGACGCCCTCAAGGCCCATCAGCGGCCCAAGCTCGAGGTCTACGACGACTCGCTGTTCGTGGTGCTCAAGCCGGTCGTCTACGAGCCCAGGAGCGACGAGGTCTCCACCGGCGAGATCATGATCTTCCTGGGCGACGGCTTCGTGGTGACGGTGCGCCATGGCGAGGGTTCCCCGCTGAAGGCCGTACGACGTCGTCTGGAGCAGGAGCCGAAACTGCTCAACAAGGGGCCGACCGCGGTGCTGTACGCCATCGCGGACGCGGCCGTAGACCACTACGTGGACGTGGCGACCGAGCTCCAGACCGACCTGGAGGAGCTGGAGGCGGACGTGTTCTCGCCGAGCGGCGGCTCCCGGGACGCCGCGTCCCGCATCTACACCTTCAAGCGGCAGATCCTGGAGTTCCGGCGGGCGACCGGGCCGCTGGCGATGCCGCTCGCGCGGCTCACGGAGTCGGGCGGCGGGGCCGCGGTGCCGTTCGTGAACGACAAGGCGCGGCCGTTCTTCCGGGACGTGAGCGACCACCTCACGCGGGTCAACGAGTCGGTGGAGGGCCTGGACCGGCTGGTGTCGGACATCCTCTCGGCGCATCTGGCGCAGATGAGCGTCCGGCAGAACGACGACATGCGGAAGATCTCCGCGTGGGCGGCCATGGCCGCGGTCCCCACCATGATCGCGGGGATCTACGGCATGAACTTCGACCACATGCCCGAGCTGCGCTGGGAGTGGTCGTATCCGGCGCTGATCGCGATCATGGCCGCCCTTGAGGTCCTGCTCTACCGGCTCTTCAAGCGCCGCGGGTGGCTGTGATCAGGCGAACTCGGGGGCCGAGGTCGCGGGGCCGCCGAGCGCGTCCCGGCGTTCGGGCATCTTCAGGGACACCATCCGGCGCCAGCCCGCGGCCCGCTCCCAGGCGTACACGCCGTGGATGCCGGCGGCGAGCGCCGCGGACTTGGCGCGCGGCCAGCCGAGGATGCGACCCATGTGAGCCATGACGGCGAGGCTGACGTCCCGGTAGATCCGGATCTCGGCCAAGGCGCACTCCCTGAGGGTCCGCTGGATCGCGTGGCCGTGTCCGGCGTAGGCGAAGCGCAGCAGTTCCTCGTGGCAGTAGGCGAGGTGGTTGTCCTCGTCGTTGGAGATCATCTTCACCGCGCGCCCCAGGTCGGGGTGGTCGGCGAAGTGCTTGCGCAGCAGCTCCATCTCCTCCGAGGCGCGCTGTTCGGTCACCCGGCTGTGGGCGAGGTAGGTGACGATGTCCTGCACCGTCAGCCGCTCCTCCCCCTTGAGCTTCTCGTGGGCCAGGCCGATGCCGTGCTGCTCCAGCAGCATCGTGTAGTCGGTCTCGGGCGGGACGGGGACGGGTTCCAGACCGCGCTTCCTCATCAGGGCGTTGAAGATCCGCCCGTGCTTGTCCTCGTCGGCGCCGTGGCGGGTGATCTTGGGGGCCAGATCGCGCTCGCCGTCCGGGACGAGCGCGGCGATGCGGGCGTTCTCCCAGCCGCCCTGGGACTCCCCGCTCGCGGCGATGGAGCAGAACAGGGCGAAGGACTCGTCGTTGTCGAGGATCTCCTGGAACAGACTCTTGGCCGAAAGCATCGTGAGCACCTCTCTGCGGGCCTCCGCGGGACTCCGCAAAGAACGAGTCAAATGCGGCGCGAGGGGTGCTGCAACAGTTGTGTCGGACAACTCCGCCAAAAGGAGGACCCACGGGCTCGCGACGGGGGCGTAACCGCACGGGCGCGAGCGCGTTGTTCTGCGTGACGGCCGTGGCGGGGAAGACCCCCGAGCCCCCACCACGGCCGCGGAAACTTCCCCCGGCCGGTTGTTACGCGAGTCCGGCCCGCTCCAGGGCCTCGGTGCCGGCCCGCAGCGAGGCCAGGCGCTCGTCGAGGGTGAAGCCCGCGGGGGCGAGCGTGAGGGTGGTGACCCCGGCCGCCGCGTAGGCCTTCATCCGGTCCGCGATCCGGTCCACCGAACCGAGCAGCGTCGTCTTGTCGATCAGGTCGTGCGGTACGGCGGTGGCGGCGCCCTGCTTGTCGCCGGACAGGTACTTGTCCTGGATCTCGGCGGCTTCCTTCTCGTAACCCATGCGCTGGGCGAGCTGGTTGTAGAAGTTCTGCTTGCGGCTGCCCATGCCGCCGACGTACAGGGCGGTGTAGGGGCGGAAGGTGTCGGCGAGGGACGCCACGTCCTTGTCGTCGCCGACCGCGAGCGGGAGGGTCGGGCAGACGTCGAAGCCGTCGAGCGTCTTGCCGGCCTTCTCGCGGCCCGCGCGCAGGTACTGGATCGCGGTGTCCTCGAGGTGCTCGGCGGCGGGGAAGATCAGCAGCGCGCCGTCGGCGATCTCACCGGTCTGCTCCAGGTTCTTCGGGCCGATCGCCGCGATGTACAGCGGGATGTGCTCACGGGTGGGGTGCACGGTGAGCTTGATGGGCTTGCCGGGGCCGCCGGGCAGCGGCAGCGTCCAGTGCTCGCCCTCGTGGGTCAGCCGCTCGCGGCTCATCGCCTTGCGGACGATGTCGACATACTCGCGGGTGCGGGAGAGCGGCTTGTCGAACTTGACGCCGTACCAGCCCTCGGAGACCTGAGGTCCGGAGACGCCGAGGCCGAGGCGGAAGCGGCCGCCGGAGAGCGAGTCGAGGGTGGCGGCCGTCATGGCGGTCATCGCCGGCTGGCGGGCCGGGATCTGGAAGATGGCCGAGCCGACGTCGATGCGCTCGGTCTTGGCGGCGACCCAGCTGAGCACGGTGGCGGCGTCCGAGCCGTAGGCCTCGGCGGCCCAGCAGACGGCGTAGCCGAGGCGGTCGGCCTCCTGGGCGACGGCGAGGTTGTCGCCGTCCATTCCGGCACCCCAGTAGCCGAGGTTGATCCCGAGCTGCATGGCCGATCCCCTTACTGATCAGTAACGTCCCTGTTGCCGAGACCTTAGCGCGGGGAGGCGTGCGGCGGGGAGGGGCTCTCCCGGGTGCGGCCCGGGGCTGTTTTCGTTGAGCGGCAAACTGGTTATCCACAGGCACCCACGCGGCAGGTTCTGGCCAGTAATCTCGGCGTCCATGGAGCAGAGGCATCTCGGCCGCACCGGCCTTCGTGTGTCCCGTATCGGACTCGGCACCCTCACCTGGGGCAGGGACACCGACGAGCACGACGCCGCGGACCTCTTGAAGACGTTCTGGGAGGCCGGGGGCACGCTCGTCGACACGGCGGACGTGTACGGCGACGGGGAGGCCGAATATCTGCTCGGACAGCTCATAGAAGGCCTGGTGCCGCGCCGGGAGCTGGTCATCTCGACCAAGGCCGGCAGCGTGCCGGACCCGGACCGCCGGTTCGACGGCTCCCGCGGACATCTGCTCGCCGCGCTGGACGCCTCGCTGGCCCGGCTCGGCACGGACTACGTCGACCTGTGGCACATCCACGCCTTCGACCCCGACACCCCGCTGGAGGAGACCCTCCAGGCCCTCGACATCGCGGTCAGCAGCGGCCGCGCGCGGTACGCGGGCGTCTCCAACTTCTGCGGCTGGCAGCTCGCCAAGGCCGCGACCTGGCAGCTGGCGGCGCCGGGCACACGGACCCGGCTGGCCAGTACGCAGCTGGAGTACTCCCTGCTGCAGCGGGGCGTGGAGCGCGAGGTGCTGCCAGCCGCGCTGGATCT
The DNA here is from genome assembly GCF_056436565.1 of Streptomyces sp. NPDC043726. Lineage (NCBI taxonomy): Bacteria > Bacillati > Actinomycetota > Actinomycetes > Kitasatosporales > Streptomycetaceae > Streptomyces > Streptomyces sp. NPDC043726. Next base: position 342,399 of record NZ_JBWKCI010000008.1, read on the forward strand.
CGGCATCGGGCTGCTGCCCTCCTCGCCGCTCGGCCGCGGGGTGCTCACCGCCAAGTACCGGGGCGCCGCGCCGCCGCCCGACTCCCGGGGCGCCTCGGAGCACTTGGCGCCCTTCGTCGCGCCCTACCTCGACGACACCGCGAGCCGGATCGTGGACGCGGTGCGGACCGCGGCGGACGGACTCGCGGTGACCCCGCTCCAGGTGGCCCTCGCCTGGGTCCGGGACCGCCCCGGAGTGAGCGCGCCGATCGTCGGCGCGCGCAACGCGCAGCAGCTCACGGCGGCATTGTCAGTGGAGGCCCTTAGTCTTCCTGACGAGATCTGCCGGGCGCTCGACGATGTGTCGGCGCCCGTGCACCGCTATCCCGATCACGACTGGAGCACGCTGTGAGCACGGAGCCCGAGACCACGCCGGAGGACGGGGAGTCGGTGGCGGAGGGGGGCCGGACCGAGCCCGAGGGCACCGCCGACACCACCACGAGCGGCGAGGCCGCGGCGAACGGCCCGGGGGCGGCCGAGGATGGTGCGGGTGCCGAGGACGGCGCGGGGGCGGCCGAGGGCGGTGCGGGTGCCGAGGGCGGTGCGGGTGGCGGGGCCGCCGAGGGTGCCGCTCAGCCGTCCGAGGCCGAGGCCGAGTTGGCCGCGCAGCGGGTCGAGCGGGAGCGGATCGCGCGGCGCAAGGCGGAGAAGGCGGGGCCCATCGAGGCCGGGGCCAAGCTCAGCGGGACGGCCGCGGATCTGCTGGCGGCGGTGCGGGCCGTCGAGGGCGGCGCGAAGCCCGCGGCCACCGTCTTCGCCGAGCCCGAGCCCGAGCGCCGGCGGCCGGCCCCGGAACCGGCACGGCGGACGCAGCCGGTGGTGGCCGGAACACCTGCGGCACCCGCGGCCGAGGCCGTGGCGGGCGCGCGGCAGGTGCTGGCCGAGGGAGGCGCCCCGGACACGCTCGCGGCGCAGGTCGCGGCCGTGCTCGGGGAGGGCGCGGACGAACAGTTGCGGACGGACCCCTGGCAGTTGCTGCGGGTCTCCGGGGTACGGCCCGAGCAGGCCGACGGGTTCGCGCGGGCGCTGCTCGGCGCGGAGTGCGGACCGGACGACGAGCGGCGGGGACGGGCGCTGACCGTCTGGCTGCTGGAACAGGCGGCCGTGGCGGGGCACACGGCACTGGAGCTGCCGGCCCTCACCGCGGCGCTGGCCCGCCAGGGGGTGCCCCACGCCGACACCGCCGTACAGAACACCCTCGCCGAGGGCGAGGCGCTGGCCTTCCAGGACGCCCTCGACGAGGCTCCGGCGACGGCGGCGGACGACGGGGAGGGCGAGGAGGAGCGACCGGTCCGGGTGCTGGTCGGACTGGAGCGGTACGCCCTCGCCGAGGAGAGCCTCGCCGACGGTCTCGGCCGGTTGATCAACTCCGTTCCCAAGCAGGACGGTTCGACGCAGGCCTGGGAGGAGGCCGCCGCCGCTGCCGGAGGCTCCGCGGGCGAGCTGATCCGCGCGGTCGCCGGTCACGCCCTGGTCCTGCACACCGGCGGAACGGCATCGCTCGCCGAACCGGCGGCCCTGCTCCGCGCGGCACACGCCATGGGCCTGCGCGCCTGGGCCGCCGCTCACAGTCCCCTGGGCCGGGGGCGGTTCGGGGCACTGCTGGAGGAGGGCGGGCCCGGTGTCGCCACCCTGGCCGGACTGCTCGCCGGGGCCGAGGGGCCCGGGCGGGACGCCGAGGGGGCGCTGGATCTCGACCTGCTCGTCGTGCTCGACGCCCCTCAGCTGGACGTCGAGGCGGCCGCGCTGGTCGCGGAGTCGTTGCCGGACGGGGCCCGGCTGGTGCTGGCCGGGGACCCGGGAGTGCTGTGGTCCGTTGGTCCGGGGCGGGTGTTCGCGGATCTGCTGGCCGCGCGGGTGTGTCCGCAGGTCGCCTCGCGGCGGCCCGATCCCGGTCCGCTCGGTGAGCTGGTCTCGGGCATCGGCATCGGCGAGCTGAACCAGGTCGAGGCGCCCGGCAAGGAGGTCGTGATCGTGCCGGTCCGGGACGCCGGTGAGGCCGTGCACCGGACCGTGCAGCTCGTCGCCGACTCCGTGCCGCGGGCCATCGGGGTGCCGCCGGAGGACACCCAGGTGATCACTCCGGGCCACGGCGGTGCGGCCGGCACCCGCGCGCTGAACGTCGCGCTCAAGGAGCGGCTCAACCCCGGCCCCGGCCGCTTCGGCGGCTTCGACCCCGGTGACCGGATCGCCTACACCCCCGCACCGGGACGTACGCTGCCGGGCCGCGTGGTGAAGGCCGACGCCGACGGGCTGCACCTGTCCTGCGCCGGCGAGGACGTCGTCGTACCGAAGGAGCGGGTGGAGCAGTCCGTACGGCACGGCTGGGCACTCACCGCGCACCAGGCGGCGGGCGGTCAGTGGCCCGCGGTCGTGGTCGTCCTGCCCGGCGACGCGGCACAGGCGCTCAGCCGCCCCTGGGTCTACACGGCGTTCGGCCGGGCGGAGCGGCACCTGTCCGTGGTCCACGGCGTCGAGCAGGCCCTCCCCCGCGCCGTCGCCGAGGTGCAGGCCAAGCCTCGCACGACCCGGCTCTCGGCACTGATCAGCCCACAGCCGGGCCGGCCCGTCTGAGGGCGCCGGTCAGCGTCGGCACAGAACGGCGGCGGTCACGCAACATTCCGTGACCGCCGCCGTTCCCGCTTCGGCCGGCGCTAGCGTTCCGCGTCCAGCGGCTCCAGGTCCTCGTCGTCCTCCAGCTCCGCATCGAGGTCGTCGTCCGCCTCGTCGTCGAACACCGCGCTGACGTCGAAGCGGCAGACCACCGTCTGCGGGTCGACCTGCTCGAACGGCGCCTCCAGCCAGTCACCGGGGTCGGCCGGTTCGTCGGCGGCGGTCACCCACAGCGTGGAGTCGCCCTCCTCCAGACCGAACTCCTTGTGCCGGGAGGCGATCTCGTCCGGTTCGAACTCGCCGAAGAGGATGCCCAGTGCTCCGTGGACCGTGCCGGAGGCCTCCGAGTCCGCGTCCGCGTCGTAGTCCGCCGCCTCGACCCGCTGCGCCTGCGCCAGCAGCCGCTGCTGCTCCACCACGGTGTAGTCGCGGCGGATCAGCACGCTGAGCGCGTTCGGCTCCTCCGGCCCGGTGTACGGGGGCAGTCCGTCGTCCGTGCCGGGGATCTCGAAGGGCGTGACCTCGTCGTAGCGGTCGTACAGCAGCTCGTCGTACGCCTCCGCGGCCGTGGCCAGCTGGTTGAACGCCTCGTAGACGGCCGGGTCGTCCTCACCCGACCTGCGTTCGACCGCGGCGAGATGGCGGTCGAGCGCGGTCTTGACCGCCTCGGCGGCGGCGCGTACCTCGGCAGCGGTGGGCTGCGCAGCATCAGACATAGTGCAGACGCTATCCGTACCAAGCCCCAGCCCGCACAATAGATGCGATGCCGGAATACGAATTTGTCGACGTGTACGTACCGCGCGGGGTTTCCCGCAAGGACGCCACACGTCTGCTGACCGACCATGCCGAGTACGGACACTGGGAGTTGGACCGCCTGAGCCTGCTGCGCGACGGAAGCCGCAGGGTGCGGCTGCGCCGGAGGATCATCCGCCAGGTGCGCGCCACGTGGTGAGAGCGGACGGAGACGGAGCGGGCCCCGCCTGAAGGGCGGGGCCCGCTCCGTTGTGCGCGGGGGTTTCAGGCCGAGGCCCGCGCCTTGCGGTACAGCACGGCGCCCGCCAGCAGCGCGCCCGCGCCCATGGGGAGGGCGTAGCCGAGCGGCAGTTCGCTGCCCGTGGCCGCGAGTCGGCCACTTCCCTGGGGCTGGGCGACGGATCCGGCTCCCGGCAGGCCGACCTGCGGGGAACCGTCCGGCGTCACGGTGCCCGAGGCGGGCGGGGTGCCGGGGGTGGTGCCAGGTGTGCCGCTGGGTGCGGTGGGGCTGGTGGGGCTCCCGTGGCGCGGGGGCTCATCGGGGTTGCCTGGATTGCCCGGGTTGTCCGGGTTGCCGGGGTTGCCGGGACCGTTCGGGTTGCCAGGGTTCTCCTGCCCGCCCCCGGGCGGCTGGTGGACGCCACCGGGACCACCCGGTCCACCGGGTCCGCCCGGCCCTCCGGGTACACCCGGTCCGCCGGAGCCGCCCCCGTTCGCACAGTCGTTGCCCGTGACGCCGTTGCCGATGCCGATGACATTGACGCTGTTGCCGCAGACATTGACCGGCGCGTGGACCGGCACCTCGACATGGTTGCCGGAGCCCACTCCGGGCGAGTGCGAGGCGTGCCCCCCGGAGTGCGCGCCCCCGGAGCCTCCGTGGCCGCCGGAGTCGCCGTACCCCCCGTGCGAGGACGGGCCGCCCCCGTGGTTGACGCACGTGTTGCCGACCGCCGGGTTCAGGACCCCGACGACGTCGACCGTGTTGCCGCAGGCGTTGACCGGTGCGTGCACCGGTGCCTGGACCGTGTTGCCCGAGAGCACTCCCGGCGAGTGCGAGCCGGAACCGCTCGCGCCCGAGTCGGCCTGGGCGGTCCCTCCCGCGGCGGCGATCACGCCGGTCGCGGCCGCCACGGTCATCAGGCCCTTGCGGGTGACCTGTCGCATTGCTGAATTCCTGCCTTCCCCCTCGTGACCCACGCGAAAAGACCGGTCGGTCCCGGAGCGCATGGCACGCGCTCCGGGACCGACGGTGTCGAACGAAACCCCTAAAGGCCGAAACCTCAGAAAGGCAGCGTCACTTGTTCACGCAGGTGTTGCCGAAGGCGGGGTTCAGCAGCCCGATCACGGAGATCGTGTTGCCGCACACGTTCACCGGGACGTGCACGGGAACCTGAATGACGTTGCCGGACAGGACACCCGGGGAGTGCACGGCGGCACCCTGGGCGCCGGAGTCGGCGACGGCCATGCCCGCACCCGCGAGAACCAGACCACCGGTGGCAGCCGCAGCGGCGACGATCTTCTTGATCATTATTCCTCCTTGTTGGCAATGCGATCCCAGGTAGCGGATCGCATCACCAGTAACGAGGAGGGAGTAATGGAGCTACGAGCTTATCGTCGCATTCACTCTTCTCAGTCAATTCCGCACAGGCGGGCGATTGTTGAAGTTTCGTTTCAGTGGGCCAATTCAGGACGGCGTCAGGACGCGTCCAGGAATCGGTCGAGCACCCGCACACCGAACTTGAGACCGTCCACCGGCACCCGTTCGTCGACGCCGTGGAACATGCCCGCGAAGTCCAGCTCGGGCGGCAGCCGCAACGGCGCGAAGCCGAAGCAGCGGATGCCGAGGTCGTCGAAGGACTTGGCGTCGGTGCCGCCGGAGAGCATGTACGGCACGGCCCGCGCGATCGGGTCCTCGGCGCTCAGCGCGCTCTGCATGGCGTCGACGAGCTTTCCGTCGAAGTCGGTCTCCAGGGCCTTGTCGGCGTGCACGTCCTCCCGCCTCACCCGCGGTCCGAGCAGCCGGTCGAGGTCGGCGAGGAACTCCTCCTCGTGGCCGGGCAGGAAGCGCCCGTCGACGTGGGCGGTGGCCTGGCCGGGGATGACGTTGACCTTGTAGCCGGCACCGAGCATGGTGGGCGCGGCCGAGTTGCGCAGGGTCGCGCCGACCATCTTGGCGATGCCGCCGAGCTTGGCGAGCGTCTCGTCCATGTTCTCGGGGTCGAGTTCGGTGCCGAGCGCGTCGGAGAGCTCGTCGAGGAAGGACCGTACGGTCTTCGTCACGCGCACCGGCCAGGTGTGCCGTCCGAGCCGGCCGACGGCCTCGCACAGCTCGGTGATGGCGTTGTCGTCGTTGGTCATCGAGCCGTGGCCCGCGGTGCCGTCCACGGTGAGCCGCATCCAGTGCATGCCCTTCTGGGCGGTCTCCACCAGGTACAGGCGCAGCTTCTCGTTGACGGTGAAGGAGAACCCGCCGACCTCGCCGATCGCCTCGGTGACGCCCTCGAAGAGCTCGGGGTGCTTCTGGACCAGGTACTTGGCGCCGTAGGTGCCGCCCGCCTCCTCGTCGGCGAGGAAGGCGAGCACGATGTCGCGCGGCGGCTTGCGGCCGCTGCGCAGCCGGTCGCGCACGACGGCCAGCGTCATCGCGTCCATGTCCTTCATGTCGACGGCCCCCCGCCCCCACACACAGCCGTCCGCGATCTCGCCGGAGAACGGGTGGTGGGTCCAGTCGGCGGCGTTGGCCGGGACCACGTCGGTGTGGCCGTGGATGAGGAGCGCGGGCCGCGAGGGGTCCTCGCCCGCGATCCGGGCCACCGTGGAGGCGCGCCCCTTGTGCGACTCGATGATCCGCGGTTCCAGGCCCACCTCGGCGAGCTTCTCGGCCACGTACTCGGCGGCCTTGCGCTCTCCCGGGCCCGAGTGGTCGCCGTAGTTGCTGGTGTCGATCTGGATCAGCTCGCGGCAGAGGTCCACGACCTCGTCCTCGCCGGTGACGCTCCTGGTCGTGTCCGTCCCGCTCACGCTGGTTCCTCCCACTGTCACTGCTGGTGGTCCCCCTCATCCTCCTCCCGCGGGCGGCCCGCGCCCAAGACCGCCCCCCGGCCGGTCACACGCCGTTCACGCGGGGACGGGGGGTGATCGGCCACCCTCGAAAGCCTGGTAATGTTTTCTCTGTCGCCGCGAGGGAAACCCCGCGCGACGGACACCTTGTCCGGGTGGCGGAATGGCAGACGCGCTAGCTTGAGGTGCTAGTGCCCTTTATCGGGCGTGGGGGTTCAAGTCCCCCCTCGGACACCAGCTGTTACAGCATCGAGTGCCGGCCGGGAGCGATCCCGGTCGGCACTTCGCGTTTGCCCGTCTCGGCTCTTCCGGCCGTGCGCTCGGGGGCAGGCGGGTGTGCGCTGCGGGTCAACTCGGTCCCGGCGGCCCGTCCTACGGTCCCGGGAGCAGCCCCGTCGACGAGCAGGAGCACGCCCATGTCATCGCCCGACTCCACCTCCTACGCCCGCGATCTCGAACGGATCGAGCGGGCCAACGCCACCGGTCGCACCCCCGCCGTGTTCGTGCACGGGCTGTGGCTGCTGCCCACCAGCTGGGACCGCTGGGCGACCGTCTTCGAGGAGGCCGGGTTCGCCCCGGTCACCCCCGGCTGGCCCGACGACCCGGCGACCGTCGAGGAGGCCCAGGCGCATCCCGAGGTGTTCGCGGGCAAGAGCGTCGGACAGGTCGCCGACCACTTCTGCGACCTGATCGGCAAGCTGGAGCGCAAGCCGGTCGTCGTCGGGCATTCCTTCGGCGGTCTGATCACCCAGATCATCGCCGGGCGCGAGCTGTCCCGGGCGTCCGTCGCCATCGACCCGGCGCCGTTCCGCGGAGTGCTGCCGCTGCCGCTGTCCTCGCTGCGCGCGGCGCGGCCGGTCCTCGGCAACCCGGCCAACTTCCACCGGGCGGTGCCGTTGACGTTCGAGCAGTTCCGCTACTCGTTCGCCAACGCGGTGACCGAGGAGGAGGCGCGCGAGCTGTACGACACCTTCGCCGTCCCGGCGCCGGGCGAGCCGCTGTTCCAGGCGGCCGTGGCCAACCTCAACCCGTGGACCGAGGTGAAGGTCGACACCACCGCGAAGGGCCGGGGCCCGCTGCTGATCATCTCCGGCGAGAAGGACAACACGGTCCCGTGGGCCATCGCCAACGCCTCGTACAAGAAGCAGCTGCACAACGAGCACGCGGTGACGGAGATCGTCGAGATGCCGGGCCGGGGGCACGCCCTCACCATCGACAGCGGCTGGCGTGAAGTCGCCGACACCGCCCTGACGTTCATCCGGCGGTTCGCCGAGTAACACGCTGCGCAGTCGTCCTGGCGCTCTGTGTGGGGCATCTCTCCCGCCCCGGCAAAACGCCAGGTCATCGCGGTGCTCATGTCACCCGGACGGCCCGCAAGATCCGTTCCGGGTGGCAGTTCGAAGGGGGCGGACCTAGCGTCGTACTAAAATTTCCGGCTTGTTACGGAGCTGGACCGGACAACCCCAGGCAACCCTGCGGGCCCGCCGGCGCCCCGGAGGCTTCCGGGATCGAGACGCGAGGACCCGATGGCAGCCATACACGAGAGCAGCGCTCTCGGTCTGCTCGACGAAGAGATCCGCGAGCGGTTCGGCGATACGGCACGTTTCTCCGGGGGCCCGGCGGCCTCTCCGCGCACGCTCGTCGACATCCTCGACGCGTCCGTACGGTCGTTCCCCGACGAGCTCGCCCTGGACGACGGCACGACCCGGCTGACCTACCGTGCGCTCGCCGCCGAGGTGGCGCGGGTGCGGCGGCGGCTCGCCGACGCGGGCGTCGGGCTCGGTGACCGGGTGGGCGTGCGGGTGCCCTCCGGGACCAACGATCTGTACGTCGCCGTTCTGGCCGTGCTCGCCGCCGGTGCCGCCTACGTGCCGGTGGACGCGGAGGACCCGGACGAACGGGCCGAGCTGGTGTTCGGCGAGGCGGACGTCCGGGCCGTCGTCGGGGCCGGGCACGAGATCACCGTCCACGGCGACGGGTCCGGGGCCCCGGCGGGGCGGCCCGGAGTCGAGCACGACGCCTGGATCATCTTCACCTCCGGTTCGACCGGCAGGCCCAAGGGCGTCGCCGTCAGCCACGAGAGTGCCGCCGCGTTCGTGGACGCCGAGGCGGCACTGTTCCTCACCGAGGACCCGATCGGGCCCGGTGACCGGGTCATGGCCGGTCTGTCGGTCGCCTTCGACGCGTCCTGCGAGGAGATGTGGCTCGCCTGGCGGTACGGCGCCTGTCTGGTGCCCGTGCCCCGCTCGCAGGTCAGAAGCGGCGCCGATCTGGGGCCGTGGCTGGTCGAGCAGGAGATCACCGTCGTCTCGACCGTGCCCACCCTGGCCGCGCTGTGGGAGCCGGACACCCTCAACGACGTCCGTCTGCTGATCTTCGGTGGTGAGGCCTGCCCGCCGGAGCTGGCGCAGCGGCTGGTGACCGAGGGCCGTGAGGTCTGGAACACCTACGGGCCCACCGAGGCGACCGTCGTGGCCTGTGCCTCCCTGATGTCCGGCGAGGAGCCGATCCGGATCGGGCTGCCGCTCAACGGCTGGGAGCTCGCCGTCGTCGACGAGGCCGGGCAGCCCGTGAAGATGGGCGACAGCGGCCAGCTGGTGATCGGCGGGGTCGGGCTCGCCCGGTACCTGGACGCCGAGAAGGACGCGGAGAAGTACGCGCCCCTCGACTCCCTGGGCTGGGAGCGGGCGTACCGCAGTGGTGACCTGGTCAAGGCGGAGCCGGAGGGGCTGATCTTCCTCGGGCGGGCCGACGAGCAGATCAAGCTCGGCGGGCGGCGGATCGAGCTGGGCGAGGTGGACGCGGCGCTCCAGGCGCTGCCCGGCGTCGCGGGCGCGGCCGCCGCCGTACGGACCGCGCGCAGCGGGAACCAGCTCCTCGTCGGGTACGTCGTCACCCAGGACGGCTGGGACCACGCGGCCGCCGTCGAGAAGCTGCGCGCCGAGCTGCCGGCCGCACTGGTGCCGCTGCTGGCACCGGTGGCGGACCTGCCGACACGCACCTCCGGCAAGGTCGACCGCAACGCGCTCCCCTGGCCGCTGGAGAACCTGGAGACCCCCGAGGCCGAGCAGCTGTACGGCACCGAGGCCTGGCTCGCCGAGCAGTGGACGGAAGTCCTCGGCATCCCGGTGACCAGTGCCTCCGACGACTTCTTCGCGATCGGCGGCAGCAGTCTGGGCGCCGCCCAGCTCACCACGCGGCTGCGCACCCGCTATCCGAGCGCCGCCGTCCTCGACATCTACCAGCAGCCCACGCTGCGCAAGCTCGCCCGGCACCTGGAGCGGTCCGCGCAGGACGACGGCGCCGAGCGGACGATCTCCCCGGTGCCCAGGCGCGCGCAGGCGGTCCAGCTCCTGGTGCTGCTGCCGCTGTTCACCCTGCTCGGGCTGCGCTGGATGGTGCCGCTGGCCGCGGCGGGCAATGTCCTGCCGCTGTCCTGGCTGCCGACCGCCCCTTGGTGGCTCCTCGGCGCCGCGGCGCTGGTGTTCTTCAGCCCGCCGGGGCGGCTCGGGATCGCGGCGGGCGGCGCCCGGCTGCTGCTGCGGGGCGTACGGCCGGGCCGGTACCCGCGCGGGGGCAGCGTCCACCTGCGGCTGTGGACCGCCGAGCGGCTGGCGGAGTTCAGCGGCGCGACCTCGCTGACCGGGTCCTGGCTGGAGCGGTACGCCCGGGCGCTGGGCGCCAAGGTCGGGCAGGACGTCGATCTGCACTCGCTGCCGCCGGTCACCGGCATGCTCAAGCTGGGCCGGGGCGCGGCCGTCGAGTCCGAGGTGGACCTGTCCGGGTACTGGCTGGACGGCGACCGGCTGGAGATCGGCCCGGTCAAGGTGGGCGCGCACGCCGTCGTCGGCACCCGCAGCCTGCTCTTCCCGGGCGCCCGGGTCGGCAAGCGGGCCGAGGTGGCGCCGGGCTCCGCGGTCACCGGGCAGATCCCGACCGGTCAGCGCTGGGCGGGCGCGCCCGCGGTGAAGCTGGGCAAGGCCAAGCGGAACTGGCCGAAGGAACGACCGGTCCGGAGCGCCCTCTGGCGCGGGATGTACGGCGTGAGCGGCCTCGCGCTCAGCGCGCTTCCGGTGCTGTCCGGGGCGGCGGCGCTGGCGGTGGCGTACCCCTTCGTGGACGGCGGCGCGCCCCTCACGGGCGCCGCGCTCGCGCTGGTCCCGGCGACGCTGGCCTTCGGTCTCGGCTACGCGCTGCTGATCCTGATCGCCGTACGGCTGCTCAGCCTCGGCCTCGCCGAGGGCACGTACGCCACGCACAGCCGCGTCGGCTGGCAGGCCTGGACGGTCACGCAGCTCATGGACCGCTCCCGGGAGACGCTGTTCCCGCTGTACGCCGGACTGGTCACCCCGCTGTGGCTGCGGCTGCTCGGGATGCGGATCGGCAGGGGCGCCGAAGTGTCCACCGTGCTGGCGCTGCCCAGTCTGACCACGGTCGGCGAGGGCGCCTTCCTCGCCGACGACACGCTGACCGCGCCGTACGAGCTGGGCGGCGGCTGGGTGCGGATCGGACGCGCGGAGATCGGGCGGCGGGCGTTCCTCGGGAACTCGGGGATGACCGGGCCGGGGCGGAGCGTGCCGGACGACGGTCTGGTCGGGGTGCTCTCGGCGACGCCGAAGAAGGCGAAGAAGGGCACCTCGTACCTGGGCCTGCCGCCGGTGAAGCTGCCGCGCAGCGCGAGCGACGGCGACCGGAGCCGGACGTACGACCCGCCGGCCCGGCTGCTGTGGGCGCGCGGTCTGGTGGAGCTGTGCCGGCTCCTTCCGGTGTTCTGCTCGGCGGCGCTGGCCGCGCTGACGGTGGCGGCGCTGGCCGCGCTGGGCGGCTGGGCCTGGCCGCTGGCCGGAATCGTGCTGCTCACGGCGGGTGGGGTCGCGGGGCTGGTCTCGATCCTCGCCAAGTGGGTACTCGTGGGGCGGCACCGCAGCGGGGAGCACCCGCTGTGGAGCGGGTTCGTGTGGCGCAACGAGCTGGCCGACACCTTCGTCGAGGTGCTTGCCGTGCCGTGGCTGGCCGGATCCGTGCCGGGCACGCCGCTGATGACGGCGTGGCTGCGCGGGCTCGGCGCACGGATCGGCAAGGGCGTGTGGGTCGAGAGCTACTGGCTTCCGGAGACGGATCTGGTGACCCTGGAGGACGCGGCCACGGTGAACCGGGGCTGTGTGCTCCAGACGCACCTCTTCCACGACCGGATCTTGCGGACGGATACTGTGGTCCTCCGTGAGGGCGCGACGCTGGGTCCTGGCGGAATCGTCCTGCCCGGCAGCACGGTCGGGGCCCGCACCACGCTGGGTCCCGCGTCGCTGGTGATGGCCGCTGAGTCCGTTCCCGACGACACGCGCTGGCTGGGCAACCCGATCGAGGCATGGCGGCGTTGACCGCCCGGACGACGTCGGGGGACGGAGCACGTCGTACGAGCGCAGCGCAAGGAGCAGACGCAGCAGTGGCAGTTCAGCAGTCCGCGGGTGCGGACCCGTACTTTCCCGACAACGGTGATCCCCGTTACCGGGTGCACCGGTACGAACTCGCGCTGGACTACCGCCCGGGCCCCAACCGGCTGTCGGGGACGGCCCGGATCAACGCCATCGCGGGCCGGTCGCCGCTCGCCGAGTTCCAGCTGAACCTCGCGGACTTCAAGATCGGCCGGGTCCGGCTGGACGGGCGCCAGCCGCACTACACGCATCGCGGCGGACGGCTGCGGATCAAGCCCGCCAAGCCGATCCGGCCCGGGGCCGCCTTCACCGTCGAGGTGCACTGGTCGGGCAACCCCAAGCCGGTGAACAGCCCGTGGGGCGGGCTCGGCTGGGAGGAGCTGGAGGACGGGGCGCTGGTGGCGAGCCAGCCGGTCGGGGCCCCCTCCTGGTATCCGTGCAACGACCGCCCGGCGGACAAGGCGTCGTACCAGATCTCGATCACCACCCCGTCCTCGTACGCGGTGGTGGCGGGTGGCCGGCTGCTCACGCGTACGACGAAGGCGTCGACGACGACCTGGGTGTACGAGCAGTCCGCGCCGACCTCCAGCTATCTCGTCGGGCTGTCGATCGGCAAGTACCAGACGGTGCTGCTGGGCGACCCCGGCCCGGGCGGGGTGCCGCAGCACGGGCACATCCCGGCGCATCTGCTCCCCCAGTTCTCCCGGGACTTCGCCCGTCAGCCGCAGATGATGGAGCTGTTCCAGGAGGTCTTCGGGCCCTACCCGTTCGACGAGTACGCGGTGGTGGTGACCGAGGAGGAACTCGATGTGCCCGTGGAGGCACAGGGGTTGTCGCTGTTCGGCGCCAACCACGTGGACGGGGCCCGGGGTTCGGAGCGGCTGGTCGCGCACGAGCTGGCCCACCAGTGGTTCGGCAACAGCGTCTCGATCGCCGACTGGCGGCACATCTGGCTCAACGAGGGGCTCGCGAAGTACGCCGAGTGGCTGTGGTCGGAGCGGTCCGGCGGCCGGACGGCGCAGCAACTCGCCGCCACCGCGCACCGCTTGCTGTCCGGGCAGCCGCAGGATCTGAAGCTCGCCGACCCCGGCCGCAAGCTGATGTTCGACGATCGCCTCTACCAGCGCGGCGGACTGACCGTGCACGCCCTGCGCTGCGCGCTCGGCGACGACGCCTTCTTCCGGATGCTGCGCGGCTGGACCGGGCTGCACCGGGGCGGGGCGGTGACCACGACGACGTTCACCGCGCACGTGGCCCGGTTCGCGAGCGAGCCGCTGGAGGACCTGTTCGACGCCTGGCTGTACGGCACGGCGCTGCCGCCGCTGCCGAGCCAGGTGACCGCGCTGCCGGTGAAGCCGCCGTACCCGCCGAGCGCGGGGGCGTCGGCATGAGGAACTGCCCCTGCGGCCTTGATGAGCCGTACGAGAAGTGCTGCGGCCGCTACCTCCCCCAGTCTCGAACAAGCTCGACCGGGGGGACCCCCATCGGTGCCGCCGCCGCGCCGACCGCGGAGGCGCTGATGCGGTCCCGGTACAGCGCGTTCGTGAAGGGCGACGTGCCCTATCTGCTGCGGACCTGGCATCCGCGGACCAGGCCGGCGCGGCTCGACCTGGATCCGGCAATGCGCTGGACGGGCCTGGAGGTCCTGGCGACCTGCGACGGCTCCGCGTTCCACTCCACCGGGACCGTGACCTTCCGGGCGTCCTTCCGGGGCGGCTCGCTGCACGAGCGGAGCCGGTTCGAGCGGGTGGACGGGGCGTGGGTGTACGTGGACGGGGAGTTCCTGGACTAGGGCAGCCCTAGGGGGCAGGCTTCTCCCACACCGACACGTGGCGGGTGCTCTCGCCGGTGAAGGGCGCCCGGTTCCAGTCCTCCCAGCGACTGCGCAGGCGCAGTCCGGCGAGCCGCGCCATCAGGTCCAGCTCGGACGGCCACACGTACCGGAACGGCAGCGACCAGTGCTCGGCGCGTCCGTCGACGATCGTGACGTAGTTGCTGCTCATCGCCTGGGTGGCGGGGTCGTACGTGTCGAACGCCCACTGGGTCGGGGTGATGCGGAACGGCACGGCGCTCTGTCCCGGCGGGAGTCTGCGCAGCTCCGGTACGCCCACCTCGACGACGAAGTAGCCGCCCTGGGCCAGATGGGCGGCCGCGTTGCCGAAGCAGTCGACCTGGGCGTCCTGGGTGGTCAGGTTGTTGATGGTGTTGAACACCAGGTAGGCGAGGGTGAATTCACCCTCCACCCGGGTCGTCGCGAAGTCGCCGATGGTCACGCCGACGGTGTCCCCGCCGGGCTTCTCGCGCAGTCGGGCGACCATGGCGCGGGACATGTCGATGCCGTGCACGGGGACTCCGCGGGCGGCCAGCGGCAGGGCGATACGGCCGGTGCCGATGCCGAGTTCGAGCGCGGGGCCGTCACCGGCCAGTTCTGACAGGACGTCAACCACCGGTTGCACGACCTGCGGTTGGAACATCTCCGCGGAGTCGTCGTCGTAGCCGGACGCGATCTTCTCTCCGAAGTAGCCGTCTTCATCAAGCACTCGGGGACGGTACCGCCGGCGGCCGGGCCGCCGCGAAGGGATTTCAGGGCGCGAGGATGTCCAGCTCCTGGAGGGCGCCGACCGTGATCTCGCGGACCAGTCGCTCGGCGCGGGCCGCGTCGCGGGCGCGGACCGCCTCGGCGACCTGGACGTGCAGGGTGACGGCGGCCGGGTCGGGGTCCTCGAACATGACCTCGTGCTGGGTGCGGCCGGTGAGGACCTCGGCGACGACGTCCCCGAGCCGGGCGAACATCTCGTTGCCGGAGGCGTTGAGGATGACCCGGTGGAAGGCGACGTCGTGGAAGAGGTACCCCTCCAGCTGGTGGCCTCGGGAGTTGGCCACCATGCCCAGGGCGCACTCGGTGAGTTCCGCGCACTGGGCGGCGGTGGCGTTCTTCGCGGCGAGGCCCGCGGCGACCGGCTCGATCGCGGAGCGCAGCACGGTGAGGGAGCGCAGCTGGTGAGGCCGGTCGGCGCCGGCCAGGCGCCAGCGGATGACCTGGGGGTCGTAGACGTTCCACTCGGACTTCGGGCGGACCGTCACGCCCACCCGGCGGCGGGACTCGACGAGGTACATCGACTCCAGGACGCGCACGGCCTCGCGCATCACGGAGCGCGAGACGTCGAACTGCTGGGCGAGTTCATCGGTGCGCAGGACGCTCCCCGGGGGGTACTCGCCCGCGGTGATCGCGGGGCCGAGGGTTTCGAGTACATGTCCGTGCAGCCCTCGGCCCGTGGTGCTCATGCACACAGCGTACGGGGGAGCTCACGCGAAGAAAAAGTCAGACTTATTTGTCACAGACTCTTGAATTCGTCGTACCTAATGAGTTTCAGTGTGGCCGACGTCAGATGTCGACGTCGTATGTCGAGGAAGACAGCGAGGCAGTGATGCGTACCCCCCACGTCGTCGTCGTGATGGGCGTCGCCGGAACGGGCAAGACCACGATCGGTCCCCTGCTCGCCGCCCGGCTCGGTGTCCCGTACGCCGAGGGCGACGACTTCCACCCGCAGGCCAACATCGCCAAGATGTCGGCCGGTACCCCGCTCGAGGACGAGGACCGGTGGCCCTGGCTCGACGCCATCGGCACCTGGGCGCACGGGCGGGCCGGGCTCGGTGGGGTGGTCAGCAGCTCCGCGCTGAAGCGGTCGTACCGCGACCGGCTCCGGGCCGCCGCGCCCGGGGTGGTCTTCGTCCACCTCTCCGGCGACCGCGAGCTGATCGAGAACCGGATGCGGCAGCGGCAGGGCCACTTCATGCCGACGGCCCTGCTGGACTCGCAGTTCGCCACGCTCCAGCCGCTCCAGGCGGACGAGGCGGGCGTCGTGGTGGACGTCTCGGGCTCGCCCGAGGAGATCACCGCGCGCGCCGCGGCCGCGCTGGACGCCCTCGACACGCCGTCGGCCCCGACGCCGTAACCCCCCACGCACCCCCCTCCCCACCCCCCCCCGTAACCGCAAGGGAAACCCCCCGTGACCAGACTCAATGTCGAGCTGCTGGCAGCGGACACCGTCGAGCCCATCACCTCGGCCGGTCATGCCCAGCTGGGCATCGCCGTGCTGGCGGGCATCGCCGTCATCGTCCTGCTCATCACCAAGTTCAAGCTGCACGCCTTCCTGGCGCTGACCATCGGGTCGCTGGCGCTGGGCGCGTTCGCCGGCGCGCCGCTGGACAAGGTCATCGCCAGCTTCACCACCGGGCTCGGCACCACCGTGGCCGGTGTGGGCGTGCTCATCGCCCTCGGCGCGATCCTCGGCAAGATGCTCGCCGACTCGGGCGGCGCGGACGAGATCGTCGACACGATCCTCGCCAGGGCCGGCGGCCGCTCGATGCCGTGGGCGATGGTGCTGATCGCCTCGGTGATCGGTCTGCCGCTGTTCTTCGAGGTCGGCGTGGTGCTGCTGATCCCGGTCGTGCTGATGGTCGCCAAGCGCGGCAACTACTCGCTGATGCGCATCGGCATCCCGGCGCTCGCCGGCCTGTCGGTGATGCACGGTCTGGTTCCGCCGCACCCCGGTCCGCTGGTCGCGATCGACGCGGTGCAGGCCAACCTGGGCGTCACGCTGGCGCTCGGCGTCCTGGTCGCCATACCGACGGTGATCATCGCCGGTCCGGTGTTCTCGCGCTTCGCCGCGCGCTGGGTGGACGTGCCGGCGCCGGAGCGGATGATTCCGCAGCGCGTCTCGGACGACCTGGAGAAGCGCCCGAGCTTCGGCGCCACGCTGGCCACGATCCTCCTGCCCGTGGTCCTGATGCTGGCGAAGGCCCTGGTCGACATCGTCATCGACGACCCCGAGAACACCACGCAGCGCGTCTTCGACGTCATCGGCTCCCCGCTGATCGCACTGCTGGCCTCGGTCCTGCTCGGCATCTTCACGCTGCTGCGCCCCGCCGGGTTCGGCAAGGAGCGCGTCTCCGGTCTGGTCGAGAAGGGGCTCGCCCCCATCGCCGGCATCCTGCTGATCGTCGGCGCGGGCGGTGGCTTCAAGCAGACGCTGATCGACTCCGGTGTGGGTCAGATGGTGCTGGAGATCTCCGAGGACTGGTCGATCCCGGCGCTGCTGCTGGCGTGGCTGATCGCGGTGGTGATCCGGCTCGCGACCGGTTCGGCGACGGTGGCGACGGTGTCGGCGGCGGGCCTGGTCGCGCCGCTCGCGGCAGGCATGTCCACCGGTGAGACGGCCCTGCTGGTCCTCGCCATCGGCGCCGGCTCGCTCTTCTTCAGCCATGTCAACGACGCCGGTTTCTGGCTGGTGAAGGAGTACTTCGGCCTCAGCGTCGGCCAGACCATCAAGACCTGGTCCGTGATGGAGACGATCATCTCGGTGGTCGCGGGCGGCATCGTGCTGCTGCTGTCGCTGTTGATGTAGCGGTCGTACGACACCCCTGGGCCCGTCCTGTCCTCGCCCCGAGGAGAGGGCGGGCCCAAGGTACCCGGGGCCGCGCTGACCCTCACGGCCGCCAGAGTGGATGCTCGCGTTCCGCCCACTCCCGGCTCACCGAACCCGTGCGCATCCCGCGTCGTGCCTCCGGGTCCGCCAGGGCCATGCCGATGTGGCCGGCCAGCACGATGCCGATGGTCAGGGCCAGCCAGTCATGGACGAAGGTCGCGCTGGTACGCCACATCAGCGGGGTGAGGTGGGTGAACCACATCATCAGGCCGGTGCCGAGCATGACCAGCGTGGCGCCGGCGATCCAGGACGCGTAGATCTTCTGGCCGGCGTTGAACTTGGCCGCCGGACGGGACGACGGTCTCCTGTCCCGCCGCAGCGCCGCCCGCAGCCAGCGCCGGTCGTGCGGGCCGAAGCGGTTCACCTGGCCCAGGTCCGCCCGCAGAGCGCGGGAGGCGAGGCCCGCGAGGAGCGGGACCGGCAGGGCCAGGCCCGCCCATTCGTGGATCCGGACCATCAGCTCGCGGCGCCCGACCAGTTCCGCGAGCTGGGGGACGTACAGACAGGCCGCCGTCACCACGCAGACGCCCATCAGGAGCGCCGTCGTGCGGTGGACCCACCTCGTCGCGCGGCCGAAGCGGCGCAGCCGGGCCGTCGGCGGGGCCTCAGCTCGTAGGCTCATCGTCACGTCCGTTCGACCGGCCGACCCAGGCGTCGACGTCGTAGCCGCGCTCCTCCCAGTAGCCCGGGCGCACGTCCTCGGTGACGGTGATGCCCGAGAGCCACTTCGCGGACTTGTAGAAGTACATCGGCGCCACGTACAGGCGGACCGGGCCGCCGTGGCTGTGGCCCAGGTCCTTGTCCTGCATGCGCAGCGCGACCAGGACGTCGGAGCGGCGGGCCTGGTCCAGGGTGAGGCTCTCGGTGTAGACGCCGTCGAAGCAGGTGAAGCGCACCGCCCCGGCCGAGGGGCGCACTCCCGCCGCGTCCAGGAGCCGGGACAGGCGCACACCCTCGAAGGGGGTGCCGGGCACCCGCCAGCCGGTGACGCACTGGACGTCGCGGACCATGCGGGTCTGGGGCAGCGCCCGCAGATCGGCGAGCGTGTACGAGCCGGGGCGGTCTACCAGGCCGTCGACGGTGAGGCGGTAGTTCCCGGCGTTCTTGCGCGGCACGGAGGAGGCGACCGAGTAGTAGCGGAAGCCGCCGCCGTTGGGGAGCAGTCCGGTCAGGCCCGTGGGGTCCTTCTCGGCGGCGCCGGCGAGGAACGACTCCATTCCGCGCTGGAGGACCGGCGCGGTGGCCACGCCGAGGGCGCCCAGGCCCAGGGTGCCGAGGAAGACGCGGCGGCCGATCGGCGTTCCGCGCTGTTCGGGCTGTTCGGGCTGTTCGGGCTGTTCGGGGTTCACGTCTTCATTCGAGCACCCGCGACCCGGGGTAGGCCAGGGGCCGCGGGTGCCCGTCAGAGTTCCGTAATCTCAGTGCGACGTCTCCGCCGCCTTCTCCAGCTGGAAAGCCTCGTTGCCCAGGCCGATGCGGGCGTACGCCTCGGGGTCGCGGGCGCGCAGGACCAGGCCCTGGACCAGGCCGCCGACGAGGGCGAGGGCGATGATGCCGGGCAGGATCCAGTTCAGGGACGAGCCGGGGCCCGAGCCGACCAGGACGTCGAAGTCCTTGACGGTGTAGACGACGATGAAGAGCAGGGCGACGGTGGCCAGGCCCGCCGCGGCCAGGCGCCAGAACTGGGTGGCCGCCGCGCCCCGGCGGACGAAGAAGACCACCACGGACACCGAGGCGACGGACATCAGCAGGGTGACGCCGAGCGCGCCGACGTTGCCCATCCAGGTGAACAGGTGCAGCACCGGCGCGGTCGGGTCGCCGGTCGGCTTGTCGTCGGTGAGCGCGAAGGCGGCCACGACCACCAGGGCGATCACGGTCTGGAGCAGGGAGCCGGTGCCGGGGGCGCCGCTGGCGCTGGTGGTACGGCCGAAGGCGGAGGGCAGCAGGCCCTCGCGGCCCATGGCGAAGGCGTACCGGGCGACCACGTTGTGGAAGCTGACCATCGCGGCGAACATACCGGTCACGAAGAGCACGTGCAGAACGTCGGTGAAGGTCTCCCCGACCAGGCCCTCGGTGAGGAAGAACAGCATTCCGGCGCTCTGTTCCTGGGCGGTGCCGACGACGGCGTCCGGGCCGGTGGCGACGGTGATCGCCCAGCAGCTGATGGTGTAGAAGACGGCGATGCCGCCGATGGCCAGGAACATCACGCGGGGCACGAGGACGTGCGGGCGGCTGGTCTCCTCGGCGTAGACGGGGGCCTGCTCGAAGCCGAGGAAGGCCGCGACGCAGAAGCACAGGGCGGTGCCGATGCCGGCGCCGCTCAGGGTGTCCAGGTTGAAGGCGTGCAGAGAAAGGCCCTCGGGGCCGGGGTCGCCGAGGGCGGCCACGTCGAAGATCACGACGAGCGCCACCTCGATGAGGAGCAGGACGCCGAGCACGCGCGCGTTGAGGTCGATCTTCAGCCAGCCGAGCGCGCCGACGAACAGCACGGCCAGCAGTGCCGGGATCCACCAGGCGAGCTCGATCTCCAGATAGGTGGCGAAGAGGGTGGAGACCTCGAAGCCGAAGATGCCGTAGATGCCGACCTGGAGGGCGTTGTAGGCGACGAGCGCGACCAGCGCCGCGCCGGCGCCGGCGGTGCCGCCGAGGCCGCGGGAGATGTAGGCGTAGAAGGCGCCGGCGTTGTGCACGTGCCGGCTCATCTCGGCGTACCCGACGCTGAAGAGGGCGAGCACGACGCCGAGGATCACGAAGAGCAGCGGCTGTCCGACGATGCCCATCACCCCGAAGGTCGTGGGCATGACACCGGCGACGACCATCAGGGGTGCCGTCGCGGCGAGCACGGACAGCAACAGGCCGACCGTGCCGAGCCGGTCGGCGCGCAGGGCGCGGTCCTGGCCCTTGAAGGTGCTGATGCCGGCGGCGTCGCCGACGGTTCTGGAGCTGCCCATCGTCATCGCGGGGCGTCCTTTCTCAGTACTCGGGGGTGCTCGGGAGTGCTCGGGGGTGCTTCGCGGTGCGGGGTCCTGACGGGTGGTGCGGGGTACTGCCAGGTGGTTCGGGGTCCTGCCAGGTGGCGCCGGGTGCTGCGGGGTCCGCCTGGTGGAGCGGGGTGCTGCGGGGTGCTGCGGGTGCTACGGCGTCCCGCCCGGTGAAGCGGGGTGCTGCGGGTGCTACGGCGTCCCGCCCGGTGAAGCGGGGTGCTGCGGCGTCCCGCCCGGTGAAGCGGGGTGCTGCGGGTGCTACGGCGTCCCGCCCGGTGGAGCGGGGTGCTGCGGGGTGGAGCCGGGTGTTGCGGGTCGTGCCAGGTGAGGCGGGTCGTGCCAGGTGAGGCGGGCGTGCTTCAGACCGTGCCGAGCGCGCTGTCGCGGGCCGCACGGAAGGCGGGGTACGGGTCGCGGTCCGGGTAGGACCAGGGCGCGGGGGTGGCGTGTTCGCCGATGCGGTGGAACAGGGCGGCGGCCTCGGCGCCCCGGCCCTCGCAGAACTTGGCGTGGGCGAGGAAGTTCAGGTCGACCAGGCGGCGCGGATGGCCCTCCTGCTCCCACTCCAGCCACCAGTCGAAGGCCGCCTTCAGCACCTGGCGGGCCCGCCGTCCGACCCAGTGCCCGGAGGCGGCCGGGTCGGGCGGCTCGTGCCCGGCGGCGGCCAGCACGCGGTAGCGCTCGGCGTGCGCGATGACCGGCAGGATCGCCAGCGGGGAGTCGGCGGGGGCCCGCTCGGCGGCGCCGTTGGCGAAGTCGTAGACCTCGTGCAGCGGGTCCGGGCCGACGGCCGGGTGGCGCTCGGCGAGCCGGGCGACCATCAGGTGGTGGGCGTGGTGGTGGTCGGGGTGCCGGTGGCCCAGCTCCTCGAAGTGCTTCAGCGCCTCGTCCTCGGTGCCCGTCCCCCGGGTGAGCATGAGCAGGCCGAGCCACGGGGTGGGGTCGGCGGGGGCGTGCACGGCGGCCGTACGGCAGGCCTCGCGGGCGCGGTCCGGCTTCTCCTTGCCGCGCAGGACGCGCTGGACCTGGGCCAGGGCGAGCAGGACGCGGGCGTCGGCGGACTCGGGCTCGGCGAGCAGCCACTCCCGGGCCCAGGGGGCGCTGTAGGGCTCCTGGGCGAGGACGGTGATCCGGTGGCCGCGCCGGTCCCAGTCGTCGCCGGTGTGGGCCAGCAGGGAACGGGCCGCCTGCCACCGCCCCTGCGCCAGGGCCGCACGGGCGGCGGCGAGGTCGAGGTCGTCGAGGGCGCCATCTAGGGTCCGGTCCGCGCGCTTGCGGCCACGACCGAGGGGTGGCGGGGGTGGGGACACCTCGGGTACATCCTCACGCGACGCGAGTCGTCGTCCGGTTTCGGTTTGCCATCGAGCGATCACGCACAGCCAACCCCCCGCCAATGCTTCGCGTCAAGGGCCGCCCGAGCGTTACACGCGTCAACTCCTGTGACTGGTGGGGCACTTGTGGCATGTTGTCGGAGTCGGTATGGCACATTGGACCGTACCTGTGGCGTACGCCATGGCGTCGATGGCACCGGGCACGGACCATGGCATGAAGCCCATCGCCCTCGGCTCTCCCGGAGGCGCGTCGGGCCCCGGGCCGCTACAGTCGGCCCTTACGCAGTACGCCCCCCGAGCCCCGGCCGAACGATCGAGGAACGTCGCGTGTCGCTTCAGGTTCTGATACTCGCCGTGAGCGCCGCCTGCTGCCTGGGCTTCGGATTCGTCCTGCAGCAGAACGCCGCTCAGAAGGCGCCCCTCAGTGACTTTCTGTCCCCCCGGATCCTGCTGGACCTGGTGCGGGTGCCGCGCTGGCTCGGCGGTATCGCGCTGATGGTGGCGGGCATGGCGCTGGGCGCCGTCGCCCTCGGCCAGGGCGAGCTGTCCCTGGTCGAACCCCTGCTGGCGACCAACCTGCTCTTCGCCATGGCCCTGTCCCGGCGCCAGACCAAGCAGCCACTCGGCCGCCAGGGCTGGACGGGTCTGCTGCTGCTCGCGGGCGGTGTGACCGCGTTCATCGTGGCCGGGCAGCCGACCGGCGGCGAGGCCCTCAGCGACCCCTTCCGGCAGTGGCTGATCATCGGCGCCATGGTCGGTACGGCCCTGCTGCTCACGGCGTACGCCAAGCGCTCCCGGCTGAGCGCGGGCCCGGCCCTGCTGGCCACCGCGGCCGGTCTCCTCTACGGCGTCCAGGACGCCCTGACCCGGGTGACCGGGGAGCGCTTCAGCGAGGGCGGCCTCGGCGAGGTGCTGACCGGCTGGCAGCCGTACGCCGTGCTGGCTCTCGGTGTGACCGGTCTGGTGCTGGTGCAGAGCGCCTTCGAGACCGCGTCGCTGCGCATGTCGCTGCCCGCCCTGACCGCCGCCCAGCCGCTGGCCGGCATCCTCTGCGGCGTCGGCTTCCTCGGCGACCGGCTGCGCACCGACGTGGGCGCCCTGGCCTGGGAGTCCGCGGGGCTCGCCGCGATCGTGGTCGGCATCATCGTGCTCGGCATGCACCCGGCGATGCCGTGCGGCGCCACGGTCCGCGAACCGGCCCGCGCGCTCCAGCCGAGCTGACCCTCCGGGCCTGCTTGGATGGCCCGTATGAGCGCAGCTGACGAGATCCTCGACGTCGTCGACGAGAACGACCGTGTCATCGGCCGGGCGCCCCGCGGCCGGGTCTACGCCGAGGGCATGCGGCACCGGTGCGTGTTCGTCCAGGCCCGGGACGCGCGGGGCCGCCTCTTCGTCCACCGCCGCACGCCGACCAAGCTGGTCTTCCCCTCCTTGTACGACATGTTCGTCGGCGGAGTCGTCGGCGCGGGCGAGTCCTATGACGTGGCCGCCCTGCGGGAGGCCGAGGAGGAGCTGGGGGTGTCCGGGCTGCCGGCGCCGGAGTTCCTGTTCAAGTTCCTCTACGAGGACGGCGCCGGGCACGGCTGGTGGTCGGCCGTGTACGAGGTGCGCTGCGAGCTGCCGGTCAGCCCGCAGGTGGAGGAGGTGGCCTGGCACGCCTTCCTGCCCGAGGAGGAGATCCGGGACCGCCTCGCCGACTGGGAGTGGGTACCGGACGGGCTCGCCGCCTACGAGCGGCTGCGCGCGTACCGGGCGGCGGAGGGCCCCCGGTAGGGCCGGGTAATGTCCGGGACGTGATCGAATTCGTACGGAACGCCCGGCTGTGGTTCGCGCCCGAGGAGGTCCGGCGCGAGGGCAGCACACCGGACTACCGGTTCTCGCTGGCCAACGAGCGCACCTTCCTGGCCTGGCTGCGCACCGCGATGGCGCTGGTCGGCGGGGGTTTCGCGGTGGACCAGTTCCTGCCGGACCTGCGCTGGGGCTGGCGGGTCGGGCTCGCCCTCGCCCTGCTCGCGGCGGGCGTGCTGTGTTCCCTGCGCGCGGTCAACCACTGGGTGCGCTGCGAGCGGGCGATGCGCCGGGGCGAGGATCTGCCGCTCTCCCGGTTCCCGGCGCTGCTGAGCGTGGTGATCGCGGTCGTGGCGCTGGCGATGGTCGTGGTCGTGCTCGTCGGGTGGGAGGGGTGAACCCCGAGCCGGTGCCGGCCCGGGACCCGGGGCTCCAGCCCGAGCGGACCCGGCTCGCGTGGCGCCGTACGACGCTGGCGGGCACGGTCGCCGCGGTGCTCGCCGTGCGGGCGGCCCTGCACGGCGGGGTCTCGGCGCCCCGGATCGTCGTGTGCGCCCTGATCGTCGTGCTGTGGCTGGGCTTCCTGGCGGTCGCCAACCGCCGTATCCAGTCCCTCGCCGCGGGACCGGAACCCCGGCCTCTCGCACCCCGGCACGCGACGGCGGCGGTGCTGTGCACGGTGGGGCTCGCGGTGTGCGGGGCGGCGCTGATCCTCTGAGGCCGGAACGGCACGCGGACCGGGCGGCGCAGGGGTACCCGGAACGCCACGCAGCCCGAATGAAGGAATATGTCCGCTTCGCGTGGCAGCCTGTCCGTCGTCATCACCCGGACGTTCGAAGGTGAGCAATATGACCACCTACCACCAGGAACACGCCTCCCACGCCCACACCCACGGCCCCGGCTGCGGGCACACCGAGGTGCCGCACGGCGACCACGTCGACTACGCGCACGGCGGGCATCTGCACCGCGAGCACGGCGGCCACTGGGACGAGTGCGAGCCGGGCGACCACACCACCCACGCGGGCCACGACCACCAGCACGGCGAGGCCTGCGGCCACGAGAGCGTCCTGCACGGCGACCACGTCGACTACCTCCACGACGGCCATCGGCACGCGGCCCACGACGGCCACTGGGACGACCACTGACGCAGACCCCGGCCACGACCTTGGCCACGACCGGAAAGACAGCTCCTCGCGCCCCGCGCGGGGAGCTGTCGGCCTATCGTGGCTCCGATCACGTTGGGCTCGCGCACTGGACGACATACCGACCGGTCGGCATCATTGGTCGGGACTTGTTCACCTGCCCGTAGGAGCATCGATGAGCCCCGACCACCCGCCCGGACTCGATCTCGACCGGCTGCGCGCCCTGCTGGACCGTGAGCGCCCCGGCCTGGTGCACGGCCCGCTGACCGGTCGGCTGATCGAGGGTGGACGGTCGAACCTCACCTACGCCGTCTCCGACGGCACGGCCCGCTGGGTCGTACGGCGGCCTCCGCTCGGCCATGTCCTCGCCACCGCGCACGACATGAAGCGCGAGCACCGGGTGATCAGCGCGCTGCACCCGACGAACGTGCCCGTCCCCCGTCCGATCCTGCTGTGCGAGGACGAAGAGGTCATCGGGGCGTCCTTCTACGTCATGGAGTTCGTCGAGGGCACCCCGTACCGCACCGCCGACCAGCTGGTCCCGCTCGGCGCCGAGCGCACCCGGCAGGCGGTGCTCTCGCTCGTGGACACCCTGGTGGACCTGCACGCGGTGGACCCGGCATCGGTCGGCCTCGCCGACTTCGGCCGCCCGGAGGGCTTCCTCGACCGCCAACTGCGGCGCTGGGGCAAGCAGCTGGACGCCTCCCGCAACCGCGAGCTGGCCGGAATCGACGAACTGCACGCCACCCTGGGCCGGCGGCTGCCGACGTCCCCCGCGCCGACGGTCATCCACGGCGACTACCGGCTGGACAACGTCCTGATCGGCGACGACGACCGGATCGAGGCCATCCTCGACTGGGAGATGTCGACGCTCGGCGACCCGCTCACCGACCTCGGCCTGCTGGTGATGTACAGCCTGCCGCTGGGCATGCCCGACTCCCCCGTCTCCACCACCGCCGAGGCACCGGGCCACCCGGACCCGGCCGAGCTGATCGAGCGGTACGCCGCGCGCTCGGGGCGCGACGTCTCCGCGGTCTCCTGGTACACGGCGTTCGCCTGGTTCAAGCTCGCCGTGATCCTGGAGGGCATCCACTACCGCTACACGCTGGGCCAGACCGTCGGCCGCGGCTTCGACCGCATCGGCGATCTGGTCCCGGTCTTCATCGACCACGGTCTGACCACTCTTCAGGAAGGCTGACCCACCATGGACTTCGCGTTCGACGCGCGCACGGAGGAGCTGCGCGGCAAGCTGCTCGCCTTCATGGACGAGTACGTCTATCCGGCCGAGGCGGTGGCGGAGGAGCAGCGGGCCGCGCTGGCGTCCCCGTGGGACACCCCCGCGGTCGTGGAGGAGTTGAAGGCCGAGGCGCGCAGGCAGGGCCTGTGGAACCTCTTCCTGCCGGACTCCGAGTACGGCGCCGGGCTCACCAACCTCCAGTACGCGCCCCTCGCCGAGATCACCGGCCGCTCCCCGCACCTGGCGCCGACCGCGCTGAACTGCGCCGCGCCGGACACCGGCAACATGGAGGTGCTGGCGCAGTTCGGCGACGAGCAGCAGAAGAAGCAGTGGCTGGAGCCGCTGCTGGCCGGTGAGATCCGCTCGGCGTTCGCGATGACCGAGCCCGAGGTGGCCTCCTCGGACGCCACCAACATCACCACGCTCATCGAGCGGTCCTCGGACGGCACGGACGAGTACGTCATCACCGGCCGCAAGTGGTACATCTCCGGGGCGATGAACCCGGACTGCAAGATCTTCATCGTGATGGGCAAGACGGACCCGGACGGCGAGGACATCCGCCGTCAGCAGTCGATGGTCCTGGTCCCCCGCGACACCCCGGGCGTGACGGTCAGCCGCGCGATGCAGGTCTTCGGCTACGAGGACCACTCCCACGGCGGCCACGCCGAGGTGGTCTTCGACCACGCGCGCGTGCCGGTCGCGAACCTCGTCGGCGAGGAGGGCGGCGGCTTCGCCATCGCGCAGGCCCGGCTCGGCCCCGGCCGGATCCACCACTGCATGCGACTGATCGGCATGGCCGAGCGGGCGATCGAGCTGATGTGCCGCCGGGCGGTGTCCCGTACGGCTTTCGGCAAGGCGCTGGCCCAGCAGGGCGTGGTGCACAACTGGATCGCCGACGCGCGGGTGACCGTGGAGCAGCTCCGGCTGCTGGTGCTGAAGACGGCCTGGCTGATGGACACCGTGGGCAACCGCGGCGCCCACACCGAGATCCAGTCCATCAAGATCGCCACCCCGCGCGCGGTCGTCGACATCATCGACCGCGCGATCCAGCTGCACGGCGCCGGCGGGGTGAGCCAGGACTTCCCGCTCGCCGAGCTGTACGCGAGCGCCCGCACGCTGATGATCGCGGACGGCCCGGACGAGGTGCACCAGCGGTCGCTGGCGCGGCGGGAGCTGAAGAAGTACCTGTAGGCGCCTCAGGGACGCAGGGCCCTCAGGAGCAGGTCGGCCAGGTGGCCGGCGAGTTCCTGGGGGCTCATCGGGCCGTCGGGGCGGTACCAGGTCGACAGGTGGTGGACCGAGCCGAAGTGGTAGTCCACCACCAGGTCGGCCGGGGTCGCGGTGGAGAACACCCCGGCCTGCTGGCCCTCCTCGATGAGCGCGCGGAAGCGCTCGTGGTAGCGCCTGCGCTCGGCGCGCACCTGCTTGTTCTTCTCGGGGCTCAGATGGTGCATCGAGCGGAAGAAGATCGAGGCGTCGTCGAGGTTGTCGATGGTGGTGACGACGACATCGGCCGCCGCGGCCCGCAGCCGCTTCTCCACCGGCTCGTCGGCGTCCGCGAAGGCGTCCAGGCGCTCCTGCTGGACGCGGAGCACGCGCGCGTACACCTCGTGCAGCAGGTCGTCCTTGGAGCCGAAGTAGTGGTACAGCGCCCCCTTGGTGACGCCGGCCGCCTCCACGATCTCCTGCACCGACGTGCGGTCGTAGCCCCGCTCGGCGAAGAGCCGGGTGGCGGCGGCCAGCAGCCGCTGCGGGACGGGGGTGCCGTCTCCGTCCGTCGTCCTGGGCACTGTGCCGCCACCTGCCTTCCGAGGTTCTCATTTGCTGTTCTGCGCGCGGGAACGAAGTTCCCGCCGGAGGATCTTCCCACTCGCCGTCTTCGGCAGGTCGGGCAGGATCTCCACCTGGCGCGGGTATTTGTAGGCGGCCAGTCTCTCCTTGCAGTACACCGCGAGTTCATCCGGGTCCGGCTCGGCGCCCGGACGCAGGCTGATGTACGCCTTCACGGTCTCCCCGCGGTACCCGTCGGGCACCCCGACGACGGCCGCCTCGCGCACCGCCGGATGGGTGTACAGCACGTCCTCGACCTCGCGCGGCCACACCTTGAACCCGGACGCGTTGATCATGTCCTTCTTGCGGTCGACGACGTACAGCCAGCCCTCGGAGTCCATGAACCCGATGTCGCCGGTGCGCAGCTCGCCACCCGGGAAGGTCTCCTCGGTGGCCTCCGGGCGCCGCCAGTAGCCGGGCACGACCTGCGGCCCGCTCACCACGATCTCGCCCTGCTCCCCGAAGGGCACCTCGGCGCCCTCGTCGTCGAGGATCCGCACGACCGTGTCGGGACCCGGCACGCCCACGGCCAGCGTCCCCGAGACCGGGTCGACGGGCGCCTCCCTGGCGGGCGGCACGGCGGCGCAGGGCGCGGTGCACTCGGTCAGCCCGTAGCCGTTGCGGATGTACGGCCCGAAGCCGGCCCGGAACTTCTCCACGAGCGCGGGCGGCAGCGGGGCGCCGCCGGAGGAGATGATCCGGAAGGAGGCGAAGTGCTCCCGGGTGACGGACGGATGGGCGGCCAGCGCCATGAAGGCGGTGGACGGTCCGACGGTGTAGTGCGGCTGGTGCTCGGCGAACGCGTCGAGCACGACCCCGGCCTCGAAGCGGTACGCCAGCACCAGTGTGCCCGCGCTGTTCAGACAGGCGCCGAGCTGGCAGACCATGCCGGTGATGTGGAACAGCGGGGCCATCGCGAAGTACACCGGCGCCTCGGGCAGCGGCAGCCCGGTCCGCTGCCGCTCGGCGTTGTGCATGATGTTGCCGTGCGTGTTGGTGGCGCCCTTGGGCGTGCCGCTGGTCCCGGAGGTGTAGCTGATCAGCGCGATGTCCGACGGCAGCGGGTCACACCCCTCGGGCGCCGGGTGCCCCGCGCGGGCGACGGCCCCCAGGTCACCGGCGTCGCCGGCCTGCGGCAGCCGTTCAAAGGCGAGCACGCGCGCGTCGCCGCGCGTCTGGAACTCCAGCTCACAGCCGGTGAGCACGATCCGCACCGGCGAGTCGGCGGCCGTCTCGCGCAGGTACGACT
The DNA here is from genome assembly GCF_056436565.1 of Streptomyces sp. NPDC043726. Lineage (NCBI taxonomy): Bacteria > Bacillati > Actinomycetota > Actinomycetes > Kitasatosporales > Streptomycetaceae > Streptomyces > Streptomyces sp. NPDC043726. Next base: position 371,346 of record NZ_JBWKCI010000008.1, read on the forward strand.
CCCAGGCCCGGTCTGAGCAGATCAGCGCGGCGACGTCGCCGTCCCGCAGGACGTGCGCCATCTCCCCCGACTTGTACATGGGGTTCACCGGCACGACGGTCGCCCCCGCCTTCCAGGCCCCGAGCACGGCGAGCACGAAGAGCGGGGAGTTCTGCAGCAGCACGGCCACCCGCTCCCCGCGCTGGAGCCCTCGCTCCGCCAGGTGTCCGGCGACCGAGTCGCTCAGCTCGTCGACCTCGCGGTAGCTGAGCCGCCCGTCGAAGTAGGCGAGGAAGTCCCGCTCCGGCACCTCGGCGGCGGCCCTGCGCAGGGCGTGCACCAGGGAGTCGGCGGGGTCGATCGGGGCGCGCTGGGCGTCGTCGAGCAGGGCGAGCCAGGGCTTGTCCGCGTACCCGGCGCTCACCGCGCGGCCTCCCACTTCTGCTGGATGTGGTTCATGGTGCCGAGCCAGCGGTCGGGATCCGCCGCGCGGTGCTCGTAGAACCCGGCGACCTCGGGGTGCGGCAGGATCAGGAACCGGTCCTCCGCCATCCCCTTGAACAGGGCGGCGGCCACGTCGTCCGGCTCGATGGCGGTCGGCTGCAGCACCAGGTCGCCCGCGCTCCCGGTGGCGGCGAGCATGTCCGTCCGCACGCCCTGCGGGCAGATCGCGTGCACCTGGATCCCCCGGTGCCGGTACGTGAGCGACAGCCACTCGGCGAAGGCGTACGCCCCGTGCTTGGTGACGCTGTAGGGCGCGGCCCCGATCATGGTGAGCAGCCCGGCGGCGGACACGGTGGAGACGAACCGCCCGCGCCCCCGCTCGACCCACCCCGGGATGAGCTCCTGGGCGGCCCGCACATGAGCCATGACGTTGACGTCCCAGGCCAGCGCCCAGACGTCCTCCCCAGCGGCCTCGGACCCCCCGGACCCGACCCCGGCATTGGCGCAGTACACGTCGATGTCCCCACCGAGCGCGTCCCGAGCGGGCCCGACGACCCCGGAGGCGTCCCCGGGCAGGGCGATCCCCCCGATCTCGGAGGCGACGGCTTCGGCCTTGGCGGCGTCGAGATCGTTCACGACGACTCTGGCTCCCGCAGAGGCGAACCGCCGAGCCAACGCGGCCCCGATTCCACCCCCGGCCCCCGTGACAACCACAGACGCACCCTGCAAGGCTTCCACCATCGGTCTCCTTCGATCGCGGCTCGGCAAAACGGCACTGCGACGGCCAGACTAACCGGTCGGTATGTAAGAGAGAAGAGTCAGGGACGCGCCGGTAGGGGCGCGGGGAACTGCGCGACCAGCCACACTCGACCGGCAGCTTACGAACCACCCCAACCACCCCCTACCGTGCCCTCCATGCGCTTGACGAGAAGAACTCTCCTAGCTGCAACCCCGGCCCTCGCAGCCACCACAACCTCCGCGGCGGCCGCAGACAACGACACCGGCCGCCGCCTCCAAACCGGCTTCGAACGCCTCGTCGCCACCGGCTACTCCGCCCTGGACGGCCAACGAGTCGGCATCGTCACCAACCCCACCGGAGTGACCCGAACCGTCCGCCACATCGTCGACGTGATGCACGAAGACCCCCGCGTCGACCTCACCGCCGTCTTCGGCCCGGAGCACGGCTTCCGGGGCACCGCCCAGGCCGGCGGCTCCGAGGGCCGCTACGACGACCCGGCGACCGGGCTCCCCGTCTACGACACCTACCTCAAGAGCGGACAGCCGCTCGCCGACATCTTCACCGCGTCCGGCGTCGACACGGTCGTCTTCGACATCCAGGACGTGGGCGCCCGCTTCTACACCTACATCTGGACGCTGTACGACTGCATGGAGGCGGCCCAGCTCGCCGGCAAGCGCTTCGTCGTGCTGGACCGGCCCAACCCGGTGACGGGCCGCGCGGCGAACGGCCCGGTCCTGCACAGGGAGTTCGCCACCTTCGTCGGCAGGCAGCCGATCTCGCAGGCGCACGGGATGACGGTCGCCGAACTGGCCCTGCTGTTCAACGGCGAGTTCCTGCAGACCCCCGCCCCCCTGGACACCGTGACGATGACGGGCTGGCGGCGCTCGGAGTTCTACGACGCCTCGAAGCTGCCCTGGGTACCGCCGAGCCCCAACATGCCGACCCCCGAGACGGCTCTCGTGTACTCGGGCACCTGTCTCTTCGAGGGCACGAACCTCTCCGAGGGCCGTGGCACCACGCGCCCCTTCGAGCTGCTCGGCGCCGAGGGCGTCGACCGCCGCTGGGCCGCCGAGGCGAACCGGCTCGGCCTGCCGGGCGTGCACTTCAGGGAGGCGTACTTCACGCCCACCTTCTCCAAGTTCCAGGGCAAGACGGTCGGCGGTGTGCAGGTCCACGTCCACGACCGGGCCGCCTACGACCCCGTCCGCACCGGGATCGCCCTCCTCGTCACCGCCAAGCGGACGTACGGCGGCTTCACCTGGCGCGCGGACAACTGGATCGACAAGCTCACCGGATCCACCCAGGTCCGTACGGCGATCGACGCGGGAGCGAGCACCGACGAGGTGGTGGCCGGCTGGCAGGACGAGCTGGCGGCGTTCCGGCGGATTCGAAAGGAATACCTCCTCTACCGATGAGCCGCACTGTATGGCCAACTCTGCCCCGTGGCGGGACGATACGCGCACATCGCACCGCTACGGGGGACGGAGGGGTCCGTCATGGCACGACCGGCAGTCAGCGTGAGTCCCTACTGGGAGCTGACCTTCGACGCGGACGGCGACCCCGACGCCCGGGCCCGGGACCGGCTGCTGACCGGGGTGGCCCACCACGAGGTGCGTGATCTGCTGGTCTTCGCGCACGGCTGGAACAACGACCGGTCCGGGGCGACCCGCCTCTACGACCGCTTCTTCGCGCCGATGCCGGAGCTGGCCCCAAAGGCCCGGATCGGGTACGTGGGCGTCGTATGGCCGTCGATGCGGTTCTCGGACGAGGAGATCCCCGACTTCCCGCGCGCCGTCGCCGACGAGGCGCCGCCGCGTCCGGCGCTGGACAAGGACACCCGGCACGCGCTGCTGGAGACGTTCCCGGGACGGGCCACGGTCGTCGACCAGCTCGCCCGGCTCCTGGACCAGCAGTCCCGCGAAGAGGCCGAGTTGGAGGAGTTCGGACGGCTGGTGGGGCTGCTGGTGGATCTGGTGCCGCCGGGTCCGCAGGCGCTGTTCGCGGCGGACACCCTGGCGGAGGGCGTACCGCAGGACGACCCCGCCATGTTCCGGGGTCCGGCGGCAGTGATCTGCGAGGAGTTCGGGCGGGCGCTGGCCCGGCCGCGGTCCCCCGAGGAGGTCGTCTCCGGGGAGCCCGCCTCCTTCTCGCTGCCGAACCCCTGGGAGGGGGCGCACGAACTGCTGCGCCAGGCGACGTACTACGCGATGAAGCGGCGGGCCGGCACGGTGGGCGAGCGAGGGCTCGGGCGGGTGATCGGGCAGCTCGCGACGCGGTCGCCCGGGGTGCGGGTGCACCTGGTCGGGCACAGCTTCGGCGGACGGCTGGTCTCGTTCGCGCTGCGCGGTCTGCCGAAGGGCGTGCACACCGTGAAGTCCGTGACGCTGCTCCAAGGGGCCTTCTCGCACTACGCGTTCGCGGCCCGGCTGCCGCACGACCCGCGCGCGGGAGGCGTGCTCCAGGGGCAGCACAACCGGATCGACGGACCCTTGGTGTGCTGTTTCTCGAAGCACGACGACGCCCTGGGCACGATCTACCCGCTGGCCTCCAGGATGGCCGGCCACGACCGGGAGTTCCAGGAGTTCGGCATCGGCCGGGCGCTGGGCGCGAAGTGGGGCGCGATGGGCTTCGACGGGGTGCAGGCGGTGCCCGGCACCAGACGACTGGAGCTCGCCGACGCTCTGCGCGGGCCGCTGCCCGCGGCGGGCTGTGTGAACGTCGACGCCGCGTCGGTCGTACGGCGGGGCGGACCGCCTGCCGGGGCGCACAGCGACATCGTGCACCGGGAGCTGGCCCGGCTGGTGCTGGCGGCGGGCCGCGTCCGCTGACCCGCCGCCAACCCCGTGGTCACCGGTGCGAGGTGAACTCCACGACCTGCTGGTAGGTGGGCCGGTTCTGCCAGCTGATCCGGCCGTGGTTGATGCCGCCGAGCGGGCGCTGCACGATCGAGTCGGCGCACCACTGGTCGCCCGCCGAGCAGCCCGCGTCGCCTGGGTAGACCTGGGCCGCGGTCCTGCCCGCCGCCGTCTTCAGGGTGCTGATCAGGGCGTCCCGGCAGGCACTCAGGCTGCCGCCGCCGCAGTACTGGCGGGCCAGCGGTCCCCGCACCGGCTCACCGAGGACCGACCGCAGGTCCTTGTCGACGTAGCTCCACCAGCCGTACTGGAAAGAGCTTCCGGCGTGGGCGCCGGTCGGGCCGTGGGCGGCCGAGGGAGCTTCGTCGACGGGCAGGTTGTTCGTGAAGGCGGTGAACAGCCCACTGCCCAGCCCCGGTTCGAACTCGGCCCGCACCAGCAGTGGCCACCAGGCGTCCAGGATGCGGATCGCGTCGGCGTGGGCGTACGTCTTGGATCCGGCCGAGGTCTCGGTGCGCCGTGAGCCCGCCGTGACCCACGCGGACAGCTTGTCGACGGCCGCCTTCGCCGCCGTGTCGGTCACCGGTGAGCTGCCCACGACCTTCAGCAGGTCCGGCAGGACGTCCTCGGCCCGCAGGTCGGCGAGCCCCGCCTCGGCCATCGCCTTCACCAGGGCCGCGCGGGTCACCCCGCCCTGGGTGACCAGTTTCCGCACCCGGTCGTCGAGGAGATTGCCGCGGTGGACCGAGCCGTCGCCCCAGGGGGCGGTGGTGTAGTCGGCGGCCTGCTTGTTGTTCCAGGAGATGTAGTAGTCCTGATCGATGGAGTTCGGGTGGGCCGAGGGCGGGGTGTAGTCGGCGGTGTTGGTCGTCGGGTTCCAGTTCCGCCACTCGTACGACGGCCGCGCCCAGACCGGGAACTCGGCGTCGACGCCGGTCGCGCGGACCGGGTTGTCGCCGCTGTTGTAGTAGGCGGTGTGCTCGGAGTCGACGTAGAACCAGTTGAAGGTGAAGTTGATGTGCCGCACCGCCGTCTGGAAGGTCTCGGGGCTCTTGAGGTAGTCGGGGTCGTTGAGCATCTGGAAGCCGATGATCGAGTCGGCCTCGTGGAAGAACGACGAGCGCAGCGTGGTGTAGGCGACCCGCTTGCCGTCGACGGTGGCGCGGTGCGTGACGGGTCCATACTTCGTGCGCCAGACACGCAGGGTGTAGGAGCCCGCGGGGGTGTCGTCGGCGGTGGTCGGCTTCCAGGCGTTCTTCCGCTCGACCTTCTCCATCGCGGTGCAGGTGCCGCGGTGGAGATAGTGGTGATCGTCCTGGCAGAGCTCGACGGCGTAGGTGTCGATGATGTCCTGGCCGGAGGTGGTCGCGCTCCATGAGTAGTCCTGACCGCGGCCCAGTTCGACGTACATGCTCAGGCCGGCGAAGGAGGCGCCTCGGGCGCTGATGCCCGGGCCCTGGATCTCCTGGAGGAGCAGGAGCTGGGGGGCGAAGTAGCCGGTCTGCGGGCCGAAGACGGCGACCGGGTGGCCGCTCGCGGTGTGTTCGCCGCTCACCACCAGGGCGTTGGACATTCCGCGCCTGGCCGAGCTCATCGCCGCCTTCGTGGCCGTGGCCGAGGTGTCGGCGGCGGTTGCGCCGGCCGCGCTGCCCGTACGGTCGTGCACGAGGGGTTCGGTGGTCACGGAACCGGCGGCGGGCAGCGCCGTGCCCTGCGGGTCCGCGGGCTTCCCGGCGTAGGGGAAGCTCTTGTCGTGGACGGTGACGACGGCCTCGGGGTCGTTGCGCTCGCGGAAGGACTCCCACACCTTGGTGCCCTCGACGACGCCGTACTTCTCCTGGGCGGCCAGCAGGGAGATGGCGTTGTCGACCTCGCCGCCACCGCCGGAGCCGAAGAGGGAGCCGATGACGGAGGCCAGCGCGACCAGGTCGGTCGGCTTGAAGTGCTCGATCGTGCCGGCGTTGGTGATCGAGTCCTTGTGGCCGGTCAGGACGTACTCGCCGGGGAAGTAGCGGCCGCTGTCGGAGGCGTCGATGTAGGCGTTGATGCCGGCGACGTAGGCGTTCACGTCGGCGAGGGCCTGCTGCCCGCGAGCGCCGTTGTTCGCCGCGGCGTTGTCGATCTGGGCCTGGAGTTCGGCCTCGGTGTAGGGCGCCTGGCGCCAGAACTCCTGCTCCAGGCCCTGGTTGGCGGGGTCGCCGCCGGCGAAGGAGGTCAGTTGACCGCGGCCGACGTGCCGGAAGACGTCCATGAGCCACAGCCGGTCCTCGGCGGCCGCATAGCCCGCTCCGAACTCGGTGCCGTATCTGGTGGTACCGGTGATGTGCGGCACACCCGTCTTCCTGTCCCGGACGATCGTCACGTCGGTGCGTCCGGCGGGTCTGACGGTGGAGGCGACCTGGTCGGCGGGGACACCGAAGGAGGCGTCGTTGAAGAAGTTCGTGAGTGTGGCGTTGGTGAGGGTCGGGTAGCCGGTGGCGAGACCGGCGTACGGACCGAGCTGGTCGGAGGCGTGCGCGGGCATCGTCCCGAAGGCCTGGTTGAGCAGGATCTGGGCCAGGGTTGCGTTGCCGTTCTCGCCGGGCGGGAGGATGTCGGAGCACTGGCTCCCGCAGTGGTCGGTCACCGCCGTGACGTCCGCGTCCGCCTCCCCGGCCGCGACCGCATGGGAAAGCGGGGACAAAAGACCGGCAATGAGCACGCATACGGATGCTGTCTTCAGGAACCCGGGGAACCTGCCGGGAGTTCTCTGTCTGTCGAGCGCGGTGCGGGGGATGCGCCGAGGCATGGCAGCTCCTGCCGACGGGGGTGAGCCGGACGTTACCGCCGGTATCCCCGGGATCGAAGGTGAACATGCGTCACTTTCAAGGAGGTTGGGGGCCGGTGCGCGGACCGGTCGCGGGCCGGCTGATGGACGACATCGGAAATCGAATGGATCGGATGGAGTCGGAGAGGGAGCCGAATCACGTGTCGATACGTCTATTCGTCAACGCCGTACGAAGTCCATGTACGACGACGCCGAAGTGACCGAAGTACAGGTGCAGGTGTGACGGAGGTGCAGGGCGATGGCCGGTTTCCGGAGTCTGGCGAGACAGGTGCGAGACCCACGCTGCGATCTGGCGCTACGGCGCTACTCGCTGCGCAAGTGCCTTGAGCGGTTCGCCCCATACGGGCACAGGGCGACCTGGGACCACTTGTGCTCCCGGGCGGGATTCGGTCCGGAGGACCGGTCCCCTGATCCGGCGCGGCTCGTGGCCGCGTTGGAGGAGTTGGAGGAGGCGCGGTCGGTCTGGCTCGCCTACGAGGTCGAGTTCGCCCGTCGGCGCAAGCGGGAGAAGCACGACGGACTGCGCAGGCCGGGAAGTGTCGACGACTGGCACCGGCTGACCTGGGGCGGTTTCGGAGTGGCGTGGTGCGACGACCCGCGGGTACACCCCCGTGAGCCGCTGGCCGAAGTACTGCGCAAGCTGATCTCCGCGCTGGAACGAGAGCCGGGCGCCGAGTGCCCGGTGTGCGGCGGGGAGCGGCTGACCTGGAAGTACGACCTGGCCCATGAACCCTCCTCCGGCCCGGTCTGCACGGAGTGCGGGATCGTGGTGCCGCGCCCCGTCCTGACACCGGAGGCCCTGGCGGCTTCCCGGCGCGAATACCGGCTGCTGGTGTCGGCCTAGTACGACGGGGGTGCGCCGGGGATGCCGCACCCCCCACATGACGCTCGGCACGGCGTTGTCAGTGGCGACTGGCACCATCGAGCCATGGTGCAGGTGTGTCTGAACGGGCCCCGGGGAGCCGCCGACGGGGCGATGGTCCCGCTGACGCCGCGGGCCATGGCCGACTCGGCGTCCGAGGCCGTGGCGGCCGGTGCCACGGATGTGCATGTCCATCCCAAGACACCCTGCGGCCGGGACAGTCTGTCCCCGCGGGTGGTGGCGGCCACGCTGGAGGCGATCCGGGCACGGGTGTCCGTGCCGGTCGGGGTGACGACGGGCGCGTGGGCGGAGCCGGATCCCGCGGCACGGGCCGCCCGGATCCGGTCGTGGAGCGTGCTGCCGGATCACGCCTCGGTCAACTGGCACGAGCCGGGGGCGGAGGAAGTGGCCGCGGCCCTGATCGAGCGGGGCGTCGGGGTGGAGGCCGGAATCTGGTCCGGCACGGACGGGGCGGCGCGCTTCACCCGGTCGCCGCTCGCCCCGAAGGTGCTGCGGGTGCTGGCGGAGGTGACGGACACCTCGCCGGACACGGCGGAGGCCGAGGCGCGCGCGTTGCTGGCCGAGCTGGGGTCCGCCGCCGACCGCCCGGTGCTGCTGCACGGCGAGGACGGCGGGGCGTGGCCGGTGCTGCGGCTGGCGGGGCATCTGGGGCTCGCGACCCGGATCGGGCTCGAGGACACCCTGCTGCTGCCCGATGGCGAACGGGCGCTGTCGAACGCGCAGTTGGTGACGGTAGCAGTCACTAATCGGGTCGCTCCACCCGTTTCCCGTCCGGACAGTTGGCGGTGATGAAACCGAGCTGACGAACGATCCGGGAGTCACCCATGTCGACGCTGCGCGTCACCGCCGAAGTGCTGACCGTCCATGAGCATCCGAATGCCGACGCCCTCGAACTGGCCCAAGTGGGCCTGTACCGGGCGGTGGTGGCGAAGGGTGCGTACCGCACCGGCGATGTCGCCGTCTACATCCCCGAGCAGTCCGTGCTGCCGGCCGCGCTGGTCGAGGAGCTGGGGCTGACCGGGCGGCTGGCGGGGAGCAACTCCGACCGGGTGAAGGCGGTCCGGCTGCGGGGCGAGCTGTCGCAGGGGATCGTGTGCAGGCCGGCGGAGCTGGCAGGCGTGGACCTGGCCCGGGCGGCGTCGGACGGGACGGACTTCGCGGAGCGGCTGGGGATCACCAAGTGGGTGCCGCCGATACCGCCGACGATGTCCGGGGACGTGGAGGCGGCGCCGGATCTGCTGCCGTGGGTGGACATCGAGAACATCCAGCGGTACCCGGGGATCTTCACGGCGGGTGAGCCGGTCGTGGTGACGGAGAAGCTGCACGGTTCGGCGTGCTTGGTGACGTATGTCGCCGAGGGCGACCGGGTGTTCGTCTCCTCCAAGGGCTTCGGCTCGAAGTCGCTGGCGCTGCGGGAGGATCCGCGGAATCTGTACTGGCGGGCGGTGCGGGGGCACGGGGTCGCGGAAGTGGCGGCGCGGGTCGCCGAGCGGCTCGGGGCGCGGCGGGTCGGGATCTTCGGGGAGGTGTACGGCGCGGGGGTTCAGGACCTGACATACGGAGCGGACGGCCGGCGGGAGACGCTGGGGTACGCCGTGTTCGACGTGTCGGCGGAGATCGACGGCTCCGTGCGGTGGCTGGACGCGGCCGAGGTGCTGGAGTCCGCGCTGCCGTTGGTGCCTCGGCTGTATGCGGGCCCTTACGACAGTGAGCGGGTGCTGGAGCTGGCGACGGGGCGGGAGACCGTGTCCGGGCGGGAGCTGCATCTGCGGGAGGGCGTGGTCATCCGGCCGGCGGTGGAGCGGTACAGCGCCGTGACAGGAGGTCGGGCGATCGCGAAGGCGGTGAGTCCGGCGTATCTGACGCGGAAGGGTGGCACGGAGTACGAGTGACCGGTGCGCGGGGGCGGGCGTGGCGTGTTTCTCGCCCCCGCCGCCCCTGCCCGTCCCGTCCCTGGGGGCTGCGCCCCCAGACCCCCGCTTCGGCCTGAACGGCCTCGTCCTCAAACGCCGGACGGGCTGAAAAACAGCCGGGGCGCTACTCGTTCTTGGATTTGGGCCGGCGGTGTTCCACCAACAGGCGGGAGCCCGTGCGGTGTTCGCCGAAGGTGTCGTCCGGGTTGGACAGGACGCACGTGGACAGGGAGAGGCAGCCGCAGCCGATGCAGTCGGTCAGGTGGTCCCGCAGTCGGTTGAGCTGGGTGATTCTCTCGTCCAGCTCCGCCCGCCACGCCTCCGACAACCGGGCCCAGTCCTCGTGCGTGGGCGTGCGCTCCTCCGGGAGCTCCGCCAGGGCGTCACGGATCGTCGCCAGCGGGATCCCCACTCGCTGGGCGGCCCGGATGAAGGCCACCCTGCGCAGTGTGTCCCTGCCGTACCGGCGCTGATTGCCGGCCGTACGGCTGCTGCTGATCAGGCCCTTGGACTCGTAGAAGTGCAGGGCGGAGACGGCGGCGCCGCTGCGCGCGGCCAACTGGCCTACCGACAGCTCGTGGATCTTCTCAGGAATCTTGGGCACCCCTCGAAGACTACCCACCCCGCAACGTGCCCGATCCGTTGACAGGGGCCTTTCCGCCTAGCATGCTAAGCAGTCGCTTAGCCATCATTTGGGAGGCCTCGGACATGGCAGAACCTAGGAGCTTCACCTCCGTCGACGACCTCAAGGCAGCCGTCGGAGAGCAGCTGGGCCACACCGACTGGGTGGAGGTCGACCAGAAGCGGATCGATCTCTTCGCCGAGGCGACCGGGGATCACCAGTGGATCCACGTGGATCCCGAGAAGGCCGCCCAGGGGCCGTTCAAGACCACCATCGCCCACGGGTATCTGACCCTCTCCCTCCTCCCGCTCTTCGGACCCCAGCTGATCCGGGTCGAAGGCGTGAAGATGGGCGTCAACTACGGCACCAACAAGGTGCGCTTCCCCGCTCCCGTGCCCGTCGGCTCCCGGCTGCGCGCCACCGGCACGATCACCGGCGTCGACGACGTCACCGGTGGTGTCCAGGTGACCGTCGCGTTCACCGTGGAGCGCGAGGGCGGCGACAAGCCCGTATGCGTCGCGGAGTCCGTCTCCCGCTACTACCTCTAGCGGGCCGGCGCTACTTCGCGCCCACCATCCGCAGCACGAGGTCGGCGTACAGTTCGCCGACCTCGTCCGGCGTCCACGGACCCGAGACGTCGAACCAGCGGGCCACGTCCACGCACAGCGACAGCACCGCCAGCGTCGTGCCCTTGACGTCCGGCACCTCGAACTCGCCGGTCGCCACCCCGTCCTCGATGATCCCGCGGACCTCCGCGTCGACCTGCCGTCGCAGCCCGACGATCTCCGCCCGGGCCTCGGGACCGAGGGAGTCCAGCTCGTACTGCACCACGCGGGCGGTCGTACGGCCCCCCGCGTGCCAGCGGACGAAGGAGCTGACCGCGTCCGCGAGCCGCTCGGGCGCGGTGCCCTCCCGCCGGGACGCCGTGCGCAGGATCTCCACCGCCTTCTCGTGGCCGATCCGGCTGATCCGGTGAAGGAGTTCTTCCTTGGTCTTGTAGTGGATGTAGAGCGCGGCCGGGCTCATCCCGGCCCGGCCCGCGATGTCACGGGTCGTCGTGGCGTGGTAGCCACGCTCGGCGAAGGCCTCCACCGCGGCGATCAGCAGCCGCCGGGCCGCGTCGGGCGTGACCTCGCCCCACGCCGTCCCTTCGTCGCCGGCCGTCTCCTCCGCCGTACTCATCGCTCGCTCGCCCCTCTCGCTGACAGGGTCACCACCATACCGCCGACAGTGAGCGGGCGCTTAGAGCAGCCGTTCAGAGCTTCTCGAAGGGGCTGTACGAGCGTGCCGTCGCCGCCTCCTGGCGGTCCCGGATCACCTTGGCGAGCGTGAAGGCGCTGGTGACCAGGTACAGGACGGCGACGCCGAGGAAGGCGCGGACCCAGGGGTCGGCCTCCAGTTGATAGATGCCGATGGCGGTCGCCGCCATGGCGACCGCGAAGGAGGCGACGGACTGGCCGTAGAAGGCGGCCGTGTTCTGCTGCTTGCCCGGTGTGTCACTCATGGGGACAAGCTTCGGCGGACGTGGGCCGCGCCACATCCGCCGAAGTACTCAGGCGTCGTACTCAGAAGGCCGAGACCCCGGTCAGCGCACGCCCGATCACCAGCTTCTGGATCTGGCTCGTGCCCTCGTACAGGGTCATCACGCGGGCGTCGCGCAGCAGCTTGCCCGCCGGGTACTCGTCGATGTAGCCGTAACCGCCGAAGACCTGGAGGGCGTTGTTGGCGGCCCGCACCGCTGCCTCGGAGGCGAAGAGCTTGGCCTTGGACGACTCGGTGGTGAAGGGCTGCCCTCTGTCGATCAGGTCGGCCACCCGCCAGGTCAGCAGCCTGGCCGCGTCCACGTCCACCGCGATGTCGCTGATCAGCTCCTGGACGAGCTGGTGGTGGGCGATGGTCTTACCGAACTGCTCCCGCTCCCCCGCGTACTTCACGGCGACGTCCAGCGCGGCCTGGGCGAGGCCCACGCAGCCCGCCGCCACCGACATCCGCCCCTTGGCCAGCGCCGACATGGCGACCGAGAAGCCCTTGCCCTCCTCGCCCAGCAGCGCGGAGGCGGGCACGCGCACGTCCTCCAGGACCAGCTCGGCGGTGGCCTGGCCGCGCAGGCCGAGCTTGCCGTGGATCGTCCGGCGGGTCAGGCCCGGGGTGTCCGTGGGGACCAGGAAGGCGGAGACGCCCTTGTGGCCGGGGGCGTCGGTGGAGCGGGCGAAAAGCAGCACGACGTCGGCCCAGGTGCCGTTCGTGATGAACATCTTGGTGCCGTTGATGACGTAGTCACCGCCGTCCCGGACCGCCCGGGTGGCGAGGCTGCCCGCGTCGGAGCCGGTGCCCGGCTCGGTGAGCCCGAAGCAGCCGACCTGCTCCCCCGAGGTCAGCCCCGGCAGCCACTGCCGCTTCTGCTCCTCGCTCCCCCAGGAGGCGATGGTCTTGGCGACCAGGCCGAGGGAGACGGAGACGATGCCGCGCACCGAGGAGTCACCGCGGCCGAGCTCCTCCGTCACCAGGCAGTACGCGAGATGGTCGCCGCCGGAGCCGCCGTACTCCTCATCGATCGTCAGCCCCAGGAAGCCGACCTCGCCGAGCTTCTTGACGATGCCCCGGTCGACCTCCTCGGCGCGGTCCCAGGCGACGACGTGCGGGGCGACCTCTCCGGCCACGAAGTCCCGGGCCAGCTGCCGTACGGCGGTCTGCTCCTCGCTGAGCTCCAGGTTCATACCGAGTCACCCCATTTGAATGCCGTACATTTAAATTAGCACTGCTAGTTTCTGGTCGCAGCCCTACTATGTGCGCCATGGCCCGACCGCGCAAGCCCCTGCTGAGCACCGACCGGATCGTCGAGACGGCGCGGGTGCTCGTGGACACGGAGGGCCTCGCGGCCGTCTCCACCCGGCGGCTCGCCGCGGAGCTGGGGGTCAGCGGGCCGTCGCTCTACAACCACTTCCGTACGAAGGACCAGATCCTGGAGGCGGTCGCCGACTCGGTGAGCGCGCAGGTCGATCTGTCGATGTTCGAGGACGGCCGGGACTGGCGGACCGCGCTGCACGACTGGGCGGTCTCGTACCGGGCGGCCCTGCGGGACCATCCGAACATCGTCCCGGTCCTCGCGCGCGGGCCCGGGCGGCGGCCGGCCGCGCTGCGGCTCGCCGACGCGGTGTACGGGGCGATGGTGTCCGCGGGGTGGCCGCCTGCGCAGGCGACGTCCATCGGGGCCTTGATGCGGTACTTCATCATGGGGTCGGCGTTGGGGTCGTTCGCGGGGGGATTTGTCGATGACGTCAGTGCGTACGATCCTGCCGACTATCCCCATCTGGGGCAGGCGCATTTGCTTGCCGAGCGGCAGGAGAAGATCGACGAGCGGGCGTTTGAGACGGGGCTCGCCGCGCTGCTGGACGGGTTGGAGCGGCAGTACGAAGGGGTTCTCCGGTCGTCTTGAGTCTGCGGGCCGGAGCCACGCGCCCCTGAGGTTCGCTGCCGTCCTCCATTCTTCGGCCGTGACCGAAGTTTCCTTGGCCCATGCTGGTCCTTATGTCCGATCGCGACCCCCGCGCACTCCACCTCGCCCAGCTCGCCTCGCTCATCGCCGACGAGACTCGGGCCGCCTGTCTGCTGGCTCTGCTCGACGGGCGGGCCTGGACCGCTGGGGAGTTGGCTCGGCATGCGGGGGTTGCCGCTTCCACCGTCAGTGAGCATCTGGGGAAGCTCGTGGCCGGTGGACTGCTCGCCGAGGAGCGGCAGGGGCGGCATCGGTACGTCCGGCTCGCCGACGCGCGGGCCGCGCAGCTGGTCGAGGACCTGGCGGCTCACATCGCTCCCGTGACCGTCGTACGGCCGCGGAGTCTGCGGCAGTCCAGTGCCGGGTCGGCGATGGCGCGCGGGCGGACCTGCTACGACCATCTGGCGGGGCGGCTCGGGATCGCGGTGACCGACGCGTTCACCGCGCGCGGGCTGTTGCGCCAGGACACCGGGTTCGCGCTCACCGACGCGGGGCTCTCGTGGTTCGACTCGCTCGGGATTCCGCTGGAGCGGGCGGGCCGGCGGCCGTTGGCGCGGGCCTGTCTGGACTGGACCGAGCGGCGGCCGCATCTGGCCGGCGTCGCGGGGGCGGCGATCTGTCGGCACGCGCTGGACTCCGGATGGTGTGTGCGGATCGGGTCCGAGCGGGCGGTGAAGGTGACGGCCGCCGGGGAGCGGGCGCTGTCGGAGCTGCTCGGTGTGCCCGCCGATTCCCTGCGCTGACCTCTCCCCCGGCCGCCGTCCGAAATCCGCGAGCTTTCCGACCTCTTCCTTCCTAGCCTCTGGAGCATGATGAATGCCGCCGTCCGTCGTACGGAGCTGCTCGCCGCCGGGGCCGCCACGGTCACCGTGGTGCTGTGGGCCTCCGCCTTCGTCTCGATCCGCAGCGCGGGTGCCGTGTACTCGCCGGGCGCGCTGGCGCTAGGGCGGCTGCTGGCCGGGGTGCTGGTCCTCGGGACCATCTGTCTCGTACGGCGGGAGGGGTGGCCGCCACGGTCGTCCTGGCGCGGGATCCTGATATCCGGGCTGCTGTGGTTCGGGTTCTACATGGTGGCCCTGAACTGGGGCGAGCAGCAGGTGGACGCGGGCACGGCGGCGCTGGTGGTGAACATCGGGCCGATCCTCGTCGCGCTGCTGGGCGCCAGGCTGCTCGGTGACACGATGCCGCCGCGGCTGCTGGCGGGGATGGCGGTGTCGTTCGCGGGAGCGGTGACCGTGGGGTTGTCGATGTCGAGCGGGGGCGGCTCCTCGCTGCTCGGTGTGGTCCTGTGCCTGCTGGCGGCGGTCGGGTACGCCGGGGGTGTGGTCGCGCAGAAGCCCGCGCTGGCGGGAGCGAGCGCGCTGCAGGTGACGACGTTCGGGTGCCTGGTGGGCGCGGTGGCCTGTCTGCCGTTCGCCGGGCAGCTGGTGACGGAGGCCGCGGACGCGCCGGCGTCGGCCACGCTCAACATGGTCTACCTGGGCGTCTTTCCGACCGCGCTGGCCTTCACGACATGGGCGTACGCCCTCGCCCGTACGACCGCGAGCCGGATGGGGGCGACGACGTACGCCGTGCCCGCTCTGGTCGTCCTGATGTCGTGGCTGGCGCTGGGTGAGGTTCCGGGGGTGCTCACCCTGGCGGGCGGGGCGCTGTGTCTGCTGGGGGTGGCGGTGTCGCGGTCGCGGCCGACGGCTCCGGGTGCGGGTGCGGGTGCGAGCGCCGGTGCGGGTGCGAGCGCGGGTGCGGGTGCGAGCGCGGGTGCGAGCGCGGGTGCGGGTGGTGCCGGGGGCTCCGTCCCCAGCACCCCGCTCGGCCCGGAAGGGGCGTCGCCCTCGACCGCGGAACAGGCGGCCACCCCGACCGCCGGACGGGCGCCGTCCCCGACCGCCGGACAGGCCGCGTCCCCGACCGCCGGACGGGCCGACTAGAACGTCACCAGGGCCCGCCCGCCCTTCCCCGCCAGCATGTTCTCGAACGCGGCCGGGATGCCCTCCAGGCCGATCCGTTCCGTCACCAGCATGCCGAGGTCCAGGCGGCCCGCGCGGACGTGGTCGGCGAGGACCGGGACGTCGCGGGCGGGGTCGGTGTTGCCGTAGACGCAGCCGGAGAGGGTGCGGCCCCAGTGGAAGAGCTCCAGGGCGTTGAAGGTGACCTGCTGGTCCTTGCCGCCGATGCCGACCACCGTCGTACGGCCGCCGCGGCGGGTGGAGTCCCAGGCCGTGCGGATCGTCGAGGCGCGGCCCACGCACTCGATCGCCACGTCCACACCCTGCTTGCCGGTCAGCGCGCGGATCTCGCGGGCGGTGTTCTCCGAGGCGATGACGTAGTCGGTGGCGCCGGCCGCGCGGGCCAGCTCCTCCTTGGCGGGGGACACGTCCACCGCGACGATCCTCGACGCGCCCGCGATCCGGGCCGACTGGAGGGCGGCGAGACCCACTCCCCCGACGCCGTACACGGCCACCGTCTCGCCCTCGCGCACCCGCGCCGAGTGGTGGACCGCGCCGTAGCCGGTGAGGACCGCGCAGCCCAGCAGGGCCGCCTCGGCGAGCGGGACGCCGTCCGGGGCGGGCAGGACGCAGGACGCCGGGACGACCGTCTCCTCGGCGAACGCGGCCACGTTCAGGCCGGGGTGGAGGTCGGTGCCGTCCGCGGTACGGGCGTACACCTCGGCGGAGCCGTTCAGGGCGTTGGCGCACAGCCACACCTCGCCCAGCGCGCAGGCGGGGCAACCGCCGCAGGAGGGGGCCCAGTTGAGGACGACCTCGGCGCCGGGCGCGATGTGCCCGACCCCTTCGCCCACGGCGACCACGGTGCCCGCGCCCTCGTGGCCGAGGACCGCGGGGACCGGTACTCGCATGGTGCCGTTGGACAGGGACAGGTCGGAGTGGCAGACGCCCGCTGCGGCGAGCCGGACGCGGACCTGGCCGGGGCCCGGGTCCGGGAGTTCGATGTCGGCGATCTCCAGCGGAGCGCCCACGGCGGGCAGGACGGCGGCGCGAACCATGGGAATGAACTCCTCTAGAACTGGAGGGACTTGGTCTGGAGGTACTCGGCGAGTCCGTGCGCGCCGAGTTCCCGGCCGACGCCGGACTGCTTGTAGCCGCCGAAGGGGGCGAGGGGGTTGAAGCGGCCTCCGTTGATGTCGACCTGGCCGGTCTCCATCCGGCGCGCGAAGGCCACGGCGTCCGGCTCGTCGCCCCACACCGCGCCGGCGAGGCCGTAGACCGTGCCGTTGGCGATGCGCAGGGCGTCGTCCTCGTCGTCGTAGCGGAGGATCGACAGGACCGGGCCGAAGATCTCCTCCTGCGCGATCGTCATCTCGGGGGTGACGTCGGCGAAGACCGTCGGGCTGACGTACCAGCCCCGCTCGCGCGGGCTTTCGGTGCCGCCCGCGACCAACCGGGCGCCCTCTTCGACGCCCTTGTCGATGTAACCCCGCACCCGCTCCTGCTGCTTGGCGTTGACGACCGGGCCGATGCGGTCGCCGTACTTGGCGGCGGCGGTCGCGGCCAGCGCGACGGCCTCGTCGTACTGCTCCCGGTGGACGAGCATCCGGGTCCAGGCGCTGCACGTCTGGCCGGAGTTGGACATGACGTTGGCGACGCCGACGTTGACGGCCTTGGCGAGGTCGGCGCTCGGCAGGATCACGTTGGCGGACTTGCCGCCGAGTTCGAGGGCGACCTTCTTGATCGCGGCACCCGCCGTGGCGGCGATCCGCCGGCCGACGGCCGTGGAGCCGGTGAACGAGACCAGGTCGACGCCCGGGTGCTCGACGAGGGCCTGCCCCGCGACCGGCCCGAGGCCGGTGACGAGGTTGAAGACGCCCGCCGGGATCCCGGCCTCGTGGACCACCTCGGCGAAGAGCTGGGCGGTCAGGGGGGTGTCCTCGGCGGGCTTCAGCACGATCGTGCAGCCTGCCGCGAGCGCGGGACCGGCCTTGGCGACGATCTGGTGGAGCGGGTAGTTCCAGGGGGTGATGGCCCCCACCACGCCGATCGGCTCGTGCACGACGGTGGAGTTGCCGACCTTCTCCTCGAAGGCGTACGTCCCGGCCAGCTCGGCGTAGGAGCCGGCGACCGCGATCGGTACGGAGGCGTGGACGGCCTGGGAGAAGTTGAGGGGTGAGCCCAGCTCCGCGGTGACCGTCTCGGCGATCTCGTCCTTGCGGGCGGCGAGGACGTCCCGCAGGGCGGTCAGCCGGGCGGCGCGTTCGGCGGGCGGGGTGGCGGCCCAGCCGGGGAGCGCGGCGCGCGCGGCGCGTACGGCGGTGTCGACGTCCGCGGCCGTACCGGCGGGCACCCGGCCGATCACCTGCTCGTCGGCCGGGTTCACGACGTCGATCATGTCTCGGTCGGCGGCGGGGTGCCATGCGCCATCGATGTAGAAGCCGTCGTGTGCCTTCATCGGGTTCCTTCCGGGCGTCCTGCGTCTGCGGGCCCCCTTAAACTAGCGCCGTTAGTTTTACGGCACCAGCCACCGCCCGCATGGCACAGCTCACCCTCCCCCGAAGCCGCTCAGAAGTCGACCCTGGCCCGGTCGTCGGCGCTCTTCGCCGCCGCGACCGGGTACAGCGGGATCAGCTCGTAGGACCGCTCCTTCCTCGCCGTCGTCGAGGGTGGCAGCTTCATGCCCCACCCATGACGGCGGTCACTCCTCCAGATCCGGCAGCCGCGCCGGGGCCGGGCAGATCCGTTCGCCGTGCTGGTCGAAGACGAACAGATGGGCGATGTCGACCAGGAGCGGCACCTGCATCCCGTGCCGGAGGTCGATGTCGGGGGTGGTGCGCACGATCAGGTCGCCGGGGAGCCGCCCCTCGGGCGGGGCGGGTTCCGACGCGGGCTCGGGGTCCTCCATCACCACGACCGGTCCCGCCCGCAGCGCGCCCGCCCGTTCCCGGAGCCGGTCCAGGACCGTGCCGCCCTCGCGCCTGCGGCGACGCACCCGGCGCAGCGGGCGCGGCGCCTCCAGCTCGGGCACGAAGGCGGGGCGGGAGCCGGTGTTGAAGTGCACGAGCACCTCGTGCCCCTGGAACTCGACGTGCTCCACGAGACCGGTGATCAGCACCTCTCCCGGCCGGGCCGAGGCCGGTTTACCGATCCGCACCGACTCCGAGCGCAGGCCCACGATGACCTCGCGGCCCTGCTGCACCCGGAGCAACTGGTGGTCCTGGGAGAGCGGTTCGGGCAGCCGGAGGTACTGCTTGCCGAGGCTGATGGTCATCGCCCCGTCGAGCGGGGCGCGTACGAGCCCGCGCAGCAGGTTGATGCGCGGGATGCCGATGAAGGCGGCGACGAAGACGTTGCGGGGCAGGGCGTAGACCTCGCGCGGGGTGCCTATCTGCTGGAGCACCCCGCCGCGCAGGACGGCGACCCGGTCGCCGAGCGACATGGCCTCGGCCTGGTCATGGGTGACGTAGACCGTGGTGACGCCCAGTTCGCGGGTGAGCTTGGTGATCTCGGCCCGCAGGTGGTTGCGGAGCTTGGCGTCGAGGTTGGACAGCGGCTCGTCCATCAGGAAGGCGGAGGGGTGGCGGGCGATGGCCCGGCCCATGGCGACGCGCTGGCGCTCACCGCCGGAGAGCTGCGCGGGCAGCCGGTCGAGGAGGTCCTCGATGCCCAGCATCCGGGCGGTGGCGTCGACGCGCGGGCCGGGGTCCTCGTCGGGTGCCTCGATCCGCAGCGGGAAGCCGATGTTGCCGCGGCTGGTCATGCTCGGGTACAGGGCGAAGTTCTGGAAGACCATCGCCATGTCCCGGCCGGACGGCGGCAGATCGTTGGCGAACTCGCCGTCGAGCCGCAGCTCGCCCTCGTCGATCTCCTCGAGTCCGGCGATCATCCTCAGCACGGTCGACTTGCCGCACCCCGAGGGACCGAGCAGGACGAGGAACTCACCGGGCTCGATGTCCAACGTGAGCCGGTCCACCACGCGGACGCCCTTGGTGTAGCACTTGCTCACGTCGTGCAGAGAGATGGCGCGTGTCATGAGGGGTGCCCCCGGGGGCTACGTCGGCGGCCAGGGTGCTCCGCGGCTGGATGCCCCGTCCGGGTCGCACGGGGCCTGTGAGTCACGGAAGTTAACGGAATGTGTGCGGGCGAGGGAAGGGAATGGGCGGGATCTGCCGCCGCCGTCCAGCAGGTGAGAAAGCGGACGCCCGAATTCAGCGCCGACGGCCGGTGGCCGACGCCTCGCGCACCTCCACGAGGTGGGCGAAGACCACGACGTTGCCCGAGTAGCCGGTTCTGCGGTCGTAGCTTCCGCCGCAGGTGATGAGCCGCAGCTCGGGGCGCCCCCGGGCGCCGTACACCTCCCGGTTGGGGAACCGGTCCTTCTCGTACTTCTTGACCGCGTCGACGGCGTAGACGGCGGTCCGCCCGTCGGCACGCCGGACCTCGACCCGGCGCCCGCGGTCCAGCTCGGTGAGCCCGGCGAAGACGGCGGGCCCGGAGTCGGTGTCGAGATGCCCCACGGCGACCGCGGTGCCCGGCTCGCCGGGCGACGGCCCCTCGGCGTACCAGCCGACCAGGTTCGGATCGTCGTCGGGCGGCGCGGGCAGCTTCCCCTCCCGGTCGAGCCGGAGATCCATGACCGGCGCGTCGACTTCGAGGTAGTCGACGGCGAGCCGGGTGGCCCGGGAACGCGGGAGGGGCGGCGCGGGTGCGTGGCTCGCTTTCGGGGAGGGGCGCTGCGGGGACGGGCGCTGTGGAGACGGCCGCTGCGGGGACGGGCGCTTGTCGGCCGGGGTGGGCTTGGGGGCGGGACGTACGGCGGCGACCTGGTCGAACTCCGGAAGACCGACTCCGTGCACATCCGTCCCCCCGGCCCCGCCCACCGCCGCCCCGGAAGTCACCGGGGAACCCGGCGGGGCGGCCTCGACCGCCCCACCGGACTCCTCGTCCTGCCCCCACCACACCCCACCACTCACGAGCGCGACGACGGCCAGAGCAGTCCTGGCCAGCCGATAACCCCGAGTCCGATACCAGGGCCGACGACGCGTGGACGAACGCTGCGAAGCAACCCTGGGCCGGTCAACTCCCTCCAGGGGCGCGGGGAACTGCGCGACCAGCCCCCGCGACGCCGCACCCGACCGCCTACCCGAACCGGCACTACCGGACTCGGCCAACCCAGCGGAGCGCCTACGCTTCACGCCGACGCAGCCGGAACCACACCACCCCGGTCACGGCCGCGAGGCCCACCGCCGCGGCCCCGGCGACCGGCGCGAAGGCGTCGTCGCGCGCGATACCGCCGCCGCCCGCGGGCGGACCGCCGTGGGGCGCCCGCGACACGGGACAGTTGATGGTGAAGTCCTTGAACTTGCCCGCGCCATGCCCCAGGGAGGTGGTCCAGGTGAGCCGGTACTGCCCGTTGGGCAGGGCGAGCGGGATGCTGTGGGCCGTACCGTCCGCCTCGATGGTGATGATGTTGTCGCGCCCGCCTTCGCCGGGCAGTTCGGTGCCGCCCGGGACCACGGGCTGGGTCCTGATGGTCCAGATGACCCGTTCCGCGGGGGCGAAGTTGAACGCCGAGAGGTAGAAGTCGCAGACCCTGCGCTCGTGGCGCGCGTCGTCGAACGGCGTGCCCACCGAGTGGATCCGGACGTCCCCGTTGTCGGGCTGGGCGAAGGCGGCGGGCGCCCCGGCGGCGGTGCCGGCGAGGGTCAGGGCCGCGAGGGCTGCGGCGCGACGTGGGAGTGTGGTGGCGGGCATGCGAGATCCTCCGAGTCAGATTGTCGTACAAATCGCACTTGATCTGACTCTTTGTCACATGTCCGCCGCGAACACGCGAAGCCGCGCCCTACGACCCGTCAGCCATCGCTCTTACGGCTCACAGCGTCGTACGGCCGCCCGGCTCACACCCTCCTACGGCTCACACCCGCCCGGGACCGGCGGCGGGGCGCGCCCGTGTCGCCGCCGCCCGCGTCCGGCTTCGCCGGTGAACGCACCGCCACCCCCGCCGAGGCCAGCAACAACACGCCCAGCATCACGAACGGCGCCGCCACGCCCGCGACCCCCGCGACCAGTCCCGCCGTGGCGGGCGCCGCGACCTGGCCCAGGCGGTTGCCGGTCAGGCGCAGGGCGAGCGCGGTGGAGCGGGCGCCGTCGGGGGCGGCCTGGACGACCGTCGTCATGGACAGCGGCTGGCCCACACCGAGGCAGAAGCCGAGCGCGGCGAGCATCACGGCCAGCGCCCACACCGGTACGGGCAGCGCGACGGCGGCGCACAGCAGGGCCGCCAGCAGACAGGTGACGGTCAGCAGGGCGGGGCGGCTGAGCAGCCGCAGCAGCGGGGTCAGCACCAGCCGGCAGGCAATGGTGGCCGCCGCGCGCAGGCTCAGCAGCAGGCCGATCACCGAGGGCGCGATGCCCCGGTGCTCGCCGACCACCGGGAGGTAGGCGGTGAGCACGTCGGTCGCGGACAGCACGGAGAGGCTGATGAGCATGCCGGCGGGCACGCCCCGGGTGCGCAGGATGCGGTGCACGGGGACGCGGTCGCCCTGTCCGGTACGGGACTTGGGCGTCGTACGACGGTCCTCTATGCGCCACAGCGAGGTGACCGCCACCGCCGCGACCGCCCCCGCGACCAGCAGGGCCAGCGCGCTGCTGCCCGCCATGTCATGGCCGCCGATCAACGCGCCCGCCGCGACAGGGCCGATGAGCTGGCCGAGCGAGGCGCCGATGGTGAAGTGGCCGAAGTTGCGGTCCTGTTCGTGCGGGGCGGACTGTCGGGCGACGAGGGACTGGGCGCCGATGACGAAGGAGAGGTGGCCGAGGCCCATCACCCCGCTCCACAGGGCCATCGTCCACAGGGAGTCGGCCAGGCCGCTCAGCGCGCAGCCGCCGGAGATCAGGACCACTCCGACGGGCAGCAGCGGCGCGCAGCGGCCGTGGTCGGTACGGCGGCCGAGGGGCACGGCCGCGAACAGCGGAAGCAGCGCGTACACACCGGCGATGACACCGACCGCCGCCTCGTCGGCGCCCAGGCCGAGGGCCCGGTAGGAGACGGCGGGCCGGGCCATCGACACCGCCCCCTGCGCGAAGCTGAAGGCGATGACGAGGCGGAGCAGCCAGCCGCGGTTCCCACCGGGCGTCATGGTTCAAGTCCTCCGAGAACGTGGGTCAGATGATGCCGAAGAGGATGCCCGCAGCGAGGATGACGAGACAGGTGGCCGCGGCCCACTTGACCACGAACCGCGTGTGGTCGCCGAATTCGACCTTGGCCATGCCGACGAGGACGTAGACGGCCGGGACCAGCGGGCTCGACATGTGCAGCGGCTGGCCGACGAGCGAGGCGCGGGCCATCTCCAGCGGGGAGACGCCGTGGGCGGCACCGGCCTCGGCGAGGACTGGCAGGACGCCGAAGTAGAAGCCGTCATTGGACATGAAGTAGGTGAGCGGGAGGCTCAGCAGACCGGTGACCAGGGCCATGTGCGGGCCCATGCCCTCGGGGATGACGTCCACCATCCACTTGGCCATGCTGTCGACCATGCCGGTGCCCTGGAGGACGCCGGTGAAGACGGCGGCGGCGAAGACCATGCCGGAGACGTTGAGGACGTTGTCGGCGTGGGCGGCGAGCCGGGCCCGCTGGTCGGGGATGCGCGGGAAGTTGACGGTGAGGGCGAGCGCGGCGCCGAGCAGGAACAGCACCGGGATCGGCAGCCACTCCATGATCATGGCGGTCAGGAGGGAGACCGTGAGCAGCGCGTTGAACCAGTACAGCTTGGGGCGCAGGGTGTCGCGGTTCGGGTCGAGGCCCTGGAAGTCGTCGGCCCCGGTCTCGGCGTCGGTACCGGAGCCGCCGGCCGCCTTGGTCATGGAGACCTTGGCCTCGCCGGAGCCACCGGCCCCGACGAGCACCGGCTCGGCCTCCCGCGGCTCCAGCACCTCGTCCAGCGTCAGCGTGCCGAGCCGCTTGCGCTCGCGCAGGCCGAGGACGTACGAGAGGACGAACACGAAGAGCAGGCCGACCAGGAGCGCCGGGATCATCGGGACGAAGATGTCGCTGGCGTCGAGCTTCAGCGCGGTGGCGGCACGGGCGGTGGGGCCGCCCCACGGCAGGGTGTTCATCACGCCGTTGGCCATGGCGGCGACACCGGTCATCACGACCAGGCTCATCTTCAGGCGCTTGTACAGCGGGTACATCGCCGAGACGGTGATCATGAAGGTGGTGGAGCCGTCGCCGTCGAGGGAGACGATCGCCGCGAGGACGGCCGTACCGACGACGATGCGCATCGGGTCGGCCTTCGCGAACTTCAGGATCCCGCGCACGATCGGGTCGAAGAGGCCGACATCGATCATCACACCGAAGTAGACGATCGCGAACATGAGCATCGCCGCGGTGGGGGCGAGGCTGGTGACGCCTTCGATGACGTAGTCACCGAGGTGGGCGCCCTTTCCGACGAAGACGCAGAACAGTGCCGGGATCAGCACCAGCGCCGCGATCGGCGACATCTTCTTCATCATGATCAGGACCAGGAAGGTCGCGATCATGGCGAAGCCGAGGATGGTCAGCATGAGTGGATACCTAACGTTCGCCCTTGAACATCCCACCAGGGACGGCGGTGCGTTGACGTTAGGTCCCCTCAAACCGCGTTAACAAGACGTTGACATGCGAGCAATAAGCGCAAAACTCCAGGTCAGAGCTTTGCTCAGGTCACGGGGGTGAGCTGGACGGGGAATCCGTTGAGGACGGCGTTGCCCGAGAGGGGGTCCAGCAGGCTGCCGTCGAGGAGCTGGTTGACGTTGACGCCGGGGTCCTTCAGGGCGTGGCTCATCCGGGTCCCGGGCCGGTCGTGGCCCCAGCCGTGCGGCAGGCTGACGACCCCGGGGCGCACGGCGTCGGTGACCTCCGCGGGCGCGACGACCTCGCCGCCGTCCCCCTTGAGCCGTACGGCCGACCCGTTCCGGACGCCGAGGCGTTCCGCGTCGTCGGGGTGGATGTGCAGCGTGCAGCGGTTGGTGCCGCCGGTGAGGGCGGGCACGTTGTGCATCCAGCTGTTGTTGGAGCGCAGATGGCGGCGCCCGACGAGGACGAGCCCCTCGGGACGCTCCCGCAGGGCCTCCCGCAGCCGGGGCAGGTCCTCGGCGATGGGGGCGGGCAGCAACTCGACCTTGCCGCTCCTGGTCTTGAGCGGCTGAGGCAGCCTCGACTCCAGGGGCCCGAGATCGATGCCGTGCGGATGCGCGAGCAGCTTGTCGAGGGTCAGCCCGTCGGGTCGTACGCCGAAGCCGTCGCCGTACGGGCCGAGGCGCAGCATCATGTCGAGCCGCCGCTCGGGGCCGGTGTCGCCGGAGAGCAGCGCGGCGAGTTCGCGCGGGTCGCGGCCGTGGACCGGGGAGTGCGCCTCCTTCACCGCCTTGCCGAGGGTCTGGCCGATGACCATGTCGTCGACGGCGGACGGCTCGGCGCCGTGCATTCCGGTCGCGGCGAGGATCAGCCGGGCGAGGATCTCGGTCTCGGCCATCCGGCCGGGCTCCAGCGGGACCGCGGGGCGGGAGTAGCGGACCTGGTTGCGCACGGCGAGCGTGTTGAAGGCGAAGTCGTGGTGCGGGCTCTGGGAGGGCGGGGGCGGCGGCAGGACGACGTGGGCGTGGCGGGCGGTCTCGTTGAGGTAGGGGTCGACGCTGACCATGAAGTCGAGCGCGTCGAGGGCCTTGTCGAGCCGGTCGCCGTCGGGCACGGAGAGGACGGGGTTGGCGGCGATGGCGATGAGCGCGCGGACGGGCTCGCCCTCGTCTGTGGCGGTGTCGATCTCCTCGGCGAGCGCGGAGATCGGCAGCTCCGACTTGGCCTCCGGGTGCCGGCTCACCCGGGAGTGCCAGCGGCCGAGCGCGAAGCCGTGGCTGGGTCCGGCGGGCCGGGGGGTGCGGTCGGTGGCGGCCTGCGGGAAGAGGGCGCCGCCGGGCCGGTCGAGATTGCCGGTGAGGATGTTGAGCACGTCCACCAGCCAGCTGGCGAGGGTGCCGTGCGGGACGGTGCAGCTGCCGATGCGGGCGTAGACGGCGGCGGTGGGGGCGGCGGCGAGGTCGCGGGCGAGGGTGCGGATGGTGGCGGCGTCGACGTCGCAGGCTCGTTGTACGGCCTCGGGAGTGAAGTCCTCCAGCTCTGCGCGGAGTTCGTCGAGCCCTTGGACGTGCTGAGTCAGCTCTTTCGGCGCGACGAGCCCTTCCTCGAACAGGACGTGGGCCATGGCCGCGAGCAGGAGCGCGTCGGCACCGGGGCGGATCGGGATGTGCCGGTCGGCGAGCTTGGCGGTGCGGGTGCGGCGGGGGTCGACGACGGTAAGGGTGCCGCCGCGGGCCTTGAGCGCCTTGAGCTTGCCGGGGAAGTCGGGGGCGGTGCACAGACTGCCGTTGGACTCGAGGGGGTTGGCGCCGATGAGCAGGAGGTGATCGGTCCGGTCGAGATCCGGGACGGGGATGGCGTTGGCGTCACCGAAGAGGAGCCCGCTGGAGACGTGCTTGGGCATCTGGTCGACGGTGGAGGCGGAGAAGACGCTGCGGGTGCCGAGGCCGGCGAGCAGGACGGGCGGGTAGAGGGCGCCGGCCATGGTGTGCACGTTGGGGTTGCCGAGGACGACCCCCACGGCGTTGGCCCCGTACCGCTCGACGACGCCCCGGATGCCCTGGGCGACGGCGTCGAAGGCCTCGTCCCAGGTCGCCTCGCGCAGCACGCCGTCCTTGCGCACGAGGGGTGTGCGCAGCCGGTCGGGATCCCCGTCGACGGCCCCGAAGGAGGCGCCCTTGGGGCAGATGAACCCCTTGCTGAACACATCGTCACGGTCACCTCGGGCACTGGTGACCCGGGTCCCCTCGATGGAGAGCGTGAGCCCGCAGGTGGCCTCGCACAGGGGGCAGATTCGCAGAGCGGTGCGGGACACGGGTCCTCCCGGGGGCAGCGGTGCCTGTCTTCGGGGAGCATACCGACCGGTATGGATGCTGGCGAGGGGTCAGAGCCGGTCGAAGAGGATGGGGCCGTTGCGGGTGCCGACGATCAACGAACGGGCCGCCGCCGGGGAGCCGTTCAGTCCAGGACGCGTGCGAGATAGGCCCGCAGCAGTTCCCGTGCCTCCTCGATGATCCGTTCGTCGCCCTCCGGGGAGACGCGGAAGGCGAGGTGGACCAGGGTGTCGGCGGTCTCCACGGCGACGAGGAAGACGCGGCGCAGATCCTCGTCGGGGGTGCGGTCGAGGTAGCCGGACAGCAGCTCGGTGAGGCGGTCGGCGACCCGGTGGTTGGGTTCCGCCCGGCGGGCGCCCACGGGTATCTGGTTGCCGAAGTCGACGAGGGAGAAGCCGGGCGCGGTCCGCTTCATGTGCAGGTACTCGTCGAGTACGGCGTCCATGGCGGTACGCCAGTCCCGTACGCCGCCCACCGCCAGGCGCTCGGTGACGCGCTCGGCGTAGCGGTCGAGGTTGCGTTGCGCCAGGGCGTCGGCCATCTGGCGCTTGTTGCCGAAGAAACGGTAGACCGAGCCGATCGGGACGCCCGCGCGCTGGGCGACGGCGCGGGTGCTCAGCGCGTCGTAGCCGACCTCGTCGAGGAGGGCGGCGCAGGCGTCGAGGATCCTGGTCAGCCGTTCGGCGCTGCGCCGCTGTACGGGCGCGCGGCGGAGCGAGTTCGGGTGGGGCACGGGCTTCATGATGCCTTTCCGGCGCGGTCCGGTGAACCTTGCCCTCCAGTACGGACACCGGTGGCCCCTGCACTCATCGTCGCGCCGACCTCGGAGAGCGCGGCGGAGCCCGTGCCGCCGGCCTCGGTGGGCGCGGCCGAGCCCGTGCCGCCGCCTCCCGAGGGCGCCGTGGAGCCCGTGCCGCCGCCCCCCGAGGGCGCCGTGGAGCCCGATGCCTGCGATGCCGTGAGGTCGGCCGTGCTCTCGATCGGTTCGCCGTCCGCCGCCCACACCGTGCCGTCGTCGGCGTACAGCCGGGCGGTGACATGGTGCGTACCGCGCGGCACGAGCTCGGCCGGGAGACGGTACTCGGGGCCGCGCAGCCGGGCGATCAGCCGGCCGTCCAGGTAGAGGTGCGCCAGGCCCCGCCCCGCCACCGGGGACTCCTTCGTACCGGCGGGCGAGAAGCGGAAGTCGCGGACGGTCAGGCGGACGTCCCAGCTGTCGTCGGCGTTGGGCTGCACCTCGACGCGGACCTCCGGCGCCTGGTCCTCGTCCACCTCGCGGTAGAGCCGGCCCTGCTCGTCGGAGTCGTCGAGCAGCTCACCGACCGGCGAGGGCGACCCGCCGTTCTTCTCGTCCTGTGTGCCCTTGGCGCCACAGCCCGCGGATCCGGTCAGCAGCAGGACACAGACCGCGAGCGCGGCGAGAGGCCCCCGCGTCCACGACATGCCCCGGAGCCTAGAACACGGGTCCGACACTCGAATCCCCCTGGAGTCGGGTTCAGATCGTCCGCAGTGATGAGGAAGGGAGGAGGAGGGAGGAGAAGGGAGGAGAAGGGATGGGGGCGGGGGACCTCTTGCGCCTGCCGGAACAGAATCCTACGGTGATGCATAGGATTCCAGTCGCAAGGGAGCGATCATGAGCGGGGACGCGCGGAAGACCGCGGAGGGGCTGTCGTATCTCTCCGGGTTCGGCAACGAGCACCAGTCCGAGGCGGTGCCCGGCGCCCTCCCCGAGGGCCGCAACTCACCGCAGCGCGCGCCCCTCGGGCTGTACGCGGAGCAGCTGAGCGGCACCGCCTTCACCGAGCCGCGGGCCCACAACCGCCGCTCCTGGCTGTACCGGATCCGCCCCTCGGCGGCCCACCCGGCGTTCACCCGCACCGACAACGGCGCCCTGCGCACCGCGCCCTTCACGGAGTCGGTGCCCGACCCCAACCGGCTGCGCTGGAACCCCCTGCCCGAGCCCGCCCCCGGTACCGACTTCCTCGCCGGTCTGTGGACCCTCGGCGGCAACGGCGACGCGACCCAGCGCACCGGCATGGCCGTGCACCTCTACCACGCCAACGCGGACATGGACCGCGTCTTCAGCGACGCCGACGGCGAGCTGCTGATCGTCCCGGAGCGCGGCGGGCTGCTGCTGCGCACGGAGTTCGGGCTGCTGCACGCGGAGCCGGGCCATGTGGCGCTGATCCCACGCGGGGTCCGCTTCCGCGTGGAGCTGCTGGACGCGACGGCCCGCGGCTACGTCTGCGAGAACTACGGCGCCCCCTTCCAGCTCCCCGACCTCGGCCCGATCGGCGCCAACGGCCTCGCCAACGCCCGCGACTTCAGGGCGCCCGTCGCCGCGTACGAGGACGTCGAGGGCCCGGTGGAGGTCGTCAACAAGTTCTGCGGCAACCTCTGGCGGGCCGAGTACGGCCACTCCCCGCTCGACGTCGTGGCCTGGCACGGCAACCATGTGCCGTACGTGTACGACCTGCGCCGCTTCAACGTCATCGGGACGATCTCGTACGACCATCCCGACCCGTCGATCTTCACCGTGCTGACGTCCCCGTCCGACACCCCGGGGCTCGCCGGGGTCGACTTCGTGGTCTTCGCGCCGCGCTGGCTGGTGGGCGAGGACACCTTCCGGCCGCCGTACTTCCACCGGAACGTGATGAGCGAGTACATGGGCCTGATCGAGGGCGCGTACGACGCGAAGGCGGAGGGCTTCGTCCCCGGCGGCGGCTCGCTGCACAACATGATGTCGGCGCACGGACCGGACCGGGAGACCTTCGACAGGGCGAGCGCGGCCGAGCTGAGGCCGCAGAAGGTGGACGACGGTCTGGCGTTCATGTTCGAGACGCGCTGGCCGGTGACCCTGGCCCCGCAGGCCGCGGACGCGGAGCACCTGCAGCGGCGTTACGACGACGTGTGGCAGGGCCTGGAGCGGCACTTCCGCCCCTTGCACTGAAAGATCCCTACCGGTACGGATGACCCCGTGACCTCCTTCGCCCCGGACTCCATCGTCCTGAACCGCAAGCTGCCGCTCTGGTACCAGGTGTCGCAGTCGCTGCGCGCCTCGATACTCGGCCGCCGGCCCCAGGACCCGCTGCGCCTGCCCACCGAGGAGCAGTTGGCGGGGCACTACGGCGTGAGCGTGCTGACCATGCGGCAGGCGCTGAAGGAGCTGGAGGACGAGGGGCTGATCACCCGCCACCGGCGGCGGGGCACGTTCATCGAGCCGCATGTGCGGCGCGGCGCCCCGGTACGGCTGCTGGGCTCGGTCGACGCGATCGTGGCCCAGCAGTCGGGCATGACGACCCGGATGCTGGACCACGGGAAGGGGCCGGTCCCCCCGGAACTCACCGAGCACTTCCCGGACCTGGGCGAGGTGGCGACGTACCACCGGCTGCGCAGCGACGAGAAGACGGGCGAGCCGACCAACCACGCGCGCAACTTCGTCCGGCCCGAACTGGCCGCGCGCATCGACCTCGCAGATCTGTCCCGGTGGCCGATGACGAAGGTGCTGCGCGATGCCGTCGGGGCGGACATCAGCCGCATCACGGACACGGTGGAGGCAAGGCTGGCGGATCCGGAGACGGCTCGGCTGCTGGAAGTGCCGTTGCTGAGCCCGATCTTGCACTACACCGGCATTACGTACGATTCGGACGGACGGGCCCTGGACGTGGCCGTGATCCACTACCGGGGGGACCGCTTCTCCTTCACGGTGACCCTCGACGCGACGTAGCGGCCACGACGTACCATGCCCACCGTGACGCACGACGACGCTCCGCTGCTGGCGGACCTCATGCCGTGGTCCGTCGCACCGCTTCGGCTGGGCCGAGGGTGGCCGACGGGGCCCGACGCGGCCTGTCTGAAGGCCCGCTGGGACGCCTTCGTGAAGGCGGAGGGCCCCGACCGGGAAGCGCTGCTGGAGCCGACCCGCTCCCGCACCCTGCACTCGGCGGTGGGTCAACTGCCGGGCCGGACCGGCGGTACGGAGAAGCTCCTGCGCGCCTCGGGGCCCTGCCCGGAACCGGTTCGCGTGCTGCACGCCCCGTTCGACGAGCAGTGGCTGATCCCCGACCACCGCCTGATCGACTCCGCCCGCCCCGAGCTGTGGCGGGTCGCGGACGAGCGGCAGACGTTCGTCGTCGAGACACCCGGCCGCCTGCTCGCCACCTCCGTGCTCCCCCTGCTCCGCCCCGGCCGCATCCGTCCCCTCTACCGCCGCCCCGGTGGCACGGAACCGAACCTCGCCCCGGGCCTCCTGGACCACCTGGCGAGCCGGCTGGGCCTGACCCCCTCCCCCGCCGACCTCCTCGCCTGGACGATGGCGACCGCCCGGCCCGACCTCACCGTCCCCCTCACCGAGGATCCCGAAGTCTGGGCGGCCGGTGTGGAGTCGGGCCACCGCGTGCTGTGGCTGATGCGCCGCGACGGCGACCGGCCCAAACTCCCCGGCGGCCGCCGCCCGTACGTCCGCGCCCCGCTCCCCGTGCGGCCGCTGGCGCTCCACTACGACCGCGAGGAGGAGGCCCTGCACCTGGACGAGGGCCGTATCTCCCCGGTGCCGCCCGAGGCCTGGGACTACGAGGTGGACGGGGTCCGCGTCCTGGAGCAGTGGTTCACGGCCCGGACGGCCGAGACGGCGGAGCCGGGCACCCTGGCGGCCGTCCGCCCGCAGACCTGGCCGCAGACGTGGACCTCCGAACTCCTGGAGCTGATCACGGTCCTGGCGCTGCTCGCCGAAGTGGACGCCCGGCGCCCGGAGTTGACGGTCATCGCGCCGATCACGGCGACCGAGCTGCGCAGCGCGGGAGTTCTCCCGGTGCCGGACTCCGCACGCAGGCCGGCCTCGGTGCTCGACCACCACGAAGAGGGCCCGGAAGGTCAGTTCGCGCTCATCTGACCCGGCGCGTAGCTGTCCAGCAACCGGTTCAGCATCCGGTCGAACACCCCCTCGGCGTCCTCCACCGGCGCCACCCCCTGGGCGAACAGCGCGGCGAGATGCGGGTACTGCCCGGTCGCGACCTGACTCATCATGTACGCCCCGCGCACCTGCTGCTCCCGCTCCGCCGACCACGGCTCGGACCGTGTCCGCTCGGCGAGGGTCAGCTCGTTGGCCACGAAGGTCATCACCGAGCCGTTGACCATCCCGAACAGCTCCAGCTTCGTGCCCGGCGGCACGTCGAGGCTCTCCAGACAGGCCAGGACCCAGTCCAGGCAGCGCAGGGCGTTGGGGCTGACGCTGTACAGGGAGGACATCACCCGGATCACCCACGGATGCCGCCGCATGATGCCGCGCGCCTGCCGGGCCAGGTCCAGCATGTCGGCGCGCCAGTCCCCGCTGGGCGGGCGGGACAGGTCGTACTCGCCGCTGACCACGTCGACCATCAGCTCGTACAGGTCGACCTTGCGCGGCACGTAGTTGTACAGCGACATCGTCCCGCAGCCGATCTCGGCCGCCACCCGCCGCATCGAGACCGCCTCAAGGCCGTCCGCGTCGGCGATCCGCACCGCCGCCGCCGCGATGTCGGCACGGCTGTAGGCGGGCCTGGGCCCCCGCCCTGTCCGCTCGGGGCGCGCCCAGATCACCTCGGGTTCATCGGTACGGCCGGCCATGGATCATCACCTCGCCCACCATCGTAGTTACGTACACCGTACGTAGTGCGCTATGGTCGCCGCATGACTACTACGTACGCTGTACTTAGTGAGGGTCTGGAGAAGCGCTACGGCGACGTCCACGCCGTACGCGGACTGGATCTGGCCGTGGCCGAGGGCACGGTCTGCGGGATCCTCGGCCCCAACGGCGCCGGCAAGACGACCGCCGTCCGGCTGCTCACCACCTTGCTGCGACCCGACGCCGGGTCCGCCCGGGTCGCGGGGCACGACCTGGTGCGGGAGCCGGCGGCGATACGGCGCCGGATCGGGGTCACCGGGCAGTACGCCTCGGTCGACGGCGACCTCACCGGGCGCCAGAACCTGCGCCTCTTCGCCCGGCTGCACCGGGTCGGGGACGCGGGTGCGCGCGCCGATGAGCTGCTGGAGCGGTTCGGGCTGACCGAGGCCGCCGATCGCCCCGCCTCCACCTACTCGGGCGGTATGCGGCGCCGGCTCGACCTGGCGGCGAGTCTGGTGCGGCGGCCCGAGATCCTGTTCCTGGACGAGCCCACCACGGGTCTCGACCCCACCAGCCGCAACCGGATCTGGGACGCCGTGCGCGAGCTCACCGCCGACGGCACGACCGTGCTGCTGACCACCCAGTATCTGGAGGAGGCCGATCAACTCGCCGACTCCATCGCCCTGGTGGACCGGGGCCGGGTCGCGCACACGGGGTCTCCGGCGGAGCTCAAGTCGGTCATCGGCGCCCAGGTCGAGGTGGTCGTCGCCGACTCGGGCGTCATGGCCCGGGCGGCCGCCGTGCTGGACCGGCTCACCGGTTCCGAGCCCTCGTTCGACCCCGACCGCCGGGCCGTCGCCGCGGTCACCCGGGACAGCACGCTCACCCTCCCCCGGCTGGTGCGCGAACTCGACACGGCCGGGGTCGCGTTGCTCGACGCGAGCCTCAGACCACCCACGCTCGACGATGTCTTCCTGCGCCTGACCGAGGAGCGTGCGGCATGAGCACCCTGGCGTACGACGGCACCGCGCTGCTCGGCCGGCAACTCCGGCGCGTCCGCAACAACCCGGGGCTGCTGATCCTGACCCAGACGACCCCGATCACCATGCTGCTGTTCTTCGGTTACGTCTTCGGCAGCGCGGTGGCCATGCCGGGCGAGGAGTACCGCACCTTCCTCGTGCCGGGCCTGCTGGCGGCGACGGCCTCCGGCGGGATCATGACCGGGATGTTCCAGGCGGCCCAGGACGCGCACCGGGGCGTGACGGACCGGCTGCGCACACTGCCGGTGAGCAGGGCGGCCGTACCGCTCGGGCAGGCCGCCGCCGACCTGGTCGTCACGGCCGTCGGCCTGGTGCCGTTCCTGCTGGTCGGACTCGCCGTGGGGTGGCGGTTCGAGGGGTCCGCGCCGGACGCCGTCGCCGCCCTGGCGCTGTTGCTGCTGTTCCGGTTCGCGTGCACGTGGGTCGGGATCCTGCTCGGGCTGGCCAGCCGCAACGAGGAGGCGGCGGGGCAGTTGGGCAGCGTGACCTTCGTCCTGCCGCTGCTGTCCAGCGCGTACATCCCGACGGAGAATCTGGCGGGCTGGCTGCGCACGGTCGCCGAGTGGAACCCGATCAGCGCGCTCACGACGGCCCTGCGGGACCTCTTCGGCAACTCCCCCGTCCCCGCCGACGCCGCCTGGCCGGTGGCGCACCCGGTCGCCGGGACCCTGGCCTGGAGCGCGGTGCTGATCGCGGCGGCCGCGCCCCTGGCCGTACGGCGGTACACGCGCGGCGAGCCCTGACGACCCCGCGGCCTCGGTACAGGGTGCGCCCGGGGACCGTGGCGGAAGCGGACGCCCTCGGGGCATGATCGCCCGCATGGAATCGCAGCCGCTGCCGCTCGCCGGCATCACCGTCGTCGCCGTCGAACAGGCCGTCGCCGCCCCCTTCGCCACCCGGCAGCTCGCCGATCTCGGCGCCCGGGTGATCAAGGTCGAGCGGATCGACGGCGGCGACTTCGCCCGCGGTTACGACACCGCCGCCCGCGGGCTCGCCTCGCACTTCGTGTGGTGCAACCGCGGCAAGGAGTCCCTCGCGCTGGACCTGAAGGACCCGCGCGGCCTGGACGTCGTACGGCGGCTCGTCGGCGACGCGGACGTCTTCGTGCAGAACCTCGCACAGGGCGCCGCCGCCCGGCTCGGCCTGGACGCGGCCACGCTGTGCGCCGCGCACCCGCGGCTGATCGCCGTCGACATCTCGGGCTACGGCTCGGGCGGCCCGTACGCGGACAAGCGGGCCTACGACATGCTCGTGCAGTGCGAGGCGGGCCTGGTGTCGGTCACCGGGACGCCCGAACAGCCGGTGAAGGCCGGGATCCCGGCAGCGGACATCGCGGCGGCCATGTACGCCTTCTCAGGGGTGCTCGCGGCGCTGGTGCGCCGGGGCACGACCG
The DNA here is from genome assembly GCF_056436565.1 of Streptomyces sp. NPDC043726. Lineage (NCBI taxonomy): Bacteria > Bacillati > Actinomycetota > Actinomycetes > Kitasatosporales > Streptomycetaceae > Streptomyces > Streptomyces sp. NPDC043726. The sequence goes on from NZ_JBWKCI010000008.1 coordinate 406,032, forward strand.
GGCGGGGCGGGCCGGTGGAGGTGTCGATGCTGGAGTCGCTGGCGGAGTGGATGGGGCATCCGCTGCACCACGCGATGCACGGCGGCACCGCCCCGGCGCGCACCGGGCTCGCGCACGCCGTCATCGCGCCTTACGACGCCTATCCGACCGCGGACGGCGGCCGGGTGCTGCTGTCGGTGCAGAACGACCGGGAGTGGCGGCGCCTCGCCGAACAGGTGTTGGAGCAGCCGGAGTTGGGCTCGGAGCCGGCGTACGCGACGAACGCGGCGCGGGTGGTGAACCGGGAGCGCACGGACGAGCTGGTAGCCAAGGCGCTGGCCGCGCTCGGCACCGACGAGGCGCTGGCGCGACTGGAAGGCGCGGGGATCGCCTGCGCGCGCCTGCGGGATCTGCACGAGGTGGCGGAGCACCCGCAACTGGCGGCCCGGGAGCGGTGGCGGGAGGTGGGTTCGCCGGTGGGGCCGCTGAAGGCACTGCTGCCGCCCATCACGCTGCCGGGCGGAGAGGCGGCACGGCTGGGGGATGTGCCCGCGCTCGGTGAGCACACCGAGGCGCTGCTGCGAGCCGTGGGGATGACGGACGGCGAGATCGCAGCGCTGCGCCGGGACGGTGTGGCCGCCTGAGCGCGGGCCCGGTACGCCTCAGTGACCGCCGAACAGCGAGCGACGCAGTCGGCGCAGTGGCGCGAAGAGCGAGACGCGACGGACTCGCGCACCCCGGTCGCTGTGCTGACGCACGGGTTCACGGGCGGTCAGTTCAAGCATCAGCGAGGTCGCCTCGGCCGTCTTCTGCTGCGGCACGGCGGGACCCGCCAGCACCGAGAGATGGCGGTCGAGGCGCGAACTGGTCGCGCTGCTCCCGCAGGTGATCGCAGGGACCCTCGCCCTGCTGCGCACTGTTATCTGTTCCATGTCACTCCCCACCCGTACGAGTCCACCCGGCCCGGGCAGGGTAACCCTATCGCCCCCTCGGGGCACTCGTGTATCGCGGTCACAGGATTCACCTTCCCCGTAAGGGTGTTGACGACTCCTCTTTGATTACTCTCCGAATCCAACCGATTTCAGGGCGAGTTGGACTACCGGCTGGGTAGTGGGCTGCGGGGAGCCGCCGCCCGGCTCGACGGTCACAGCCAGTGACGTCGAGGACTCGTCCAGGCCGGACGCGACCAAGGGCGTGTCGCCCTCGAAGAGCCCCAGGGAGCGTGGTTGCGCGCCGGGGCGCATGAGCCACAACTGGTGCACGCGGTCGTCCGGGAGGTCGTCGTATCCGGCGAGGGTGACCACCGCGCGCCCCTCCGATGCGGAAGCGATCACTCCGATACTCCGGCCCTCGGCGTCCCGTCCGGTGCTCGCTCGCGCGTCGGGTGCGGCCAGAACGTGGGCGATCTCACGCGCCTGCGCCCGCTCGGCGTCCAGCTTGTCCTGCGTGTCGTTCGCCTGGACGGCGAACAGCGAGGCGACGACGAGCGCCGCGGCGGCCGTGGCGGTGGCGAACGGCACGAACAGCGGCCGCCGCACCCGAGCGGCCCGAGGCGGCGGCCCGGCCCCCCACACATGCGGCGGCAACTGCGGTTCCCGCACCCGCACCGGCTCCCGTACGGCCTCCTGCGGAGTCGTCCGTACTGCGGCCAGGACCCGTTCGCGCAGCGCCGCCGGCGCCGGGGCGGAGGTGGACCAGGCCAGCCGGACCGCGTCCTCGGACAGAACCCGCACCTCGGCGGCACACCGCTCGCAGCCCCGCAGATGCTTCTCGAAGCGCACGCGCTCCCCCGGTTCCAGGGCGTCCAGAGCGTAGGGCGCGGCGAGTGAGTGGAGGTCCTGGCGGCGGAACAGGCTCATGCGGCACCTCCGAGGCACTCGCGCAGCCGGGTCAGCCCGTCCCGCATCCGGGTCTTCACCGTGCCGAGCGGCAGGGAGAGCCGCTCGGCGACTTCACGGTAGGTGTAGCCGTCGTAGTAGGCGAGGGTGACGGACTGCCGCTGGATGGCGGTGAGCCGGTCCAGACAGCGGCGCACCCACTCGCGCTCCAGGCCCGCCTCGACCTCCTCGGACACCTGGTCGAAGGCGGGGTGATGGGCCTTGCGCGCCTCGCGCTGCTCGCGTTCGCCGGCCGCGCGTGCGCTGCGCACCCGGTCCACGGCCCGGCGATGGGCGAGGGTGAGGATCCACGACAGGGCGCTGCCCCGGCCGGGGTCGAACCGCCCCGCGGACCGCCACATCTCCAGCAGCACCTCCTGCGCCACCTCCTCCGACTGGGCGGGGTCCCGCACGACCCGCCGCACCAGTCCGAACACCGGTCCGGACACGATCCCGTACAACTCCTCGAACGCCTTCTGGTCGCCGCCGGCCACGAGCACCAGCAACTCGTCCGCCTCCAACTCGTCTCCCCCTCCCGCGAGACCGCATCCGGGCCGTCCCGCCCCACGAGGTATTCGCAACACACCCACCTCCGGATGGGGTTACGGATCAGAAGAGCGAAAACGCGGGTCGGCGAGGCGTCAAAACAGTTTCACCGGCCCGTCCGAAGAGTTTTCAGGCCGGACCAATCCGCTCCGCACCCTGCTCCGAATCCCGGTGCGTCAGGCAAGTTGAACCGAGGACGGACGGCATGACACCTATCGCCAGGAGCGGCGCCGGACGCACGAGCGTCGCCACCCTCATCTGTGGTGCGCTGGCCGCCGGGGGGCTCGCAGCCGCCGGCGTGACCGCGCTGGAACCCGGGGCGGCCTCCGCCTCCAGCCACCGGGAGGCCCCGCTGATCTCGGGGACCCCGCAGTACGACAACACGGACGTGTACGCGTTCGTCAGCCCGGACAAGCCGGACACCACGACGATCGTGGCCAACTGGATCCCCTTCGAGGAACCGGCCGGCGGACCGAACTTCTTCACGTTCGCCGAGGACGCTCAGTACGACATCCACATCGACAACAACGGCGACGCGCAGGGTGAGCTGCTGTACCGGTTCACGTTCAAGACGCACGTCAAGAACAAGAAGACGTTCCTGTACAACACCGGGCCCGTCGAGAGCCTGGACGATCCCGACCTGAACATCACGCAGTCGTACGACATCGACCTGCTGCGGCTGAAGGACCAGCACCTGGTCTCGAAGACGAAGATCGCCAACGATGTGCCGGTGGCGCCGTCGAACGTCGGCAAGGCGTCCATGCCGGACTACGCGAAGCTGCGCTCACAGGCGGTCCACCAACTCGCCGGTGGCGCCTCCTCGTTCGCGGGACAGGCCGACGATCCGTTCTTCCTGGACCTGCGGGTCTTCGATCTGCTGTACGGCGGGAACCTCAGCGAGGTCGGGAACGACACGCTCAAGGGCTACAACGTCAACTCCATCGCGCTCCAGGTGCCGACGCACATGATCACCGAGTCGGCGAAGCAGCCGATCGTGGGGATCTGGTCGACCACCCAGCGCAAGAACGCGCAGGGTCGGTTCACGCAGGTCTCGCGGCTCGGCATGCCGCTGGTGAACGAGGTGGTCAACCCGATCAAGGACAAGGACAAGTTCAACGCGAGCGCGCCCTGGAACGACGGGCAGTTCCTGAAGAACGTGACCAATCCCGAGCTGCCGAAGCTCATCGAGGCGATCTACAAGATCCCGGCTCCGGCCGAGCCCCGCAACGACCTCGTCGACGTCTTCCTGAAGGGCGTGAAGGGGCTCAACCAGCCGCCGCACGTGCGGCCCGCGGAGGAGCTGCGGCTGAACACGTCCATCAAGCCGGCCGCCTCGCCGAAGCGGCTGGGTGTGCTCGACGGCGACAACGCCGGGTTCCCCAACGGGCGGCGGCTGACGGACGACGTCCTCGATGCGGCGCTCCAGGTCGTCGAGGGTGAACTCGTCGGGGCCAAGAACGACTTGGGGGACGCGGTCGACAAGAACGACAAGGACTTCGAGAAGGCGTTCCCCTACGTGGCGCTGCCCACGGAGGGATCCCGGGGGCCGCTGGCGAAGGGCACGTCCGGGGGGAACGACGTTCGGAACCAGCTCGGTGACGCGCTGTCGCCCGCCGGGTCCGGGAGTTCGTCCGACACCACGCTGATCGCGGCCTCCGCGGGCGGTGGAGCGCTGGGTGTGCTGCTGATCGGGGCCGGGCTGCTGTGGTGGCGGCGGATGCGGGAGCGGGCGTACTAGGCGTCGTTGGGGTGCGGGGGGTGTGTCGGCTGCCGGTGCGTTGTGGCTGGTCGCGCAGTTCCCCGCGCCCCTAGGGAAGTCCACCGCACGTTTCTTCTTGAGTGACCTAGGAGTGGCATGAAAACGCGCGCCCAACTTGGGCTGTGTGCCGGGCTGTTGGCCGTGGCGTTCACTGCGGGCGCTGTTGCCTTCGGTGGCGAGGTTCCGGAACAGGGCGTTTCGGCTGTGTCGCCGGTGGCGCTCAGGGCCGGTGACGTCGGGGCGCTTCAGGAGCATCTGCGGGAGCAGCCCAGGGACTTCAGCGGCTGGGCGAGCCTTGGTCTCGCGTACGTGGAGCAGGCGCGCACGAACGGCGACGCCTCCCGCTATCCGCGGGCCGAGAAGGCGCTGAAGCGGTCCCTTGCGCTGGCGGCCGGTAATGATCAGGCCCTCGCCGGGCAGGCCGCCCTTGCCGCCGCCCGGCATGATTTTCCGGACGCCCTCGACTATGCGGACCAAGCCCTCGAGGCCAATCCCTACAGCGAGCGCGCCCTCGCCACCCGTATCGACGCCCTTGTCGAGCTGGGGCGTTACGACGACGCCCTCGAAGCCGCCGAGACCGCGGACGCCCGACGCCCCGGGGTCCCCGTCTTCACGCGGTACGCCTACGTCCACGAGCTGCGCGGCGACGTGAAGACCGCGCGGCGGGTGCTGGAGCAGGCCCTCGCCTCCGCGACGGCGCCCTCGGACGTGGCGTACGTGGCCACTCAGCTCGGCCAACTCGCCTGGAACCAGGGGGACTACGAGGAGGCCCTGCTCCAGTACGCGCGGGCGCTCGCCGCCGATGACTCCTACCTCCCCGCACTGGAGGGGCGGGCCCGGGCCCAGGCCGCGAGCGGGGAGCGGGATACCGCGGTGAAGGGCATGGAGGCCGTCGTCGCCCGGTCGCCACTGCCCGGGTCGCTCGTCGTGCTCGGGGAGTTGTACGAGGCCGACGGGGAGCGGGAACGGGCCGGTGACCAGTACGCCCTCGTCGACGCCTGGACCGCGCTCGCCCGGGCCAACGGCGTCAACGCCGACCTCGACACCGCGCTCGCCGCCGCCGACCACGGCGACCCGGACGCCGCCCTGCGCGCGGCCCGCGCCGAGTGGGACCGACGCCACACCGTGCACACCGCGGACGCCCTCGCCTGGGCCCTGCACCTCAACGGGCGGGACAAGGAGGCGCTGCCCTACGCGCGCCGCGCGACGGACACCGGGTACCGCAACGCCACCTTCCTCTACCACCGCGGCATGATCGAGCGCGCCGCCGGCCAGGAGGGGGACGCCCGCGAGCATCTGGCGGCGGCCCTGCGGCTCAATCCCGGCTTCTCGCCGCTCGGCGCCCGCGAGGCCCGTGCCGCCCTGAAGGATCTGGAGGCCGGCGCGTGAACCTCCGTCGTCCGCTCGTCGTCGCCGTCGCGGTCGGCGCGGCCGTACTGCTCGCCTCCCCGTCCGCGAGCGCGCATCCCCTCGGCAACTTCACCGTCAACCGTTACGACGGACTGGTCGTCGAAGCCGGGACCCTCCGCGTGGACCACGTCGAGGACCTCGCCGAGATCCCCGCCACCCAGGCCCAGCCGGAGTTCGAGCGGCTGGGCCTGGCCAGGTGGGCCGAGCGGCGGTGCGCGAGCGCCGCGCGGGGCAGCGCACTGAAGGTGGACGGCCGTACCACCGCCCTCTCCGTCAACAGCAGTGACGCGCGCGTGCGGCCGGGGCAGGCCGGGCTCGACACCCTGCGGGTGGAGTGCGAACTGTCGGCCCCGCTGCCCGAGGGCGTGGGCCTCACGCTGGATTTCCGGGCGGCCGGTGCCGACTCCGGCCCCGGGTGGCGGGAGATCACCGCGCGGGGCGACCGGATGACGCTCACCGCCTCCGACGTACCGGAGGAGTCGCTGTCCGGGGAGCTGACCGCCTACCCGGAGAAGCTGCTCTCCTCCCCCGCCGACACCGCGACCGCCTCGCTGGAGGTGAGTCCCGGCGGGCCCGCGCTCGCCGACGAGGACGAGCGGGACGCCCCCGCCTCCTCCGTGCTGCCGCGCGGCGCCGACCGGTGGACCCGGGCCCTGGACTCCCTGGTGGCCCGGAACGACCTCACCGTCGGCTTCGCCGCCCTCGCCCTGTTCATCGCGATCGGCCTCGGCGCCCTGCACGCCGTCGCGCCGGGCCACGGCAAGACGCTCATGGCGGCGGTGGCCACGGCCCGCGGCGGCAAGGCCCGGATGAAGGACGTCCTCCCGCTCGCCGCCTCCGTGACCGTCACCCACACCCTGGGCGTGGTCGCCCTGGGCCTGCTGGTCACGGCCGGTTCGGCCGCCGCGCCCTCGGTCATCGCCTGGCTGGGCATCGCGAGCGGCGCCCTGGTCACGGGGGCGGGCATCACTCTCGTACGACGGGCCTGGCACCAGCGGGTCCACCAGCGCGCGCACGCCCATGCCCATGCCCATGTGCCCGAGCGGACCCCCGCCCTCGTCGGCGCCCACACCCACGAGCCTGACCCAGAGCATGCGCACACCCACGAGCACGACCAAGAGCCGGCGCACGCCCACGAGCACACCCCGGAGCATGCGCATGCCCACGAGCACAGTCACCGCCACGGCGGCACCACCCACACGCACACACACGGCGGCAGCACCCACTCCCACTCCACCGCCCCCACCGTGCGCGGCACGATCCTGCTCGGTTTCGCCGGTGGGCTCGTGCCCAGTCCCTCCGCCGTCGTCGTCCTGGTCGGCGCCGCCGCGCTCGGGCACGCCTGGTTCGGGCTGCTGCTCGTCGTGGCGTACGGGATCGGGCTCGCGCTCACCCTCACCGCGGCCGGATACGCCGTCGTACGGCTCGGGGCCGGGGCGAGCCGGCTGCTGGAGCGGCGTCCGCGCTGGGCCGTCCATCCGATGGCGGGTCTGGTCCGCCGCACCGCACCGCTGTTGTCCGCGTTGGTCGTCGTAGCTCTTGGGGCCGGATTGGTGCTCAAGGGGGCGGCATCAGCCCTCGGTTGAGCTACTTTGTGAGGAAAAGGAGATTTCGCGCGCATGCGAATGGGGGCGCCCGTGTCCGACGCACCGGGCAGTGAACGAGTGATCGCGGGCCGCTACCGTCTCCTGTCCCCGCTCGGCGAGGGTGGCATGGGGACCGTCTGGCGCGCCCGGGACGAGGTGCTGCACCGCGAGGTCGCCGTCAAGGAGGTGCGTGCCCCGCACGGGCTTCCGGCCGCCGAGGTGGAGCGGATGTACGCCCGTCTGGAGCGCGAGGCGTGGGCGGCGGCGCGGGTGGCGAACCGCAATGTGGTGACCGTGTACGACGTGGCCACCCAGGACGGCCGCCCTTGGATCGTGATGGAGCTGGTGCGCGGGATCTCGCTCGCCGAGCTCCTGGACGCCGAGGGCCCGTTGCCCCCGCAGCGGGCGGCGACCATCGGGGCCGAGGTGCTGTCGGCGCTGCGGGCCGCGCACGACGCCGGGGTACTGCACCGGGATGTGAAACCGGCGAACGTCCTGCTGGCCAACGACGGCCGGGCGGTGCTCACCGACTTCGGGATCGCCATGGTCGAGGGCAGCTCGGCGCTGACCATGACCGGCGAGGTCATCGGCTCGCCCGAGTTCCTCGCCCCGGAGCGGGCGCTGGGCCGCACCCCGGGGCCCGAGTCCGACCTGTGGTCGCTCGGCGTGCTGCTGTACGCGACGGTGGAGGGCAACTCCCCGTTCCGCCAGGACACCCCGCTCAGCACCCTGCGGGCGATCGTCGACGAGGAGCTGCCGCCGCCGCGCCGGGCCGGTCCGCTCGCCCCCGTGATCGAGGGGCTGCTGCGCAAGGACCCCGCCGAGCGGCTGTCGGCGCAGCAGGCCGAGCAGGAGCTGCGGATCATCGGCGCCGGAGGCACGCCCCGCGCGGACACGTTCCGGGCGGCGCCGACGCCGTACGCCCCGACCGTCGCCTCGCACCAGCAGCCGCCGACGCCTCCGCGGCCGTACACACCTCCGCCGGCCTTTCCCGGTTCCGGTGCCGGTACCGCCCCGACGACCATCGGCCCGGAGCGGCCCGCCCGCAACCGCCGTGCCGCCGCCGTCCTGATCGTGGGTGTGGTGGTGCTCGCGCTGGCGATCGCCGGTCTGACGTACGCCCTGCTCAACCGCGAGGACGACGGCAAGGAGGCGGGCGGCGGCACCACCAGCCAGGAGGAGACGCCGGCCACGCCGACCGAGACCGACGAGGAGAAGCCCACTCCGACGCCCACGCCCAGCGACACCCCGACGACGAGTGCTCCGCCGCCGCAGTCCGTGCAGGTGTCGCTGGCCGGGGCGAACACGGAGTACGAGGGGGCCTGTCCGCCGCCGCAGGGGGAGGCGCCCTCGTTCACGGCGACCTTCACGGTGGGGCGGCTGCCCGCGGAGGTCAGCTATCGCTGGGTGTCGCGGGACGGCGATGTCATGGACTCCGGCTGGAAGACGCTGTCGTTCCCGGAGGGCGGTGCGAAGACCAAGCAGGACCGGGCGTTCGTGACGACGAACGACGACAGCGGGTCCTTCGAGAACGAGATCAGCGTGGAGGTCCGCGATCCGGTGGAGACGACGTCCAACTCGGTCGCGTTCTCGGTCACCTGTGAGACGGAGACCCCGACGGACGGGGTCTCCCCCTCCCCTTCGGTGAGCTACTGAAGGATCAGGCCGAGTTGCTGCAGGATCAGGCCGCGCTGTTCAGGACGGGCAGATAGCCGCCGGACTGGCCGGCCGCGGTGGGGTGGTACGACTCGCCGATGTTGAGCCAGTTGACGCTGTGCAGCCAGGAGCTGCCGGAGCAGATCTCGTGGCCGGTGAACGTGGTGCGGACGTCGCCGAAGGTGAAGGAGTGCGCGGCGGCGCGGCGGGCGACGGCGGCGTTCAGGTAGTCGGACGCGTCGTTGATGGCCTTGCGCTTGGTCTCGGACAGGCCGAGGCAGGACTGGCCGAGCTTGTAGAAGCGCGGATAGCCGATCACGACGACATGGGCGTTGGGCGCCTTGGAGCGGATCGACGAGTAGACGTTGTCGAGCTGGCCGGGGAGCGTGGAGTCGACGTACGCCCGGGCCGTGTTGATGCGCGAGATGCAGGAACTGTCGGACTGGAGCACACAGGTCGTCATGACGTCGGCGAACCCGGCGTCATTGCCGCCGACGCTGACGGAGACCAGCGCGGTGGAGGAGTTGAGCGGGGCCATCTGGTGGGCGAGAACATCACCCGTACGAGCGCCCGAGCAGGCCGTGAAGGCGAACGACGAGGGTGAGTTGGCGGCCGCCCAGAGGTAGGGGTGGGCCTTCGTGCTGCGCTTGCAGTCACCGCTGGAGCCGATGTAGCTGCCGGCGCCGACCCCGGACGCGTAGGAGTCGCCCAGGGCCACGTAAGGGCCCGGGGCGGCTTGTGCCGAACCGGCACCGGCGAGTACCGCACCGGCGGCCAGGAGGAGCGAGCTGACGTAAGCGGCAATTCGGGAACGTCTCATGGAACCTCCCTTTAGCAGGATCTCTGCCATAACTTTCGTACCAACTACGCGTGTTGACGGGAAGTGTCCATGCCAAGACTTTCGACCTCGAATCGACCCGGACCCTATGTGTTCACTATGCGTTTGATTACGTGCTCATGACAGATTTGTTGACAGCCCCTCAACTCCCTTGTTCTACGCCTGTAGACCACCCACTCTTGATCCAGCCCGTAGCGGGAACGCGACGCTCCGCGGCCGTGCGCGCGATCACGTGCGCACCCCCCACAGACGCGTGCCCCACCCAAGCGCGCGTCGCCAATGAGGAGGACTCCCTCGCATGGCACAACTGCGTAGCAAGAGACTGCGGTTCGCCGCGATAACCGGCCTGGCGACCGCCGCCCTCGTGGGCGGGCTCACCTCCCTGCCCGCCCAGGCCGCCCCGGCCGAGGGCAAGGTCCTGGCCGCCGACTCCCCCGCGGCGATCAAGGACAGCTACATCGTCACGCTGAAGAAGGGCGCGGGCCTCAAGGCGGCCTCCAGCGCGGGCAAGGGGCTCATCAAGGAGTACGGCGGCTCGGTGAACCGCACCTTCGGCACCGCGCTGAACGGCTACACCGCCACCCTCTCCGCGGCCGAGGCGCGGCGCCTGGCCGCCGACCCGGCGGTGGCCTCGGTGGAGCAGAACCAGCGGGTGCAGGCGGACGCCACCCAGTCCAACGCCCCCTGGGGCCTGGACCGCATCGACCAGACCGCGCTGCCGCTGTCCGGCACCTACACCTACCCGGACACCGCGGGCAGCGGCGTGACCGTGTACGTCATCGACACCGGCGTGCGCATCACCCACGCGCAGATCAGCGGCCGTGCCTCCTACGGCTACGACGCCGTCGACGGCGACACCACCGCCTCCGACGGCAACGGCCACGGCACCCACGTGGCCACCACGATCGCGGGCAGCACCTACGGCGTCGCCAAGCAGGCGAAGATCGTCGCGGTCCGGGTGCTGAACAACAGCGGCTCCGGGACCACGGCGGGCGTGGTCGCGGGCATCGACTGGGTCACGGCCAACCACTCCGGTCCCTCGGTCGCCAACATGTCCCTCGGCGGCGGCGCCTCCACCGCGCTGGACACGGCCGTGCGCAACTCCATCGCCAGCGGCGTGACCTACGCGGTCGCGGCCGGCAACAGCAGCGCCAACGCCTCCTCGTACTCCCCCGCCCGGGTCACCGAGGCCATCACCGTCGGCGCCACAACCAGCACCGACGCCCGTGCGAGCTACTCCAACTACGGCTCGGTCCTGGACATCTTCGCGCCCGGCTCCTCGATCACGGCGGGCTGGTACACCAGCGACACCGCGACCAACACCATCTCCGGTACGTCGATGGCCACCCCGCATGTCGCGGGCGCGGCCGCGGTCTACCTGGCCGGGCACACCTCCTCCACCCCGGCCCAGGTCGCCTCGGCCCTGATCGCCGGCGCCACCACCAACGTGGTGACGAGTCCCGGCACCGGTTCCCCGAACCGGCTGCTGAAGCTCGTCCCGTAACTCCTGGACCACCTGTTCCCCGGGGGACCCCACTTCCTTCGGGGAACAGCCCTGTGCGAGCCCACGCCGTCTTGACGGCCCCCTCGGGACTGAGCCACATTGAAGCCCGGCATCCGGCGCTTCGGGGGGCAAAGTCGCCAATGCAGACGTTAAGGCTCAAGACATCACGCGTGCGCCCGGAACCGGGGGACCTGGCGCCGCTGCTGGCGGGCGCCGCGACGGCCGTGGGGGCGGCCGGGGCGCTGCTCGCGTTCGCCGACAGCGACTCTCCGCTGCGCGGCCCGCTCACCCTGTTCTTCCTGCTCGCGGCGCCGGCCGCGGCCATCGCAGCCGCCCTGCGCGGGCTCGAACCCTTCGGCCGGACGCTCGCCTCGCTGGCGGGCGCGGTCGTGGTCAACATGCTGGTGGCGCAGGCAATGCTGGCCCTGCACAGCTGGTCGGCGACCGGCGGCATCCTGGCCGTGACGGCGCTCAGCGCCCTCGTACTCCTGCTGGTTCTGGTACGGCGGCTGCGCGGCCGTACGGAAAGAAGGCGGACTCCCTGACGTGGACATCAGTGTGTACCGTCCCGGCGAGCTGACCGCCGCCGACCGGACGGCGTGGACGGCAATGCAGTCCAAGGCCCATCTCAACGGGTCGCCCGAGCTGGCGAACCCCTTCCTCTCTCCCGAGTTCGCGCTCGCCGTCGGCCGTTGCCGGCCCGGGGTGCGCATAGCGGTCGTCCGCGAGCAGGGCGAACCCGCCGCGTTCTTCCCGTACCAGCGCACCGCGGCCGGAGTCGGCCGGGCCATCGGGCTCGGGGTCTCCGACGCCCAGGGCCTGGTGCACCGGCCGGGCTTCGACTGGGACGCCCGGGAGCTGCTGCGCGCCTGCGGGCTCGCGGTGTGGGAGTTCGACCACCTGATCGAGGGCCAGCCGGCGTTCCAGGCCGAGTCCACCGGGTCGTACGCCTCCCCGGTCATGGACGTGGACCAGGGGTACGAGGTGTATCTCGGCCAGCTCCGGGAGCGCTCACCGAAGTTCACCCGGACCACGCTCGCCAAGGAGCGCAGGCTCGGTCGTGACCACCCGGACGTGCGGTACGTGCACGACGAGCGGGACCCGGCCGCGCTGCGCACCCTGATGGCGTGGAAGTCGGCGCAGTACCGCAGGACCGGACGGAGCGACCGCTTCGCGCAGGACTGGATCACGCGGCTCGTGGACCAGCTCTTCCACTCCCGCACCGAGTCGTTCGCCGGGGTGCTGTCGGTGCTGTACACCGGGGAGCGGCCGATCGCCGCGCACTTCGGCCTGCGCAGCGAACGGGTGCTGGCCTGCTGGTTCCCGGCGTACGACCCGGCGTTCTCGAAGTACTCCCCCGGTCTGGTGCTGCACCTGCGGATGGCCGCTGCCGCCGCCGCGGACGGCATCGCCTATCTGGACCTCGGCCGGGGCCAGAAGGAATACAAGGACTCCCTGAAGTCACGCGAGCTCAGCGTGTCCGAGGGGTGGGTGACGCGGCGTCACCCGGTGGCGCTCGGACATCGGGCACGGCGTGCCCCGGTGCGGGCCCTGCGCAATGTCGTGGTGTCCAGGCCGGAGCTGTTCGAGCCCGCCGACCGCCTGCTGAAGCGAGTGGGAAAGATCCGCTCAGGGCGGAAGTAACGGAAAAACCAACAAAAACGTGAGGCCTGGTTCCAGGTCTTGCCATATGGACGCAATCGTCAATACCGTCATACATCTCACCCGCATCGGACCACCACTTACGCGGACCAGGGGAGGGCTCAGGGCCGCGGTGGAACCCGGCGCGGGGCGCGGTAGGGGGGTTCCGCACTCGGTCGGCGTACTGGAGGTACGCGTGGCCGGGGCGTGCCGCGCAATCGGCTGTCGCCTGGGCGGGAGCCGATGAGTTGTGCCAGTAATAACCCCCCTTTCGAACCGGACACACAGCCGGGCCGCCCGGGGGCGGGCGGTCCACCGGACGAGAGGGACCAGACTCATGAGCTCAGTTCTGCGCCCGGCGGCCACGGGCGACACATTCCGCACGGCCGGCGCGTACCGGCCCGTCTCCTCGCACCTGGCCATCGCACCGCCGGTGAGCGTGGTCATCCCGGCCATGAACGAGGCGGAGAATCTGCCGTACGTCTTCAAGACCCTGCCGGACTGGATCCACGAAGTGGTCCTGGTCGACGGCAACTCCACCGACAACACCGTCGAAGTGGCCCGTGAACTGTGGCCGGACGTGAAGGTCGTGGAGCAGCGCGGCAAGGGCAAGGGGGATGCCCTGATCACCGGTTTCGAGGCGTGCTCCGGCGACATCATCGTGATGGTCGACGCGGACGGCTCGGCCGACGGACAGGAGATCGTCAGCTATGTCTCGGCGCTGGTCTCCGGCGCCGACTTCGCCAAGGGGTCCCGCTTCGCCAACGGCGGCGGCACCGACGACATGACCTTCATCCGCAAGCTGGGCAACCACGCCCTGTGCGCGGTGGTCAACCGCAAGTTCGGTGCCCGGTACACGGACCTGTGCTACGGCTACAACGCCTTCTGGCGGCACTGCCTGGACAAGATCGACCTCGACTGCACCGGCTTCGAGGTGGAGACCCTGATGAACATACGGGTCGTCAAGGCGGGTCTGAAGGTGCAGGAGATACCGAGCCACGAGTACCTCCGCATCCACGGTACGAGCAATCTGCGCGCCGTGCGCGACGGGTTCCGGGTGCTCAACGTGATCCTGAGAGAACGCTCCAACCGCCGGGACCTGCGCCGCCGCGCCGGACGCTCACCGATGCTCGACTCGGTGCGGGGAGAGGTGTCTTGAGCGAGTCCCGTGCGAGCAGCGGGCCGGACATCTCCGTCGTGATCTGCGTCTACACCGAGGACCGCTGGGAGGACATCCTCGCGGCGGTCGCCTCGGTGCGGGCGCAGTCCCGCCCGGCTCTGGAGACGCTGCTGGTCGTCGACCACAACGACCTGCTGCGGGAGCGCCTGGCCAGGGAGTACAAGCAGGCCACGGACGTCCGGGTGCTCGCCAACGCGGGCCCCCGGGGTCTGTCCGCGGGCCGCAACACGGGCATCGCCGCCTCCTACGGCGAGGTGATCGCCTTCCTCGACGACGACGCCGTGGCCGAGCGGGACTGGCTGCGGCACTTCGCCGACGGGTACGCCGACCCGCGGGTGATGGCGGTCGGCGGCCGTACGGAGCCGGTCTGGGCCTCGGGCCGCCGCCCGGACTGGTTCCCGGAGGAGTTCGACTGGGTGGTCGGCTGCACCTACCGCGGCCTGCCACCGGGCCGGGTCCGGGTGCGCAACGTCCTCGGCGGCAACGCCTCGTTCCGCCGTACGGCCTTCGACTCGGCGGGCGGCTTCGCCACCGGCATCGGGCGCGACGGCGACAAGCGGCCGCTGGGCTGCGAGGAGACGGAGCTGTGCATCCGGCTCACCCGGGCCAGGCCCGACGCGGTGCTGCTGATCGACGACCGGGCGGTGATCCACCACCGGGTGCCGGAAGCGCGCGAGCACTTCGCCTACTTCCGCACCCGCGCCTACGCCGAGGGCCTGTCGAAGGCGCTGGTGGCCCGAAGTGTCGGCGCCGGCAAGGGGCTTGAGTCCGAGCGCCGGTACGCCACCCGCGTTCTTCCGGCGGGGGTGGCGCGCGGGCTGCGGGACGCGCTGCTGGGCCGGGCGGGCGGCGCGGGCCGGGCCGGCGCGATCGTCGCCGGGGTGCTCACCGCGGCCGGTGGGTATATCGTCGGGAGCGTCCGGGCCCGCCGGGGCGCTGTGACGTACTCGGTGGCCGCGGTCGAGGGGGGCCGGGATGGATGACAGAGCTGTGCCGATCCTCATGTACCACGCGGTGTCGTCCGAGCCGAACGACGCCACCCGCGCCCTGTCGGTGACCCCGGAGGCGTTCGCGGAACAGATGGCGGTCGTCCACGATCTCGGCCTGACCCCCGTCAACACCAGGGATCTGGCCGCCTGTTGGCGCGACGGCCGCCCGCTGCCCGCGCGCCCGCTCCTGATCACCTTCGACGACGGCTACGAGGGCGTGCACCGGCACGCCCTGCCCGTGCTCGCCAAGCACGGCTTCCCGGCCACGCTGTTCGTCTCCACCGGCTGGCTGCGCGGCCCGTACGACACCGGCGGCGCCCTCGACACCATGCTGGACTGGGACCAGGTCCGCGAACTCGCGGCGGCCGGGGTGGAGATCGGCGGCCACAGCCACACCCACCCCCAGCTCGACCAGCTTCCGGACGAGAGGCTGCGCCGGGAGCTGATCCTGTGCAAGGAGATCGTCTCGGACCAGCTCGGCACCGTCCCGGCGTCGTTCGCCTACCCGTACGGCTACTCCAGCCGCCGGGTGCGCGAGGCCGTGCGGGAGACGGGGTACGCCCAGGCCCTCGCCGTCGGCAACGGCCTCGCCCGGCGCCGGCAGGGGCCGTACGCGCTGCGCCGGGTCACCGTCCGCCGCGGCACCGGTGCCGAGGAGTTCCGGCGGCTGGTCGAGGGCCGCGCGATCACCCGCACCTTCGCCCGGGACCTCGCCCTCACCAAGGGCTACGCCATGGTCCGCAGAGCCCGACAGGTACGCCGGAAGGCCATCCGAACCCGTGTCTGACACGACGACCACGACCGAGGCCGAGCAGCAGCCCGCCGAGGCGCCCAAACAGTCGGGGCGCGGCAGCCAGCTGTTCCGCAACGCCTACGCCCTGATGCTCAACACCGGTATCTCCGCGGTGCTCGGTCTCGGTTTCTGGCTGGCCGCGGCCCGCTACTACTCCGAGTCGGCCGTCGGCCAGGGTTCCGCCGCCATCGCCGCGATGAAGTTCCTCGCGGGTCTGACGGCGGTGACCCTGACCGGCGCGCTGGCCCGGTTCATCCCGATCGCGGGCCGCGCCACCGGACGGCTGATCTTCCGTACGTACGCGGGCAGTTCGGTGGTCGTGGCGCTGGCCGCTGGCGTCTTTTTGCTCACGCTGGACGTGTGGGGTCCGTCGTACGCCTTCCTGGACGGGCCGCTGCCGGCGCTCTTCTTCGTCGTGTCCGTCGTCGCCTGGAATCTGCTCACCCTCCAGGACGGGGTGCTGACCGGGCTGCGCAGCGCGCTGTGGGTGCCGGTGGGCAACACCGCCTTCTCGGCGGTCAAGCTGGGGCTGCTGGTCGCGTTCGCCGCGGTGGTCCCGACGACCGGGGTGTTCGTGTCGTGGGTCGCGGCCATCGCGATCTCGGTGCTGCCGCTGGGCTGGCTGGTGTTCCGGCGGCTTGTGCCGCGGCATGTGGAGTCGACCGAGGAGCACGCCAAGCCGCCGTCGCTGCGGGAGGTCGGCAAGTTCCTCGCGGGCGACTACACCGGCTCGCTGTTCTCGCTCGCCGTGGTCTATCTGATCCCGGTGATCGTGGCGGCGCAGGTCAGCTCCGAGGACAACGCCTACTTCTACATCACCGCCACCATCGGCGGCACGGTCAACCTGCTCGCCATCAACATGGGCGCCTCGCTGACCGTCGAGGGCTCGCACGACCCGGGCCGGCTCGCCGCCAACACCCGGGCCGCGCTCAAGCGCATGGCCCGCATCATGATCCCGGTCGCGGCGATCCTGTTCTTCGGTGCGCCGTGGATCCTCGGCGTGTTCGGCACGGGCTACGCCGACGCGGCCACCCCGCTGCTGCGCTGGTTCGCGATCGGCGGGCTGCTGCGGGTTGTGATGGAGACCTACTTCGCGGTGCTGCGCGCGCAGAGCCGGACCGCCGGACTCGCCTGGCTCCAGGGCCTGTTGTGCGCGCTGGTGCTCGGTCTGACACTGCTGCTGCTCCCCCGGATGGGGCTGACCGGCGCGGGTGTCGCCGAGATCGTGGCGCTGGCGGTGATCGTGGCGATCGCGGCGCCGAAGCTGTACCGGACCGTGCTGACCGCGCCGGCCGAGGCGCCCGAGGGCTCGGCACCCGACGGCGACCTCGCGGACCTGGGGGCACGGGAGGGGACTCCCGCGCGCGGGTCCGCCTGGGCGCTGGACTCCGACACCCTCGCCCTCGGCGTCCACGTCGACTTCGACCACCTGGAGCGCCGGCCGGACGTCCGCCCGGGCCCGGGCACCCCGCCCACCGGAATGCCCGCCGTGCGGCGCCCCGAGCACCGGCCGACCTGGGCGGTGGGGCTGCCCGTGGAGCAGCGCGAGCCGGAGGTGGACGCGCCGTTCGAGACGGAGGAGAAGGCGGTCGTCCCCGACGTGCCGGAGGCGGTGCGCGAGGAACCGCCGGAGCCGGAAGAGCCGCGGGACCGGCTGCTGCCCACCCGCCCAGGAGTCGTCCTCGGCTGTCTGCTGATCGCCGCCCTGCTGCTGTACTGGGTGCCCGCGCTCCGGCTCGGCGAGGCCGACCTGGACGCGATGGGCGGGCTCGGCCTCGTCTCGGTGCTGCCCACGTCGACGCTGATCGGCGCCGGGCTGCTGGTCACCGTGTTCGCCTCGCTGCTCTGGCTGGGCCGTGAGCACCGGACGCTGCTGCTGGTCACCCTGCTGGCGACCGTGGTCTCGCTGCACGCGCTGCCCGCGCTGATCGAGACCGAGCCGAGGTTCGCCACCGCCTGGCAGCATCTGGGCTTCCTGGACTACATCGACCGCACCGGGTCCGCCGTACCGGACCTGGACGCGCGCTGGAGCTGGCCCGGGTTCTTCGCGGTGGCCGCGTTCGTGGCGCAGGCCTGCGGGGTCTCGGACCTGACCGAGGTCATCCGCTGGTGGCCGCTCACCATGCAACTGCTGTACCTGGTGCCGATGTTCCTGCTGACCCGCTCGATGCGGGCGAGCTGGCGGGCGCGATGGACCGGCATCTGGGTGTTCGTGCTCAGCGGGTGGGTCGGCCAGGACTACTTCTCCCCGCAGGGCTTCACCTATCTCCTCTACCTGGTGTTCGCGGCCGTCCTGCTGGTGTGGTTCCGGGCGCCGCGGGTGATATGGACCAAGGTGCGGCCCGGCGAACTGGAGGTCGAGCCCACGGACCGGCGGCAGCGGGCGGTACTGCTGCTGGTCGTCATCGGACTGTTCGCGGCGAGCGTGCCCGCCCACCAGCTCACGCCGTTCGTGATGCTGGGCGTGCTGGCGGTGCTGGTGCTGGTCGGCCGCAGCGAACTGCGCGGACTGCCCGTGCTGTTCGGTGTGATGGTGCTGTCCTGGATCGGCTTCATGGGCGAGCCGTACTGGTCGGGACACTTCGACGAGCTCTTCGGCGGGGTCGGCGGCGTCGGCTCCAACGTCTCCTCCTCCGTCTCCGGCCGGATCGAGGGCGGCAGCTCCACGCACAAACTGGTGCTGTACACGCGGGTGCTGCTGGCCGGCGGTGTGATGGCCATGGCGTGCTGGGGCTGGTGGCGCCGCCGCGACCACAAGTACCGCGAACGCTCCCTGGTGGTCCTCACCTTCGTCCCGTTCCTCGGCTTCGGCATGCAGAGTTACGGCGGCGAGATGGCGCTGCGCGTCTTCATGTTCGCGCTGCCCGGCGCGGCCCTGCTGACCGGGCTCGCCCTGTTCCCGCGCACCGGCGTCACCGCGAAGGAACGCGACAAGGACCGGGTGAGCCTCGCCCCGCTGGCCGCGCTCATGGCGGGCCTGGTCCTCATGGGCGGCTTCCTCGTGGCCCGCTGGGGCAACGAGCCGTTCGAGCGGGTCCGGCCCGGCGAGGTCGCGGCCATGGAGTACGTCTACGCCCATGACGAACCGAGCGTGCGGCTGCTCTGGCTGAGCAACGACACGGTCAACGTCGTGACCCCGTCGATGCCGTGGGGCGCGCGGGACATGGAGAAGGTCGAGTATCTGCCGACGCTGGCGCCCGTGGACCCGGTGCTGGTGTCGGGCCTGGTCAAGGCGTTGAAGGACGCGGGCCCGAACTCGTATCTGATGATCAACCGCAGTCAGGTCACCTATCTGCGGATGGACGTCGGCTACTCGGAGAGCTGGGAGCCGCGGCTGATCCACCACCTCGACCGGCGCCAGGAGCTGAGGAAGGTCTTCGTCAACGAGGACGTGACCATGTACGCGCTGCGCAAGCAGCCCGCCGGTGAGGTGCCCGAGGCCGATCCCGGGCCGATCGGACCGAAGGTGACCTGGACTCCGTGGTCGGTGGTCGGGGCGTTGGCGGCGCTCGCGCTGATCGTGCTGCTGACGGCGCGCGAGCTGATCCGGGTCGCGCTACGGCCGAGCGTGCGCCAACTGCGCTGGCTGCAGAGCAGTTTCTGGTTCTCGCTGCCGCTGCTGGCGGTGCTGCTGGCCTCGCTGGTGCAGCGGTTCCTGACGATCAAGTAGAGGATCGGGCAGCGGACGGGGCAGGGGGTCAGGAGGCTCGCTCGAGCCACCTGACCTCGTACGCCTGAAGCTTCAGCCGCTTGCCGTCGACGGTGGCTGTCGTGGACCGGTCGAGGGTGTTGACGACCAGAGCGGTCCTGTCGGTGGCCAGCACCCTGAGGTGGGAGGGCCCCGCGAGCTTCCGGTACTGCGTGCCCGGCGGGAACTCCTCGGCGAACCGGGCCAGCAGGTCGTACATCGGCAGCCGCTGCCCGCCGCCGGCCCCGCTGGTGGGCGTCCAGAGGCAGCCGGGGCACTCGGTGCCCTCCTCGGACTGCGGGTTCCAGTAGAAGCCGGAGGTGGCCCCGCCCTTGGCCATGGCGATCAGTCCGGCGGCGTGCACGGCGACCCGGCGGGTCTCGGACCAGCCGTGCCGGTTGTCGTCGCCGTCGGCGGGCTCGACGTAGTACTCGGCCCACCACAGGGGCAGCCGGCCACCGGTCCGGTCCCGCACCCACTCGCCGACGGCGGTGAACTTGTCGGCCGCGGCGAACTCGTCGGGCAGCAGTTCGTCGTCGCGGGTGTAGCTGGAGCCGTCGACGACGACGAAGTCCGCGCCCGCCTTGTGCTCGTTCCAGTAGGAGAAGGCGTCCAGGACCCGGCGGTCCATCGCGCCCCAACTCCCCTTGAAGGCCGGGGAGGCGTGCTCCTCGCGGGGGTCGAGGCTGTCCATCACCAGGTACGGACCGCCGACCATGATCTCCGGGTTGACCTTCTTCAGGGCGCGGTGGACGAGGTTGTAGAGCTGGGTGTAGCCCTCGTAGTCCCAGCGGGCCTCGGCGTCGTTCCAGAAGCCCTTGAACTCGTTCCAGACGATGAAGTGCCGTACGTCCGGATAGCGTTTGGCGACGGTCGCCGCGAGCGCCGCGAAGTCGTCGAAGTGCTCCGGCTCCGGCGCGGTCTCCAGCGCCGCCTGGCTCCAGTCGGTGTCGTCGACCCCGGCCTCGCCGCCCTTCATCCAGTCCGGCGCGCAGCACAGGGTGACGACCGGGGTGCCGCCCGAGGCCCGGACGAAGTCGATACGGCGGTCCATGGCCTCGAAGTCGTAACGCCCCGGCACCGGCTCGGGGTTGTCGGCGCCCCAGCCCATGATGTGCTGGATCTGCGGCAGCCCGGCCCCGGCGAGCCGCTTCTCCACGCGGTCCACGGCGGCCGGGTCGCCCTCGTCGCCGCTGAACTGGGTGTGGGTGAACCCCCAGCCCACCTCTGGATTCGTGGCGTCCGGCGTCGCGGTCGGGGTGCCGTGCACCTTGTCGCCGTCGCGTGTGGTGCCCTCGGTGCTCGCGCCGTTGCCGGGCAGCGTGTTGAGCAGGGTCACCACCAGGGCCAGAGCGGCCACTCCCACACCGAGCAGCGCGGTGAGCCGCCACCGCCGTGCCCCCGAATTCCACCCATGTCGTCCCATCGAGGGCAACGGTAACCGTGTGACGGGCGCGAGGGCAGGGTTCCGCTGGGAACGGTCCCGAAGCTTTTCCGAGCGGCAACCGATGGGGGACGTCAGGGGGAAATCCCGTGCGCGAAGGGCGTTCGTGGCGGATCATGGCGACATGTCTGCGAACCCACACGACGCTCTGCCGATCCGGCTCAACGTCGACGACAGCGACTCCCCGTCCGATGTCGTCGACGCGCTGTTCCTCGGCCGCTTCGCGACGGGCGAGCAGCCGTACTCGCACGCGGCGAACATCGACCGCGTACGGTCCGGGGCGACCCTGCTCCCGCCGGGCGCGCGGGTGCTGCGGGTGGCCCGCGACGACGACCGCAGCGCGACCCTCGCGGAGGGCGACGGCTGGACCGTGCTGGTCTCCCGCTGGAACCGCGGCGCCGACGTCACGGTCACCGCGACCACGGCGGACCTGGCGAAGAAGGTCCTGGACCAGGCGACCGACGGCGCGGCGGACGAGCCCGAACCGCAGCCGGAGAACGTGACCATGGGCTTCTGGTACGTCTCCCCCAGGCGCGGCCCGCACCGCACCACCCGGCAGATCTCCGCCGGCACCTGGGAGGAGGTGCGGGCCAACTACACGGCCCCGGTGGCGGACGCGATGGACGGGCTGATGAAGACGACCCCGGAGGACATCGCGGGCCGGCTGCTCCTGCTGCACGGCCCGCCCGGCACCGGCAAGACCTCCGCGCTGCGCACGCTCGCCCGCTCCTGGCGGGACTGGTGCCAGGTGGACTGCGTGCTGGACCCGGAGCGGCTCTTCAGTGACGTCGGCTATCTGATGGACATCGCGATCGGCGAGGAGGACGGCACCGGCAAGGGGCGCTGGCGGCTGCTCCTGCTGGAGGACTGCGACGAGCTGATCCGCGGCGAGGCGAAGCACACGGCGGGCCAGGCCCTGTCCCGGCTGCTGAACCTCACCGACGGTCTGCTGGGCCAGGGCCGCAATGTCCTGGTCGGGGTCACGACCAACGAGGACCTGGAGCGCCTCCACCCGGCCGTGGTCCGCCCGGGCCGCTGTCTGGCCCGGATCGAGGTCGGCCCGCTGACCAGGGCGGAGGCGGTGGGCTGGCTGGGCAGCGAGGAGGGCGTGAGCCGCGAGGGCGCGACGCTGGCCGAGCTGTACGCACTGCGCCGGGGCACGTCCCCGACGTCGCTGCCGGAGCCGAGGCCGGGGGCGGACGCGGGCCTGTACCTGTAGTGCTTTGATGGTCGTATGACCGTGTTGGTCGGCACATCGGGATGGCAGTACAAGGACTGGCGGGACGTCCTGTACCCGTCGGGCTGTCCGCAGCGGCTGTGGCTGGAGGAGTACGCGACGGCTTTCGCGACGGTCGAGCTCAACAACGCCTTCTACCGGCTGCCGTCGAGGGAGAACTTCGAGTCGTGGCGGGACCGGGTGCCGGACGACTTCGTGGTGGCGGTCAAGGCGAGCCGCTACCTGACCCACATCAAGCGGCTGCGCGAGCCCGAGGAGCCGGTGGACCGCCTGATGACGCACGCCGAGGGCCTGGGCGCCCGCCTGGGCCCGGTCCTGCTCCAGCTCCCACCGACCCTGCGGGCGGACCCGGGCCTGCTGGACACCTGCCTGTCCTGCTTCCCGGCGGGCACCCGGGTGGCGGTGGAGCCGCGGCACGACTCGTGGTGGACGCGGACCGTACGGGAGGTGCTGGAGTCGCGGGGCGCGGCCCTGTGCTGGGCGGACATCCAGGCCCGCCCGGTCACCCCGCTGTGGCGCACCACGGACTGGGGCTACGTCCGCTTCCACCAGGGCAGGGCCCAGCCGTGGCCCAGCTACGGCCGGCAGTCCCTGAGAACGTGGGTGGGCCGGATCGCGGACACCTGGCCCGACAGCCGGGACGTGTTCACGTACTTCAACAACGACCCGACGGGGGCGGCGGTGCGGGACGCGACGACGTTCGCGAGGCTCGCGGAGAAGGCGGGTCTCACGGTGACCAGGACGCCGGACCATGTCCCCGCGCCCTGACCGGACTTCCTCAGTCGGCCTCGTAGGCAGCCCGCAGAGCATCCCGTACGGCGTCCAAGGCGTCCCCCTCGCCCAGCCCCAGTCGCCGTACACGCTCCGCGTACGCCTGGGCCGCCGACGCCGCTTCCCGTTCCGCGGCCGAGCCGGCGGCGGCCACGAACGTGCCGTTGCGCCCCCGGGTCTCGATCACGCCGTCCGTCTCCAGCGCCCGGTACGCCTTGGCGACCGTGTTCGCGGCGAGCCCCAGCGACTCGGCGAGGCCCCGCACCGTGGGCAGCCGGTACCCCACCGGCAGCACACCCGCCCGCGCCTGCTCGGAGATCTGCGCCCGCACCTGCTCGTACGGCGGCGCGCTGTCATCGATGTGGATCTTCAAGGTCACGCAGGCGATTGTCCCGTACCCAGCGGAAAATGAGAGGCACACCGGCGCGCCCCGCCCGTAACGTGCGGCCCCATGACAGTCATCGTTCGCGAGATCAGGCCCGAGGCGCGGGCCGACCTGGAGGGCTTCGCCGCCGTCCGGCACAGCGCCCTGCCGTTCTACGTCATCACCCCGGACTCCCTCGCCTACGACCTGGCGCACTTCCATCCCGACGCGCGCTACCGCCCGCTCCTCGCCGAGGCGGACGGGGAGATCATCGGCAGCGCGCAGGTCGGTCTGCTCCACGAGAACCCCAAGCCGCTGCAGGGGTTCGTCAACGTCTACGTACGCCCGGACCGCACCCATCGCGGCGCCGGCGCCGCCCTGGTCCGTGCCGCCGAGGAGTACCTGGGCGGCCTCGGCGCGACCCGGCTGCTGTCCTGGGTCCTGGACGAGCCCGGCAACCGCGCCTTCGCCGAGGCGCACGGCTATCACGCGGGCCGTTCCTCGCACTTCCAGCGGCTCGACCTGGCGAACGGCAAGCTGCCGCCGCTCCAGGACCCGCCGCCCGGGGTCGAACTCCGCCCGGCCGCCGCCTTCGCCGACGATCCGCGCCCGGTGTTCGACCTGGACGCCGAGACGACGGCGGACGAACCCAGCGAGGCCGGTGCCGCCGAGCTCTCGGACTACGAGGCGTGGCTCGCGGACACCTGGAACCATCCGCTGACCGACCTCGAACTGACCACCGTCGCCCTGGTCGACGGCCGCCCCGCCGCGTTCAGCGCCGCCCGCACCGACGGCGGCACGCGGTACTCCAGCGGCATGACCGGCACGGGCCGCGCCTTCCGCGGCCGGGGCCTGGCCAAGCTCGCCAAGAACGACTCCCTGCACCGGGCACGCGCGGCCGGGTACACGGAGGCGTTCACGGGCAACGACACCGGCAACGAGCCGATGCTCGCGATCAACCGGTGGTTCGGGTACGAGGTCTGCGCCACGGAGGTGCGCTATGTCCGCGAACTCGGCTGAACCCGGGGCCCGGGTGCAGGTCGTCCTGGTCAAGGGCGGCCGTACGAAGATCAGTTACCCGGCGGAGCTGCTCTCCGACGACGGCGACCGGATCGCGGTGCGCGCGCCCTGGGCCGGCGACGAACCCCGTGACTTCGGCTTCGTCCGCTTCGAGCGGGGGGACGTCTTCACCGAGTACTACTGGCGGGACCGCTGGTACTCGGTCAAGGAGGTCCGCGCCGCCTCGGGCGCCCTGAAGGGCTGGTACTGCGACATCACCCGCCCGGCGGCCCGCTCCGGCGCCGAACTGGTCGTGGAGGACCTCGACCTGGACCTCTGGCGCTCGGCCGACGGCACGGACGTACGGCGCCTGGACGAGGACGAGTTCGAGGCGAGCGGTCTGCGCGAGCGTGACCCGCGGGCCGCGGCGGCGGCGGTGGCCGCCCTGGACGAGCTGGAGGCACTGGCGCTGAAGGGCGACTTCGGCTCCCTGCTGGCCTAGACCGACGCCACCACGGCGTACCGCTCGTCGGCCACGGCCTGTCCCCACAGCGCCGGGTCGTCGGACAGCCGCTCCAGGCGCACCTCGACGGCGAGCGGGGTGAGGAGGCCGACGAGCCGGTCCGCCGGTCTCCCGACCGGGCTCACGGTCCCCCACACGCCCTCGACGAGCACGAGCCGTCCGCCGGGGCGCAGCAGCCCGCGCCAGTGCCGCAGCACGCGGGCAGGGTCGGGCAGCGTCCACAGCACATGCCGGACGAGCAGGACGTCGTAGCGCTGCTCCCCCACCGGTGGTGTCGCCGCGTCACCGACCAGGAACGCGGCGTCACGGCCGGCGAGCTTGGCGCGGGCGAGGGCGATCATGGCCGGGGAGCTGTCCACTCCGGTGACGCGGTGTCCCTGTTCCGCCGCGAGCAGCGACAGGCTGCCGGTGCCGCAGCCGAGGTCGAGGATGTCGCTCGGGCGTCCGGGGAGCCAGTCGCGCAGCCGCCGGGACCAGGCCCGGCGCACCTCGGGGTCGCGCAGTCCGTGGTCGGGCTCGTCGTCGAAGGAGGGGGCCGCCGCGTCCCAGTCGGTACGCGGCGCGGTCGCGTCGTCACGGTGGTGTGCCATGGTTCCGAGAGTGACACGCGCCACTGACAGTCGAATCGTGACAACGGCCACTGACAGAACGGGCGCCGATGAGGAACCCTCACCCAAAGGGTCTACCTCCGTGAGAACGCGGAACACGGTAGGCACTGAAGGAGGCAGCCATGCGCCGCACCACCGTGCAGAAGCCCCTGAGGAAGAGCGACTCGCGCCGGATCACCCGCGAGGAGGCCGACGAGCGCCCCGCGGGACGCCCCGAGGTCCGCAAGGACATCGCACGAACATGGTGGCCGGACGGCTGACCGGCCCCCTTCAGTTCAGTCGCTTGCGGTAGTGGACGCGGTCGTAGGGCCCGTCCACCCGGCGTTCCACGAGCTCATAGCCGAACCTCGGATAGATCTTCTGGTTCTCCCACATCTTGGCGTTGGTGTAGAGCCGCACCTCGGGCAGCCCGAGGGCACGCGCGTGTGCCTCCACGAACTCCAGCAGCCGCCGCCCCACGCCCTGCCCCTGGGCGTCCGGACGGACGGCGATGTTGTCGAGGTGGAGATGGTCCGCGTGCTCCTCGAGGACCACCAGACCGGCCACCGGGTCCCCCGTGACGTACACCTGCCCCGCCGCCACGTTCGCCGCGTGGTCCCGTTCCATGGGCTGCGGCACCACCCCGATGCGTTCGATGTAGTGGTGGTACGCGGCATCGGTCACGCTCTTCACGGCCGCCACGTCGGCGCTGCTCGCGGGTCGGATCTCGTCGTTCGCCATGGCTCGAACCGTACCTACCTGAGCGCAGTCTGAGCACTCCCTTAAAGGGACCATAAGGATCTCCATCACCTGCCTCCAGCAGGCGATTTCGCGGTTCTTCCGGGCTAGCTTGCTGATCGCCCCCACGGGTTCCCGACCAGCAACCGACGACCGTTCCCCAGGAGTTCCGCATGCCCGCACGCCGTAGGGTCGCCACCGCCGCCACCGTCGCCGCGGTCGGTGTCGCGCCGCTCGCACTGACCGCCCTCGCCGCCGCGCCCGCGGCCGCGCACGGGTCGATGGGCGACCCGGTCAGCCGGGTCTCGCAGTGCTACGCGGAGGGCCCCGAGAGCCCGAAGTCCGATGCCTGCAAGGCGGCCGTCGCGGCCGGCGGCACCCAGGCGCTCTACGACTGGAACGGCATCCGCATCGGCGACGCCGGCGGCCGGCACCAGGAGCTGATCCCGGACGGCAAGCTGTGCAGCGCGGGCGCCGACGCGTTCAAGGGCCTGGACCTGGCCCGCGCCGACTGGCCGGCCACGAGCGTGAGCAGCGGCTCGTACACCTTCAAGTACCGCGTGACGGCCCCGCACAAGGGCACCTTCAAGGTGTACATCACCAAGGAGGGCTACGACCCCGCCCAGCCGCTCGGCTGGGGCGACCTGGACCTGGCGAACCCGGTGGCGACGGTGACCGACCCGGCGGCGTCGGGCGGCTTCTACACGTTCTCCGGCACTCTGCCGAACCGTTCCGGCAAGCAGGTTCTCTACGCGGTCTGGCAGCGCTCGGACAGCCCGGAGGCGTTCTACTCCTGCTCGGACGTCACCTTCGGCGGAAGCGGCGTCGGCAGTGGCAGTGGCAGCGGCTCCACGCCCGGGGAGTCCTCCCCCGCGCCCAGCGCCTCCGCTCCCTCCGAGGAGCAGATCGAGGAGGGCGCCGAGGAGTCGACGGTCGAGCACGGCGGCCACGGCGACCAGGACGCGAGCACCTCGGCCGAGCCGGTCGCGGACGACGGCAGTGAAGGCGGGGAGGAGCCCACGGCCGCCGCCAACCAACCCAAGGCGGCCGGTGCCACGGAGAACCTCGCCGAGACCGGCGGCGACAGCAGCACCTCGTACATCGCGATGGGCGGTGCCGCGGCGCTGGCGCTCGGCGCGGCGGCCCTGTTCATGTCGGTCCGGCGGCGCGCCGCGGGCGGTGCCCGGCACGGTCGCTGACCCCCGAACTCCGGGGCCTGACGGGCGGCTCAGGCCGGTCAGGCCCCGGCGGTGCTCAGCTGAACACCGACGCGCAGGTGGTGGGGGTCGCCCGCGCCGGGTCGAGGGCGTTGGCCACCTCGTGGAAGGCGATCCGGTCGATCAGGCCGATCGCCACATGCTCGGAGAGGTCCACCGGGCACAGGTCCTGGAGCAGCACATTGCGTACGTTCGCACCGTCGAGGAACTGACTCCGGTACGGCGTGACGACCTGGTCGTACTTGGTGGCCAGGACGGTGTACTTGACGCCGGGCACGGTGTCGCCGCCCGCGTTCAGCTTGGTGAGGAAGGCGGAGCCGACGATCTGGTCGGCGAGGCCGGGCGTGGCGGCGGAGAGCAGGTCCTCGGCGCCCGGGAAGTACGGCAGCAGGTTGGTGAGGCCGGAGAGGTTCGTGCCGTGGTTGTCGGGTGCGATGCCCACGAGGGCGTTCACCTCGGCCGCTCCGCCGAGGAACTTCAGGTAGTAGCGGGGCATCATGCCGCCCTGGGAGTGGCCGACGAGGTCGGCCTCGGCGGCGCCGGTCGCGGCGAGCACCTTGTCGACGAAGGCGTCCAGTTGTTCCGCCGACTTGTCGATCGGGCCGAGCCCGTGGAAGAACGGCACGCCGGGCAGCCGGCCGTAGTCGAGCGAGAAGACGCAGTAGCCGCGCTTGGTCAGATAGGGCGCGAGGCCCAGCCAGTTGTCGACGGAGTTGCCGAAGGTGCCGTGCACCAGGACGACGGGGCGGGGGTGGGCCGTGGAGGGCTTGCAGGCGTAGTTGTTCCAGCCTGAACTCGGCGCGTCGGCGGCCTGGGTGGCGGAGGCGGGGACGAGGGCGACCGCGGTGGCCAGCAGCAGGCCTACGGCGGGTCTGAGCAGTCTCTTCCAGGGCAGCATCGGGTGATCTCCTTGCGGCTCAAGGGAGTTGCGATGGCTTTACGCCCTGTGATCCGGATCACGGGATGCTGTTCACTTGTCAAGTTACGGACGAGTAGTTCAAGGGGGAAGTTACGCGTCAGTAAAAACTTCCAGTGATAACCAGTCACCAGACGGGGCGGATGGGCCCGCTGGGCGCGATGCGCAGCAACTGCTGTGCCACCGCCCGCATTTCCCCGTCCCCCACCAGCGCGCTCCACTCCCCGACGACCTCCGCCGCCGCCTCCTCGGCGGCCCGGGTACAGGCCCACCCGCGCTCGGTCAGGACGATCAGCCGGGCGCGCGCGTCCCGCGGATGCGGCCGTCGTTCGGCGTATCCCCTGCGCACCAGCTCGTCGACCAGCTGGCTGGCGGCCTGCTTGGTCACCCCGAGGTGCGCCGCGAGATCGGTGACCGTGGCGTCGCCCTGGGCGAGCCGCGTGAAGGCGAATCCATGGGCCGGCCGCACCTCCTCGAACCCGCGCGCGACGACGCTGTCGTTGATACGCCGGGTGAGGTCACCGGCGGTGGCGAGCAGGGCGTAGGTCAGGGCCAGGGCTTCGGAGTTCTGCACGTGCGCATTGAAACACCTTGACGAACAAGTCAAGAAGCTTGACCATATAGTCAATCCACTTGACCAGTTTCGCTGTGTGCCTGAGGGAGAAGACCTGCTCATGCCCGTGATCCGCTCCTCCGAGGCCGTGGTCCACGAGATCCACGGCGCCCGTTTCGTCTCGTACGCCACCCCGCTCACCGGCAGCAAGGAGCTGTGCGCCTGGCGCGGCGAGATCCCGCCGGGGACCAAGGCGCCGGCGCACACCGTGAACAAGGAGGAGATCCTGCACGTCCTGATCGGCACGCTGCGCGTCACCCTGGACGGCCGTACGGACGACCTGGCGGCGGGCGACACGCTGATCATCAACCCCGGTTCGACCCTCGCCGTCGAGAACCCGACCGATCAGACCGCGCTGACCTGGGTCACCACGTCCATCGGGCTGGCGGCGGAACTCGCCGACGGCACGCGGATCACTCCGCCGTGGGCCAACTGACCGATTCCAGCAGCAGTTCGGCGCGGATCAGCTCCAGCAGCCGGCCGACCCAGTTGCGGCCCCGGCCGTCCCGGGCGTCCGTCCAGTACGGAGCCTCCGAGAACCCGGTGTAGCTGATCCGCGCGTCGCCGGTGCCGAGCAGCACCCCGGCCAGTTCGGGGTGCTGGGTGAACTTGGCGCGCAACAGCCCGGCCATGACCGCGGGACGCAGCTCCGGCCAGTCGTCCCGGCGCGCCGCCCGGCCGCCCAGCTCCTGCGCCTCACGCGGAGTGGCGGCGGCGCGGACGCGGTCGTGGTCGGCCGGGTCGGCCGTGGAGAGGGCCCAGTAGCCGTGCAGGACGGAGGTGTAGGTCCGGCCGCCGAAGTCGACGGACACGGAGTAGTCGTTGCGCAGCACGAACAGGCCGGGCTCCTCGGGCCAGCCGCTGGGGTACACGACCTGATGGGAGACGAGCGCGGGCCGCCCGGGGCCAGCAGGGTCGTCCGCGTGCAGCAGGGCCTCCCGCTCCTCCCACTTCCGTACGGCCTCGTCGCCGCGCCCGAAGTAGTCCAGTGCCTGCCGGTGCAGCTCGGGGTCGCGAGCGGACCGTCCCCGTCGACGGGCCGACCGAGGTCCGTGACCAGGATCCGCAGCGGGCGGTCCTGCACGTCCATGTCCCCCAGAACGTAGATGCGCAGGTGCGCCGGCACCGCCAGGTAGGCCTCCCGGAGCAGAGCGCGGTGCGGCTCGGACGGCTCCGCCCGAAACCGCCGGATCGCCTCCTGCAACCGGTCCCGGACGGTAGGCCGACCGCTCAACTCCGCTACCTTGTCGGCGACTTCGAGCAGGAAGCTCTCCGGCGTGCACACTTCGGGACTACGGGACTTCCACTTGGGCTCGTCCGCGGCCCGGTCGGGAGCACCGGGATCCCGCGCGAGAATCTCCCCGGAGCCGATCAGCTCCGCCAGCCCTTCCACATCGGTCCGCGCGGCCCCCCGAACCACGCCGTCCGCGAAGACGACGAGATCCTCGACCACGTACTCCCCGTTGTACGGAACCCGCCGCCACACATGGCACCAGGCCCCGTCGATCCTCTCCCCGTCAACGACCCGATGGGTCGGCCCACTCCAGCTCATACGGGCCACGCTATCCGGCGCGGCGAAGGGGGGCTCAGGCGGCCAGCGCCCCCGGCATCACCGCCGTAGGACCGAACTTGGCCCGCACCCGGTCCGCGACCTCCTCGATCCTGCGCACCTTCTCGTCGACCGGGTCGAAGGTGAGCTGGTAGGAGGACTGCTCGGCGGAGTCCAGGCCCTCCGCCCGCAGGACGAGCGCCCGTACCCGCGCCCGCTGCAGCCCCAGCGCCTCGTACATGCCGTACGCCACCCGGGTCAGCGCGGGTGAGTGCGCGGTCGGTTCCTTCAGGGTCCGGCTGCGTGAGGTCCCGGAGCGGTCCGCGTACCGGACCGTGAGCGTCAGCGTCCCGCACACCTGGTCCAGCGCCCGCAGCCGCGCCCCCAGTTCCTCTGCCGCCGAGAGCAGGGCGCGCCGATGCCGGTTCGGGTCCAACTCGTCGCGGTCGAAGGGCCGTTCAGTGATCAGCGACCGTGCCACCGCGTTCGGCACGACTCGCCCGCGGTCCACCCCGTTCGCCTTCTCCCGCAGCTCGCGTCCCGCCTTCGCGCCGATCAGCCGCTGCAGGGTGGAAAGCGGCGCGGCGGCGACCCGGCCGAGGGTGTCGAGACCGTACTCGCACAGGGTCCGCGCGGTCGCGGCCCCCACCCCCGGCAGCGCCGTCACCGGCTTCTCCGCCAGGAAGTCCACGATGCCGTCCCGCTCCGACGGCACGAGACACGTCACGCCGGGCCGCGCCTCCCGCAGGGCCATCCGGGCCAGCATCGTCCCCGGACCGGCCCCGATCACACAGTCCACGCCGTACAGCGCGAGCGCCCGCACCCGGATCACGGAGGCCAGCTCCACCGCGTCGCGCCCGAAGTACCGCTCGGCGCCCCGGAGATCGACCAGCGCCCCGTCCGGCGGCAGGGCCTCCACGACGGGCGTGAACTCCTCCAGCAGGCCGAGCAGCCCGGGCAGGGCCGCCTCGTACATCGGCGGCAGCTGGAAACGTACGCAGAGGATGGTCATCCCGCACTCCCCGGGCTCTGATGCCACAACTTCCGTGTCTGCGAGGGCTCCTGACCCGCGGGACGCAGATCGGCCCACGGATGCATTTCGTAACCGGTCGGCATCTGGATGCGCCGGCCCCCGGTGGCGTCACCGCTCCCTTCAGGCACCGGCTCCGCGAGCCGCGCCGCCACCACGTCGAGCCCGCCCCGCGCCCGCAGTTCGGCCAGTTCGGCGAGGTTCCAGGCGGCGGCGCCCACCACGCTGAGGCTGCGCGGCCCGCGCCGCTGCACGACCCCGCGCACCAGCAGCAGCCAGGAGTGGAAGACGGTGTGCGCGCAGGCGTCGTGGGAGTCGTCGAAGAAGGCGAGGTCGACCAGGCCCGTGCCGTCGTCGAGGGTGGAGAAGATGACCCGCTTGCCGGACCGGATCGGCGGGGTCTGGGTGGCCGCCTTGGCGCCCGCCACGAGCACCGTCTCACCGTGCCGCGCCTCCCGCAGCCGGCGCGCGCTGACCACGCCCAGCTCCTCCAGGAACTCCCGGTGGTCGTCCATCAGGTTGCGCGAGGCGTCCATGGACAGCACCCCCAGCTCGGCGCTGAGCCGCTCGGCGGAGGACAGGTCGGGAAGACCGGCCGAGGCCGTCTTCCGCCCGCCCGCCAGCGGAAGTTGACCGCCGCCCGAACCTCGCGCGCCCCGGTGCAGCTCGGTCAGGTGCAGTTGCAGATCACGCCGGTTGGCGCCGAACGCGTCCAACGCGCCGACCTGCGCGAGCCTTTGGGCCAGCGGACGGCTCGGCCGGGCCCGCTCCCAGAAGTCCAGCAGCGAGGCGTACGGCTGCCCGGCCGCGATCCGCGCCGCCTCGGCCTCGCTGATGCCGTGCACATCGGAGAGGGCCAGCCGCAGCCCCCAAATACCGGACACCAGTTCGATAGTGTGTGCGACGCCCGACGCGTTCACGTCCAACGGCAGGATCGGCACCCCCCGCCGCCGCGCGTCCGCCAGCAGCAGCCGCTTGGGGTACATCCCGGGATCGTGCGTGAGCAGCCCGGCGTAGAAGGCGGCCGGGTGGTGCGCCTTCAGCCAGGCCGACTGATACGTCGGTACGGCGAAGGCGACCGCGTGCGCCTTGCAGAAGCCGTACGAGCCGAAGGCCTCGACGATCTCCCAGGTCCGCTGGATCGTCTCCGCGTCGTACCCCTTGGCCGCCGCGTGCTGGGCGAACCAGAACCGGATCCGCCCCTGCGACTCCGGGTCGGAGAGCCCGCGCCGCACCCGGTCGGCCTCGGCCCGTCCGCAGCCGGTCATGATGTCGACGATGTCGATGATCTGCTCGTGGAAGACCACGACCCCGTACGTCCCCTCCAGCGGCTCCTTCAGGTCCGGGTGCGGATAGCGGACCGGCGCCCGCCCGTGCCGCGCCTCGATGAACGGCCGCACCATGTCGGCGGCGACCGGGCCGGGCCGGAAGAGCGAGATGTCGACGACGAGGTCGTGGAAGGTGGCCGGCTGCAGCCGCCCGACCAGGTCCCGCTGACCCGGCGACTCGATCTGGAAGCAGCCGAGCGTCTCGGTGGAGCGGATGAGTTCGTACGTCGCCGGGTCGCCGGGCGGTACGGCGTCCAGGTCGACCTTCTCCCCCGTCGCCCGCGCCACCTCCGCGACCGCGTGCGCCATCGCCGACTGCATCCGCACCCCGAGCACGTCCAGCTTGAGCAGCCCGAGGTCCTCCACGTCGTCCTTGTCGAACTGCGACATGGGAAAGCCCTCGCCGCTGGTCGGCATGACGGGCGTACGGCCGAGCAGGGAGGCGTCGGACAGGAGCACTCCGCAGGGGTGCATGGCGACTCCGCGCGGGAGGGCGTCCAGGGCCTCGGTCAGCTCCCAGAGGCGGCCGTACTTCTCCTTCTCCCCCGCGAGTTCCTTGAGTTCGGGCAGCTCCTCCAGCGCGGCACGGGCGTCCCGCGCCCGGATGTGCGGGAAGGACTTGGCGATACGGTCGATGTCGGCGGGGTCCATGGACAGGGCCGCGCCCACGTCCCGGATCGCGTGCCGGACCCGGTACGTCTCCGGCATCGCGACCGTCGCCACCCGCTCGGTGCCGAACCGGTCGATGATCGCGCGGTAGACCTCCAGCCGGCGCGCGGACTCCACGTCGATGTCGATGTCGGGCAGGACCAGCCGCCGTTTGGACAGGAAGCGCTCCATCAGC
This sequence comes from Streptomyces sp. NPDC043726, assembly GCF_056436565.1. NCBI lineage: Bacteria > Bacillati > Actinomycetota > Actinomycetes > Kitasatosporales > Streptomycetaceae > Streptomyces > Streptomyces sp. NPDC043726. The sequence goes on from NZ_JBWKCI010000008.1 coordinate 439,638, forward strand.
AGCCCGTGCTCGACGGGGTCGGCGTGGGCGATGCCGAGGAGATGGTTCACCAGCGACCCGGCGCCGGAGCCGCGCGCGGCCACCCGGATGCCCATGTCCCTTACGTCGTCCACTACTTGAGCGACCGTCAGGAAGTAGGTGGCGAAGCCGTGGTGGGCGATGATGTCCAGTTCCTCGTGCATCCGCTCCCAGTAGGAGCGCCGCCCGGCGTACCCCTTCAGCACCATCCCCGCCGCCGCCCGCGAGGCGAGCACCCGCTGGGCACTGCGGCGGCCCGCGCCGACGAGCCGCGGCTCGGGGAAGTGCACGCTGCCGATGCCGAGGTCGTCCTCGGGGTCGACCAGGCACTCGGCGGCCGTCGCCCGCGTCTGCTCCAGCAGCCGGTGGGCGGTGTCACGCCGGAAGCCCGCGGCCTCCACGATCCGCTCGGCGGCGTGCAGCATGGCACCGGGGTCCTTGAGCCAGGCCTCCCCCGAGTCCAGCTCCTTGGTGGGGTCGACGGGGACGAGCCGGCGGGCGGCGTCCAGGACGTCGGCGACCGGGCCCTGGCCGGGGTCGGCGTAGCGGACGGCGTTGCTGAGCACCGGCCGGATCCGCTGCTCGGCGGCGAAACCGACGGTACGGGCGGCGAGCCGCAGGGAGCCGGCGCCGGTGCCCTCGCGGCCGTGCCAGACGGCTTCCAGGCGCAGCGCGTCGCCGTAGACCTCCCGCCAGGGGGCCAGCAGCCGGGCGGCGCGGTCGGGGCGGCCCGCGGCGAGGGCGCGGCCGACGTCGGAGTCGGGGCCGAGCAGGACGGTGAGGCCGTCGCCGTGGTTGGCGGACGGGGTCAGGAGCGGCGGTCCGTCACCGGAGTGTGCCGCCGTGACGATTCTGCAGAGGTCGGCCCAGCCACGCGCGCCGTCCCGGGCGAGGAAGGCGACACGGGGTGTCGACTCATCGATGAAGGCACCCCCGCGGACAGGGACGCGGCGCTTTTCCGGTCGTACGGCCCCGTCCCGCCGTACGACCTCGTCCCGCCGTCCGGGCTCGAAGCGGTCCACGGCCAGTTCCGCGCCGAACAGCGGGCGCACCCCCGCCTTGGCGCAGGCCTTGGCGAAGCGGACCGTACCGGCGACGGTGTCGCGGTCGGTGAGGGCGAGGGCGTCCATGCCCCGCTCGGCGGCACGCTCGGCCAGCCGCTCCGGGTGGGAGGCGCCGTAGCGCAGGGAGAACCCGGAGACGGTGTGCAGATGCGTGAACCCGGGCATCCACACCTCCGATATCGAACATCAGTTCCCGACTGCCTCACCCCCACCATAGACCAAAACCCGAACACATGTACGACAACCGTTCGGCCCTCTCCCACCTGCGGAAACGTCCCCCGCCTCGGACTGTGGGGACATGACACGGAACAGCTTTCTCGGTGAGGTGAAGGACGCGGTGACCCCGCGGGCCACCCTGCTCGTCCTCGGTGTGATCGCCCTCCAGCTGCTGTTCATCACGTCCTACGTAGGGGCTCTGCACGACCCGAAGCCGAGGGACGTGCCGTTCGGCGTGGTCGCGCCGCAGGCCGTGGCCGAGCAGGCGGTGACCCGGCTGGAGCGGCTGCCCGACGAGCCACTGGACCCGCGCGTGGTGGCCGACGAGGAGACGGCCCGGGAGCAGATCCTGAACCGGGACATCGACGGGGCGCTGATCATCAATCCGGCCCGGTCGACCGACACGCTCCTGGTCGCGAGCGGCGGCGGTACGGTCCTGGCGACCACCCTGGACCGATACCTGACCGCCCTGGAGGCCTCCCAGCAGCGGACGGTCCGGACGGTCGACGTGGCCCCGGCCTCGCCGGAGGACTTCGACGGCCTGTCCGCCTTCTACCTCGTCGTCGGCTGGTGCGTGGGCGGCTACCTCTGCGCCTCGGTCCTGGCGATCAGCACGGGCGCGCGGCCCCCGAACACGCGCCGCGCGATGATCCGGCTGATCGTGATGGCCCTGGTGGCGATCGTCGGCGGCCTGGGCGGCGCGGTGATCGTCGGCCCGATCCTGGAGGCGCTGCCGGGCGGTGTGATGGCCCTGTGGGGGCTTGGCGCCCTGGTCGTCTTCGCGGTGGGCGCGGCCACCCTCGCCCTCCAGGGCGTCTTCGGCATCATCGGCATCGGTCTGGCGATCCTCCTGGTGGTGATCGCGGGCAACCCGAGCGCGGGCGGCGCCTTCCCCCTGCCGATGCTCCCGCCCTTCTGGCAGGCGATCGGCCCGGCCCTCCCCCCGGGCGCCGGCACCTGGGTGGCCCGCTCGATCGCCTACTTCAAGGGCAACGACACGACGTCCGCGCTGCTGGTCCTGTCGGCGTGGGCCGCGGCGGGCATCGTGATCACGCTGGTGGCGGCGGGCTGGCGCGAGAGACGGAAGGGCGAACGGCTGCCGACGGAGGTTCTGTAGGACGACGTGAAGTCCCGCCCCTCGCACATGGGGCGGGACTTCACGAAGCGAAGAGCGGAAACCGTCAGCCGATCTGGGTGCCCGTCGCCGACAGGGCCTCCGTCACCGGCTGGAAGAAGGTCTCGCCGCCGGAGGTGCAGTCGCCGCTGCCGCCGGAGGTGAGGCCGATCGCCTTGTCGCCGGAGAAGAGCGAGCCGCCGCTGTCACCGGGCTCGGCGCAGACGTCGGTCTGGATCAGCCCGTTGACGATGTCGCCGTTGCCGTAGTTCACGGTGGCGTCGAGACCGGTGACCTTGCCGCTGTGCACCTGGGTCGTCGAGCCGCTGCGGGTGACCTCCATTCCGACGGTGGCGTCGGCCGCGCCGGAGATCGCCTGCGTGGAACCGTTGTAGAGGTTGACCTCGCTCGGGTGCTCGACCTCGCCGCTGTACTTCACCAGGCCGTAGTCGTTGTCCGGGAAGCTGGACACCTCGTTGGCGCCGAGCGCGTTCCCACTCGAGTCCTGCCAGTTGGTGATGCCCTCGGTGCAGTGGCCCGCGGTCAGGAAGTACGGCTCCCCGCCCTTGACCACGTTGAAGCCGAGCGAGCAGCGGCCGCTGCCGTCGGTGATGGCGTCGCCGCCCGCGATGAAGGGCTTGAACTCCCCCTTCGTGCGCTGGAGTTCCGCCGTACCGCCGAGCCCGTCGACGACCTCGGTGAGCTTCGCCCACTCGGCGTCGGAGACCGTGCGGTCGGCGGTGACCACGATTCTGTTGGTCGTCGGGTCGGTCGCCCAGGAAGTCCCGGGGATCGTCGCGTCCTGCTTCAGGGTGCCGCGCGCACTCTTCAGCTCGGCGAGGGAGTTCGCCACGACCCGCGCCTTGGCTCCGGCCTCCTCGACCGTCTCGGCCGCGCCCTTGTCCAGCACGTTCACGACGAGGTTCTTGCTCTGCGCGTCGTAGTACACGCCGGCCGCGTCGGTGCCCAAGTCCTTGACCAGCGTCGAGGCGAGCTTTCCGGCCGCCGTGACCGACAGGGTCTCGGGTGTGGCGGTCGCCGTCGGCTCACTGGCGTTCGCAGCCTGGAAGGTGACTCCGGCGGCGACCAGCGCGGTGATTCCCGCGCCTGCCGCGACGGCCCGCCGCTTGGGTATGCGTCGGTGCTTCAACTCACGTCCTCCTGTGGGGGGTCGGTCCGGAGGCTGTGGGGGCCTCAGGAACCGGAAGGCGTACGGACACAGAGGCGGCGCACAGCAAAAAGCCGCGTCCGTGCCGGTTGATCGCCGCCCACTATTCCGATCCTCACAGGGGGCACACAAGGTCGACTTCAGGACGTACACACGGCCGTCACACCGCATCCCCGCACCCTTGACCGTGCACGGTCACCCCAGGCGGGTTCGCACTGCAAACACTACGCGCGAGTAACTCGTATGCAGCGCGTAAGGTCTACTCCTGTCTTGAATCCGACCCTTCGGGGTCCGGATTCAAGAGCCGCTCGGTGAGCGGCAGTTGCCCGTGGGAGACAGAAGGCGCTTGCTGCTCGACGGCGGGCTGCACCGGAGGAGGAACCGCGGGAGAAGCCGCGGGAGGGGCAGGAGCAGCCGGCTGGGCCGCCCGCTCCAGGAACCTGAGCAACTCCACCGGGAACGGCAGCACGAGCGTCGAGTTCTTCTCGGCAGCGACCGCCACCACGGTCTGCAGCAGCCGCAGTTGGAGCGCGGCGGGCGTGTCCGCCATCTGCTGCGCGGCCTCGGCGAGCTTCTTCGACGCCTGGAGCTCGGCGTCCGCGTTGATGACCCGCGCCCGCCGGTCCCGCGCGGCCTCGGCCTGCCGGGCCATGGACCGCTTCATCGTCTCGGGCAGGGAGACGTCCTTGATCTCGACCCGGTCGATCTGCACGCCCCACCCGATGGCCGGGCTGTCGATCATCAGCTCCAGACCCTGGTTGAGCTTCTCCCGGTCGGACAGCAGATCGTCCAGATCGCTCTTGCCGATGATGGACCGCAGCGAGGTCTGCGCCATCTGCGAGACCGCGAACCGGTAGTCCTCGACCTGCACCAGCGCGTCGGAGGCGTCCACGACCTTGAAGTAGACGACCGCGTCGACGCGCACGGTCACGTTGTCCCGGGTGATGCCCTCCTGGGCCGGCACCGGCATCGTCACGATCTGCATGTTCACCTTGTGCAGCCGGTCCACGAACGGCACGACCAGGGTGAACCCGGGTCCTCGCACCTGGGGCCGCAGCCTGCCGAGCCGGAAGACGGCCCCGCGCTCGTACTGTTTGACGACCCGCGCCGCGGCCATCACGTACACCGCTCCGACAGAGGCGACCGCAGCGCCCGCCGCCACCAGTTCCTCGACCATCACGGCCCCCCAGGGTCCGAAGTGGACGCATCAGGTTGTCAGGTGCCCACCTGGTGTCTGCTTCGACCGTAACTCCGCTGGCCGGACGAGGGCGAGCCCCCGCACGACAGTTGCGTACGGGGGCTCACTTGCTGCTGGCTGTCCGCCGACCGACGTCCTAGAAGACGCTCATGCCGTAGGCGTTCAGGGCCTCCACGACCGGCTGGAAGAAGGTCGTACCGCCGGAGGAGCAGTTGCCGCTGCCGCCGGAGGTCAGACCGTACGCGGTGCCGTTGCTGCCGTAGAGCGGGCCGCCGGAGTCACCGGGCTCGGCGCAGACGTTGGTCTGGATCATGCCGTAGACGATGTCGCCGCCGCCGTAGTTGACGGTCGCGTTCAGACCGGTGACGGTGCCGGTGTGGATGCCGGTGGTGGAGCCGTCACGGATGACGCTGGTGCCCACGGTCGGGTTGGCCGCGCGGACGATGTCCGTGTTTCCGGCGGTGCCCGACTTGGCGATCGACGTGTTCGTGTACCGGACGAGACCGTAGTCGTTCGTCGGGAAGCTGGAGCCGGAGGTCGGGCCGAGGACCGTCGTCCGCCCGGAGTTCGCGTACCACGTGCCCGCGCCGTCGGTGCAGTGACCGGCGGTCAGGAAGTAGTTGGCACCCGCGCTGTTGCGGACGTTGAAGCCGAGGGAGCAGCGCCAGCTACTCGCGTAGATGGCGTCGCCGCCCGCGATGTACTTCTCGAACTTGCCCGGGGTGTGCTTGATGGTGAGGGCGTCGGCGTTGCCGCGGGCCTGCTGCCGGATCTTGGCGATCTCGGCCTGGGAGACCGTGCTGTCGACGGTGACGACGACCCGGTTGGTCTTGCTGTCGACGACCCAGGCGGTGCCCGGCACGTCGGCCTTGAGCACGGAGCCGCTCGCGCTCTTCAGCTCGGCGGAGCTGAAGGTGGTGGGGGTGTCGGCCGCGTTCGCGCTGGGGATCGCGATGGCTGCGGCGGCCACGAGGCCGGTCGATACGGCGATCAGCCGAGTCCGTCTCGCAATGCCGCTGCGGGGGGTGGTGCGCTTGATCCTCACTTTTCGTTCCTCCACATGGGAAGTCGGGGGCCCTCGTGGGGTTTCGGGCCCGTGAGGCGCAGCCAGGAGCCGGGTTCATCCGGATTCCGAACACGCCGTGCCCCTGACAAGCGCTGTGGGGGAGTATTCGGCGGCACGCCGGATGGGCGCAAGAGCGTCTTTCAGCCGTCAACTACTTGCGGAAGCCGCCGGTGCGCGGTCGCGCCGTCGGGCCGTACACCCCGACCCGTGGCTCAGGTCAGCAGTTGCACCCACAATCGCAGCCGTCGCAGCCACAGCTGTCACAGCAGCTCCCGCACCCCTCGCAGCAACTGCAGCAGTCCCCGCACCCGCTGCAGTCGCAATTGGTGCACAGCCCCTCCCGCCGCTGCCGGGACCAGGGATCCTCGAACTCCCCGCAGCACATCTGACAGGTACAGGCCAACCCGACCCATACAGCGCACCCCGCGAGCAATCCCCGCCGATCCCGTCGGGGCGGCTCCGGAGGCAGCTGCGGTCCCCCCGGCCCCCCGGGCCCGGGCGGCGCGTACGGCCCCGCCATGTGGGAGCACGACGCCGATCCGAACGCCCGGTCCACCGACCGGCGCAACTCGTGCACCAACAGCAGATGCGCCAGCTTCGGATCCGTGAACTCGACCTCCCGCAGCGCCAGCCGGATGCCGTGCAGCGCGTCGTCGGCCAGCCGGCGCGCCTCCGTGAGCGGTGTCCCGGTCGCCGTCAGCGGGTTCCAGGCACCCGACGCCGCGTCAGCTTCCCTGTCCTCCACGGCGTCCAGCAGATGCGCCAGCCGCCCGAACAGCCGTCCCGCCTCGGCGAGCGGCCCGGCGTTGCGCGGGCGCCCCGCCAGCACCGCCGTATGCGCGAAGGCCGCCGCCGTGGCGGTCTCCGTCGGCTCGGTCACTACCAGCACCGAGGTCCCGGGGCCCGCCAGCGCCTCGATCCCGACCTGCCGCTCCACCGCGTCGACCAGCAGCCCGGTGTCGAACCCCACCGCGGAACCGCTCCGCGCCCCCGCGGCCCCCCAGCTCGACGCGACCCGGCGCGCGGCCACCGCCACCGGACGCCGCGCCAGCAGCCCGTCCCCGTCGGCCAGATGGTCCCGGACCTTCGCCGAGGCCAGCACCAGCGACACCGCGGCCGCCAGGCGTGCCCCTTCCCCTCGCGCGACGGACGCCGTGCGCATCCCGCGCAACGGACACGGCCCGGCCGTACGCCGAAGCCCCTCGTCCGCGACCGCCTGAGCCTCCGTCAGAACCGAGATCAGCAGCCCGTCGTAGTTCGTCACCACCCGCGCGAACTGACCGTGGTCCCCGCGCAACGCCAGGCACAGACCGCACAGATGGGCCATCCACTGACCTGCCAGCCGCTCCCCGAGCCGATGCCGGCAGGGCCTGACCATTCCGAACACGACGCTCCCCCGTGGTACGCACAGCATCAAGTACGACATTGAGACCGGCGCATCGTATCGACCGCCCCTGTGGCCCCTTGAGCGCCCTCCCGCTTCACTCGTACGCACCGCAGATCACCCATACGCCGCGAAGAATCATATTTCACTCACAGTCAGCAGCCATGTGGGGCACGGCCCTTGGCACAACTGGGCTCTCGACGTATGCGCTGTGCACCAGTACCGTCACAAACCCCCCGCGCGGCGTCTATCCACTTGGCGCGCCGTCCGCATCATGGATGACCATAGGGATGCGGAAAGCAAGAAAGACCGCTGTGAGAGGAGGCGTCCATGGGATCGGTGCGCAAGGCGAGTGCCTGGCTGGGCCTCGTTGACGACAACGATGACGAGCGTTACTACGACGACGACTACTCCGAAGGGACCGAGTCCGGGGATGCCTGGGTCACGGACCCGCGGGTCAAGGTGGCGGCGGACGTCGCCGAGGAGAAGGGCCGCCGGATCGGCACGGTGACCCCGGACAGCTTCCGGGACGCCCGCGCCATCGGCGAGCTGTTCCGTGACGGCGTCCCGGTCATCATGAACCTCACGGCCATGGAGGCCGCCGACGCCAAGCGCGTCGTCGACTTCGCGGCCGGCCTGATCTTCGGTCTGCGCGGTTCGATCGAGCGGGTGTCCACCCGGGTGTTCCTGCTGACCCCGGCCGACACCGAGATCATCAACGGCGAGCCGGCCGCGCACCGGACGGACGGCTTCTTCAACCAGAGCTGAGGCAGGGCCGCTTCACCGGCCCTGCCCCCTCGGGGTTCACCGGAACCCCTCGGGCTCACCGGAACGCGTCGAGCCCGGTGAGCGCCTTGCCCAGCACCAACTGGTGCATCTCGACGGTGCCCTCGTACGTCAGCACCGATTCGAGGTTCGTCGCGTGCCGCATGATCGGGTACTCCAGCGAGATCCCGTTGGCGCCGAGGATCGTCCGCGCCGTACGGCAGATGTCGATGGCCTCGCGGACGTTGTTGAGCTTGCCGAAGCTGACCTGCTCGGGACGCAGGCGCCCGGCGTCCATCCGCCGCCCCAGATGGTGGGCGAGCAGAATCCCCTTGTGCAGTTCGACCGCCATGTCGGCGAGCTTGGCCTGGGTGAGCTGGAAGCCGCCGATGGGCCGCCCGAACTGCTCCCGCGACTGCGCGTACTCCACCGCCGCCTCGAAGCAGGAGCGGGCCGCGCCCATGGAACCCCAGACGATGCCGTAGCGGGCGTGCGTCAGACAGCTGAGCGGTCCGCGCAGCCCGGTGACCTCGGGCAGCACCGCGTCGGCGGGCAGCCGTACCTCGTCCATGACCAGCTCGCTGGTGACCGAGGCGCGCAGTGACAGCTTGTGCTTGATCTCGGGGGCGGAGAAGCCGGGGCTGTCGGTCGGCACGACGAACCCGCGGATGCCGTCCTCGGTCTGCGCCCAGACGACCGCGACCCCGGCGACCGAGCCGTTGGTGATCCACATCTTGCGGCCGGTCAGCACCCAGTCGGAGCCGTCGCGCTTGGCGTACGTCCGCATCGAGGCGGGGTCGGAGCCGTGGTCGGGCTCGGTGAGTCCGAAGCAGCCGATGACCTCGCCGGAGGCCATCCGGGGCAGCCACCGCTGCTTCTGCTCCTCGCTGCCGAAGCGGTGGATGGCGTACATGGCGAGGGAGCCCTGCACGGAGACCAGCGAGCGGATCCCGGAGTCGGCGGCCTCCAGCTCCAGACAGGCGAGTCCGTACTGGACGGCACTGGCGCCCGCGCAGCCGTATCCCTTCAGGGACATGCCGAGCGCGCCGATCCCGCCGAGCTCACGGGCCAGTTCGCGGATGCCGGGCAGCTCGCCGGTCTCGTACCACTCGGCGACGTACGGCAGGACGCGGTCGGCGGCCCACCGGCGGACGGTGTCGCGGACGGCGAGGTCCTCGGGCTCCAGCAGGTCGTCGATCCCGAGCGGATCGGCGGGATCGAACGGGGGCAACGGCATGGGAGACCCTCCGGCAGCTCAAAACTAGCAGCGCTAGTCACGGATTGAAGGCCGACGTTACGACGCAGTCTCCACCACGTCCAGCGTTGTCAGGCAGTCACCCGGGACTCGGCGACCTCCCGCGACTCCGCGGCCTTCCGGGACCCGGCGAACTCCCGGGACTCCGCGACCTCCCGGGACTCGGCCACCTCCCGGGGCGCCGGGACGTCCACCTCCACGGCGGCGGCGGGCTCGCACTGCATCGTCCGCGGCAGCCGCAGCGCCATCACCGCGCCGAGCAGCAGCAGGGCGGCGCTGACCAGCAGCGTCACATGAAGTCCGTGGACGAAGCAGTTCCGCGCGGCGACGCGCAGGGTCTCCCCGGCGGCGCCGCCCAGCTGACCGGCCACCTCGTAGGCCTCGCCCAGCGAGTGCCCCGCCGCCCTGGAGGCCTCGGCGGGCACTCCGGGCACGGAGGACAGGCCCGGGGTGTAGGCCGCGTTCATCACGCTGCCGAGCAGCGCGATGCCGATGCCGGCGCCGAGCTGGTAGGAGGTCTCGCCGATCGCCGCGGCGCCGCCCGCCTGTTCCGGCGGGGCCTCGCTCAGCATCGACTCGTAGGCCCCGAACAGCGTGGTCTCCAGCCCGAAGCCGAGCAGGACGAACCCGGAGAGCATCAGCGCGGGATTGTCCGTGCCGCCCATCGCCGTGAGCAGCACCACCGCGAACGCGGTCAGACAGAACCCGGTGCACACCATCCGCCGTGGGCCGAACCGGCGCAGCATCCGGGCTCCGGCGAGGCCCGCGCCCATCGCGGCGAAGGTCAGCGGCAGCAGTCGCAGCCCCGTCTCCAGGGGGGAGAGTCCGAGGACCAGCTGCAGATACTGGGCCGCGATCAGCTCCAGGCCGACCAGCGCGAGCATGGCCAGCACGATGCAGCCCACGGAGGTGCTGAAGGCGGGACGCGCGAACATCCGCAGGTCCACCAGGGGGTGCTTGCGGCGCCGCTGCCGTCGTACGAAGAGGACCAGCAGCGTCACGCCCACGAGCAGGGGAAGGGCGGTGGCGCCGTCGAACTGGCCGCCGCCGAGCCGCTTCACGCCCAGCACGACGCCGAAGAGTCCGGCCGCCGCCATCAGCGCGCCGACCACATCCCAGGGGCCGCGGCCGTCGCCCTTGGACTCGGGCAGCAGCATCCGGCCCACCGGCAGGCTGACCAGCATCAACGGGATGTTGACGAGGAAGACCGAGCCCCACCAGAAGTGCTCCAGCAGGAAGCCGCCGAGCAGCGGTCCGACGGCCGCGCCGACCGCGGCGACCGCGCTCCAGATACCGATGGCGAGGGCTCGCTCGCGCCGGTCGGGAAAGACCTGGCGCAGGATCGACAGGGTCGCCGGCATGATCATCGCGCCGCCGACGCCGAGCAGCGCCCGCGCCACGATCAGCACCTGGGCGGTGTCGGCGAGGGCCGCCATCGCGGAGGCGACGCCGAACAGGCCGTAGCCGAGGAGCAGGATCCGTCTGCGTCCCACGCGGTCGCCGAGCGTGCCGAAGAGGATCAGCAGCGAGGCGCAGACGAGCGGGTAGATGTCGACGATCCAGAGCAGCTCTATGGCGCCCGGCTTGAGGTCCTCGGTGACGGCGGGCACCGCCACGTGCAACACCGTGGCGTCGACGGCGACCAGCAGCAGGCTGGCGCAGAGGACGACGAGGACGACCCAGCGGTTGGCACCGGCCCCGGCCGCCCGACGGCGCAGCGCGGCGGCCGTGGTCGTCCCGGACATGTACGTACCTCCCAGATGTTCCCTCGCCTTCGGCGGGCTCACGGGGTGGGGACTCCCCGTGACTCGGCCGGGGAGGAGCGGTGGTCCCCGGCCCGCGCAACGAAGCGAGTGACTCGTCAGAGTACGCGAGTCCGTACCGGTGCCGAGTGGCGGACCTCTCAGACTTCCGACAGAACTCGTGTGGCGTACGCCACTTCCCGCAGCCTGTCGCGCCCTGTCGAAAACGCCCCGGCGGGCCGTCCGGTTCCGGGCTGCACAGATAATCGAGCCCGTGACCGATCTTCCTACGAGCGTGCGCCGGGCGGCGCCGGCCCTGCTGGGGTACGCGGCGGTGCGCGCCCTGGGCCTGCTGACCCTGGCTCTGTGGAGCGCGGCACGCGACAAGAGCGCGTACACCCTGCTGACCGCCCGCTGGGACTCGCTCTGGTACACGAGGGTCGCCGAGCTGGGGTACGGCTACGAGGTACGGCTGCCGAACGGCGACGTCCACTCCAACCTGGCCTTCTTCCCGCTGCTGCCCTGGCTGGAGCGGATGATCGCCGCGGTCACCCCGCTGACGGCGGCGGACGCCGGGTTCCTGGTCTCGGCCCTCGCCTCGCTCGCGGCGGCCTGGGGGATCTTCGCGGTCGCCGATCATCTCTACGGCCGTCGGGTGGGCGTCTGCGCCGTACTGCTGTGGGCGGTGCTGCCGGTCGGGATCGTGCAGTCGATGGCGTACAGCGAGTCCCTGTTCACGGCGCTCGCGGCCTGGTCGCTGTACGCCGTGCTGACCGGCCGCTGGCTGACCGCCGGCACGCTCGCCCTGCTGGCCGGCCTGACCCGCCCGGTAGGCCTCGCCGTGGTGGCGGCGGTGTGGACGGCCGGGATCGCCTCGTTCGTACGCGACCGACGCGCGACCCCGACCGAGCACGCACACCCCGCGCTCGCACCGGCCCGCAGCGGGGCACCGACCGGTGACGCGCACGAGCTCGCGCCGTCCGCAGGCGACGGAGGCGCGGCACCGGCCAACGGCTCGCACCGGACCGCCCCGCTCGAAGAAGACGCAAGCGCGACACCGGCCAACCACGCACACCGGACCGCCCCGCTCGAAGAAGACCCAAGCGCGACACCGGCCGACCACGCACACCGGACCGCCCCGCTCGGACGGGACGTGAGCGTGGCGTCGGCCGGTGGCGGGCATCAGGTTGCCTCGTTCGGAGGGGACGGAGGCGTGGCGCCCGGCGGCCGCGCACAGGGGTCCGGGCGCGCCCCCTCCCCCGCCGGCGGCCCGACCCCGCCCGGCGCGTCGAGAGTCCGGCGCGCCCTCGGGATGCTGCTCGCGCCCCTGGGCGCCGCCGGTTACGTCCTGTGGGTGGGTCACGACACCGGCAAGGGCCCGCTGGGCTATCTCGACGTTCAGGCGGGCTGGCGCAACGGCTTCGACGGCGGTCTCGCCTTCGCCCGATTCGTCGCCGACAAGTTCACGTCGTTTCCGTCGGCGCTCGCCGGGCTCGGCCTGATCGTCGGGGTCGGCCTCGTGGTGTGGCTGTACGTCGTCTGCGTGCGGCAGGGCCAGCCGCTCCCGCTCCTGGTGTACGCGGGTGTCGTCACCGCGCTCGCCCTGTGCGCCTCGAGCTACTTCGGCTCGAAACCGCGTCTGCTGCTGCCCGCCTTCCCGCTGCTGCTCCCTCTCGCGCTCGCCCTGGCCCGGGCCCGTCCGCGCAGGTCGGCCCTGGTGGTGGCGCTGATCGCGGTGGGCTCGGCGGTCTACGGGGCGTTCTGGCTGAACGGCTCCGGTCCGCCGTGACCGCTCCGGGTACGCCCGGTGATCGTCGAGAGAATTCAGGGCCAGCTTTCGGTGAACGAATTCATAAACCAGATAAAACCGTGCGCTGGAATGATCAAAGGAATTGAAGGGTGCGGCCTCCGCTGATTGCGAAGTCGTAGGAAATAAGGCGCTCCCTGAGAGGAATCCCACATCACATCGTCATCACAAACCGGCGGAATCAGCGGGGTTCTGAGCTCACTCGCTGTAACGTCGATTGGGTGCGTACCGAACGAAACCTCACCCGTCTGGACCGGGTGTTCGCGAGGCTGGACCGGGAGCCGGAACGGCCGGCCCACATCGATGTGCCGAAGATGAGCCGGCACAGGGTGGCCCTTTTCGCGGCCACCCTGGCCTTCTACGGCGCCATCGTGTGGGCCGTGGTCATCACCTCGTGGCTGGTCCGGCTCGACTGGCAGGTCATGTTCTTCCGGCCCTACCAGCAGTGGTCGGAGATCCACGCATTCGTCGACTACTACGTGGTGCTCGGCCAGCGCGGCCCCACCGCGGTGATGATCGCGGCCTGGCTGGGCTGGCGCTCCTGGCGGCAGCACACGCTGCGGCCGCTGCTCGCGCTCGCGACCTCGCTGCTGCTGCTGAACGTCACGGTCGGCGCCGCCAAGCTCGGCATGGGCCGGCTCGGACCGCACTACGCGACCACCGTCGGCTCCAACGAGATGTGGCTCGGCGGCGATATATTCCCCAGCGGCCACACCGCCAACGCCGTGGTGACCTGGGGAATCCTGGCCTACCTGGCCTCCACACCGTGGGCCCGCCGCTGGCTGTCCGCGCTGTCCGCGGTGACCTCGCTGGGCGTCGGCCTGTCCACCGTCTACCTCGGCACGCACTGGCTGAGCGATGTGCTCCTCGGCTGGGCCGCGGGTCTGCTGATCCTGCTCGCGCTGCCCTGGTTCGAGCCGCTGATCGCCCGCGCGGAGACCGCGATCTTCGACCTGCGCGACGCCTGGCGCGCCCGCCGCGCCGGTACGGCCCCCGTTCCGGCCGCCCCGGTCGAGGTCCCGGTGCGGCTCAAGCCGCGTGAGTCCGCGCAGGACGTCTCCCCCACGGCCCGGACGCCCAGGGCGCCGGTCTATCTGGCCCCCGGCCCGCACACGGCCCGCTCGGAGCGCACCCCGGTCACGCCGGTCGGCAGCCGCAGACCGCCCCAGACCGACCGCACCAGCCGCGGCACGACCTCGACGGCACGCCCCCTGACGGGCGGCTAGCCGCCGGAACAGCGGGGCTCGGTACGCACAGCCCGCCCCGCAGCGATCGGCCCCGGTACCCGTGATTCCCCACGGGTACCGGGGCCGTCGCGCTGTCTCAGCCCTTCTCAGCCCTTCTCAGCCCTTCCAGGCCCGGGTCACCAGGCCGTCCTTCACCTCGAAGTTCAGCCGTCCCACGCGGTACTCCATGGTGATGATCGCGCCCGGCGGCAGCGACCGTACGGTGGTCCAGCCCCGTTCGCGGGCGAGCCGCTCGGCGCGGTCGGCGGCGAGGCCGAGATAGCCGTCCGGCTGGTCGTGGGGTTCGGCGGGGGGTGTCGGAATCGGTGCCATGCGGCCACGCTAGGCCCTGTCCGGCGGCTGGGGCCAGGGGAGAGCTCACACCCCGTCACCCGTCCCCCTCCGGTCACGCTTTTGTCACAGGATCACGACACGGGTTTCAAACCTTCTGCGTCACACGGACGGGCGGTTCGCTACGCCTTTCGCAGGCATTCGAACGTAATTCCCGCGTGTCGCGGCAGCGCCCCCAATTGCCCGGCGGAAAGTTCCGGAAGAACTCCCCCCGGACTCCTTTCTCCCGCCGATTCCGCGTGGGTCCACGGGAACTGACGCCACACAGGAATTGCCTCGCAGCCGCACAGAACCCGTCGTACGCCCCCTGTCGGAGCGCACGGCGGCGCGAGCATCATGGCGTGGGCTCGCGGGCAGACGCGGCGCGGGCTTCAGCGGGCCCGGGGCAGGCGAGCGAAGGGGCGAGCGAGCGATGGGCACTGAGACGGTGCAGACGCCGGTACGACCCGTGCGGACCAAGCACAAGGGCCGGGTGATCGTCGACTGGCTGACCACCACCGACCACAAGAAGATCGGCCATCTGTATCTGATCACCTCGTTCCTGTTCTTCCTGCTCGGCGGTCTGATGGCGCTGCTGATGCGCGCCGAGCTGGCCCGGCCGGGGCTCCAGCTCATCGACAACCAGCAGTTCAACCAGCTGTTCACGCTGCACGGCACGATCATGCTGCTGCTCTTCGCGACGCCGGCGTTCGCGGGTTTCGCCAACGAGCTGATGCCGTTGCAGATCGGCGCTCCGGACGTGGCCTTCCCGCGGCTGAACATGCTGTCGTACTGGTTCTATCTGTTCGGCGCCCTGATCGTGGTCGGCTCGCTGCTGGTGCCCTCCGGGCCCGCCGACTTCGGCTGGTTCGCCTACGCGCCGCTCAACAGCCTGGAGCGGTCGCCGGGCGTCGGCGGGGATCTGTGGATCATGGGACTCGCGCTGTCCGGGTTCGGCACGATCCTCGGCGCGGTCAACTTCGTCACCACCATCATCGGGATGCGCGCGCCCGGCATGACGATGTTCCGGATGCCGATCTTCGTGTGGAACACGCTGTTCACGTCGATCCTGATCCTGATGGCGTTCCCGGTGCTGGCGGCGGCGCTGCTGTGCCTGGAGGCGGACCGGCGCTTCGGCTCGCACATCTTCGAGGCGGCCAACGGCGGCGCGCTGCTGTGGCAGCACCTGTTCTGGTTCTTCGGCCATCCCGAGGTGTACATCATCGCGCTGCCGTTCTTCGGCATCGTCAGCGAGATCATCCCGGTCTTCTCGCGGAAGCCCATGTTCGGCTATCTGACGCTGATCGCGGCGACGATGGCGATCACCGGTCTGTCGGTGGTGGTGTGGGCGCACCACATGTTCGCCACCGGCGCGGTGTTGCTGCCGTTCTTCTCCTTCATGAGCTTCCTGATCGCGGTGCCGACCGGGGTGAAGTTCTTCAACTGGACCGGCACCATGCTCAAGGGCTCGCTGTCCTTCGAGACGCCGATGCTGTGGTCGGTGGGGTTCCTGGTGACGTTCCTGTTCGGCGGTCTGACCGGGGTGATCCTGGCGTCCCCGCCGATGGACTTCCACGTCACGGACACGTACTTCGTGGTGGCGCACTTCCACTACGTCGTCTTCGGCACCGTCGTCTTCGCGATCTTCGCCGGGTTCTACTTCTGGTGGCCGAAGTTCACCGGCAGGATGCTCGACGAGCGGCTGGGGAAGATCCAGTTCTGGACGCTGTTCATCGGCTTCCACACCACGTTCCTGGTGCAGCACTGGCTGGGCGCGGAGGGCATGCCGCGCCGGTACGCCGACTATCTGGCCGCCGACGGCTTCACCGCGCTGAACACGGTCTCGACGATCGGCGCGTTCCTGCTCGGCATCTCGACGCTGCCGTTCCTCTACAACGTCTGGAAGACGGCGAGGTACGGCGAGAAGGTCGAGGTCGACGACCCCTGGGGCTACGGCCGTTCGCTGGAGTGGGCGACGTCCTGCCCGCCGCCGCGGCACAACTTCACCACTCTGCCCCGGATCCGCTCGGAGTCCCCGGCGTTCGACCTGCACCATCCCACGTTGGCGGCACTCGCTCCAGAGCCCGAGAAAGCCGGTCCCGAGCGGTCCTGAGGGCGTCGGTGAGCTCCACGGGCTCCAGCACCTCGAACTCGAAGCCGAGCAGCATCACATGGATCACCATCACGTCCAGGCTGCCGGCGCCGGTGCGCAGCAGACAGCTGCGGGGACCCTCGGCCTCCAGCACCCCGGCGGAGGGCGAGATGTGCTCGGCGGCCTCCTTCAGGGGCACCAGCAGCCGGATCAGGGCGTGGGTGGCGTACGCGCGCGTGGAGACGCCCTGGGAGACGTAGGCGGCGAGATCGTCGGCGGGCGGGCGGCGCGGGGTGAAGCGGGGGCCGTGCGGCGGCTTCGGCGTGATGCGGTCGACCCGGAAGATGCGCCAGTCGTCCCGGTCGAGGTCCCAGGCGACCAGGTACCAGCGGCGTTCGGTGCACACCAGGCGGTGCGGCTCGGTTCTGCGGCGGCTGAGCGTGCCGTCGTGGCCCCGGTACTCGAAGCGCAGCCGCTCGGCGTCCCGGCACAGATGGGCCAGTTCGGTGAGGACTCCGGGGTCCACGGTGGAGGGCTGGTTCCGCAGCATCGGCACGGTGAAGGCGGTGAGGGCGCTGATCCGGCGGCGCAGCCGGCTGGGCAGCACCTGCTCCAGCTTGGTCAGGGCCCGTACGGAGGTCTCGCCGATGCCCTCGATGCCCTGTCCCGCCGCGGTGCGCAGTCCGACGGCGACGGCGACGGCCTCGTCGTCGTCCAGGAGCAGCGGAGGCAGCTCGGCGCCCGCGCCCAGCTGGTAGCCGCCGCCGGTGCCGGGACTGGCGTTGACGGGGTAGCCCAGCTCGCGCAGCCGCTCCACGTCCCGCCGGACCGTACGGGGGGTGACCCCGAGGCGGTCGGCGAGTTGCGCTCCGGACCAGTCACGGTGGGCCTGGAGGAGCGAGAGCAGGCGCAGCAGTCGTGCCGAGGTGTCCAACATGGCGCCGAGTCTGCCAGCGCGACCGGACAGTAACGGTCCGCAATGCTCAACTAGCTTGAAGAAATGGACACCGACGGTGATGCCGGGCCCAAGGCTCACGGTTTGTAGGCCAACTGCGGCACGTCGAAACAGGTGGTGTCCATGTCCCCCTGGGACACCCAGCCCCGCCCGTCCTCCCAGCGCGCCACCGACAGACAGGCGCGGCGGGTGGCGGGCGGCTCGGCGAGCCGCTCGAAGCGCACCGGGAGCAGCAGTCCGTCGGCGGTGTACCCCTGGCTGCGGCTCATCCACTCGTCCACGCACGCGCGCGTGACCTCGTCGCGCGCGCAGGCCCGCGCCGCCTCGGTGAACCACTGGGCGGCGGCCCAGCCCTCCAGCTGCCACTGCGAGTGCGTCTCCAGCCCCTCGGTGGCCTCCCGGAACTCCCGTACGGCCGGGTGTGCGGTGTCCTCGTAGTTGCGGCTGGATCCGGTCGCCCACAGGGCGTTGCGGCAGCGCGGGGAGTCCTGGTAGTCGTCGGCGACCGTGGAGGTCCAGTTCTGCACGTTCGTCACCTTGGCGGTGAGCTCGACCCCGGCGTCGTCCATCGCCGCGCACAGCCGGGCGTTGCCGTGACCGTCGATGGCGTCGAAGACGAGGTCGGCGCCCTGTTCCTTCAGATCGGCCGCCACGGCACGGAAGTTGGGCAGGGCGAAGTCGACCTGCTCGGTGACGACGTCGTACCCCTCGGCCTTCAGACCGCGCTCCACGAGCCGCGCGTAGGCGGCGGACGCGGCCTGGTTGTAGGAGACTACGGCGGCGGTACGGGCGCCGTGCTCGCGCTTGAAGTAGCGGTAGACCTCGGTGCCGCCGTACAGCTCGCCGTCCCAGCCGACCGTGCCGTTCCGCGGCGCGAGGCTGCCGTAGATGCCGTACAGATGCGGCCAGGTGTCGTAGGCGGCGCCGATGGGCTGGCCGCCGATGTCGGGCACCCCGGCGCCGGAGACGCGCGAGGCGCCCGCGTAGTCGAGGACCGTGGTGGCGACCAGGGCGACGACCCGCTCCTCGTCGATCAGCCGGTGCACGCACTCGTTGTTGCCGACGCCGCTGCCGCCGTCGTCGCACAGCCGCACCTCGACGGGCCGCCCGTCGATGCCCCCGCGCGCGTTGAGCCGCTCGAAGTACGCCTTGGCGCCGTCGCGCGGGCCGGTGAAGGCGTCGCCGCCGACCGGGCTGGTGGCGCTGGTGATGACGCCGACCCGGATCGGCCCGCCGTGCTGCGCGGGTGTCGTGCGCTCCCCGCCCTCGAAGTCGCTCTCCGGCAGCCGGCTGCCGCAGGCCGCGCTCAGCGTGAGCAGCAGCAGCGCCGCCAGGGCCTCAGCAGCCCGGAACCGGCGAGGCCGAGCCATTGCCGCTCAGTTGCACCAGCGCGCACAGTGTCTTGGCGGACACCTTCCAGGTGCCGTCCTGCTCCACGGCCGTCCCGGCGGCGTCCGGCAGGGCGGTGGCGCCCTTGAGGGTGAGCGTGTACGTCACGTCCGCCTCGGTCGGCGAGGTGAAGGCGACCTCGGTGACCTCGGCGCCCACCTGTCCGCCGCGCTCGTCACCGCTGAACGCCTGGAGCACCGGGGCCATCTCCTCGCCGTTCTCCAGGACGGTCTGCTTCTCCTCCAGCGGGGTCTCCGGGTCGAAGAACTTCTGCCAGTTCTGCTTGATCTCCTGTTCGGCCGCGCCCACGTCGGCCGGGGCGGTCGCCGCGGGGCTTGCCGTCGTCCGCTCGACCGAGGGCGAGGGCGGGGTGGCGTCGCCGCCGCCTCCCTCGTCGTCGCTGCAGGCCGCGAGGGCCGGGCCGAGGAAGAGCAGCAGGGCGGCCGCCAGTGCCGTCGCGCGCCCCCTGTTCCCCCGACTGAGGTCGCTCCCGAGAACCATCTGGCTCACCACCGGGTGTCGGTCCGGGCCGGGTGCGCCCGGTGCTTTCAGGGTCAGCTCACAGAAGGCATAGTGCAAGCCATCGGCTGACATGGACAGACGCATGACGTGTGAAGCCCGAGGAGCCAGAGATGCGGACAGCCCGACTGCGGACCGTGCATCCCGTCCTGTGGGCCGGCTGGGCCGCCCTGGCCGCCGGCGCGGTGCTGTGCGTCCTCGGCTGGTACGGCGTCTCGGGCGAGCGGTTCGCCGAACGGCAGCTGCCCTATCTGGCCTCCTGCACCGTGCCGGGCGCCGCGCTGATCGTCGCCGGCTCGGTGCTGCTCACCCACGGCCGGAACGCGCTCGCCGCCACGCGCGTGGAGGAGCTGTACGCCCTCCTCGTGGCCGCGGAACCGGCCGGGACCCCGGGGGAGGCGCCCACGGCTCCGCTCGCGGTCAGCGGGGAGCTGCTGATGGTGCCGGGCGGCACGTTGTGGCACCGCGCGGACTGCCCGCTGGTGTCCGGCAAGGTGGAGGCGGTGCCGGTGGACTCCAAACTGGTGCGGAGCGGCGAACTGGGCCCGTGCCCGATCTGTGAGCCCGCCGAAGCGGACGACTGATGTCCGCGCTGACGTACGACCTCACTCTGGCCGGTCTGTCGGTCGGCAGCGCCGCCGCGCTCACCGGGATGGGCCTGGTCGTGACGTACCGGGCCACCGGGGTGCTCAACTTCGCGCACGGCGCCATCGCGATGGTGTGCGCCTACCTGCTGCGGCAGTGCGTGGTGGAGTGGGGCTGGCCGCTGTGGGCGGGGGCCGCGCTGACCCTGGTGGTCGTGGCGCCCGCGATCGGTATGGCGCTGGAACGGTTCGTCTTCCGTCCGCTGTCCGTCCTCGGCGGCGATCCGGCGCAGACTCTGGTGGCGTCGATCGGGGTGTTCGTGCTGCTGGTGGGCGGGGCGGCGCTGGTGTGGGGGCAGGGGGCGCGGGACGACGCGCCGGAGCTGCTGGTCGCGGCCGATCCGTGGGGGCAGCTGGCGGTGGTCGTCGTGCTGGCCGCGGCGGTCGGCTCGGTGGTCCGCTGGACGGTCTTCGGCCGTGAGCTGAGGGCGGTGGTCGACGACCGCGGCCTCGCCGTGCTGGGCGGGATCGACGCGGACCGGGTGGCCGCGGCGGGCTGGGCGTTCGGCTCGTTCACGGCGGGCCTGACGGGCGTACTGCTGGCGCCGTACGTCCGCCTCGACCCGTACGGACTGCCGCTGCTGGTGATGGAGGTGGTGGCGGTCGCGGTGGCCGCCCGGATGCGCAGTCTGCCGGTGGCGGTGCTGACGGCGCTCGGCATCGGGGTGGCGCAGAGCCAGTTGACGCGTCTGCACCCGAGCGGCTGGGGCGAGCCGCTGCTCCAGGCGGTGGGCGCGAACCTGTTCGTGGTGGCGTTGCTGATCGCGGCACTGGCGCTCCCGCGCGTGGGCACCCGGGACGCGCTGCCCCGCACGGCGACCGCACGCGTCCCCACCCCGCCGGGCGCCTGGATCGTGGCGGTGGTCCTGTTCCTGCTGCCGCTGGGCTTCGCCGGCTCGGACCTGCACACGTCGGTCCAGGTACCGGCGCTGGCCGTGGTCCTGCTGTCCCTGGTGGTGGTCACCGGCCGGGGCGGCCAGATCTCCCTGGGCCAGGCGGCCTACGCGGGCCTGGGTGCCCTCTTCACGGCGCTGCTGGCGGCGGGCCGCTTCCCCGGCCTGCCGCGCCTGCCGGAGCTGGCGGCGCTGCTGGTGGCGGTGATCCTGGTGGCCCCCCTGGGCCTGCTCACCGGCTGGCCCGCGATCAACCGCAGGGGCCTGGCCCTGGCGCTGGCGACCTTCGCCGTGGGCGTCGGGGTGAGCCGCTTCGTCTTCGCCCAGCCGTACGCGACGGCGGGCCTGACACTGGGCCGCCCTGCGGGCTTCGAGGGCGACAGGGCGTTCTACGTCCTGGAGCTGGCCGTGCTGGGCGCGGCGCTGCTGGCGACGAGAACACTGCGACGGGGCCGAACGGGCAGGGCGCTCGCGGCGATGCGGGACCACGAGGAGGGCGCGTCGGCATCGGGGGTCCGGGTCCCGGCCCTGAAACTCCTGGCGTTCGTCGCGGGCGCGGCCCTGGCCGCCCTCGGCGGCGGCCTGCTCGGCATGGGCCTGCGGGCCTTCGACCCCGCCGCCTACGACCCCGTGCGGGGCCTGCTCTGGTTCGCGGCGGTCGTGGTCCTCGGCGCGGACAGCACCCTCGGCGCCCTGGCGGCGGCGGCCCTCCTGGTGGGCCTGGACGCCGGAGCCCGCGGAGGCATGGCGGCTGCCCTGATCGGCGTACTGGCGGTGTTGGTGGGCCGCTTCCCCGGCGGCCCGTACGAGGCCCTGCGCAGAGCGGCGGAGGGCCTACGGCTCCGGGGCGGGACGCGGCTCACGGAACGGGGGGAGGCGGTACGCAGGCGGCTCGGGACCGTCACAGAGGCCCGGCCGACAGCCGCAGCCGCCGACGGCGGTCAACCCCCACAAGGGCCACCCGCACCCGACACTCAAAGCCGCACGGGGAGTGCGGGTGGGACCACAGACCCGGCCGAAGGCCGGGTGCCCACCCTCCAGACCCGCACGCTCCAGGCAAGCTACGCCGGATTCAAAGCCCTGGACGGCGTAGACCTGCAAGTGCACCCCTCCCAGATCACCGCCATCGTCGGCCCCAACGGCGCAGGCAAGAGCACCCTGTTCCACTGCCTCGCAGGCACCCTCCACCCCACCCGAGGCCAAGTCCTCCACGGCGACCGGGACATCACCCGGCTCCCCGCCCACACCCGCACCCGCCTCGGCATCGCCAGAACCTTCCAGCAGCTCGCCGTCTTCCCCACCCTCACCGTGGCCGAGAACATCCGCGTAGGCGCGGAACAAGGCCGCATCGCCGACCCCACGGCCGTGGACAGAGCCCTCCGCCTGCTCGCTCTGGAGGACGTACGGGACGCCCCCGCCGCCAACCTCCCCACCGGCACCCTCAGAAGAGTCGAACTGGCCAGAGCCCTGGCCGGCGGCCCCCGCGTCCTCCTCCTCGACGAACCGGCCGCGGGCCTGGACACCGCCGAGGTCACCGCCCTGGCCCGCGTGCTGAAGGCCCTCGCCGCGGACGGCACCGCCCTCCTCGTCGTGGAACACGACCTCGACCTCGTGGCCGACCTCGCGGACGTCGTGCACGTCATGGCCGCCGGCCGCATCGTCGCCTCCGGCCCCCCGGCCGACGTCCTCGACGCGTTCGGCGCCCAGGAGACCCCCGTATGACGATCTCCCTGCGCCACGCGCGCGTGCGCTACGGCCCGCTCGAAGCGCTGCACGGCGTGACCGTCGCCGCCCCCGCCAAGGGCCTGACCGTCCTGCTGGGCCGCAACGGATCAGGCCGTACGACCGTGCTGCGGGCACTGGCCGGAACCGTGCGGCTGTCCGCCGGGGCCGTGGTGTGGGACGGCGTCGACGTCACCCGCGTACCGGCGTACGAGCGCGCCCGCCGGGGCCTGTGCCTGGTCCCGGAGCGTCAGGCGGTCTTCGGCTCCCTCACCGTCCGCGAGAACCTCGAACTCGCCGCCCCCGCCTACGACCTGGCCCTGGACGCCTATCCCCGCCTGGCGTCCCTGCTCCCGCGCCGGGCCGGCACCCTCTCGGGCGGCGAGCAGCGCATGCTCGCCCTGTCCCGGGCACTGCTGGCGCACGCGCGCGTGGTGCTCGTCGACGAACCGGCGCAGGGCATGTCCCCGGCGGTGGCGCACCGGACGTACGAACTGCTCGCCGGGCTCGACGCCTGTGTGATCGTGGCCGAGCAGCGTCTGCCGCCCGTCCTGCGCGACCGCCCCGCCCTGGTGTACGAACTGCGCCGCGGCGCGGTCGTGTTCAGCGGCGAGGCGGCCGAACCCAGGGACTCGCTCAATCGGCCAGCGGCGGACCGAACACCGCGGAGTGGCGGGCCGCGCCCTTCGGAATGACGAGCAGCATGCCCGGCACGATCCGGTCCGGTTTGCTGCCGAGCGTCTTCTTGTTGGCCGTGTACATCGCCTTCCAGCCGCCTGTGATCTTGTACTTGCGGGCGATCGAGGAGAGGGTGTCGCCGTTCTTCACCGTGTGCATCCGGCCCTTGAGGCCGTACCGCTTCGAGCACACGGGCCAGGCGTTCCAGCCCTGCACGGCCAGTACCTTCTGGGCGACCGCGATCTGCTGCGCGCGCGTGGCGAGATCCGCGCGCCGGGCGTACTTCAGACCGCCGAACTCCTCCCAGGTGGGCTGCCAGAACTGCAGTCCGCCGTAGAAGCCGTTGCCGGTGTTGATGTGCCAGCGTCCGCTGCTCTCGCACTCGGCGATGCAGCCCCAGGGCCATCCTGGGTCGGCGCAGTCGTGGGGGGCGCGCGGGGCGGTCGGTCCGGGGGCGGCCGGTGGTGGTGCCGCGTGGGCGGGGGCGGTGAACAGGGCGGCGGCCGCGAGGGCGAGGGTGATCGGTGTGCGGTACATCGGCCCACGCTAAGCAGTGGGGCACGCGGGACCGGTCCGGCGCGGCGGTGCGCCGAGGGGCCCCACCCGGTCGGCGGACCGACGGGCGGGACCCCGTGCCCGGTGAGGGGGAGCCGCGCTCGGATCTCCAGGCGCTCTCAGATCTCCGAGCGCTCTCAAATCCGCGAGCGCTCTCAGATCTCCAGGCGCTGTCCGGGCACGATCACATCGGGATCGCCGCCGATGACGGCCTTGTTGGCGGCGTAGAGCCGCTGCCAACTCGTCCCGTGCCGTGCGGCGATGCCGCTCAGGGTGTCGCCCTGCCGGACGACGTAGTCGCCGCGCGACGCGCCGCGGTCGGAGCCGCGGTCGGTGTGGCCCGAGGCCCGCTGAGGCGCCTTCGGGGCCTGCTGCGCCTTCGGAGCCTTCCGCGGGGCCGCCTCGGTCGTCACCGGTCCGGAGGCGGGCGCGCTGCCGTAGGCCCCGGCGCGTGCCGAGCAGGTGGGCCAGGCGCCCCATCCCTGGGCGCGCTGGACCTTGGTGGCGACGGCGATCTGCTGATCCTTGCTCGCTTGGTCGGCCGTGGCGGCGTAGGCCGTGCCGCCGTAGGCGCGCCAGGTGCTCGCGGAGAACTGGAGTCCTCCGTAGTAGCCGTTGCCGGTGTTGATGTGCCAGTTGCCGCCGCTCTCGCACTGGGCGATGCGGTCCCACACTCCGCCGTCCGCCGCGGCGGCGTTGCCGGTCGCGGCCAGCAGTCCGAGCGGGGCGAGCAGGGCCGCCCCGGCGAGGACCGCCGTCGTACGCGCCTTACGGGCGTTGTCGCGAGTGGTATCGGCACATTCGGACATGAAGTTCCCTCCCGACTGACCCGGGGTCCCCCAAGGCCGGGGCGCGGTCCGCGCACTGGGTCGCGGTCCTCGCGCCTCGCCCCGTCCGCCGGTGGGGTGTGGTGCTGCGAGCTGGCTGTGGTGCGGCCGACGGACGTACCCGAGCGGTGCTCTGTGCACACGGCCGAGAAATGTAGAGAGAGGGGCTGCCCGGTATCAACCAACTCCTTGTCATTCCTGGCCAGTTCGCCGTTACCGTGGGTATCGGCGATTTCCGGCCACCCACTTCATTCGCCGATTTCCTGATTTGTCGACCAGTCAGCTCGTCGATCTGTGACCCACTTCACGGAACCAACTACCTTGACCCGCCACCGACTTGACCAAGAGTGCCCGATTCCGCACCCGAGGTGACCGTCCGCTACGGATGGTTCGATTCCGTTCGCCCTGGTGCGTGACTCCCGCCACAGATCAGCCGTTGTCATCTTCATGAGCCCGGGATCCACCCGGGCCGGGAGCCACCCGGCCCCGCCACGCACCACATCCCGAGGGAGCCACCCGTGCCGCGCATGCTCGACCTCAGCGACGAGGTACGCGCCGAGATCGGCGACGACGAAGCCGACCGGCTGCTCGCCGGCGACAACGCCCCCGGCAGTTACGACTGCACGTCCTGCCGCACCCCGGGCGACTCCGAACAGGAGCGCACCAGCACCGTCCTGTTCATCGGGGACGAGACCGCCGTCCTCGCCTTCGCCCACGCCACCTGCCTGCCCTCCCAGGTCGTGCAGGTCACCGAGGAACAGCTCCAGGGGGCGGTGCGCTCCATCACCGGCGACACCGTCGACCTGGAGCCGGACAAGGTCGTCCCCGAGCAGGCCGTGCTCGGAGTGACCAGCGGACTGGTGCTGATCGCCGGGGAGTTGCACCCCGCGCTGGTCGTGGAGCCGACCGGGCCCATCGTCCGGCCCGGCTCCACCGCCGTGGGCGACGACTTCCTGCCGCTGCTGATCGAGCAGGGGTTCATGCCCGTGACGGCGATCGAGTCGGTGCCGCCCGTGCTGCACGGATGGTCGGTGCTGCTCGCCATGGGCCAGCTGCACGCGGTGCTCCAGCCGGGGACGGGCGGCGGTCAGCCGGTGGCCTGGTGGCAGGCACACCAGCCGCTGCAGGTCACCGAGGGCTGGCGGGCCGCGGCCAACAAGCACCAGCAGGTGCTGATGTTCGCGGCGCCGGTGGGCTCCATCGGGCGTCAGCCCCGTGAGGACCTGCTGCGGGACGCGCTGGACAAGGCGGCCGCCAACGGGAAGTTGGTCGCTTCCGCGCTGCCTCTCGCCGGGACCTGAGTGCCCCCAAAGGCCGGCCCCTGAGCCGCATCCCTTGATGTGGCCGGTCGTTTGGACATACGTGCACGCATACGACTCTCCCTCGGCCACGCCGATCTACGACGCGCTCTACGCCGAGTACGTCAAGTCCTTCCGTACGCTGCCGGGTGACCGTAGCGGCGAGGAGGAGCTGGGGTTCACCGCCTTCGGGAACATCCCGCACAGTACGGGCTCGTACGGCGGGCACCGGCCGGGGTCCTTCTCCAGCTCGTACAGCGCCTACAGCGCGGGCGCGCACAGCGCCCGGCAGTCGCAGTGGCAGCGCGTCGGGCACATCGGGCAGCAGGGGTCGGGAACGCATCCCGCCCTGCGGCCCGTTCCGCACCGGGGGATCTGAACGGCGAAGAGGGCGGCCCCTGTCGGGGCCGCCCTCTTCATGCCGTGCTCACTTCTTCTTGCCGCGCTTCTCGCGGACCCGGACCGAGATGTGGATCGGGGTCCCCTCGAAGCCGAACTCCTCGCGCAGCCGGCGCTCGATGAAGCGCCGGTAGCCCGCCTCGATGAAGCCGGAGGCGAAGAGCACGAAACGCGGCGGCTTGGTGCCGGCCTGGGTGCCGAACAGGATGCGCGGCTGCTTGCCGCCCCGGATGGGGTGCGGGTGGGCGGCGACCAGCTCACCGAGGAAGGCGTTGAGACGTCCGGTCGGGACGCGGGTCTCCCAGCCCGCGAGGGCCGCCTCGATCGCCGGGACCAGCTTCTCCATGTGCCGGCCGGTCTGCGCCGAGACGTTCACCCGGGGCGCCCAGGCGACCTGGCCGAACTCGGTCTCGATCTCCCGCTCCAGGTAGTAGCGGCGCTCCTCGTCGAGGGTGTCCCACTTGTTGTAGGCGATGACCATGGCGCGGCCCGCCTCGACGGCCATGGTGACGATCCGCTGGTCCTGGACCGAGATGCTCTCGGAGGCGTCGATCAGGATGACCGCGACCTCGGCCTTCTCGACGGCGGCGGCGGTGCGCAGCGAGGCGTAGTAGTCGGCGCCCTGCTGGAGGTGGACGCGCTTGCGGATGCCCGCCGTGTCGACGAACTTCCAGGTGACACCGCCGAGTTCGATCAGCTCGTCGACCGGGTCCCGGGTGGTGCCCGCGATTTCGTTGACGACGACGCGCTCCTCGCCCGCCACCTTGTTCAGCAGGGAGGACTTGCCGACGTTCGGGCGGCCGATGAGCGCGATACGACGGGGACCGCCGACGCCGGCGCCGCCGAAGGTCTGCTCGGGCGCGTCCGGCAGGACCTCCAGCACGGCGTCCAGCATGTCGCCGGTGCCGCGGCCGTGCAGCGCGGAGACGGGGTGCGGCTCGCCGAGGCCGAGGGACCACAGGTAGGAGGCGTCCGCCTCACCGCTCGGACCGTCGACCTTGTTGGCGCAGAGCACCACGGGCTTCCCGGCCTTGCGCAGCAGTCGTACGACGGCCTCGTCGGTGTCCGTGGCGCCCACCTTGGCGTCGACCACGAAGACCACGGCGTCGGCGGCCTCGATGGCGTACTCCGCCTGCGCGGCCACGGAGGCGTCGATGCCGAGGACGTCCTGCTCCCAGCCGCCGGTGTCGACGACCTTGAAGCGCCGCCCGGCCCACTCGGCCTCGTAGGTCACCCGGTCGCGCGTGACACCGGGCTTGTCCTCGACGACGGCCTCGCGGCGCCCGATGATGCGGTTGACGAGAGTCGACTTGCCGACGTTCGGGCGGCCGACGACGGCGAGCACGGGCAGCGGGCCGTGGCCCGCCTCCTCGATGGCACCCTCGACGTCCTCGAGGTCGAAGCCCTCTTCCGCGGCGAGCTCCATGAAGTCCGCGTACTCGGCGTCGCCAAGTGCTCCGTGGTCGTGCGCCTCGCCCGAGCCCTCGGAGTGGATCTGGTCGTTCATGAAGTCCGTACCTCGTTCAGTGTGGTGATCGGTGGAGCGCCCCTTTTCGGGTGATCCACTACTCAAGTGTCGCCTAGCGGCCGGTAAGCCGCCTGGCGTTTTCCAGGTGCTCGGAGAGCTGCTTCTGGATCCGCTCGGTCGCCTCGTCCAGCGCCCGGCGGGTGCGCCGTCCGCTGCCGTCGCCCGCCTCGAAGGGTTCCCCGAAGACGACGTCGACGCGGCTGCGCAGGGCGGGCAGCGCCTTTATCAACCGGCCGGGCCGCTCGGAGCTTCCCAGCACGGCCACGGGGACGATCGGCGCGCCGCTGCGCACGGCGAAGTAGGCGAGCCCGGCGCGCAGGGAGGCGAAGTCGCCCTCGCCCCGGGTGCCCTCGGGGAATATCCCGAGGACGCCACCGCTCTCCAGGACGCCGAGCGCCCGGGTGATCGCGGTGCGGTCGGTGGTGGCGCGGTCCACCTTCAGCTGGCCGATCTGGGTCAGGAAGGGGTCGAGCGGGCCGACGAACGCCTCCTTCTTGATCAGGAAGTGCGTCGGCCGGGGCGCCACGCCCATGACCATGGGGCCGTCGATGTTGTGCGAGTGGTTGACGGCGAGGATCGCCGGGCCGGAGGCCGGCACCTTCCAGGCACCGAGCACGCGCGGGCGCCACAGCCCGTGCATCAGGCCGACGCCGATGCGTCGCCCGACCTCGGCGCCCCGTACGGAAGGCAGCTCGGTCACTTCGCGGCCCGCTTCTCCTCGACGAGGGTCACGACGCACTCGATGACCTGCGCGAGCGTGAGCTCGGTGGTGTCCACCTCGACCGCGTCGCCGGCCTTGGCCAGCGGCGAGGTCTTGCGGGAGGAGTCGGCCTCGTCGCGCTTGAGCAGCGCCTCGCGCGTGGTGTGCACGTCGGAGCCCTTGAGCTCACCGCTGCGCCGGGCGGCGCGGGCCTCCGGGGAGGCGGTGAGGAAGATCTTCAGGTCGGCGTCGGGCAGCACGGTCGTACCGATGTCGCGGCCCTCGACGACGATGCCGGCCTCGGCGGAGGCCGCGATGGAGCGCTGCAGCTCGGTGATCCGGGCCCGCACCTCGGGCACCGCGCTGACCGCGCTGACCTGGGAGGTGACCTCCTGGGTGCGGATCGGCCCGGAGACGTCGATGCCGTCGACGGTGATCGTGGGCTTCTCCGGGTCGGTGCCGGAGACGATGTCGGCCTTCCCCGCGACGGCGGCGACGGCGTCCGCGTCGGCGATGTCGATGCCGTTGTTCACCATCCACCAGGTGATCGCCCGGTACTGGGCACCGGTGTCGAGGTAGCTCAGGCCGAGCTGGGCGGCGACGGCCTTCGACGTGCTCGACTTACCCGTGCCGGAGGGGCCGTCGATGGCGACAATCACGGGCTGGGCGGCGCCGTTTTCCACGGGGGGACACCTTCCTGGTGCGGTGCGGTGGGGTGTGCGGGGCACGAACGCGCCCCGCACAAGGTTACTGGGTACGCGTCACTCGTCCGGACGCGCACGTCACTGGCGGATCGCCCAGCCCCGCTCCCGCAGAGCCGCCGTCAGCACCGGAACCGCGTTCGGCTCGACCATCAGCTGCACCAGGCCCGCCTGCTGACCGGTCGCGTGCTCGATGCGGACGTCCTCGATGTTGACCCCCGCCCGGCCCGCGTCGGCGAAGATCCGGGCCAGCTGTCCGGGCTGGTCGTCGATCAGGACCGCGACGACCTCGTAGACCCGCGGCGCGGAGCCGTGCTTGCCGGGCACCCGGATCTGGCCCGCGTTGCCGCGCCGCAGCACGTCCTCGATGCCCGCCGTGCCCTCCCGGCGCTTCGCCTCGTCCGAGGACTGCAGCGCCCGCAGCGCCTGGACCGTCTCGTCCAGGTCCGCGGAGACGTCCGTGAGGAGGTCGGCGACCGGCCCGGGGTTGGCGGAGAGGATGTCGATCCACATCCGGGGATCGGAGGCGGCGATCCGGGTCACGTCACGGATCCCCTGCCCGCACAGCCGTACGGCCGCCTCCTCGGCGTTCTCCAGGCGCGCGGCGACCATGCTGGAGACCAGATGCGGCATGTGGGAGACCAGCGCCACGGCCCGGTCGTGGGCGTCCGCGTCCATGACCACCGGCACCGCCCGGCAGTGCGAGACCAGCTCCAGGGCGAGGTTCAGCACCTCCGTGTCGGTGTCCCGGGTGGGCGTCAGCACCCACGGCCGCCCCTCGAACAGGTCCGCGCTGGCCGCGAGCGGTCCGGACTTCTCCCGGCCCGACATGGGGTGGGTGCCGAGGTACGCCGACAGGTCGAGCCCGAGCGCCTGCAGCTCGCGACGCGGCCCGCCCTTGACGCTGGCCACGTCCAGGTAGCCGCGCGCCACCCCGCGCCGCATGGCGTCCGCGAGCACCGCGGCCACGTGCGCGGGGGGCGCGGCGACGACGGCGAGGTCCACCGGGCCCTCCGGGGCCTCGTCCGTGCCCGCGCCGAGCGCGGCGGCCGTACGGGCCTGCTCCGGATCGTGGTCGGCGAGGTGGACGATCACACCGCGAGAGACCAGGGCGAGGGCGGCGGACGTGCCGATGAGGCCGGTACCGATGACGAGTGCGGTTCTCACTGGGCGATGTCCTTGCGCAGGGCGGCCGCGGCGCCGAGGTAGACATGGGCGACCTCGGAGCGGGGCAGGTCGGACTCGATGTGCGCGAGGATCCGCACCACCCGGGGCATGGCGCCCTCGATGTCCAGTTCCTGCGCGCAGATCAGGGGCACGTCGACGATGCCGAGCTTGCGGGCGGCGGCCGCGGGGAAGTCGCTGTGCAGATCGGGCGTGGCCGTGAACCAGATGCTGATCAGGTCGTCGGTGGTCAGGCCGTTGCGCTCGAGGACGGCGGTGAGCAGGGCCCCGACCTGCTCGTCCATGTGACCGGCCTCGTCCACGTCGAGTTGGACGGCGCCCCGGACCGCTCGTACCGCCACGGCTTGGCTCCCTTGCTGCTGTACGGATCGTGTGCGCGTCCAGCCTAGTCAGCGCCCGCCGGACCGGTGTCCGACGCCCGCCCGCTGAGATGGGGGCGATTTGTGGGGCTCCCTCCCGGGATGCTTCATCTTCGGTGCTTTCAGTGCCAAGATGCTGGTCTGGCTGCTCCTCCGCCCACAGGTTCCTCCCCCGCAGGTTCCCCAGGTTCCTCCCCTCAGGTTCCTCCCCATCCCCGGAGTGACGACATGACCTTCCGTCCGAAGCGGCGCACGATCCTTCTCGCCACGGGCGCCAGCGGCGCGGCGGCGCTCCTCGCGGGCTGCGGCGATTCCGGCGACGACGACGCCTCCACCGAGCCGACCGCCGAGACCACCGAGACCTCCGGGACCGGTGAGGCCACCGACGCTCCCGAGGCCGGCGGCCAGGAACTGACCACGACGGACGACATCCCGGTCGGCGGCGGCACGATCTTCAAGGACGAGAAGGTCGTGGTCACCCAGCCGGAGGAGGGCCAGTTCAAGGCCTTCTCGGCCATCTGCACCCACCAGCGGTGCGTCGTCGCCAACGTCGAGGGCGGCACCATCAACTGCACCTGCCACGGCAGCAGGTTCAGCATCACGGACGGCGCGGTGGAGAACCCGCCGGCGACCCGGCCGCTGCCCGAGGAGAAGATCACGGTGGAGGGAAATTCGATCCGCCTGGCGTGAGACGCCGCGTACGCTCCGGGTCATGCTCCCCGAGACCCTGGTACGCGACCACACGATCTACGCCTGCGTGATGGGGTCACGGGCCTTCGGTCTGGCCACGGACGGCAGCGACACCGACCGCCGGGGCGTGTTCCTCGCCCCCACTCCCCTGTTCTGGCGCTTCGAGAAGCCGCCGACGCATGTCGAGGGGCCGGCCGAGGAGCAGTTCGGCTGGGAGCTGGAGCGCTTCTGCGAACTGGCGCTGCGCGCGAACCCCAACATCCTGGAGTGCCTGCACTCCCCGCTCGTGGAGTACGTCGACGACACGGGCCGCGCGCTGCTCGGTCTGCGCGGGGCGTTCCTGTCCCGGCAGGCGCACACCACGTTCGCGCGGTACGCCGTCGGCCAGCGCAAGAAGCTCGAGGCCGACGTCCGCAACCACGGCGCCCCGCGCTGGAAGCACGCGATGCATCTGCTGCGCCTGCTGATGAGCGCCCGCGACCTGCTGCGCACCGGCGAACTCACCATCGACGTCGGTGATCAGCGCGAACCGCTGCTCGCGGTCAAGCGCGGCGAGCGCTCGTGGCCGGAGGTCGAGGCCTGGATGACCCGGCTCGCGGAAGAGGCCGAGCGCGCGGCGCTCACCAGCCCCCTCCCGGCCGAGCCGGACCGGCGTCGCGTGGAGGACTTCCTCGTCGGTGTCCGCCGGGCCTCAGCCCTGAAGGCGTACCCGGACGACGAGGTCGTGCAGGGCGTCGTACACGGTCGGCGCGTCGGGCAGGGCTGAGGCCGCCTGGGCCTCGTCCAGCACCCCGTGCAGCCGTTCCACGTCGGCCTCCACGCGCGCGTACTCGACCTCGGCCGTCCCGTGCTCCCGCTCCGCCTTGGCGGCGATCAGCTCGGGCAGGTACCCGGGCGCCTCGCTCACCTCGCCGAGCAGCGTGGGCAGATGGGCCTGCACCTCGCCGGTGCGCATCAGATGGACTCCGGTGAGCAGGACTCGGAAGGTGTAGAGCAGCGGCTTGAGCTCGTCGGTCTTGGTGAACAGCCGCCACTGGGTGTTGGCGAAACCCCGGTAGTGGTGGGCGTGGTGGCCGGTCACGACGCCCGGGGCGAGCGCGGCCAGCTCGCTGTGCGCGTCGGTGGTGTGCACGACGAGCGGGGAGAGCAGCTGCTCCAGGACGTAGCCGTTGCGCCGGAGCATCAGCCGGACGAACTTGCGCAGGTCATGGGTGACCAGGTCCATTTCCACGCCGTCCCGGTCCCACATCCTGGACCGGGTCTCGTTCGGCTCGCGCAGCCCGACGAGATCGGCGGCCGACAGCAGGTGCACACCGCGCAGGTCCACGTCCGAGTCGCGGGACGGGAAGCCGTACAGGTGCGCGCCGGAGACGGTCGCGAAGAGCACCGGGTCGGGCTGTTCGGCGACGACGGGCGCGAGGTCGATGTCCAGGGCGTCGATCATCCGCTAAGCGTCCCAGAGCGCGCCGAGAGTGAGCAGGTCGCCCCGGTACTCGATCCGGTCGGCCCACGCGCGGGGCCATGCATCGGCACCGAGGTACGCCCCCGCGAAGGCGCCCGTCAGACAGGCGATGGAGTCCGAGTCACCGGAGGAGCAGGCGGCCCGCCGTATCGCCGTCACCGGCTCGTCGACGAAGAGCAGGAAGCACAGCAGTCCGGTCGCCAGCGCCTCCTCGGCGATCCACCCGGCGCCGGTCGCGAGGCACGGGTCGGTCTCGGCCGAGCCCGCCCGCACGGCCTCCTGGAGCCGCTCCAGGACCCCGAGGCACTCGTCCCAGCCCCGCGCGATGAAGTGCTCCGGCGTGGGGTCCTGGTCGCGGGTCCACAGGTCGCCGAGCCAGGTGTGGTGGTAGCGGGTGCGGTTCTCGTAGGCGTACGACCGCAGCAGCCCGACCAGTCCGGTCGGCTCGGCGCCCTGCGCGAGCAGCCGTACGGCGTGCGCGGTGAGGTCGGAGGCGGCGAGCGCGGTGGGGTGCCCGTGGGTCAGCGCGGACTGCAACTGGGCGGCGCCCGCGCGTTGCTCGTCGCTGAGTCCGGGGGCGAGGCCGATCGGGGCGACGCGCATGTTGGCGCCGCAGCCCTTGGAGTGGATCTGGCTGGCGTCCTGCCAGGGACGGCTCTCGTCCTTGAGAAGGCTGCAGGCCTTGAGGCACGTGTTGCCCGGCGCCCGGTTGTTCTCCGGTGACTGGTACCAGTTGACGAACTCCTCCCGCACCGGCCGCTCCAGGCGCTTGGGCGCGAGCAGACCCCGGCTCATCGCGGTCCGCAGTCCCGTCCCGAACGCCAGCGTCATCTGCGTGTCGTCGCTGACGATCGCCCGCTTCGGCAGCTCCATCTCCCGCCACGGCCCGCACTTGGCGAGGATCGAGGGCACGTCGTTGAACTCGGTCGGAAAGCCCAGCGCGTCCCCCAGGGCAAGCCCCAGCAGGGACCCGGTGGCGGCGCGCTTGGTCAGGAGGGAGGTCATGCGGAGGGTCCTTCCGGGGTGGGCCGGAGCAGTGGCGGGTGAAGGGCGGTGGCGGTGCCCGCGCGGTACAGGGCGGCGGGTTTGCCGCGGCCACCGGTGAGCCGGGAGGCACCGGGGACCGGCTCGACGAATCCGGGCGTGGCGAGCACCTTGCGCCGGAAGTTGGGCCGGTCGAGGGCGGTGCCCCAGACGGCCTCGTAGACCTGCTGGAGCTCGCCCAGGGTGAACTCGGCCGGGCAGAAGGCGGTGGCCAGGCAGGTGTACTCCAGCTTGGCGCCGACGCGTTCGTGGGCGTCGGCGAGGATCCGGTCGTGGTCGAAGGCGAGGGCCTTCGCCTCGTCGTACGGCACCCAGCGCGCGTCCGCCGCGTCGCTGCCGCCGTGGGCCTCGGGAGCGTCCGGCAGCAGGGCGGCGAAGGCGACGGAGACGACCCGCATCCGGGGGTCCCGGTCGGGCTCGCTGTAGGTCCGCAGCTGCTCCAGGTGGAGCCCGGAGACGTCCGACAGGCCGGCCTCCTCGGCGAGTTCGCGCCGGGCCGCCGTCTCCGCCGACTCGTCCGGCTGCACGAATCCTCCTGGCAGCGCCCAGCGTCCGGCGTACGGCTCCTGCCCCCGCTCGACGAGCAGCGCGTGCAGGGCACCGGCCCGCAGGGTGAGGACGGCGAGGTCGACGGTGACGGCGAAGGGTTCGTAGGCGTGCTTGTCGTACTCCACGTCCGCCTCCTTTAATAGTCAGTACGACTATAAAGAGACGGACGACAGCAGGCAACCCCCCGGTTACCGGCGCGAGGGCGCCGCCACCGCCACCGCGGCCCCCACCGCCGCGAACGCCGCCGACACCCACAGGGCCGGCGCGACCCCGTCGAGGAACTCGGCCGGTGAGCCGTAGCCGCCGTAGGTCGTGAAGACCGCCGCCGCGATCGCGACGCCGAAGACCCCGCCGAGCTCCCGCAGGGCGTTGTTGACGCCGGCCGCGACGCCCGCCTCGCTGAGCGGGACCGCGGAGGTGACGGCGTTGGCGACGCTCGGGAAGACCATGGAGATGCCGACACCGGCGATGATCAGCGGGACGACGAGGCTGCCGTAGCCGACACCGGGCTCGACCTGCCAGGCCAGCAGGCCGAGGCCGAGCGCCTGGAGGGTCAGACCGCCCAGCATGAACGGCCGGGTGCCGTACCGGTCGGCGAGCGCGCCCGCGACCGGCGCGACCAGCAGCGGCATCGCGTTCCAGACGAGGATCCGCACGCCTGCCTCCAACGGCGAGTAGCCGAGCCCGAACTGGAACAGCTGCGTCATCATGAACAGCGCGCCGAGCAGCGAGGCGAAGAGCAGGAAGCCCGCCGCGTTGGCGGTGGAGAAGCCGCGCCGCCGGAAGTGGCCGAGCGGCAGCATCGGATGCCGTGCGCCCCGCCGCTCCCAGCCCAGGAAGGCGGCCACGAACACGATCCCGACGGCCAGCGCGGTCAGCACCTCGGCGCTCCCCCAGCCCGCCTCAGGGGCCCGCACCGGCGCCCAGGCGAGACCGGTGAGGCCGACGGCCGCCAGGACCAGGCCGACGATGTCGAGCTGGGGCCGGGTCCCGAAGCTCTCCTGGAGCTTCGTGGCCGCGAAGGGCAGCATGGCGAGGCCGATCGGAACGTTCAGCCAGAAGATCCACTGCCAGGACAGCCCCTCGGTCACGGCACCGCCCAGCACCGGCCCGGCGGCCACCCCGAGCCCGGTCACCCCGCCCCACACCCCGATCGCCACGCCCCGCTTCTCCGCCGGGAACGCCTCGCTGATGAGGGTCAGCGTGAGCGGCAGCAGTACGGCGGCCCCGGCGCCCTGCACCAGACGCGCCCCGATGAGCTGGCCGGAGCTGCCCGCCAGGGCCGCCGCGGCCGAGGCGAGGGTGAACACGGCGAGCCCGAAGACGTACATGCGCCGCCTGCCGAACCGGTCGCCGAGCGCGGCGCCGGTCAGGGTGAGACAGGCGAAGGCCAGGTTGTAGGCGTTGATCGTCCATTCCAGCTCGGACAGGCTCGCCCTGAAGTCGGCGCGCAGCGCGGGCAGCGCGGTGGCCACGACCACGACGTCGAGGGAGCACAGCAGCGCCCCGAGCCCGGCGAGGATCACCGTCCACGCGCGCGGGGGCGACGCCCGGTCCGGGCGCGAGGTACTGAGAGGAGCCTTGAGGGTCTCGGTCATGTCCGTGCCTTCCGTGAGTTCTCGAGGTCACTCACGGAAGGCAGACCGGGCTCACCCCGGAAAGGAATCGCGCCGCCCCAGGAAGGCCAGCAGCCTGGTCTGCGCCCCCGCGCGGGAGGGCACCGGAACCGGGTCGGCGAACCGCGCCCCGCGGTCCTCCCCCGCCACCACGCACCGCGCGACCGGCAGCAGTTCGGTCGCGAGGGCGTCCGGGATCGGCCGGGGCCGCCCGCCGGACTGGGCCACGTCCCAGCCGTGCACGGCGATCTCGACGGCGCCCACGGCGGCCAGCACCCGCACGTCCAGCGGCCGTTCGCCGACCCGCACCCGCTCCGGCGGCCCCGCCGCCCAGGCCCCCAGCACCGCGCACGCGCGCGTACGGAACCGGCACGCGCGGTCCTCGCGGGGCACCAGACCGATCCGACCGCCGGACAGGCCCTCGTACAGCGCGTCCAGGGAGTCGTCGAGATGCCCGAGCAGCCGCGCCAGGTCCCACTCGGCGCACGGTGTGCCCCGCGTGAGGCTGTCCGCCCGCACGTCGGCGACGCTGCCCAGGGCGTAGGCGAGCGAACGCTCCAGCAGCTCCCCGGGGTTCATCCGAGCACCCCGGGCAGCCCGAACCGGCCGAACACGTCGGTGTCCAGGAAGACGGTGATACGGCCGACCGCGCCCTCCTCGACGGTGAGCACCTGCAAGGAGTGCGCCCGCGGGACGCCGTCCGTCCCGCGGACGTACATCCCGACCGCCGGCTGCCCGTTCGCGCGCGTGGGCAGCATCCGCAGGGTGCCCGTCTCGTGCACGCGCGCCACCAGGAAGCGGTGCACCTCCTCGGCGCCGCGGAACCACTCCAGGTACGGCGGCATCTCCAGCTCCACGCCGTCCCGCAGGAGAGCGAGCAGGGCTTCCATGTCGGCGTTCTCGAAGGCGGCCACGTACCGGTCGAGCACCTCGCGGTCGGCGGCGTCGGACGGTTCCGTGACCCGGTCCTCCCGGGGCGCCACCTCGTCCAGCCGGGCACGCGCGCGCTGCAGGCTGCTCTTCACGGCCGCCGTGGACGTCCCGAGCAGGTCGGCGACCTCCGGCGCCCGCCAGGCCAGCACGTCCCGCAGGATGAGCACCGCCCGCTGCCGGGCCGGCAAATGCTGCAGCGCGGCCACGAGCGCGAGCCGCAGGCTGCCCCGGGCGGCCACGACCGACGCCGGGTCGACGAGTGTGTCGGGCAGCGGCTGGAGCCAGGGCACGTCCGTCGCGGGGGCCCTGAGGGGCTCCTCAGGCGTCTGGGAGGGCTCACCGAGCCCCGCGGGCAGCGGACGGCGCGCGCGGCCCTCCAGCGCCGTCAGACACGTGTTGGTGGCGATCCTGTGCAGCCAGGTCCGCAGGGAGGCACGGCCCTCGTAGCCGTCGTAGGACCGCCAGGCCCGCAGATAGGTCTCCTGCACCAGGTCCTCGGCCTCGTCGACCGAGCCCAGCATCCGGTAGCAGTGCGCGAGCAGCTCGCGCCGGTACGGGTCGGTCAGCCGTACGAACTCGTCGCGGTCCGTCGTCGCCACCATGGCCCTTCCTCTCGCCGGTCGTCAGTACAGACCGGCGAGAGGGCGGAAAGGCATCGGTGCCGACGGCCTACAGGTCGACTTCCTTCATCAGCATGCCGACCTCGGTGTTG
The DNA here is from genome assembly GCF_056436565.1 of Streptomyces sp. NPDC043726. NCBI lineage: Bacteria > Bacillati > Actinomycetota > Actinomycetes > Kitasatosporales > Streptomycetaceae > Streptomyces > Streptomyces sp. NPDC043726. Next base: position 477,441 of record NZ_JBWKCI010000008.1, read on the forward strand.
GACAGCCGCCGCAGCCAGCCCGACTTCTGGTCGCCCAGGGTGATCGGGCCGAAGGAGGTGCGCACCAGCTTCTCCACGGGGAAGCCGGCCTCGGCCAGCATCCGGCGCACGATGTGCTTGCGGCCCTCGTGCAGGGTGACCTCGACGAGGTAGTTCTTGCCGGTCTGCTCGACCACCCGGAAGTGGTCCGCGCGCGCGTAGCCGTCCTCCAGCTGGATGCCGTCCTTCAGGCGCTTGCCCAGGTCGCGCGGGATCGGGCCGACGATGGCCGCGAGGTAGGTCTTCTTCACCCCGTACTTGGGGTGGGTCAGCCGGTGCGCCAGCTCGCCGTGGTTGGTGAGCAGGATGACGCCCTCGGTCTCGGTGTCGAGCCGGCCGACGTGGAAGAGCCGCGTCTCCCGGTTGGTGACGTAGTCACCGAGGCACTGGCGGCCTTCCGGGTCCTCCATGGTGGAGACGACACCGGCGGGCTTGTTCAGCGAGAAGAACTGGTACGACTGCGTCGCCACGGTCAGGCCGTCGACCTTGACCTCGTCCTTCTCCGGGTCGACGCGCTTGCCCTGCTCCAGCACGATCTCGCCGTTGACCTCGACTCGCGCCTGCTCGATCAGCTCCTCGCAGGCCCGCCGGGAGCCGTAGCCCGCGCGCGCGAGGACCTTCTGCAGCCGCTCGCCCTCCTGCTCGGCGCCCGGGAAGGTCTTGGGCAGCTTGATGTCCTTCTTGCCCGCGTAGCGCTCGCGGTTGCGCTCCTCGGCGCGGGTCTCGTACTCACGGGACTGGGCCGGTGCCGTACGGCCGCGCCCGGTGCCCTGGCCCTGCCTGGGCCCGCCCTTGGCACCGCCGCGCGCCGAAGCGCCACGCCCCGACTTCGGGCCGTCCTGGGTGGCGCCGGGGCCTACGTCGTAGCGGCGCTCCTCGGGGCGCGGCTTCTTGGGCCGGCCGCCCTGCCTGTCGTCGCGGTTGTTCCCGGCGCCGCGGTGGTTCCCGCGGCCCGCGCTGTTCCCGCCGCGGCCGCCGCTGTTGCCACCACGGCTCCCGCCGTTGTTTCCGCTGCTGTTCCTGCCGCTGCTGCTTCGCATCAAAGTTCCGTCGTCTTGTCGTCGTCCTCGGAATCCGGAGCGTCCGGATCGAACGACGGTACGGCTTCCTGGGTCTCGGCCTCGATCGCCTCCGCCTCGGGCAGGAAGGGCGCGAGCTCCGGGAGCTCGTCCAGACCGCGCAGGCCCATCCGCTCCAGGAAGTAGTTCGTCGTCCTGTACAGGATCGCACCTGTTTCGGGTTCCGCGCCCGCCTCCTCGACCAGACCCCGCTGCAGCAGGGTGCGCATCACACCGTCGCAGTTCACTCCGCGCACCGCCGAGACCCGGCTGCGGCTGACCGGCTGCCGGTACGCCACCACCGCGAGCGTCTCCAGGGCGGCCTGGGTCAGCCGGGCCTGCTGCCCGTCCAGGACGAAGCCCTCGACGGCGGGCGCGTACTCGGCCCGGGAGTAGAACCGCCAGCCGCCCGCGATCAGCCGCAGCTCGAATCCGCGGCCCTGGGTGGTGTACTCGTCGGCCAGCTCGCGCAGGGCGTCCCCGATCTTCCGCCTGGGCCGCTGGAGGATCTTGGCGAGGTGTTCCTCGGTCGCGGGCTCGTCCACGACCATGAGGACGGCCTCGAGGGCCGGCTTGAGGTCGAGGTCGGCGACGGCGCCGGGCCCGCTGGTCTCCTCGCTCACGTCTTCTTCTCCTCGTCCTTGACGGGCTCGGGCGGCCGGTCGAACTCGTCGGTCACCATCGGCTCGGCCTCCCCCTCCCCGCCGGTCCACCGCACGGTCAGCTCCCCGAGGGCGGTCTCCTGGTCGAGGGCCACGGCCTTCTCCCGGTACAGCTCCAGCAGCGCCAGGAACCGGGCCACGACGGTGAGGGTGTCGTCGGTGTCCTCGACGAGCGCGCGGAAGCTGGCCTCGCCGAGTTCCTTCAGCCGCGCCACCACGATTCCGGCCTGCTCCTGCACGCTGACCAGCGGCGCGTGGATGTGGTCGACGTACACCTGCGGCTTGGGCCTGGGCTGCATCGCCTTCACGGCGAGCTTCGCGAAGCCGTCCGCGCCGATGCTGATGACCACCTCGGGCAGCAGCTCGGCGTGGTGCGGTTCGAGTCCGACGGTACGGGGGTAGCGCCGGGCCTCCTCGTCGAGCCTGCGGTTGAAGATGTCAGCGATCTGCTTGTAGGCGCGGTACTGGAGCAGCCGCGCGAAGAGCAGGTCCCGGGCTTCGAGGAGGGCGAGGTCGGCCTCGTCCTCGACCTCGGCGGCGGGCAGCAGCCGGGCGGCCTTGAGGTCCAGCAGGGTGGCGGCGACCACCAGGAACTCGGTCGTCTCGTCCAGGTCCCAGTCCGGGCCCATGGCGCGGATGTACGTCATGAACTCGTCGGTCACCTTGGACAGCGCGACCTCGGTGACGTCCAGCTTGTGCTTGGAGATCAGCTGGAGGAGCAGATCGAAGGGGCCCTCGAAGTTGGCGAGACGGACCTTGAAGACACCGTCGTCGGACTCGGGTTCGCCGGGCACCGCGTCGGGCCCGGGCTCAGGAAGAGCGCCCTCGGGCTCGGGTGGGGGCGCCGGTGCGGGCGCGGGCTCAGGTTCCGGCTGTACGACCTCGGGTTCCGGGAGTACGGCCTCGCGCTCGGGCTCCGCGAGTACGACCTCCGGCTCCGGTTCCGCCGGCGCCGCGACCCCCGGCCCCCTCCCCAGCGCACGTCGGCGCCCACCGGGGGCACCGGCGGCCGGGACGGGAGCGTCGTTCGAGGTCATAGCCCCCGCAGGCTACCGCTACCGCCCGCGAAGCCGTCGTACGAGGATGCTGGCGTCCCCGCGGGTCTCCAGATCCGCGAGCACCACGGCCACCGCCTCGCGGACGATCCGCCCGCGGTCGACCGCGAGCCCGTGTTCGCCGCGGAGCACCAGCCGGGCGTGCTCCAGGTCCATCAGCTCCTCGGCCGACACGTACACGGTGATCTTCTCGTCGTGCCGCTCTCGGCCGCTGGGCCGCCGCGCGGCGGCCCGGCCGCGCTTGTTGCGCGGTGCCGCGGCGCCGCCAGAACCTTCCTGCGCGCCCTGCCGCCGCCCGGAGCGCTCCGCGGCCGCGGCCCGGCTCCGGGACTCCCCGGACTCCGCCGGGTCGGCGTCCGCCGCGACATGCTCCGCTCCCTCGCCGTCCCCGCCCTGCGCGGGCACGGACTGCGGCGCGTCCTCCGCGGCGGCGGCGTCGCTCTCCCCCGCGGGAGCGGGCACCCGGGCCTCGCCGTTGGCCCCTCGCCGGGGAGTGGACGCCTGCAGCGCCATCCCCCCTGTCGTACGGAACAGTTCGTCGGCCCCCGGCAGACTCACTCGGCGTGACACCGGGCGAGCACCTCCCTGGCGAGCTGGCGATAGGCGGCGGCACCGACGGAGTTGGAGGCGTACGTGGTGATCGGCTCACCGGCGACCGTGGTCTCCGGGAAGCGGACCGTGCGCCCGATGACCGTGTGGTAGACGTGGTCGTCGAACGCCTCGACGACCCGCGCGAGCACCTCACGGCTGTGCACGGTGCGCGAGTCGTACATCGTGGCGAGGATGCCGTCGAGCTCCAGCTCCGGGTTGAGCCGCTCCTGGACCTTCTCGATGGTCTCCGTCAGCAGCGCCACGCCACGCAGGGCGAAGAACTCGCACTCGAGCGGCACGATCACCTTGTGAGCCGCCGTCAGGGCGTTCACGGTGAGCAGGCCGAGCGAGGGCTGACAGTCGATCACGATGTAGTCGTAGTCCGCCATGAGCGGCTTCAGGGCGCGCTGGAGTGTCGACTCGCGCGCGACCTCGGAGACCAGCTGGACCTCCGCCGCCGACAAGTCGATATTGCTCGGCAGCAGGTCCATGTTCGGGACCGCGGTCTTCAGCAGGACCTCGTCGGCCGACATGCCCCGCTCCATGAGCAGGTTGTAGACGGTGAGGTCGAGCTCCATCGGGTTGACGCCGAGTCCGACCGACAGCGCGCCCTGCGGGTCGAAGTCCACGAGCAGGACCCGACGTCCGTACTCCGCCAGCGCGGCACCCAGATTGATGGTCGACGTCGTCTTGCCGACGCCGCCCTTCTGGTTGCACATCGCGATGATCTTCGCCGGACCGTGGTCGGTCAGCGGCCCCGGGATGGGGAAGTACGGCAGCGGCCGTCCGGTCGGGCCGATGCGCTCGCGACGCTGGCGTGCGGCGTCGGGCGCGAGCGTGGCCGCGTACTCGGGGTCGGGCTCGTATTCCGCGTCGGGATCGTAGAAGTGCCCCTCGGGCAGTTCGTCGTAGTCGGCGAAGTGGTTGTGGGGCGCGCCACTTCCGTCGCCGGCCATGGCGTTCACGTGATGGCCATCCATGCTCTGGTGTGCTGACAGGGTCACGGTCTGCTGGTGACTCTGGTGGGCTGCGAAGGTGCGCACCGCGACGGAGCCGACAGCCTCGAACCCCGCGGGAGCCTGGCCCCGCGCTGGGCTTCCTGGTTGACCACCCCCGGGAGAAAATGTCGACTCATTCACAAGTCGTCTTACCTCCTTGGTGACCAGGAAACTTCTAGACAAGGTCAGCGTGGCACCATGCCGACAGTCGGCGACTCTATGGCGTGTCGGGCGTCCGCAGCAACACAATCCGCCGGACCCGGCAGGATGTGTCGGCAATGAAACATCCCTCTGTCAAGGGCGTACGGCCGTCGCACAGTAGGTTTCACCGGTGTGCGAATCGGTCGAAGAGTTACGTTCGAGGCGAGTTGACCGAGCGTCGCAAAGTGACCATACACACATCCGGCCGGACCTTGTCGGGCAAGGTCCGGCCGGGTGTGCGACGTTGACGAGCCGTGTTGACGTATCGCCTTTACGAAAAGGTGACTTAGCCGTTCGCCGGTGGCGTCGGCTCAGCCGAGCAGCGAGTCCAGCTCCACGTGCTCCAGGCCGTGCGCCTCGGCGACCTCGCGGTAAACGACCTTGCCGTCATGGGTGTTGAGACCCTTGGCGAGAGCCGCGTCCCGGCGCAGCGCCTCGACCCAGCCGTTGTTGGCCAGCGAGACGATGTACGGCAGCGTGGCGTTGGTGAGCGCGTAGGTGGAGGTGTTGGGCACCGCGCCCGGCATGTTGGCGACGCAGTAGAAGACCGAGTCGTGGACCTCGAAGGTCGGCTCGGCGTGCGTGGTGGGACGCGAGTCCTCGAAGCAGCCGCCCTGGTCGATCGCGATGTCGACAAGGACACTTCCGGGCTTCATGCGCGAGACGAGCTCGTTGGTGACCAGCTTCGGGGCCTTGGCGCCCGGGATGAGCACCGCGCCGATGACGAGGTCCGCGTCCAGGACGGCCTTCTCCAGCTCGAAGGCGTTGGACATGATCGCCCGCACCTTGGTGCCGAAGACCTTGTCCGCCTCGCGCAGCTTGTTGATGTCACGGTCGAGCAGCGTGACGTGGAAGCCCATGCCGACGGCGATCTGGGTGGCGTTCCAGCCGGAGACACCGCCGCCGATCACGACGGCCTTGGCCGGCTGGGTGCCGGGGACACCGCCGGGCAGGACACCGCGGCCGCCGGCCGAGCGCATCAGGTGGTAGGCGCCGACCTGCGGGGCGAGCCGGCCCGCGACCTCGGACATCGGGGCGAGCAGCGGGAGCGCGCGGTTCGCCAGCTCGACCGTCTCGTAGGCGATGGCGGTGGTGCCCGACTCGATCAGGGCGTCCGTGCACTCCTTGGAGGCGGCCAGGTGCAGGTAAGTGAAGAGCGTCTGGTCCTTGCGGAGGCGGTGGTACTCCTCGGCGATGGGCTCCTTGACCTTCAGCAGCAGGTCAGCGGCGGCCCACACCTCGTCGGCGGTGTCCAGGATCTGGGCACCGGCGGCCACGTACTCGACGTCCGGGATCGAGGAGCCGACGCCGGCGCCACGCTCGATGACGACCTGGTGGCCGTTGCGCACCAGCTCGTGCACACCGGCGGGGGTGATGGCCACCCGGAACTCGTTGTTCTTGACCTCGCGGGGGATGCCGACCTTCACGTCGATCACGGTCCTTGGCTCAGAGGGTGCATTGCATGACATACCCAGGCGTGCGGGGGCACACAGGGAGACACCGCAGGAGAAGGTGCGGCAGAGCCAGTCTAATGAAGGTGTTCCCGCTGTCTAGCCTTTCATTGCACCAATCTTCTGCGGATGCACTACGGATTTCGCAGGCTCTAGTCCTCTGTAGTGCTCTCTTCTGGCTCGGGTTCCCCCTCCGGGAGCTCCTCACCCAGCATGCGCTCGGCCGCCCCGCGGTGCAGTCGAGCCGCGGCGGAGTCCCCGAGATGCTCCAGCGTGTCCGCCAGCCGCAGATGCAGCGCGGCCTGCAGCCGTACGTCGTCGGCCCGGCGCGCCCACTCCACCGCCTCCTGGCAGGTGGCGAGGGACTCCTCGGGCCGGCCGGCGTACTCCTGGACCCGGGCCAGCTCGCTCAACGCCCGCGCGTGGGCGGCGACATCGCCGAGGCGGCGGTGCCCGGCGACGGCGGCCCGCCAATTGCGCTGCGCCTCGCCGTAGCGCCCCGCGAAGGTGTACGCGGCGCCGATCCGGCCGTACAGCCGGGCCGCCTCCGCGCGCTCGTCCCGGGCCAGCCGCTGGGCGAGGGCGCGGCCGAACCAGTCGGCGGCCCGGTCGTAGTCGCCGAGCTCCAGATGGGCACCGCCTACGGATTCCATCGCGCGGCCGATCGCGTACGGGTCGTTCGCCTCGCGTCCGGCGTCCAGAGCGGCCCGGTACCGGGCCAGAGCCTCCCGCGTCCGGCCCGTCCTGGCGTCGAGGTCGCCGAGGTTCAGCAGGGCGGCGGCCTGCTCGCGGGGCAGATTCCGGCGCTCGGCCACGTCCAGCACCAATCCGTGGATCCCGTACAGGTCACCCGCCGCGGCCTGGGTGCCGAAGTGAGCGACCATGGCCCGCACCAGCTGGGACATCAGCCGCCGGGCCAGGGTGTCCAGATCTCCGTCGGCGACGGCGAGCCGGGCCGCCGCGAGCAGGGCCGGCCTGCGGATGCGCAGCCAGTCGGCCGCCGCTCGGGGGTTCGGGAAGCGCAGGGAGCGCGGCATGCCGAGCAGCTTCTCGCGCGCCTGCGGACTGTCGGTCTCGGTGATGGCACGGCACGACTGGAGCAGCCGCACGGTCCGCTCCAGCATGCGGGCGCGGGCCAGCTGGAGCTCCGCGGGCCGGTCCTGCGTCTCGGTGAGCGCCCGGAGCAGGGGGTGCAGACAGCCGGGGACCTCGTACTGGGGCAGGGGTGAGTCCACGGCCCGCAGCAGGCCGAGGGCGACGAAGTCGTCCAGGGTGGTGCGGGCGCCGCTGACCGAGCAGCCGGCCAGCGCGGAGGCGGTGTGCGGGTCGACGAGGCCCGCCGGGGCGAGGCTGAGCAGTCGCAGTATCCGGGCGGCCGGACCGGGCAGGGCGGTGTACGCGAGTCGGAACACCTGGGCCAGCGGGGTGCCGGCGGTGTCCTCGTCGAGCTCGGCGTGCAGCTGCTTGGCGAGGTCTGCGACGGCGGACTTGGGCCGGGCGGCGAGCCAGCCGCCGGCCAGGGTCAGCGCGGCGGGCTGCGCCTGGCACTCCTCGACCAGGCCTTCGGCGGCCCGCGGGTCGACGGTGATCCGGACCGATCCCGCGTGCCGGGACAGCAGTTCCACCGCCGACTTGGTGTCCAGGCCGCCGAGGGTGCACGGGCGGACGTCGGAGATGCCGGTGAGCGGACCGGCCGAGACGGCGACGACCAGGCAGTCCGGGGTCTCGGGCAGCAGGGCGGCGACCTGTTCCGCGGTGGCCGCGTCGTCGAGCAGGAGCAGGACCCTGCGGTCGGCGAGCGCCTCGCGCAACGCGGCGGTGAGGTCGTCCTCGGCGGCCCCGGCCGGGGACGGCAGCTCCAGGGCGGCGAGCAGATCGCGGGCCACGGAGTCGACGGGGACGGGGGTGCCGTCGGGCTCGCTGAGCCGGGCGCGCAGCACGCCGTCGCCGTAACGGTCCGCTACCTGTCGTACGAGTTCCTCGGCGAGGGAGGTGCGGCCGGAACCGGGGCGTCCGGCGATCAGCAGCACCCGCGCGCGGGGGGCCTTCTTGCCAGAGAGGGTGTCGAGTCCCGCCCGCTCGATGTCGGCGAGCAGCTCCTTCAACTCCCGTGTCCGGCCCAGAAATTGACCGTCGGCCGACAACCTGACGCCGCCTGTGTCCACCGCCTGATCCGTCACGGGCCACACTCCCGTCCCACCGCACGCGCAAGCCCGCCGGGATTCCGGATACGGGCGTGTTTCAGAGCCTAGTTCACGCTCTGCAACGAGCCGTGTGGAGCACGACGGAGGGAACGAAGACTCCCCCGATCGGATCAACAGATCGTAGGACCAAGAGGGGTCAGGCCTGGAACGGCCTCGCGGGCCAGGGCGCGTCTGCCGGACGCAGTCCGTCGAGTCCGCCGGAGGCCCGCGCGGCGACCAGCGACAGCACCCCGACCACCAGGCAGTTGTTGTGCAACTCCCCCGCGAGGACCCCCTGGACCAGTTCCGCGAGCGGCACGCGCGCGTGTTCCAGGTCCGCCTCCTCGTCCTCGACCGTGAAGCGCTCGCCCTCGACCTCGGAGAGGTCGCGGGCCAGGAAGACCCGTACCGCCTCGTCGCAGCCGCCCGGCGTGGTGTAGACGTCCGTCAGCACCCGCCAGTCCTCGGCCTTGACGTGCGCCTCCTCGTACAGCTCGCGCTGGGCCGCGTGCAGCGGGTTCTCGCCGGGGATGTCGAGCAGTCCGGCCGGGATCTCCCACAGCTTGTGCCGTACGGGGTGCCGGTACTGCTTGATGAGCAGCACCCGGTCCTCCTCGTCGAGGGCGAGCACGGCGACCGAGCCCGGGTGGACCTGGTAGTCGCGGCGCACCACGCTGCCGTCGGGCATGACCACGTCGTCGGTGCGGACGGAGGTCTTGTTGCCCACGAAGGGGGTGTCCGTCGCCCGGATCTCCCACTCCTGCGGGGTGTCCTTGATCGTCATGCCCTGGCCTTCCACACGCTTGAAACGAACCCGCCAAAGAAAACCGGGGTGCCAACCATTGAAGGTTCGCACCCCGGCCACCGTACAACTGTCGTGCTACTTCGAGATCTTCCGCTCGACCGCCGCCTTCACGAGGCCCGCGAACAGCGGGTGCGGGCGGGTCGGGCGCGAGCGCAGCTCCGGGTGGGCCTGCGTCGCCACCAGGTAGGGGTGGACGTCGCGGGGGTACTCGACGTACTCCACGAGCTTGCCGTCGGGGGACGTTCCGGAGAACAGGATGCCCGCCTTCTTCTCCAGCTCCGCGCGGTAGGCGTTGTTCACCTCGTAGCGGTGACGGTGCCGCTCCTCGACGTACTCCTTGCCGTCGTACACCTCGCGCACGATGGAGCCCTCGGCCAGCTTGGCCGGGTACATGCCCAGGCGCATCGTTCCGCCCATGTCGCCCTCGCCGGCGACGATGTCGAGCTGCTCGGCCATCGTGGAGATGACCGGGTGGCCCGTGGCGGGGTCGAACTCGGTGGAGTTGGCGTCGCCGATGTCGGCGAGGTTGCGCGCCGCCTCGATCACGATGCACTGCAGGCCCAGGCAGAGGCCCAGCAGCGGGATCTTGTTCTCGCGGGCGAACTTGATCGCGCCGACCTTGCCGAGCACACCGCGGTCGCCGAAGCCGCCCGGGATGCAGATGCCGTCGACGTCACCGAGCTGCGCCTTGGCGCCGGCCGGGGTCTTGCAGTCGTCGGAGGTGACCCACTTGATCTTGACGCGGGCCTTGTTGGCGAAGCCGCCCGCGCGCAGCGCCTCGGTGACCGAGAGATAGGCGTCGGGCAGGTCGATGTACTTGCCGACCAGGGCGAGGGTGATCTCGTGGTCGGGGTTGTGGACGCGGTCGAGCAGGTCGTCCCAGGTCGTCCAGTCCACGTCACGGAACGGCAGGTCCAGCTTGCGGACGACGTAGGCGTCCAGGCCCTCGCCATGCACCGTCTTCGGGATGTCGTAGATGGAGCGGGCGTCGGGGCAGGCGACCACGGCGGCCTCGTCGACGTCGCACATCAGCGAGATCTTCCGCTTGATCGCGGTGGGCACCTCTCGGTCGCAGCGCAGCACGATCGCGTCCGGCTGGATACCGATGTTCCGCAGGGCCGCAACCGAGTGCTGGGTCGGCTTCGTCTTCAGCTCTCCCGAGGGGCCGATGTACGGCAGGAGAGAGATGTGGACGACGAAGACGTTGTCACGGCCGACCTCGTGCCGGACCTGGCGGACGGTCTCGAGGAACGGCAGCGACTCGATGTCGCCGACCGTGCCGCCGACCTCCGTGATGACGACGTCGACCTCGTCGGTCGCCATCCGCCGGATGCGGTGCTTGATCTCGTTGGTGATGTGCGGGATGACCTGCACGGTGTCGCCCAGGTACTCGCCGCGCCGCTCCTTGGCGATCACCGTCGAGTAGACCTGTCCTGTAGTGACATTGGCGGAGCCGTCCAAGTCACGGTCGAGGAAGCGCTCGTAATGTCCGATGTCCAGGTCCGTCTCGGCGCCGTCGTTGGTGACGAACACCTCACCGTGCTGGAAGGGGTTCATCGTCCCGGGGTCGACGTTGAGGTACGGGTCGAGCTTCTGCATCACGACGCGCAGTCCCCGCGCCTTGAGCAGCATGCCAAGACTGGAGGCGGTGAGGCCCTTGCCGAGCGAGGAGGCGACACCCCCGGTGACGAAGATGTGCTTGGTCGTCGTGGATTTGGGCGTCATGGCCAAGGCGGGGCTCCCGTGGTCGCGTTCTGGGGTGCGGTGCGGCGTTCTCACCGGGGATTCCGGAGTCGCCGTCGCTGCGGTTCGGGGGTTTCTCTCCCACCGGTCCACGGGCTACCAGGGTATCAGCGCCTCGGGGCGATGGCTTCCGGCCACGCTCCGCGCACGTGTCGCCACGCAGGTCGACACGGGCCCACGCGGGGTCACCGGTTTCTCACCCGTTGCTCACCCGTTCGGCCCATCCACGTTGCCCGGAGCGGCACGCAGATCATCTACGTGCGTCGTATCCTCGTCGGACACTCACTGCCGAGCCGGACCGGCAACACGGCACCACCCCAGCCCGTACGACCGGAACGACGCGAGCTCGTCAGTTCGTTGAGCAACAATTGGCGTTTTGCCTCACGGCGGAGCGGCTGCTTTGCTTCACCGCTCAACGACGCATTACAACGACCCCTTGACCGCACTAGCGACCGCCCCCTTTTCCTCGGGGGGTGACGTGGCCGTTCGACTGGAGTTGCACGTGGCCGGGCGCATCGAAGACTACGCACTCATCGGAGACATGCAGACCGCGGCACTGGTCTGCCGGGACGGCACAGTCGACTGGCTGTGCCTGCCCCGCTTCGACTCGCACGCCATCTTCGCCGGTCTGCTGGGCACCGAGGAACACGGTTTCTGGCGGCTCGGGCCCGCGCACGCGGCGGACTCGGCGCCGCCGGTCGCGGCCCGGCGCAGTTACCGCGGGGACTCGCTGATCCTGGAGTCCGAGTGGGACACCCCGCGCGGCACGGTCCGAGTGACCGATTTCATGCCCCCGCGTGACGGCGCCCCGCAGCTGATCCGCATCGTGGAGGGTGTCTCCGGGCGCGTCCGGATGCGCTCGGCCCTCAGGATGCGGTTCTCCTACGGCCGGGTCGTGCCGTGGGTGCACAAGCACGAGGGCCGCACGGTGGCCGTCGCGGGCCCGGACTCGGTCTGGTTCGACACCGAGTGCGAGACCTACGGCAAGTCGCTGACGACGTACTCCGACTTCACCGTCGCCCCCGGTGACCGGATCGCGTTCACCATCTCCTGGCAGCCCTCGCACCACCAGCCGCCGCCGCTGCCCGAGCCGGAGCAGTCGCTGGAGGCCACCGAGGACTTCTGGCGCGAGTGGGTCGAGCACTGCACCTACCACGGCCCCTACCGCGAGGCCGTGATCCGCTCCCTGATCACGCTGAAGGCGCTGACGTACGCCCCGACCGGCGGCATCGTCGCCGCGCCCACGACCTCGCTGCCCGAGGAGATCGGCGGGGTCCGCAACTGGGACTACCGCTACACCTGGCTCAGGGACGCCGCGATCACCCTGTCCTCGCTGCTGCGCACCGGCTACCGCGAGGAGGCCCGCGCCTGGCGCGAGTGGCTGCTGCGCGCGGTCGCGGGCGACCCGGAGAACCTCCAGATCATGTACGGCATCGCCGGCGAGCGCGAGCTCGGCGAGGCGGAGCTGGACTGGCTGCCCGGCTACGAGAACTCCGCGCCGGTCCGGGTCGGCAACGGCGCGGCCCACCAGCTCCAGCTGGACGTGTACGGCGAGGTCACCGAGGCCCTGCACCTGGGCCACATGACCGGGCTCGCCCGCAACGACTACGCCTCGGTGCTCCAGCTCAAGCTGATCCGCTACCTGGAGGACCACTGGAACGAGCCGGACGAGGGCATCTGGGAGGTGCGCGGCCCGCGCCGCCACTTCGTGCACTCCAAGGTGATGGCGTGGGTCGCCGTGGACCGCACCATCAAGCTGATCGAGTCCGGTGACGCGGACGGCCCGCTGGAGCGCTGGCGCGAGCTGCGCGACGACATCCACCGGGACGTGTGCGAGAGGGGCTACGACAAGGAGCGCAACACCTTCACCCAGTCGTACGGCTCGAAGGAGCTGGACGCCTCGCTGCTGCTCATTCCGCAGATGGGCTTCCTGCCGCCGGACGACAAGCGGGTGATCGGCACCATCGAGGCGATCCAGCGGGAGCTGTCCACACCGGACGGGTTCATCCTGCGCTACCCGACGCAAGGGGAGGCCGAGGGCGTCGACGGGCTGCCCGGTGACGAGGGCGCCTTCCTGGCCTGTTCGTTCTGGATGGCGGACGACCTGGCGATGATCGGCCGGGTCGACGAGGCCCGCAAGCTGTTCGAGAAGCTGCTGGCACTGCGCAACGACCTCGGACTGCTGGCCGAGGAGTGGGATCCGCGCCTGCAGCGCCAGGTCGGCAACTTCCCGCAGGCGTTCAGCCACGTCCCGCTGATCGACACGGCCCTGCGCCTGACGGCTTCGGGCGCGTACGGCGGCTGACGGGGACCACCACCTCTCAAGGGCCTCACCGCGAGTCCGCCCACGGCCACGGCGTCCCGGGCGATGGTGGCGCCGGCAGGCCCCCGGAGCTGGGCCCGCCTAACCTGGAAGGGCACAAATCCCCCTTGGCGGAAAGGGGGCGGCCATGGCTTCCCCTTCGAAGGCGGGCGCGGCGCTCACCGCGCTGCGCGAGGATCTCACTGGCGATGTGTTCGCCCCGGGGGACCACGGTTACGACGAGGCGCGTGTCGTCTTCAACGCGATGATCGACAAGCGGCCCGCGGTGATCGCGCAGTGCGTGGACGAGGCCGACGTCGTGCGCTCGGTGCGGTTCGCCCGGGACCTGGACCTGCACATCGCCGTGCGCGGCGGCGGCCACAGCGTGGCGGGCTCGGCACTGAACGACGGCGGCCTGGTCATCGATCTGCGCCACATGCGCGCGGTCACCGTGGACCCGGCGGCCGAGGCGGTACGGGTCGCGGGCGGCGCCACGATGAGCGACCTGGACCGCGCCTGCCAGGAACATGGCCTCGCCACCACCGGCGGCCGGGTCTCCACCACCGGCGTCGGCGGTTTCGTCCTCGGCGGGGGCTCCGGCTGGCTGGACCGCTGGTGCGGACTGGCCGTCGACAACCTCATCGCCGCCGAACTCGTCACCGCCGACGGCCGTCCGGTGCACGCGAGCGTCGACGAGAACCCCGAGCTGTTCTGGGCGTTGCACGGCGGCGGCGGCAACTTCGGCGTGGCCACCTCGCTCACCCTGAACCTGTACGAGCTGCCCGAGTTCGCCATCGCGTTCCTGTTCTACCTCCCGGAGTTCGGCCCCGAGGTCGTACGCACCTACCGCGATGTCATCTCCGTGGCGCCGAACGAGGCGAGCGGCGGGGTCATCTATCTCACCGGCCCGCCCGAGGAGTTCTGCCCGCCGCGGCTGCAGGGCACCCTGCTGTGCGCGGCGCTGCTGACGTACGCCGGGAGCGAGGCGGCGATGCGGAAGGCGGCCGAGCCGCTGCTGGCGCTGCCGCACGAAGCGGCGATCGTCGGCGCGATGCCGTACGTCGACGTGCAGTGCATGCTCGACGATCCGCCGGGCTTCCGGAACTACTGGTCGGCGGAGTACCTGACGGGCCTGCCCGACGACTACGTCGACGTGTTCTGCGCCGGCGCGTGCGCGATGCCCGTACCGACGCGAACCATCCAGGCGGTGTTCCCGCTGGGCGGTGCCATCGCCGACGGACCCCACGAGTACCCGGTGCCCTACCGGGACTCGCCCTGGGCGACGCATCCCTTCGGCATGTGGGCGGACGCGGCCGACGACGAGCGCGGCATCCAGTGGGTGCGGGACGTGCGGGCCGGTGCCCGGCCCTGGAGCACGGGCGCCGTCTACCTCAACTTCATCGGCCAGGAGGGCCCGGACCGGGTGATCGCCGGGTACGGCGCGGAGAACTACCGGCGCCTGGAGGAGGTCAAGCGGCAGTACGACCCGGACAACGTGTTCCGGTTCAACCACAACATCAAGCCGAGGTGAGCGCGGCGAGCGTCCGCATGCTGCCGCGGTGAGCGGGCCACCGGGCGGACGGTGCCGGAAGGCGCTGCCGGGGACGACCGGTTCGCGTACGGAGCAGTGCTCGCCGCCGATGCGGACGTTGCCCTGCGCGACCCCCTCGTAGCCCACGTACCGGTGGACGTACCCGACGGGCCAGTACGAATAGGCGCCCTGGGCATAGGGGTTGAGGTGCCAGGCGGACAGCTGTGCCCGGCCGGTCCAGGCGGCCGAGGTGCCGGGGAAGAAGGCGTCGATGCCGTTCAGCCGCCGCGCGGCGAGCCGGGCCTTCGCCTCGTAGAGCGTGCAGGCGTACCCGGCGTCGTGCAGGGTGAGGGCGGCGGTGAGTCCGGCGATTCCGGCGCCCACCCACGGACGCGGGCCTCGGCGCCACGGGCAGACCGCGCCGCTCGGCGGCTGCGTGGTCGGCGAAGAGGGTGCGCAGGGCGTGCATCGAGGGCGTTCGTGGCACGGTTCTCGCTCCTCAGGCGTTGACGGGGGTTTCCGTGCGCTCGGCCGAGTCCTCCAGCACGATCCGGCCGATGATCTCGTAGCGCTCCGGCCGCCTGGCCTTCAGGTAGAAGCCGAGGCCCAGGCCGCCGAAGAAGACCAGTCCGACGATCCACGGGATGGCCTTGAAGAACAGGGAGTCCGCCGCCGTACCGGCCGCCGTGTCGAGGTTGGTGACCAGCAGCCCCACCACCGCGATCATGCCGAGCCCGCCGAGCAGGGGCGCGGTGAAGGTGCGGAACCAGTGCCGGTCCTCGGGGTGGTGCTTGCGGAAGTAGCCGATGACGGCGAAGGAGCACAGGGTCTGCACGATGAGGATGGCCATCGTGCCGAGGATCGCCAGCAGCGTGTACAGGTGGATGTACGGGTCCTGGTCGGTCAGCCAGAACGCGCCCACCAGAGCGACCGCGATGACCGACTGCACGAAGGACGCGACGTGCGGTGAGCCGTGCCTGGCGTGGGTGCGGCCGAGGGCCGGGTGCAGGAAGCCCTCGCGGCCGATGGCGTACAGATAGCGCGCAGCACACTGGTGGAAGGCCATCCCGCAGGCGAACGAGCCGGTGATCAGCAGCCATTGGAAGGTGACCACGGCCCAGGCGCCGATGAAGGAGTGCGCCGGGTCGAAGAACAGGTCGAGCGGGCTGGTGCCGGAGGAGACCTCGACGGAGCCCGTGAGGCCGTTGCCCGCGATGGTCATCCAGGAGACGTAGATGTAGAAGATCCCGACACCGATCACCGAGATCAGCGTCGCGCGCGGGATGACCCGCTTGGGGTCGCGGGACTCCTCGCCGTACATCGCCGTCGACTCGAAGCCGACCCACGACCAGAAGGCGAAGAACAGGCCGAGCCCGGCGGAGGTGCCGGTGAAGGCGTTCGCGGGGTTGATGGGCTCCATCGGGATGCCGTCGGGGCCGCCGCCGTTCAGGAGTACGGCGGTGGCGACCGCGAAGAGGACGGCGATCTCCGCGATCAGCATGACGCCGAGCGCCTTGGCGGTGAGGTTGATGTCGAAGAACGCGAGCACGGCCGTGACGGCGAGCATCGCGACCGCGTACAGGATCCACGGCAGGTCGACGCCGAGCTGGTCGTGGACGGTGGTCTTCGCGAAGTAGGAGAACACACCGACGATGGACGCCTCGAAGACGACGTACGCGAGGACGGCGAGCATCCCGGACGCCATGCCCGCGATCCGGCCGAGGCCGTGCGAGATGTAGCCGTAGAAGGCGCCGGCCGCGGTGATCCGCCGGGCCATGGCGACGTAGCCGACGGAGAACACCGTCAGCACGAGCGTCGCGAAGAGATAGCCCGCGGGGGCGCCCGTGCCGTTTCCGAAGCCGACCGCGATGGGCAGGTTGCCGGTCATGGCGGTGATCGGCGCGGCGGTCGCGACCGCCATGAACACCACACCCACCAGACCTACGGAATTCGCCTTGAGCCGATGGACCTCTCGCGTGGGATTCTCTGACATTCCCGCCCCTCTCGCCGTACATTCGCAACGAAATCCGAAGGTCATGCCCGGCTTGCCTGCCGGATGCGCCAGTGTGACGGCCGAGTGACGCATGCCACAACAGACACGCGGTCGTGCAATTCGCCACGGGGCGCGACGCATTGTCGTGCGCCGGGGCCGGAAGATCGTCTCCGTAACCGCGTGGAGATGTCCCGGAAGCACGGGCGCGGGTAGCGTCCGGTTATGGACAGCGGCATGGACAGCAGATTCGACACCCAGGGCGCCGGCATCACCGTGCGGCGGGCGCTGGAGCTGCCCGGCCTGCGCGGCGGGCTCCCGGAGATCGTGGCGGGCGCCGACCGTCTGGGGCGCACCGTGCGCTGGGTGCACGCGGGCGAGGTCCCCAACATCGCCTCGCTGCTCAAGGGCGGGGAGCTGCTGCTGACCACCGGCTACGGCCTCGGCACCCGACCGGCCGAACAGCGCGCGTTCGTCCGCACGCTGGCCGAGCGCGGGATCGCCGCCCTCGTGGTGGAGCTGGGCCCGCGCTTCACCCGGCTTCCGGCGGCCCTCGTCGACACGGCACGGGCGGCCGGCCTGCCGCTGGTCCAACTGCACCGCGAGGTGCCGTTCGTGACGGTCACCGAGGAGGTCCACACCGAGATCGTCAACGGCCACTACGCGCTCCTCCAGCGCGCCGAGGAGGTCCACCGGCGCTGCACGGAGGCCCTGCTCGGCGGCGGCGGAATCCCTCAAGTGCTCAGCATCCTGGCCGACTTCAGCGGCAACCCGGTCTTCCTGGAGACGACCGACGGACAGCTTCTGTACGCCGCGGGAGCGGGCCCGGAGAACGCCGATCCGCTCCAGGTGTGGGAGGGGCTGCGGGGCCAGCACAAGGAGGCACCGGCGGGCTCGGTGCTGGTGGACGTGCCGGGCGGGGGTCCGGGCACGGGGTCGGTCCGCGCCCGCCTGGTGCTCCTGCCCGTGCGGGCTCCGCTGGCGCCGGTGCACCGGATCGCGGCGGAGCGGGCCGCGGGCATCCTCGCCGTGGTGCTGATGCAGGCCCGGCAGGAGGAGGAGCTGGCCGCCCGGGGCCGCGGCGACTTCCTCACCGACCTCGCCGAGGGCCGGATCAGCGCGGAGGACGCGCCCGCGCAGGCCCGCGTCCTCGGCTTCAAACCGGGCGAGAGTCCGCTGCTGCCGGTGGTGATGCGCCTCGGCGACGCGCTGTCCCCGGGCGGTGGCTGGGCGGTGCTGGCCCGCGCGGTCGCCGAGGAGCTGGCGTCGGTGGGGGTTCCGGTGCTGCTGGGCGTACGGCCGGTGGAAGGCCGCGTCCCCCTGCTCCTGGGCCTGCGGTCGGAGTCGGAGCGCTCGGCGGTCGCGGACCGGGTCGCGGCGGCGCTGCGGGCCGGGGTGGAACGAGCCGGGATGCAGCGGCCCGGAGCGCAGCCGCCGGTCGTCGTGGTCGGGGTCGCGGGCGGCTGGGCGGCGGCCTCGGCGAGCCTCCGGCACGCGGCGGAGACGGCGACGGCGGCGCAGGGCCTGACCGACCGCCCCTGGTACGACGCCCGCCGCCTGGACATCGACCTGCTGTTGTGGCGGCTGCGCGACCATCCCGACCTCGCGGCCTTCGTGGAGCGCGCCATCGGCCCGCTGCGCGAGCACGACGCCCGCTCCAAGCCACCGCTGCTGCCGACGCTGCAGACCTATCTGGCGCACGCGGGGCGCAAGGCGGAGACGGCCCGCGAACTGCACCTCAACCGGCAGACCCTCTACAACCGCCTCGCCCGCATCGGCGAGTTGCTCGGCACGGACCTGGACGACCCGCAGGCGGTCCTGGCGCTGAGCCTGGCGCTGCGGGCGCGCCGGCACGTGCCGTAGAACAACGGCTCTGCGTCAGCAGCCTCAGGTCAGCGGCGCTAGATGAGCGGCCGGGGCTGCGTCAACTCGTCGTACACGCTGAGCACTTGGGCGACGGTCTCGTCCTCGGTCGGCCAAGTGGCGGCCTGCCGCAGCCCCCGGGCCCTGAGCATTTCGCACCGCGCGGGATCGTCGAGCAGTCGGGTGACGGCGGCGGCGAGCGCCTCGGGATCGCCGGGCGGGACGAGTTCGGCGGCGTCGCCGACGAGTTCGGGCAGTCCGCCGACCTCCGTCGCGATGAGCGGCACGCGCGCGTGAAGGGCTTCCTGCGCGAGGACGGACCGCGCCTCCCACCGACTGGGCAGCAGGGCGAGGTCGGCGGCGGCGAGCAGTTCGCGCACGTCGTCCCGGCTCCCGATGAGCCGCACCGGCAGCCCCTCCTCCTCGATACGGCGCTGGAGTTCGCCCCGCAGCGGCCCCTCGCCGGCGATGACGACGAGCGGCAGGGGATCGAGCCGGCGCCAGGCGCGGCAGGCGTCCAGCAGGACGTCGTAGCCGCGATGCCGTTCGAGCGAGCCGACGGCGATCAGCAACGGGCGTCCGGTGGCGCCGAGTTCGGCCCGCACCTTGGGCCGCAGCCGCTCGGCCTCGTCGTGCTCGTTCTCGGCCGGACGGCGAGGCCCGGGCAGTGAGACGGCGGCGAGCCGCGCGTCCCGGGCCCCCGTGCGGCGGGCCCGGTCCACGAGCGCGGAGGTCGTGCCGAGGACGACGGAGGCCGCCTTCACCACGCGCCGCTCCAGCAGCCGTACGAGATGGGCGCGGGCGCCCTCCACGTGCGCCCGGTCGTGCCAGGTGACGACCAGGGGCGTGCGCCGGCCGCTGAGCGCGAGCACGGCGCGGAAGGAGGCGTGCAGCCCGTGCGCGTGCACCAGGTCGGCGTCCGCGCAGGCCGCCCGGAGCGCGGCCACGGAACCGGGGTCGCTGCTGCGCGGCACGTGCACGTGTTCGGCGCCGACGCCGCTGAAGCCGTAGAGGTGATCGGCCTCGGTGGGGGCGCACACGGTGACCCGCACGCCCCTCGCGACAAGCCCCGAAGCGAGCGACCGCACGTGCACACTGCTGCCGGCGTTGCCTCCGCCCAGCACCTGCACGGTGCGCAGCGGCGACTGGCCGTGCGGTGAGTGGCTGCTCACGGGGGTCACGTGGCCGGGCTCCTGGTTCGGGGTCGGGCGGTCACGAAGAAAGTACAGAAGGATCGAGCGGAGGGGGTGAACCGCGAGGATCCCTGCGCGTACGAGATGCACTGCCAAGGATGCCAGGACGCGCGGAGGTTCCGGGAACGAAGGGACGACGGCCGCGGTCGCAGCCCATCACCCACTCGGGTGAGTCACCGGACGGATGTCCGCGAGTCGCGACCGTGCCACGTCGCTCACCCTGTCCCCGTGGACGGCGGCGGCGACCAGCGCGGCGGCATGGGCGACGAGCCCGGCACGTCCGTTGCCGGCGACGACGGCGGCGCCCAGAGCGGCCCCGAGCGCATGCGCACCCGTGTCCCCGAGCATCGACCGCTCCCCGACGTCGTCCGGCAGCACGGCCGCCGCCGCCCCCACGGCCGCGGCGGACAACTCCCCCGCGGCCCCGCCCCGCACCAGCCCGGCCGCCCCGAGCCCGAGCACGACACCGACGGCCCGCCCCGGCCGTACGTCCACGAGATTGACGAAGTGCGCGGCCCCGGCGACGACGACCCCGGCGAGCACCTTGTCCACGGCCCGCTCCTTGAGCAGCGCCCCCGCGAGCAGCCCGGCGGCCCCGACCCCGAACAACTTCACGGCCCCGCTGGTGACTTCCCCGTCCTTCAGGGCCGACAGATGAGCCCGAAACCCACGGCGAGGATCCCCGGCACCGACGACATCGTCATAAGCCCCACAGACCCCGGCGAGCAGGACGGGAACCCCGACCCGCCCGCTGGTGAGGGCTACGGCAAGCGAACCGGCGGCCCCGGCGCAGAGATCGACGGTGTTCCCGGCATGGTTGACCCGCTCCCAACGCTCGCGCCCGCCGGGGGCGTTGGCGCGGAGTGCGTGAAGACTTGCGCGGGCGAGAAACCCGGTGAGGGCAGCGCGAATGAGCATCCGGCAAGATAAGCACACCCAGGGGCGCGGGGCTGTGTCGATTTGCGGCTACGCCGCGCGGGCGCGACCAGCCCCCACGCACCCGCACCCGCCGAACAACCGAAAGCGGCACCCCCGTAGGCGCTACCGGTCCAACCGAGCCGTCGCCAGCAACTCCTCCGCATGCGCCCGAGCGGTCTCCGAGTCCTCCTGCCCCGCCAGCATCCGGGACAGCTCCCGGATCCGGTCCTCGCCTTCGAGCACCTTCACACCGGACCGCGTGACAGAACCGTCGTTGGTCTTCTCCACCAGCAACTGCCGGTCGGCGAAGGCGGCGACCTGCGGAAGATGCGTGACGACGACGACCTGGGCCGACTTCGCCAGCTTCGCCAGCCGCCGCCCGATCTCCACCGCCGCCTTGCCACCGACACCCGCGTCGACCTCGTCGAAGAGATACGTCGGCACAGGATCCGTCCCCGCGAACACGACCTCCACGGCCAGCATCACGCGCGACAGCTCACCGCCGGAGGCGCCCTTGGCGATCGGCCGCGGCGGCGCACCGGGATGGGGAGCGAGCAGCAGCTCGACCTCGTCCGCGCCGGACGGCCCGTACGCGACCGTACGACCGCCGACCTCCACGCCCTCCGGGTCCTCGCTCTGCCGGATGTCGAAGGACACGCGCGCGTGCGGCATGGCCAGCGAGGCCAGCTCGGCGGTCACCGCGGCCGCGAACCGCTCGGCGGCCTCGGTGCGCGCGTCGGTCAAGGCCTGCGCGAGCCCGCCCAGTTCGACGCGCAGCGCGTCCCGCTCCGCCGTCAGCTCGTCGATCCGCTCGTCGTCGCCGTCCAGCTCGGTCAGCCGCGCCACGCCCTCCTCGGCCCACGCCAGCACGGCGGCGACGTTCTCGCCGTACTTCCGCGTCAGCGCCGTGAGAGCGGCCCGCCGCTCCTCGACGGCGGACAGCCGCAGCGGATCCGCGTCGAGGTCGTCGGCGTAGCCCGCCAGCTCCCCCGCCACATCGCCGAGCAGGATCCCGATCTCACCGATCCGGTCGGCGAGCGCGGCGAGGGCCGGGTCGTGCGACCGTACGGCGTCCAGGGCCCGCTGGGCCCCCGCCACCAGGGTCGCCGCGTCGATGCCCTCGGGGTCCTCGGGGTTGCCCGCGAGCGCCGCGTGGGCGGCCGTGGCGGCGGACGACAGCGCCTCGGCGTGCCCGAGCCGCTCCGCCTCCTCCGCCAGCTCCACGTCCTCCCCGGCGCGCGGCTCGACGCCGGCGATCTCGTCGAGCCCGAAGCGCAGCATGTCGGCCTCCTGGGCCCGCTCACGCGCGCGCGTGGTGATCTCCTCCAGCTCGGTGGCGACGGCCCGCAGACGCCGGTAGGCCTCGCCGTACTTGGCGAGCGGCACGGCGACGCCGTCCCCGGCGTACCGGTCGAGCGCCTGCCGCTGCCGGGACAGCTTCAGCAGGCCCTGCTGATCGGTCTGCCCGTGCACGGCCACCAGGTCGTCGGCCAGCTCGGCGAGCAGCCCGACGGGAACACTGCGGCCCCCGACATGGGCCCGCGACCGTCCCTCGGCCGAAACGGTACGGCTGATCAGCAGCGCCCCGTCGTCCAGCTCGGCCCCGGCCTCCTCGGCCCGTACGACGGCCGAGGTGCCCGAGGGCACGGTGACCCGTCCCTCGACGACCGCCTTCTCGGCCCCGATCCGCACGAGCGCCGGATCCGCCCGACCGCCGAGCAGCAACCCGAGGCTGGTGACCACCATGGTCTTGCCCGCACCCGTCTCACCCGTGACGGCGGTGAACCCCGGCGACAACTCGACGACCGCGTCGTCGATGACTCCGAGCGACCGTATCCGCATCTCTTCCAGCACGGCACGACCATACGAGGTAAGGGCGCCGGGATGCGAGGCGCCCTGTCACCCAGGGGAGTGGACCTGCTAGTGAGGCGCCCCGCGCCACCCGGAAACGGGCAACGCGAACTTGGCGACGAGACGGTCCGTGAACGAGGCGTGATGCAGCCGGGCCAGCCGCACCGGCACAGCCCCCCGCCGCACCTCGACCCGCGCCCCGGGCGGCAACTCCACGGTCCGCCGCCCGTCACACCACAGAACCCCCGGCGGGATGTGCGGCAGCACCTCGACCGCGAGCACGGAATCCGGCGAGGTCACCAACGGCTTGGCGAACAACGCGTGCGCGGAGATCGGCACCATCAGCAGCGCCTCCACCTCGGGCCACACCACCGGCCCGCCGGCGGAAAAGGCGTACGCCGTGGACCCGGTGGGCGTGGACAGCACGATGCCGTCGCACCCGAACCCCGTCACCGGCCGCCCGTCGATCTCCAGCACGACTTCCAGCAGCTTCTCGGCGCCGGCCTTCTGCACCGCCGCCTCGTTCAGCGCCCAGTCCGTGTGCACGATGTCGCCGTTCTGATGGACGACGACATCGACCGTCATCCGCTCCTCGACCTCGTACGCCTTGGTGACCACCCGGTCGACGACCTTGTCGAGATCGTCCCGCTCGGCCTCGGCGAGGAACCCCACCCGCCCGAGATTGACGCCGAGCATCGGCACCCCGGACGCCCGCGCGAACTCCGCCCCCCGCAGCAGCGTCCCGTCACCCCCGAGCACGATCAGCAGCTCGCACCCGTCGAGGCACTGCGGAGTGGCCTCCTTGACCAGCTCCACGCTCTCCGGCAAGGGCAGATCGGCGGCCTCGTACTCCAGCACCCGCACGCCGATACCCTCACGCAGCAGCCCCTTCACCACCAGCTCGGCGCTGCGGATCGCCGCCGGCCGACCGGTGTGGGCCAGCAGGAAAACAGTACGAGCTCGGTTCTGTGTCAACGCGGCCCCTCCGCCACTGCACGGTCAACGTCGGCCGGGTCCAGTTCCGGTGCCCCGGACCGCAGCCACAGAAAGTACTCGACATTCCCGGAGGGCCCCGGCAACGGACTCGCCGTGACCCCCCGCACCCCGAGCCCCAGCTCCCAGGCCCGCCGTGCCACTCCCCGTACGGCTTCGGCGCGCAGCTCCGGGCTGCGCACCACACCCCCGCTGCCGAGGCGCTCCTTGCCCACCTCGAACTGCGGCTTGACCATCATCACCAGATCGGCGTCCGGCTTCACGCACCGCGCAAGGGCGGGCAGCACCAGTCCGAGCGGGATGAAGGACAGATCCCCCACGACAAGATCCACTGGCTCCCCATCGATCGCTTCGAGCGTCAACTCGCGTACGTTCGTACGGTCCTTGACGGTGACGCGTTCATCACTTTGAAGAGTCCAGGCCAGTTGTCCGTATCCGACGTCCACGGCGACGACGTGCGCGGCCCCCGCCCGCAGCAGGACGTCCGTGAAGCCACCGGTGGACGCCCCCGCGTCCAGCGCCCGCCGCCCCTTGACGACGAGCCCCTGCGGGACGAACGCCTCCAGCGCCCCGGCGAGCTTGTGGCCGCCGCGCGAGACGTACTCGGGATCGCTGCCGTCGGAGGAGACGACGATCGCGGCGGCGGTCTCCACCTGCGTGGCCGGCTTGGTCGCTACGGTCTTGCCGACGGTGACCCGCCCGGCGGCGATCAGCTGGCTGGCGTGCTCGCGCGAGCGCGCGAGCTTCCGGCGGACCAGCTCCGCGTCCAGACGGCGACGTGCGACTCCTGCCACGTTCGGTTCAGCTCCTACTGCCATACGACGGAGGGGGCACCGGAGGTCCCGGGCGGGCGTCGAGCGCGGTGAGCGCGTCGCGCAGCCCCCGGTGTACATCCTCGTACACCTCGACGTGTCCGTCCGTGGCGAGGTGGTCGGCGTCGGCCAGCCGTTCCAGCTGGGCGTCGACCTCGGCGTTGCCGGTGGGCGTGCGGGGGACGCCCAGGGGGGCCGGGGCGGCGGGGTCGTACGAGATCTCGACCGCCGCTTCCTGAGGGGCCTCGGTCTCCGGCACAGAGTCGCTCATGCCCAGACGCTACCTCGTGGCACCGGTGTACCGTCGATCGCGATGGCCACGATCGCAGAGTGCCGCGCCGCACTCGAGAAGCTCTCGGACAACATGCAGCACGCCGAAGGGGACGTCGCCGCCGCCGCGGCCCTGGACCGCTCGGTGAGCTGTCACATCACCGACCTGGACGTCACCTTCGCCGGCCGCCTCCAGGGCGGCCGGATCCATGTCCACGACACCCTGCAGGGCCCGCCGCCGGAGAAGGCCCAGATCAGACTGGCCATGACCGGCGACGACCTGGTGGCGCTGGTCGACGGCGACCTGCACTTCGCCAAGGCCTGGGGTTCGGGCCGGGTGAAGCTGCACGCGGGCGTGCGGGACCTGCTGGTCCTCAGGAAGCTTCTGTAGCCGCCACCTTCTTCAGGTCGCTCCCGGTACGTGCCTTGCGGGCGGCCGGCACCACCAGCGGCGTGCCCGTCTCCGGGTCGTCGATGATCTGGCAGCGCAGCCCGAAGACCTCCTCGACCAGCTCGGCCGTGACGATGTCGTTCGGCGCGCCCTCCGCGATGACCTCGCCGCCCTTCAGGGCGATCAGGTGGGTGGCGTACCGGGCGGCGTGGTTGAGGTCGTGCAGCACCGCGACGAGCGTGCGGCCCTGCTCCTCGTGCAGCTCCGCGCACAGGTCGAGGACGTCGATCTGGTGCTGGATGTCGAGGTAGGTGGTCGGCTCGTCGAGGAGCAGCAGCGGCGTCTGCTGGGCGAGCGCCATCGCGATCCACACGCGCTGGCGCTGGCCGCCGGAGAGTTCGTCGACGTAGCGGTCGGCCAGCTCGGCGACCCCGGTCTGCCGCATCGACTCCTGGACGACCCGCTCGTCCTCGGTGGACCACTGGCGCAGCAGGCCCTGGTGCGGGTAGCGGCCGCGGCCCACCAGGTCGCCGACGGTGATGCCGTCGGGCGCGATGGAGGACTGCGGCAGCAGGCCCAGCGTCCGTGCGACCTTCTTCGCCGGCATCGACTGGATGACCTGCCCGTCCAGCAGCACCCGGCCCTGGCTCGGCTTGAGCATCCGGGACAGCGCCCGCAGCAGCGTGGACTTGCCGCAGGCGTTCGGGCCGACGATCACCGTGAAGGAGTTGTCGGGGATCTCCACCGAGAGCTGCTCGGCGATGACCCGCTGGTCGTAGGCGAGGGTGACGTTCTCGGCGGACAGGCGGT
This sequence comes from Streptomyces sp. NPDC043726, assembly GCF_056436565.1. Lineage (NCBI taxonomy): Bacteria > Bacillati > Actinomycetota > Actinomycetes > Kitasatosporales > Streptomycetaceae > Streptomyces > Streptomyces sp. NPDC043726. Next base: position 503,151 of record NZ_JBWKCI010000008.1, read on the forward strand.
TCACAGTGCTCCTTGTGCTGCTGGTGCTGTTCTTGTGGGCGGTGCCGCTCATATCCGGCCCGCCCTGCGCTCGGTGACCAGCAGCCACAGCAGATAGCCGCCGCCGACGACACCGGTGACCACGCCCACGGGCATCTGGTCGGCGCCGAAGATCCGCTGCGAGGCCCAGTCGGCGGTGACGAGCAGGGCGGCGCCCATGCACAGGGACGGCACCAGGTTCGGGCCGGGCGAGCGGGTCAGGCGCCGGGCGAGCTGGGGGGCGGTGAGCGCGACGAAGCTGACCGGTCCGGCGGCGGCCGTGGCGGCGGCGGTGAGCAGGACGGCGGACACCATCAGCAGCGCCCGCACCCGCTCGACCCGCACACCGAGGGCGTTGGAGACGTCGTCGCCCATCTCCATCATCCGCAGCCCCCGCGCGTTGCCCAGCACGAGCGGTACGAGCACCGCGCACAGCGCGAGCAGCGGCCAGACCTGGGTCCAGTCCCGGCCGCTGAGGGAGCCGGTCATCCAGACGACGGAACGGGCCGCGTCGACGATGTCGGAGACGGTGAGCAGGTAGCCGTTGATCGCGGTGAGGATCGCCGACATACCGATACCGACCAGGACCAGCCGGTATCCGTGCACGCCCTGCTTCCAGGCGAGCAGATAGATGGCAAGTCCCGTCACCAGGCCGCCCACGAGGGCGCCGACGGTGACCTGGGTCGCGCTCCCGGAGAACAGCACGATCATGGTGAGCGCCCCGGCCGTGGCGCCCTGGCCGAGGCCGAGGATGTCCGGGCTGCCCAGCGGGTTGCGGGAGACGGCCTGGAACAGCGCGCCGCCGAGTCCGAGCGAGGCGCCGACCAGCAGCCCGACGAGCACGCGCGGCAGCCGCAGCTCGTTGACGATGAACTCCTGCCCCGCGTCCCCGTTCCCGGCCAGCGTCTTGAGCACGTCGCCCGCCGAGATCGGGAAGTCCCCGGTACCGATCAGCACGACGCTCGCGGCGAGCGCGGTGAGCAGCAGCAGGAGTACGACGGTCAGGGCGCGGACGTCGAAGCGGACCGACAGCCCGCCCGGGGTCCGCACAGCACGGTTGGTCTTCACAGCTGCGCCGTCCTCCGCCGTCGTACGAGCAAGATGAACACCGGGCCACCGAGGATGGCGGTGATGATGCCGACCTGGATCTCGGAGGGCCGGGCGATGATGCGTCCGATGACATCGGCGCCGAGCAGCAGCACGGGCGACAGGACGGCGGCGTACGGCAGGATCCAGCGCATGTCGGGGCCGGTGAAGGAGCGCACGACGTGCGGCACCATCAGGCCGACGAACACGATCGGTCCGCAGGCGGCGGTCGCGGCCCCGCACAGCACGGTGGCGGCCAGCATGGACAGCGCCCGGGTGCGGTTGAGGTGGGCGCCGAGCGCCTTGGCGGTGTCGTCTCCCATGGCCATGGCGTTCAGCGGCCGGGCCAGCGCGAGGGCGAGGACCATGCCGACCAGCAGGAACGGCAGCACCTGCTTGATGGTCGAGTCGGTCGCCGTGGACAGCGCGCCCACGGTCCAGAACCGCATCCGGCCGAGCGCCGCGTCGTCCGAGATCATGACGGCCTGGAGATAGCCGTAGAGCGCGGCGCTGATCGCGGTGCCGGCGAGGGCCAGCCGTACCGGCGTCGCGCCCCGGCTGCCGCCGAGGAACCAGACCAGCGCCCCGACGGCGGCGGCGCCGAAGAAGGCGAACCACACGTACCCGCTCACCGAGGTGACGCCGAGGAAGGTGATGGCGGTGACCACGGCGGCGGAGGCACCGGCGTTGATGCCGAGCAGTCCCGGATCGGCCAGCGGATTGCGGGTGAGCGCCTGGAGGACGGCCCCCGCGAGACCGAGCGCGGCACCGGCGAGCAGCCCCAGCACGGTCCGCGTCACCCGCTCGTCGACGACGACGTCGCCATACGTCCCCGTGTCCTGGAACAGGCCGTGCCAGACCTGCGCCATGGAGAGGTCCTTCGCGCCGATCGCGATGCTCGCCAGTGCCACGAGCACCAGGAGCAGGGCGGAAAGGAGCAGCCCAAGGGGACGTATCGCCCGGCGGGTTGGGGGCGCGGGGGCGGTTTCCGCGCGCTGTTCAGGAGGACTGTCGACCAACACCCGGTTAGGTTAGCCTACCCTCGCATCGATCTCGATGCCGAGGCGGGCACCACCTGCGCAAACCCTGACCGGGGCTCACAGACCCAGCCTGGCCAGCGCCTTCCCCCCGTCGAGCGCGCACGAACCCTCCCCGGCCGCCGTCCAGGCCGCCGCACACAGCGCGCGCAGCCCGTCGAGCGCCTCGCCCTCACCCTCCAGTTCGAGCCGGTCGGCCCCGGCCGTCGCGATCCAGCCACCGCACCGGAAGCCGTCCCCCTCCGCCTCGACCTCCGGCTGCCCGGTGAGCAACCCCCGCAGATCGGCGTCCACATACGTCGGCCGGTGCTGCGGCGGCGCCGCCAGCAGCTGGGCGCCGTCGGTGACGCCGGTCAGCACCAGCAGCGAGTCCACCTCGCCGTTGAACGCCCCCTCGATGTCCGTGTCCAGCCGGTCCCCGACCACCAACGGCCGCTCGGCGCCGGTGCGCAGGATCGTCTCCCGGTGCATCGGGGGCAGCGGCTTGCCCGCCACCTGCGGCTCGGCACCGGTGGCGATCCGCACGACCTCCACCGCGGCGCCGTTGCCCGGCGCGATCCCACGCCCGCTCGGAATCGTCAGATCGGTGTTGGACGCGAACCACGGCACCCCGCGCGCCACGGCGTAACTGGCCTCGGCGAACCGGCCCCACGCCAGGTCCGGCCCGCCGAACCCCTGCACGACAGCCGCCGGATCGTCGTCCGCGGACTCCACGGGGACGAGCCCCCGCTCGCGCAGCGCCACCCGCAGTCCCTCACCGCCGATGACCAGCACCCGGGAACCCTCCGGCACCTGCTCACTGATCAACCGCGCCACCGCCTGCGCCGAGGTGATGACGTCGCCCGCGCCGGTCGGTATGCCCAGCTCCGTCAGGTGCTCGGCCACCGTGTCCGGGGTCCGCAGGGCGTTGTTGGTGACGTACGCCAGATGCATCCCGCCCTCGCGGGCCGTGGCCAGCGACTCGACCGCGTGCACGATCGCGTTCCCACCCGCGTACACCACCCCGTCGAGGTCGAGCAGCGCCGTGTCGTACGCCTCGCTCAGGGCTCGGCCACTGCCCGCGGGGCTCGTCCTGACGGTCTGGCTCATTCCGCATCGCTCCTCGTTCGACGGCTTTCCCCCGATCATCCCGCATGCCACTGACACACGTACGATGCCGGGATGAACACAGCAGGTCACCCGGAAGCAAAGGCGCGCCGGGGCCTCGAACTCACCCCGTTCAGAGGCCTTCGCTACGACCCCGACCGGGTCGGCAGCCTGGCAGCCGTGACATCCCCGCCGTACGACGTCGTCGTCCGCCCCGACGGCCTGCACCACCTCCAGGACGCCGACCCGCACAACATCGTCCGCCTGATCCTCCCCCAGGCCGGCACCCCGAGCACGCGCAACGAACAGGCGGCCGACACCCTGCGCCGCTGGCTCTCCGAGGGCGTCCTGACCGCCGACGACGAACCCGGTCTCTACGTCTACGAACAGAGCGACGCGAGCGGCCTGCTGCAGCGCGGAGTCATCGGCGCCCTGCGTCTGTCGGAACCCTCGGAACATGTGGTCCTGCCCCATGAGGACGTCATGCCTCATGTGGTGGCAGACCGCGCCGGCCTGATGCGCGCCACCTCGGCGAACCTGGAGCCCCTGCTCCTCACCTACCGCGGCAACGGCTCGGCCGCCGACACCTCCGCCGTACTCGAACGCATCATCGAACAGCCCCCGCTGCTGGCCACCACCACCGAGGACGGATTCCGCCACCGCCTCTGGGCGATCACCGCCCCCGAGGACGTGACCCTCATCCAGTCCGACCTGGCCCGCCACCAGGCCCTCATCGCCGACGGCCACCACCGCTGGGCGACCTACCGCCGGCTACGCGCGGAGCACCCCTCCCCCAGCCCCTGGGACTACGGCCTGGTCCTCCTCGTCGACACGGCCCGCTACCCCCTGCGCGTGCGGGCCATCCACCGCCTCCTGCACGGCCTGCCGGTCGCGGACGCGGTGGCACCCCTGGAGGGCCGGTTCCGCGTACGGCAAGTGGCAGGCCCTCTCCCGCAAGCCTTGGAGGCCCTCGCCGAGGCCGCCCGCGCGGGCAACGCCTTCCTGCTCGCCGGCGACGGCGCCTTCCACCTCGTGGACCAGCCGGACCCGGACCTCCTGACCCGCACGATCCCGTCCGACCGCCCGCGCGCGTGGCGCACCCTGGACGCGACGGTCCTGCACGCAACGCTCCTCGACCACGTCTGGCACATCCCCGAGGACGACCCCACCCGCATCGCCTACATCCACGACGCGGCGGCCACCGTCCGCAAGGCGGAACGCGACGGCGGTACGGCCGTACTGATGCACCCGGTCCGCGAGGAAGTCGTCCGCGACCTGGCCCGCCAGGGCGTCACGATGCCCCGCAAGTCGACGTCGTTCGGCCCGAAACCGGCCTCGGGCCTGGTCCTTCGCGCGCTGGACCTGTAAAGCACTGACCCTGTAGACGCGCAAAGGGGCGGCCCCTCTCGGGATCCGCCCCTTCTCAAGCGCGCCTACTCCTTGTCGTCGGAGACGTCCGGAGTTCCGGCCTCATCCTCACGAGCCTCGTCCTCACGAGTCTCGGTGTCGCTCTCAGGAGTCTGGGCCTCCTCGTCACCGAGAGCGTCGACGAAGTCGACACCGTCCAGCTCAGCGAGCCGGTCCGAGGCGTCCGTGCTGCCGTCCTTGTCGGACTCGATGGCCTTCGCGAACCACTCCCGCGCCTCGCTCTCCCGCCCGGCCGCGAGCAGCGCGTCGGCATAGGCGTACCGCAGCCGCGCGGTCCACGGCTGCACGGAGTTCGAGGCCAGCTCGGGGCTCTGCAGCGTCACGATGGCCGCGTCCAGCTGCCCCAGGTCACGCCGGGCGCCGGCCGCGACGAGCCGCATCTCCACCTGCCCGGCCTTGTCCAGCTTCTGCACCTCGGGCGCCCCGGCCATGTCCAGCGCCTTCTCCGGCCGCCCGAGCCCACGCTCGCAGTCGGCCATGAGCGGCCACAGCTCCACGGTCCCGGTCATCCGCCGCGCGGCCCGGAACTCCCCGAGCGCCTCGGAGTACTTCTGGTTCGCGTAGGCGGCGAAACCGGCGGCCTCCCGTACGGCGGCGACACGCGACGCGAGTCGCAGGGCCACCCTGGAGTAGCCGTACGCGCCCTCGGGGTCCTCGTCGATGAGCCGTGCGACCATCACCAGGTTCTTGGCGACATCCTCCGCCAGCGTCTTCGGCAGGCTCTGCAGCTCCTGCCGTACGTCCTTGTCGATCTCGTCGCCCGAGACGTCCTCGGGGATCGGCAGCCGCTTGATCGGCTCGCGATCGCGGTCCCGGTCCCGGTCGTCCCGGCGGCCGTAGCCACCGCCACCACGCCGGTCGTCGCGGCCACCACGGTCGTCCCGTCCACGGAACCCACCGGGGCGCCCACCACGGTCGTCCCGACGGAAGCCACCCCGGTCACCGCGGTCACCCCGATCACCACGGCCACCGCGGTCGTCCCGACGGAACCCACCACGGTCCCCGTCCCGGCGGTCGTCACGTCGATCGTCGCGGCGGTCGTCACGGCGGAACGACGGACGGTCCCCACGGTCTCCGCGGTCGTCGCGGCGGTCGTCACGGCGGAACGACGGACGGTCCCCACGGTCGTCGCGCCGGTCATCCTGGCGGAAGCCGCCGCGGTCACCCCGGTCCCCACGGTCGTCGCGCCGGAAGCCGCCGCGGTCGCGGTCACGGTCGTCACGGCGCGGGCCGCCCGGACGGTCACCCGGACGGTCGTCCCGACGGAACGCCGGACGGGGTCCGCGGTCACCATCACGACGGTCGTCACGCCGATCGCCGGGACGGTCATCCCGACGGAAGCCGCCCCGGTCACGGTCGCCGCGGTACCCACCACGATCACGGTCGTCACCACGCCGGTCATCGCGACGGCCGTAGCCACCGCCCCGGTTGTCATCACGCCGGTTGTCGTCACGCCGGCCGTAGCCACCACGGTCGTCGTCCCGGCGGAACGAGGGACGGTCGCCGCGGTCGCCACGGTCGTCACGCCGGAAGCCGCCGCGGTCGTCACGGCGCGGGCCGCTCGGACGGTCGCCCGGACGGTCGTCCCGACGGAACGCCGGACGGGGTCCGCGGTCACCATCACGACGGTCGTCACGCCGATCGCCGGGACGGTCGTCCCGACGGAAGCCGCCCCGGTCACGGTCGCCGCGGTACCCACCACGATCACGGTCGTCACCACGCCGGTCATCGCGACGGCCGTAGCCACCGCCCCGGTTGTCATCACGCCGGTTGTCATCACGCCGGCCGTAACCACCACGGTCAACGCCGCGCTCGCCACCCCGGCCACCGTCTCGACGGTCGTCGCGGCGGTCATCACGCCGGTCGTCTCGACGGAAGCCGCCACGGTCGCGGTCGCCGCGGTAGCCACCACGCTCGCCGCGGTCCCCACTGTCCCGTCGCCGCTGGTCGCGCTCCGGTCGCTCGTCGGGAGAGTTGGTGGACATCGGTGACTCCTGTCTTCGGTACTACAAGCATTGTAAAAACGAAAGGACCCCTGGTCCCAGCTGAACGCTGGTGACCAGGGGTCCTTCCCAAAGATTGTTCGGCGGCGTCCTACTCTCCCACAGGGTCCCCCCTGCAGTACCATCGGCGCTGTAAGGCTTAGCTTCCGGGTTCGGAATGTAACCGGGCGT
>NZ_JBWKCI010000009.1:0-261394 GCF_056436565.1 Streptomyces sp. NPDC043726
CGGGAGGCGTGCTCGACGGCCTCCAGCTGGTCGGCGAGGACCGACTTGGAGTCGTGCAGCAGCCGTCCGACGAGCGTGGACTTGCCGTCGTCGACGGAGCCCGCGGTGGCGAACCGCAGCAGGGTCGTCTCCGAGAGCGCCTCGGAAGTGGTCGTGCTCATGCTTAGAAGTACCCCTCGCGCTTACGGTCTTCCATCGCGGCCTCGGACAGCTTGTCGTCGGCGCGGGTCGCGCCGCGCTCGGTGAGGCGGGAGGCGGCGATCTCGGCGATGACGGCGTCCAGCGTGGTCGCGTCCGAGTCGACGGCGCCGGTGCAGGACATGTCGCCGACCGTCCGGTAGCGAATCATCCGCTTCTCGACGGTCTCGCCGTCCTTCGGGCCGCCCCACTCGCCCGCCGTCAGCCACATGCCGCCCCGGGCGAACACCTCACGCTCGTGCGCGAAGTAGATCTCCGGCAGTTCGATGCCCTCGCGGGCGATGTACTGCCAGACGTCCAGCTCGGTCCAGTTGGACAGCGGGAACACGCGGACGTGCTCACCGGGGGCGTGCCGTCCGTTGTAGAGGTTCCACAGCTCGGGCCGCTGGCGGCGCGGGTCCCACTGGGAGAACTCGTCGCGCAGCGAGAAGACCCGCTCCTTGGCGCGCGCCTTCTCCTCGTCCCGGCGTCCGCCGCCGAAGACCGCGTCGAACCGCTCCTCCTGGATCTTCTCCGTCAGCGGCAGCGTCTGCAGCGGGTTACGGGTGCCGTCCGGGCGCTCCTTGAGCACCCCGCGGTCGATGTACTCCTGCACGGACGCCACATGCAGCCGCAGGCCGTGCTTGGCCACCGCGCGGTCGCGGTAGTCGAGCACCTCGGGGAAGTTGTGCCCGGTGTCGACGTGCAGCAGCGAGAACGGCACCGGCGCGGGCGCGAACGCCTTCAGCGCCAGGTGCAGCATGACGATGGAGTCCTTGCCGCCGGAGAACAGGATCACCGGCCGCTCGAACTCGCCCGCCACCTCACGGAAGATGTGGACGGCCTCGGACTCCAGCGCGTCCAGATGGGAGAGGGCGTACGGCGTCTGCGTGCCCTCCTCGACCGAGGAGACGGTCGTCGTCATGCCAGGCCCCTTTCGCTGAGCAGGGCGTACACGGCCGCCGCGGACTCACTCACGGTCTGGTTCTGGGACTCGATGCGCAGATCGGGCGACTCGGGCTCCTCGTAGGGGTCATCGACCCCGGTGAGCCCGGACAGCTCGCCCGCGGCCTGCTTGGCGTACAGGCCCTTCACATCGCGTACGGAGCACACCTCGACCGGCGTGGCCACGTGGATCTCCAGGTACGCCGCCCCGCTCTCCTGGTGGCGCTTGCGCACCGCCTCTCGGCTGTCGGCGTACGGCGCGATCACCGGCACCAGCGCCTTGACGCCGTTGCGGGCGAGCAGGTCGGCGAGGAAGCCGATGCGCTGGACGTTGGTGTGCCGGTCCTCGCGGGTGAAGCCGAGGCCCGCGGAGATGAACTCGCGGATCTCGTCGCCGTCGAGCACCTCGACACGGTGGCCCTCCTCGCGCAGCCGGCCGGCCAGCTCGTACGCGATGGTGGTCTTGCCGGCGGACGGCAGACCCGTGAGCCAGACGGTGGCTCCGGTCGTCACGTGGTTCTCCTTGTTCTCCGGCGGGGGGTCCGGAAACGGGGTCGTGGTCACAGGTGCAGCCCGCACTCGGTCTTGGCACGGCCCGCCCAGCGGCCGGCGCGCGCGTCCTCGCCCTCCAGGACGCGGCGGGTGCAGGGGGCGCAGCCGACGGAGGGGTAACCGTCCATCAGCAGCGGGTTGGTGAGGACACCGTGTTCCGCCACGTAGGCGTCCACGTCCTCCTGGGTCCACTTGGCGATGGGGGAGATCTTGATCTTCCGCCGCTTCTCGTCCCAGCCGACGACCGGGGTGTTCGCCCGGGTCGGGGACTCGTCGCGGCGCAGACCCGTCGCCCATGCCAGATAGCCCGTGAGGCCCTCCTCCAACGGCTGGACCTTGCGCAGCTTGCAGCACAGGTCCGGGTCGCGGTCGTGCAGCTTCGGGCCGTACTCCGCGTCCTGCTCGGCGACCGTCTGACGCGGGGTGAGGGTGATGACGTTGACGTCCATCACCGCCTCCACCGCATCACGTGTACCAATGGTCTCGGGAAAGTGGTAGCCGGTGTCCAGAAACACCACATCAACACCAGGCAACGCGCGGGAGGCGAGATGGGCGACGACCGCGTCCTCCATCGACGAGGTGACACAGAAGCGCCGGCCGAACGTGTCCGCCGCCCACTGGAGGATCTCCAGCGCGTCGGCGTCCTCCAGCTCGCGGCCCGCCTGCTCGGCGAGCGCCTTGAGATCCTCGGTGGTGCGGTCTTCCTTCGTGGTCGTCATATCTCGTCTCCCCCTGCGTCGGTCTGCTGAAGGCCCCGGGACAGCAGCCCGAGGAACTTCAACTGGAAAGCCCGGTTGCACGCGGCGCATTCCCAGGCACCGTGGCCCTGCTCGCTGGGGCGCAGGTCCTCGTCGCCGCAGTAGGGGCAGTAGAAGGGGGCGGCCCGCTCGCTCATGACAGGGCCTCCTCGGAAGCACGCGCGGCCCAGGTGGCGAAGCGCTCGCCGTCCTCGCGCTCCTCCTGGAACCGCTTGAGGACCCGCTCGACGTAGTCGGGCAGTTCCTCCGACGTCACCTTCAGACCGCGCACCTTGCGGCCGAAGCCGGCCTCCAGGCCGAGCGCGCCGCCCAGGTGCACCTGGAAGCCCTCCACCTGCTCACCCCGGTCGTTGAGGACCAGCTGGCCCTTGAGACCGATGTCCGCGACCTGGATACGGGCGCAGGCGTTGGGGCAGCCGTTGATGTTGATGGTGATCGGCTCGTCGAACCCGGGGATCCGGCGCTCCAGTTCGTCGATCAGCGAGGCGCCGCGCGCCTTGGTCTCGACGATGGCGAGCTTGCAGTACTCGATGCCGGTGCAGGCCATCGTGCCGCGCCGGAAGGGGGAGGGGTGGACGGTGAGGTCCAGTGCCTCCAGGCCCTCGACGAGCGAGTCGACCTGCTCCTGCTCGACGTCCAGCACGAGCATCTTCTGCTCGGCGGTGGTCCGGACCCGGCCGGAGCCGTGCGCCTCGGCCAGCTCGGCGATCTTCGTCAGGGTGGCGCCGTCCACGCGGCCCACGCGCGGGGCGAACCCGACGTAGAAACGGCCGTCCTTCTGCCGGTGCACGCCGACGTGGTCGCGCCAGCGCTCGACAGGCTGGGCCGGGGCCGGGCCGTCGACGAGCTTGCGCTGGAGGTACTCGTCCTCCAGCACCTGGCGGAACTTCTCCGGACCCCAGTCGGCGACCAGGAACTTCAGCCGGGCGCGAGTGCGCAGGCGACGGTAGCCGTAGTCGCGGAAGATCGAGATGACGCCCTCGTAGACGTCCGGGACCTCGTCCAGCGGGACCCAGGCGCCGAGGCGGACACCGATCTTGGGGTTGGTGGACAGCCCGCCGCCGACCCACAGGTCGAAGCCGGGGCCGTGCGTGGGGTGGTTCACCCCGACGAACGCGATGTCGTTGATCTCGTGCGCCACGTCCAGCAGCGGCGAGCCGGAGATCGCGGACTTGAACTTGCGCGGCAGGTTCGAGAACGCGGGGTTGCCGATGATCCGGCGCTGGATCTCGTCGATCGCCGGGGTGCCGTCGATGATCTCGTCGGCGGCGATTCCGGCGACCGGGGAGCCGAGGATCACACGCGGGGTGTCACCGCAGGCCTCGGTGGTGGACAGGCCGACCGCCTCCAGGCGGTTCCAGATCTCGGGCACGTCCTCGATCCGGATCCAGTGGTACTGGACGTTCTGCCGGTCGGTGATGTCGGCGGTGCCGCGGGCGAACTCCTGCGAGATCTCACCGACGACCCGCAGCTGCTCGGTGGTGAGCCGGCCGCCGTCGATGCGGACGCGGAGCATGAAGTACTCGTCGTCCAGCTCCTCCGGCTCCAGGATCGCGGTCTTGCCGCCGTCGATGCCCTGGCGGCGCTGGGTGTACAGGCCCCACCAGCGCATCCGGCCGCGCAGGTCGTTGGGGTCGATGGAGTCGAAGCCGCGCTTGGAGTAGATCGTCTCAATGCGTGTCCGCACATTGAGACCGTCGTCGTCCTTCTTGAACTGCTCGTTGCCGTTCAGCGGGGTGAAGTGTCCCGCGGCCCACTGGCCCTCGCCGCGGTGACGGCTCGCCTTGCGGCGGGGGGTCGCGGCGGCGGGGTTCTGCGGGGTGGCGGCCATGGTTGTTACGTCCTTCGGGACAGGCGGGAAAGCGGCTCTGACCTGCGCGTGCGCGCACGGCATACGTGCGCGTCCTTGCGCAGGAAAGCAGGCAAAGGGGATGTGCCGGGCGGTGCTGAACCAGGTGGCCGGAGGCCACTGATGGATACGCTCAGCGCGCCGGACAGATGGCGCTGGACATGCGGCCGAGGTCGACGTGCCGCCGACTCACCAAGGCAATTCCAGTTCCAGGCATGACGGAAGCCTGGCACGGCGATCTGGACACAGTCCAGCTTCGTCCAAAATGCGGACACCCTTGTCCCGTAGAGCGAGACGAGGGTGTCCTTGGTCACATGGCGGAAAAGAGCCGCCTCATGCAGGTCAGGCGGGGTACGCCCCCGGCCAGGGGCCCGGGGTGGTCACCTGCGTCTGCTCCTCGACCTTGGTGTCGAACAGCTTGAAGCCCCGGCGCTGGTAATTGTCCATGGCGTGTTCGCCGTCCAGGCTGCAGGTGTGCAGCCACACCCGCTTCGTGCGCGCCCGCCCCGGCCAGCGGTCCGCGAGGTCCCAGGCGCGGGCGGCGCCGTACGACAGCAGGTGGCCGCCGATGCGGCGGCCGCGGAAGGCGGGGATCAGCCCGAAGTACTCGATCTCCACGACCCCGTCGTCCTGCGGGCTCAGCTCCACGTATCCGGCGGGCGTGCCCCGGTCGTAGGCGACCCAGGTCTCCACGCCGGGGCGCTGAAGGTGCTCCCGCCACTGGGCGTACGTCCAGCCGAGCCGGTCGATCCAGCGGATGTCACCGCCGACGGAGGCGTAGAGGAAGCGGCTGAACTCGGGGGAGGGGACCTCGGAGCGGACGATCCGCACGTCCCCCTCGGGGGCGGCGGCCGGCAGCAGGTCGGACGGGTCCGTCTGCTCCAGGGACCAGGTGGTCACGGGAATGTTGGGCATGCCGCCCAGAGAATCACTTATCCCAGCGATCTGTCGATCGTGTTCAGCGGCAGCGAAAAGAGCGTCCGCCCCGACTGCGACCACACCTCGCCGGTCTCCTCCCAGTAGGACAGGGAGGCCGTCGCCCGGCTCCAGCAGCGGTGGCTGTCGTAGGCCCCGCACCGCGTGGTCTCGGCGCCGTCGGTGCTCTGCCGCCACAGCGAGCCGTGCTCGTCCTCGGCGGGCCGTGTCACGTACCAGCGGGAGCGGTACGACAGCACCCCGCCGAGCCCGTCCGCCTTCGTGGCGTAGGCCTCCGTCGCCGTCCCGGTGGCGAGCAGCCCCGTCCGGCCGGGGTCCGTGCTGAACGCGTACCGCCACAGCCGGTCCCCGCCGCTCGCCACCAGGCTGTCGGGCGAGGTGCTGCGGTCCAGCGAGAGGCCAACCGGGCGCTGTCCCGAGGACCGGTAGACGGCGACGGGCGCCATGAGGAATCCGGTGCCCTCGGCGCGCTGGACGCGGTGCATGTCGTAGACGTACAGCCCCTCCCCGGCGGCGACCAGCAGTTTGTCCTGGTACCAGACCATGCCGGTCACGGCCGCGCGCAGCGCCCGCTGGTCCCGGCCGTCGTCCGTGGGGACGGCGAGCCGCACCCAGGTGTAGCGCAGCAGGCCGGGGTCGTCCGCGTCGACGAACGCGACCCGGGCGGCCCGGTCGCCGGACCAGGCCGACAGCACCACGCGGTGCTCGCCCCAGCGGCCGTCGTCGTCGGCGTCCCCGGAGGTGGTCACCGGGCCGGAGCGCAGGCCGCGGGTGTCGGCGGCGTCCCAGCAGTACGCGCGCGTGGCCGCGGGCGCCACCGGCAGCGCCGCGCGCTCGGCCGGCGTGCAGTGCGCCGGGTCGCGCAGCGTGCGGTCGGCGGAGGAGAGCACGGCGGCGACGCCGACCGGGCGGCTCGGGGTCTGCTCGGGCAGCGTCTCCTCGCGCAGGCTCAGGGTGTCGATCTCCGCGCGGGAGGTGAGCGGCTTCAGGGCCCCGGGATCCTCGTCGACCGTGGCCTGCGAGGCGCTGATCATGGTGGCGGCCGCGGTGAGCGCGAGGGCGGTCCCGGCCAGCACTCCGCGCAGCGCACGGCCCCGCTTGCGCCGGCGGTGCCTGCCGCGATGCTTCGTCATGACGTCCTCCCGAGGGCGGGCCAACTGCGCCTATTGGTCCGTGCGTTGACCGAGGAGCAGGTGGGGTGGCCCGTAGGGGATGCTACGGCAGCGGGGTGGGGTCGCGGACGAAGACCCGGCAAATACGCGGAAGACGACACCGGGCGGACTTCAGCGGACACGGGTTTCGGCCACCGCGGGGGCCGTCGAGTGCGGCAACAGGTCGCGGGGATCCTCGGGGAGCAGCACTTCGACCTCCGCGCCCTCGCAGAAACGATACGGCCGATGTTCCAGCAACCCGCCCAAGTACCGCCGTACCCGCGACATCTCCGCCCGGACCGTCACCGTACGGCCCGCGTCGCCGAACATCTCCTCGGCCAGACCCGCCGCACTGCGCCCGCCCCGGTGCAGGGCCAGCAGGTACAGCAACTCCGCGTGCCGGGGACTCAGTTCATGGCTCCATGAGCCCGCCCCTCCGCTCACCGTCAGTGACCAGCGGCGCGGCTGGGACAGGTCCAGCACGATCCGGGTCCCGCCGCGCGGCATCGGCTCGTCCGCCGGACGCAGCAGCCAGCCCCCCGCCAGCGGCTCCACCGCGCACAGCCCGAGCGGGGGCAGCCACCGACGGCCCGCCGCAAGCGACTTGGGCACGGTGATCCGGCTCGTGTACGGCATCCCCGTCACCGCCGCGCACCAGCCGTCCCGGTCCACCACCAGCGCCCGCCCGGCCAGCCGGGACAGCACCGGTGCCGCGACCGCGCGCAGCCGCTCCAGCGAGGTCAGATGCGCCTCCCGCAACCGGGCCTCGGCGAGCTTGGCGACCGCGTCCACCCAGGCCAGCGTCGCCGGGTGCATGGTCTCGAGCGGCCCGCTGACATCGACCACACCGATCAGCCGGCCGTCCCGCGGATCCGTGATGGGCGCCCCCGCGCAGGTCCAGCTGGCGTGGGTGCGCACGAAGTGCTCGGCGGCGAAGACCTGCACCGGCCTGCGGACGACGGCCGGCGTGCCCACGCCGTTGGTGCCGACGACGTCCTCCCGCCAGTCCGCGCCGAGTTCGAACCCGAGCCCGTCGGCCTTGCGCAGTACCGGCGCGCTGCCCTCCCGCCACAGCACCCGGCCGTCCTCGTCGGCGACCACCATGATGTGGTGCGCGACGTCGGCGACCGACAGCAGCCCCTCCCGCAGCACGGGCAGCACATGCCGCAGCGCCGACGTCTCCCGGCGCCGCTGCACCTCCTCGCGGGAGAGCAGCCCCGAGCGGAAGTCGTGGTCGGGGTCGACCCCGCTGCGCAGCATCCGGTCCCAGGACTGCTCGATCACCGGGCGCGGCGCGACCGGCCCGCGCTGTCCGGCGAGGGTGGCGCTGCGCACGTCCTTCAGCACCCGCGCCGCGCGCGCCGTGTCGACAGCGGCGAGATGCGTCACGTCCATCGGTGACAGCGCCACGAGTCCCTCCCCCTGGGGTGTGCCGGTTCCTGAACGGCAGGTCGTCCCATAGTGCTGCCATCCTCGGCGGACGGGCACGGTCCGTCCACAGGAGTTGGCAAGTTGCAACCCCCTGCAACCCTGGTGGTACGGCTTGGCCTGATTGAAACTTGAGCGACGCCGTCCCGAGCGGCGTTCGCGGCCTCGAACGGGCCAGCGAGGGGGTGGTGCCGTGTCGGCGCAGCACCACCCCCTCCATGCGCGCCCCGCGTTCAGGCCACTGGCCTCGCCCTTGTCACGATCGACGCCAGGTCCAGGCTCGGCGGCAGCGTGCCGAACGCCGCGCCCGCGTCGCCGCCCAGGCGGGACGCGCAGAACGCGTCGGCCACCTCCGGTGGCGCGAAACGTACGAGGAGCGAGCCCTGCAGCACCAGGGCGAGACGTTCCGCCAGGCGCCGCGCCCGGCCCTCCACGGCCTCCAAGTCGGCCAGTTCCGTCAGCAGATCCTTGATCGCGCCGTCCAGGCGGTGATCGGCGCCGCGGGCCAGGCCGATCTCCTGGAGGTAGGCGTTCAGCGCGTCCGGCTCCCGGCGCAGCGCCCTCACCACGTCCAGGGCCTGGACGTTGCCCGCCCCCTCCCACACCGAGTTCAGCGGCGACTCCCGCACCAGCCGGGGCATTCCGGACTCCTCGACATAGCCGTTGCCGCCCAGGCACTCGGCCGCCTCGACCGTCAACGGCGTACAGCGCTTGGTGACCCAGTACTTGGCGGCCGGCACCGCGATCCGCAGCAGCGCCCGCTCCCGCTCTCCCCCGTTGTCGTAGGCCGCCGCCAGGCGCAGGCCCAGGGCGGTCGCGGCCTCGGACTCCAGGGCCAGGTCGGCCAGGACGTTGCGCATCAGCGGCTTGTCGGTGAGCCGGCCGCCGAAGGCCTCGCGGTGGTCGCAGTGGTGGATGGCCTGGGCGACGGCCTGCCGCATCAGGCCCGCCGAGCCCAGCACACAGTCGAGTCGGGTCGCCGCCACCATCTCGATGATGGTCCGCACCCCGCGCCCCTCGTCGCCGACCCGGCGCGCCCAGGTCCCGTCGAACTCGACCTCCGCGGAGGCGTTGGACCGGTTGCCCAGCTTGTCCTTGAGCCGCTGCAGCCGGAAGACGTTGCGGGTGCCGTCCTCCAGGACCCGGGGGACCAGCAGGCAGGTGAGGCCGCCCGGAGCCTGCGCGAGGACCAGGAAACCGTCCGACATCGGCGCCGAACAGAACCACTTGTGCCCGGTGAGCTCGTAGGACTCCCCGTCGGGCCGCGGCCGGGCGGCGGTCGTGTTCGCCCGTACGTCGCTGCCGCCCTGCTTCTCCGTCATGGCCATCCCGAACAGCGCCCCCGCCTTCTCCCGGGCGGGCCGCAGGCCACGGTCGTAGATCATGGACGTCAGCCGCGGCTCCCACTCGGCGGCCAGGTCCGGATCGGTGCGCAGCGCGGGCACGGCGGCGTGCGTCATCGACAGCGGACAGCCGTTCCCGGCCTCCACCTGGGACCACACCAGGAACCCGGCGGCCCGCCGCACATGCCCGCCCGGGCGGCTCCAGGCCGCCGTGAGACCCGCGGCGACGCCCTTGCCGAGCAGCCGGTGCCAGGACGGGTGGAAGTCGACCTCGTCGACGCGATGGCCGTAGCGGTCGTGGGTGCGCAGCCGTGGCGGGTTCTCGTTGGCCAGCGTCCCCCACTCCTGAAGCTGCTCCGACCCGGCCGAGCGCCCGAGAGCCGACAGGTCACCGCGCGCCTCGTCGAGCAGACCGGGGTCGAGGTGCCGTTCGACCGCCTCCGTCAGCGCCCGGTCGGCGGTGTAGACGTCGTACCCGGTCAGGGGCGGGGGCTGGTTCGTCACGGTGTGGGTAGTGCCGTCCATGGGGTGAACCTACCGTTCCTCTTCAGTGATCAGGAGTCGGTCTTGAACCCGTGCCTGGTCACCGCGGACATCCGAACGGTGTTGGGTGTCCTGGTCGCCCGTTTTCACGCCGCGTCCGGCGGCACGGATCGTGTCCGTGGTCCGGGGACGCGGGGGCGGGGTTCCTCGCGTCCCGGGCATACCGTGGGCCGTCGCGCGACGGCGGTTCACCGCCCCTGCGTATCGACCCGGTCACCACACCGACGTGGCCGCCCCCGGGGCGGGACGGAGGCGGGCCCGGCGGCGGATACCGTTAGGTCGTGCAGCCAGCAAGTGAACCCCCCCAGAGGCCGTCCGGCCGTCTTCATCGGGCGCGTGCCCTCTACCGGGACGTCTCCAAGCGCAGGACCGCCTGGCTGTTGCTCAAGGACACGGTCAACTCGTGCATCGAATACCGGATCCTGGGGCTCGCGGCCGAGGCGGCGTTCTTCACGCTGCTGTCCGTGCCGCCGCTGCTGCTGAGCATGATCGGACTGCTCGGCTACGTCGACGACTGGACCGGCACCGACACGATCAGCAGCCTGGAGGCCAATCTGCTGGAGGCCTCCCGTACGGTCCTGTCGGACAAGGGCGTACGGCAGATCGCCCAGCCGATCCTGGACGACGTGATGAAGGGCGGCCGTCCCGACGTCATCTCCATCGGCTTCCTGTTCGCCCTGTGGTCGGGCTCCCGCGCGGTGAACGTCTTCATCGACACCATCACCGTCATGTACGGCCTCGACGGCGTCCGGGGCATCGTCAAGACCCGGCTGGTCGCCTTCGTGCTGTTCCTGGTGGCCCTGGTGATCGGCTCGATCGCGCTGCCGCTGATGGTGGCGGGCCCGGACGCCGTGCTGAACGTGCTGCCGTGGTCGGAGACCCTCGTCCAGATGCTGTACTGGCCGGTCGTCATCCTGCTGTCCGTCGCCTTCCTCACGACGCTGTACCACGTCTCCGTGCCCGTGCGCTCGCCCTGGATCGAGGACGTCCCCGGGGCCCTGGTCGCGCTCGGCATGTGGGTCCTCGGCAGCTTCCTGCTGCGGATCTACCTCACCAACACGGTCGAGGGAGCCACGATCTACGGCTCCCTCGCGGCCGCCGTCGCCGTCCTGCTGTGGATCGGCGTCTCCGCGTTCGCGGTGCTCGTCGGCGCCGCCGTCAACGCCGCGATCGACCGGGTCTGGCCGGCCGCCGCCACGGCCGCGGCCCGCGCCGCGAACGAACGCCTGCGCGAGGCCCAGGTCGCCGAGTACGTCGCCCGCGCCGCCGCCCAGCGCGAGGCCGCCCAGGACCCGGACGACCCCGACATGCCCTCGGAGTTCCCCGAGCGCTGGTCCCGCTTCCTGCCCCCGGAGGACGTGACGTCCAGGCTCCGGACACATGTGAAGAGCACGCACCCGCCCCACAAGGACGACCCCTCCTGACCGGAGCGTGCCGTGCGAGGCTGTGCGGATGACCGAGCCGACCCCCTACGACGCGGCCCGCGCGCGGTACTCCCGCCAGGCCCTCGCCCGCCTCACCCTCAGCGACCATGCCGTGGAGGCCGCCGACAGCGCCCGCGACCTGGTGCCCACCGAGCACGACCAGTACAGCGGGCCCGGAGGCCGGGCGAGCCAGGCGCTCCGGCTCGTCGAACTCGCCGAGCGGACACTGGTCTCGGCCGTGCTCTACGAGCGTGAGCGGGGCAGCTCCTGGGCCGACATAGCCCAGTACCTCGGCATCGGCCCCGAGGCGGCGGAGGAGCGCTTCGCCCCCGCCGTGGCCGCCTGGCACACCGCCTTCGAGGTGCCGTACCGGCTCGACGAGACGGGCCTGAAGCGCGTACCGCAACTGCCCACGGCGGCCTACGACCCCGACTGCGCCTGCCGCCATCTCGACCTGTGGGCCTCTCTCCAGCGGCTCGGCGACCGGGCGGTCAGCTCCGGTCTGGCCGGGGTCGCCGAGGACTGAGCCGGTCACGTCTTCCAGGCGCCTGCCGCCGCGGCCTCCCGGGTGAAGTCCGCGAAGTCGCGGGGGCCGCGCCCGAGGACCTGCTCGACGCCGTCCGTGAGACGGGCGTTGCGGCCGTCCAGGAGGGTCTCGAAGACCTCCACCAGGAAGGCCGCCTCCTCCTCGGGGATGCCGAAGCCGACCAGGTTCCGCCCGTACGCCCGCGCCGGCACCGGCGTGTACGTCAGCTCCGCGCCCGAGGCCGCCGACACCTCCGCGACCGCCTGCCGGAAGGACAGCAGCCGCGGCCCGGTCAGTTCGAGGGTCTGCCCCGCGTACCGGTCCCCGGACGCCAGCACGGCCGCCACCACGTCCCCGATGTCCCGTGCGTCGATGAACGGCTCCTCGACCTCGCCCGCCGGGAAGACCAGCTCCCCGCCCTCGCGCAGCCCGTCCGCCAGCGGGCCCTCGCTGAAGTTCTGGGCGAACCACGCGGCCCGCAGCACCGTCCAGTCCGCGCCCGACTCCTTCAGCGCCTCCTCGGCGGGCAGCGCCTGGTCCTCGCCGCGTGCCGACAGCAGCACCAGCCGTCGTACGCCGAGGCCCACCGCCTCCCGGGCCAGCGCCGCGATCCCCTCGGCCGCCGCCGGTGAGCCGATGTCGGAGGGGTACATCAGGTACGCGGCATCCGTGCCGCGCAGCGTCTCCGCCCAGCTCGTCGGGTCCTCCCAGTCGAAGCCCCGGGACCGCGTCGCCTCCCGTACGTCCATACCGGCCGCGCGTACGGACTGAGCCACCCGGCTGCCGGTACGGCCCGAGGCGCCGGTCACCGTCACTGTCGTGTTCCGCGTGTTCGTCGTCATGCCCTCAAGTCAACGGCCGCGCGCCCCAACAACCCATCGCTGAACGGCTCATTCCCATGCGCGCGCGTCTACGCTGGCGCCATGGACGCCCTTGCAGGTCTGCTGGAGGGCCCACGCGCGCGTGGCGCCTTCATGATCCGCGCGTGCTTCGACCCGCCCTGGGCGGTGCGCGTCGAGGACCGTGCCCCGCTGACCGTCATGCTCATGGTCCGCGGCGAGGCGTGGATCATGCCGGAGCAGGGGGAGCGGGTGCGGCTGCGGCCCGGCGATCTCGCCATCGCCCGCGGCCCGGACCCCTACACCTGCGCGGACGATCCCGGGACGCCGCCGCAGGCCGTGATCCTGCCGGGCGGCGAGTGCTCCTATCCCGACGGCCGCCCCCTCAACGGCTCCATGGACCTCGGGGTGCGCGCCTGGGGCGACCGGCTCGACGGCTCGGCGGTGATGCTGATCGGCACGTATCTGTGGCAGGGCGAGGTCAGCGGGCGGCTGCTGGACGCGCTGCCGCCGCTGGTGTCGCTGCCGGCGGACGTCTGGGACTGTCCGCTCACGCCGTATCTGATGGAGGAGATCGTCCGCGAGGAGCCCGGCCAGGAGGTGGTCCTGGACCGGCTGCTGGACCTGCTGGTCATCGCGGCGCTGCGGGCCTGGTTCTCCCGCCCCGAGGCGGAGGCGCCCGGCTGGTACCGGGCGATGGCGGATCCGGTGGTGGGGCGGGTGCTGCGGCTGGTGCAGGACGATCCGGCCCACCCCTGGACGGTGGCGGCGCTGGCGGCCAAGGCCGGGGTGTCCCGGGCGGCCCTGGCCCGGCGCTTCACGGAGCTGGTCGGGGAGCCGCCGATGACGTACCTGACGGGCTGGCGGCTGACCCTGGCGGCGGACGCGCTGCGGGAGACCGAGGACACGCTGGACGCGATCGCGCGGAGGGTGGGCTACGGCAGCGCCTTCGCGCTGTCCAGCGCGTTCAAGAGGGTGTACGGGGTGAGTCCGCAGGAGCACCGGGCGAGGGGGGTCTAGAGCCGTGTACCGGGAACGGCCGTCCAGGCTCCCGGGTGCCGTCGTGTGGGCCCATACGGCGTCCGGTGGCGGACGCGTGCTGCCCGACGGGTGCATGGATCTGCTCTGGCACGAGGGGCGGCTGATCGTCGCGGGCGCCGACACCCGGGCGTACGTCACCGAACGCGAGGGAGGCGACTGGCTCGGGGTGCGGTTCTTCCCCGGCTCGGCGCCCGCCTTCCTGGGCGTGCCCGCGCACGAACTGCGGGACCGGCGCGTCGACCTCGCCGATCTGTGGCCGGCCTCGGAGGTACGGCGGCTGCGCGGCCGTGTCGGAAGCGCCACCGACGGCCTGACCGCTCTGGAGGACGTCGTACTGGAACGCGCCGAGCCGCCCGAACCCGTCCTGCGACGGCTCGTGGCCGCCCTCGACGCGGGACGGTCCGTCGGTGCCGTCGCCGACGAACTCGAACTCGGCGCCCGTCAGTTGCACCGGCGCTCGCTCGCCGCCTTCGGCTACGGACCCAAGACGCTGGCCCGCGTCCTGCGGCTGCGCAGGGCGCTCGGCCTGGCCCGCGCCGGCGTCCCGTTCGCCGACACCGCGACCCTGGCCGGCTATGCCGACCAGGCCCATCTGGCGCGGGACGTGAAGGAGTTGGCGGGAGTGCCGCTCGGGGTGCTGCTGGGCGGGTCCTAGAGGGGTGCTACCGGGCCGGTCCCAGCGGGGCGAACAGGTCGACGCCGTTTCCGTCGGGGTCCTGCACGACCGCGTACCGCTGGCCCCAGAAGGCGTCCCAGGGCTTGAGCTCGCCGTGGTACCCGGCGCCGACCAGCTCCTCGTACACCGAGTCCACCTCGGCCGGGTCGTCGCACCGCAGGGCCAGGGAGTGCCGGGCGCCGGACGGGGGCCGCCAGTCGGGGTGGAAGGAGCGGACCGTCTCCTCGGTGTCCAGCATCAGGCGCAGCCCGCCGGGAAGCCGGGCCTCCGCGTGCGGCTCGTTCCCGGCTCCCTCGGGGAAGTCGAAACCGAGGCGGCGGTAGAAGGTGACGGCGGCGGCCATGTCGGAGACCACCAGCCCGAACGCGTCGAATCGTGGAGTCATGCCACCACCGTAGGCAGGACGCGAGAAGGGGGTCTTGAAGGAAACGGACACGCTCCGGGGCCGCCTCAGTCGAAGGTCACCGGCCCGTTCGGGGTGTCCAGCGTGAAGGAGATCCCCACCGGGCCCTCGGTGAGCTCCAGATCGGTGCCCAGAACCGCCAGCAGGGGCCGGATCTCCTCCGGGTCGGGGGCGCTCGCCGACACCGACAGCAGCGGCACGGTCGGCAGACCCGACGCCGTGGGGTGCACCGACTCCCCCCAGTCGATGAGGAACGGCACGAGACCGGACGGGTGCGCGGCGGCGCCGTCGGTCAGCCGCCACCGCAGCAGGGTCCCGTCGGGCGTGCGGCGGCTCATCGGGCGCACGGGGCCCGGGTCGTAGCCGTGGGCGCGGGCCTTGGCGACGGCCGCCTCCAGGTCCGGCGGGCCGATCGCCCAGGTGACCGTGCGCGGCCCGGTCAGCCCGTCGACGCCGAAGGGGCGCGCGGCGCCGGGCGCGGACTGCTCCGGGTCCGGGCCGATGATCTCCAGATAGCCGCCGCCGCCCAGACCCACCAGGTGGTTCCGCGTCCCCAGCCCCACATGGGCGCCGCCGGGGGCGGGCCGCACACCGGTACGCCGGGTGAAGTCGGCGACCGTCGCGGCCAGATCGGGGGTGGCGAGGACCAGATGGTCCAGCAGGGCGGGAATCGTGTCCATCGGGGACGAGGCTATGCGGACCCCCGCCCCCAATGGAACAGCTGTGCGGCGGCCGTCACTCGTGGGCGATCACGCCATGCTCGTCCAGCCGCGGATGGATCGGCACGGGGCCGTACTCGTCGTGGTCCGACGGACGCGGCGGCTCGGGGCCGTCGGGGCCCGTACGGAGCATGCGGTCGACCCGGCAGAGCCGGAACCGGCGGCCCGCCACCGAGAACTCGTCCGCGCGGCCGAGCGCCCGGAACCTCTCGGCCGCCTCGGCGTACACGGCCCGCGTCGCGTCGTCGTACTGGTGCAGCACCGCCCACACCCGGGCCATCCCGTCGTACAGCTGACGCCGGGCGTCGTGCGGGTTCGCCGCGAGGGCGCCGGACGGCTCCCAGCCCGCGGCGCGCCGCTCGACCACGCCGAAGCAGGTCGGCAGCAGCACCACGTCCGGATGGGAGCGGACCGCCCGCTCGGAGTCGGCGCACACCTCGGCGGGCACGCGGGTGCCGCGGTACGCGAAGTCCCGCAGCCCCAGCCGGATCGCCCCGGCCATCGGACCGTCGTCGTGCCCGGGGTCGAGGACGAAGCCCGCGTCCGCCACCGGCCAGTGCTCGCGGGGCCGTTCCCAGGACGGTTCGGCCGGTTCCGGATCCGTGGGCCGGGGCGGCTCCAGGTGCTCGCCGTCCCCGCGCGCGAACTCGTCGGCGCGGACCACCCGGTAGCGGACCCCGCACACCGCCACCTCGTTCACCGGCTCCTCGTTCAGCAACGCCACCGCGGCCAGCAGTTCCCGCCGTACCGCCGGATCATCGGTGCCGTCCTTCGCGGTGAACCACAGATGGGAGTTGAGCCCGTCCCTCGCCACCTGCGGCATCGGGTCCACGACCGGCTTCAGCAACCGCCACAGCGGTCCCTGGGCGGGGTCCAGCACGGCGACCCCGAACGCCGGGCCGCGCAGGACGAGATGGGGAAACCGCAGCGAGGCGTCCACCGCGTCGGCCTCCCGCACCCAGGCGCCCGGGTCGTCCCGGCGCACCAACTCCTCCTGGAGCGCGTCGATCCGTTGCCGCCAGTCATCGGTCATGCACGCATTGTCGGCGCCGCCGGAAGGAGGGGAAGCGGCCGCGACACAACCACCGGCCCGGTTGAGCGCGGGCCCCTGGCTCGCCCGGCGATTCCCGGCCACCTGGGCTCTGTCCGGTGGGGTGGCGGGCTGTGCGGCGGGTTGGTCCGGTCGGCGCGGTTTCGGAACGCGCGGGACCCCAGGCCCATCCCCGCAACTCCCGGCCACCCGCAACCCGCCCCGCAACCCCCGGCCACCCGCAACCCGCCCCGCAACTCCCGGCCGCCCGCAACCCGCCCGCAACCCCCAACCACCCGGCGGCAGCCCGGCGCGCAGGGCCTAGGCTCGTCCGGCATGAGGCCGCGACTGCTCGTCTACACCCGGACCGCCGACTATCGGCACGACTCCATACCGGCCGCCGTCGCCTCCCTGTGCTCGCTCGGGGACTTCCTGGTCGACCACAGTGAGGACCCGGCCGCCCTCACCCGGCCCCTGGAGTCGTACGCCGCCGTCGTCTTCCTCTCCACCAGCGGTGAGGTGCTGACCCCGGTCGGCCGGGAGCGGCTGGCCGGGTACGTCGAGGCAGGCGGCGGTTTCGTCGGCGTGCACGCGGCGGCCTGCACCGAGTACTCATGGCCGTACTACGGAAAGCTGTTGGGCGCCCGCTTCACCCGGCACCCCGCCCTCCAGCCGGGCCGGGCCCTGGTCGAGGACCACGACCACCCGGCCACCCGTCATCTGCCGCCCGCCTGGCAGTTCACGGACGAGTGGTACGACTTCGACATCAACCCCCGCCGCACGGCACGGGTGTTGCTCTGCGCCGACGAGTCGTCGTACGAGGGCGGCGGCATGGGCGCCGACCATCCGCTCGCCTGGTGCCGCGAACAAGGCGCGGGACGGGTCTTCTACACGGCCCTCGGCCATACGGCGGAGGCCTACGACGACCCCGGCTTCCGCGCGCATCTGCGGGGCGGGATCCAATGGGCGGCGAGCGGCGCCCTACACCGGACCCACGGGGCATGACAATCGCGGTGCCGCCGTGCTCGCCCGCTCCACCAGCCGCGTCGACAGTTCCGTGCGGGTGCTCTCCGGACGGTCCCCGTCCATCATCCGCACCAGCAGCCGCAGCGCCGTCGCCGCCATCTCCGACAGCGGCTGGCGGACCGTGGTGAGCGCCGGAGTGATCCAGCGGGACTCCGGCAGATCGTCGAAGCCGACCACGCTCATGTCCTGCGGAATGCTCAACTCCCGCTCCGCCAGGGCCTCGTAGACCCCCCGGGCCAGCCGGTCCGAGCAGACGAAGACGGCCGTCGGCGGCTCCGGCAGGTCCAGCAGCTCCAGCGTGCGGCGCCGGGCGAGACCGTCGTCCGAGCCCGCGTGCCGGACGTACTCCGGCCGGTGCCGCACGCCCGCCGAGGCGAGCGCCGAGCGGTAGCCGGCCACCCTGGCGTCGCCCGCCACCGTGTGCTGATGCCCGGCCACGACGGCGATCCGCTCATGCCCGAGCGCCAGCAGATGCTCGGTCGCGGTGACCCCGCCCCGCCAGTTCGCCGCGCCCACCGACACCACCCCCGGCGGCGGTTCGAGCACCGGGTCGATCAGCACGAACGGGATGCGGTGCTGCTCCAGCCGGCCGTACTGGGCGGAGGTCAGGTCGGACAGGTTGAACAGCACCCCCGAGGACCCGCGCGCGGTGAGCCTGTCCAGCCAGTCCCGCCCCGGACGGCCGCCGCCGCCCCGGGGCAGCCCGGTCGAGACGACCACCTCCAGACCCGCGTCGTGCGCCGCCGCCTCCACCCCGTGCAGGACCGCGCCGGACGAGGAGGTGTCCAGCGAGTGCACCACGAGATCGATCAGACCCGGCGCCCGGACCGCGTCGAAGCGGGGTCTGCGGACATAGCCGAGCCGGTCCAGCGCCTCGCTGACCCGTCGCCGGGTCTCGGGGGCGACGTCCTCGCGGCCGTTGACGACCTTGGAGGCGGTGGGTACGGACACCCCCGCCTCACGGGCGACCACCGCCAGGGTCGGCCCGGTCGCCACGTTCGCACTCCCCGTACGGACCATCGGGAACCGCCTCTCCGGCCCGCCCGAGGGCCATCGAAAGTTTCCGGGATAGTAAGCGCTTCCTACCCTAGGTTCGCGGCAGGGCGGCGGGAAGGGGCGGGCGTTCGCGGGGGAGCGGGCCCGAGCTGTCCGTCACGCCACCCGTCACGCCATCCGTCAGGCCACCCGGGTCAGGTCCGTCCGCCGTACCTCGTGGGCGAGGGGGAGGCCCGTGGTGAGGCGCTCCAGTTCCTCCACGACCGTTCGGCCCAGACGTTGCAGTTCGTTGCCCAGGGACCCGGCGATGTGCGGGGTGAGGAAGACGTTGGGGAGGTGGAACAGGGGGGAGCCGGGCGGGAGGGGTTCGGGCTCCGTCACGTCCAGGATCGCGGACAGGCGGCCGGAGACGAGTTCGGCCGTGAGGGCGTCCGGGTCGATCAGGGCTCCTCTGGACGTGTTGATCAGGACCGCGCCGTCCCGCATGAGGGCCAGGCGGCGGCCGTCGAGCATGCGGTAGGTGTCGGGGAGGTCGGGGGCGTGCAGCGTGACGATGTCGCTGCGGCGGAGGAGGTCTTCCAGGGGGAGCGGTTCGGCGCCGAGCGCGGCGGCTTCCGCCCGGCCGACGTACGGGTCGTGGAGGTACGTCGTGAAGTCGAACGGGGTCAGCAGGTCCAGCAGGCGTCTGCCCACCCGGGAGGCCCCGATCACGCCGATGCGGCGGCCCACGTTGCCCGTGTTCGCCGTTTCCGCGTGGGTGGGGGCCGTGTGGGTGGAGCGGTAGCGGTCGCGGTGGGCGAAGGCGTCCTTGCCCGCCAGGAGGATCATCGCGAGGGTGTACTCGGCCACGGGCACGGCGTTCGCCGCCACCGCGCTGGAGACCGCGATCTTCCGCTGCCACACGTCCTCGCCGACGAGGTCGCGCACCGAGCCTGCCGCGTGGAGCACGATCTGGAGCTCGGGGGCCGCCCTCAGGAGCGTGGCGTCCAGCCGCGGGCAGCCCCAGCCGGTGATCAGGATCCCGGTCCCGGCGAGGGCCGCCGTGGTGGCGGGGCTGGTGAAGTCCGTCGCCACCAAGGTGGGTTCGATGTCGCACGCCTGCCGCAGCCTGGCCATCAGCGGGGGCGGGAAGAGCCGGGGGACGTGGATCGGGTCCATCGCGAACACGGCCCTCGGTGGCTGCTCGGAGCGGCTGGGCATGGCTCTCCCGATCGGCTGACGGAAACAGTGTCAGAAAGCGCCTTCTACCGTAGGTCGGCCGAGAAACCATGGTCAATGAGGCAGCCGGTCGCGGGCTGCAGGGGAGTAGGGGTGCAGGGGTGCATAGGTGTAGGGGTCCAGGGCTGCCGGGGCGTCGGGGTGCATCGGGCGTGCCGCCGTCCCACCTCGGCCGGGACACACCGACGTACGCCAAGTGGCCGAGTCCTTCCACCCGCACCGGAATACATCCGGGCGATGTGGTGCTCTGATGTGAACGGTGCAGGAGCCTGGCGAAGGGCTGGTGGGCGCATGGCGGCGGACCGGACGAACCCCGTGGTCAGCACCCCTTACGGGGCTGTACGTGGCCGGTACGAGCAGGGTGTCGCGGTGTTCCGTGGCATCCCGTACGCGGCACCCCCCTTCGGCCCCCGCCGGTTCCGGCCGCCGCTGCCGCCGGAGCCCTGGGACGGCGAGCGGGACGCCGGCGCCTTCGGGCCCACGGCGCCGAAACCGCCGTACTCCGAGGCCTTCGCGCAGTATCTGTCCGACCCGGTGGTGGCGGGCGAGGACTGTCTCAACCTGAACGTCTGGACGCCCGAGCCCGGTCCCGGGGCGCGGCTGCCCGTGCTGGTGTGGCTGCACGGGGGCGCTCTGACCCGCGGCTCCTCCGGGGTGCCGGTCTACGACGGGCGGCACTTCGCGCGGGACGGGGTCGTGCTCGTCTCCGTCAACTACCGGCTCGGCGTCGAGGGGTACGGGCTGTTCCCGGACGCCCCCGCCAACCCCGGTCTGCGCGACCAGCTCGCCGCCCTCCAGTGGGTGCACGCCTCGATCGGGGCCTTCGGCGGCGACCCCGGGCGGATCACCCTGGCCGGGCAGTCCGCCGGAGCCATGAGCACGGGCGCGCTCCTGGCCGCCCCGCAGGCCCAGGGCCTGGTCAGGCGCGCGATTCTGCAGAGCGGGTCGCCCGAGGCCGCCGAGCGGGACAAGGTACGCCGGATGGTG
Organism: Streptomyces sp. NPDC043726; assembly: GCF_056436565.1. Lineage (NCBI taxonomy): Bacteria > Bacillati > Actinomycetota > Actinomycetes > Kitasatosporales > Streptomycetaceae > Streptomyces > Streptomyces sp. NPDC043726. Next base: position 20,568 of record NZ_JBWKCI010000009.1, read on the forward strand.
CGCCGTATGGCCACCCGGCTGAGGATCCCCGCCACGGCCGCCGCCTTCGCCGAGGTCGACCGGGAGCTGCTGCTGCGCACCCAGGCGGAGGCCGGCAGGCTCAGCAGCCCGGTGCTCGGCGGGCCCGCCTTCGGGATCGTCGTCGACGGCGACCTCGTACCGCGTGACCCCCAGGAGGCCCTGGTCGACGGCTCGGCGGCGCGGGGCGTTCAGCTGATGACGGGCTGGACGCGGGACGAGTACCGGCTGTGGCTGGTGCCCGGCGGACTGCTGGAGCGCGTCGACCGGCTCGGGCCGGTCGCGCTGGCCGGCGCCATGGCCCGCTGCCGGTGCGGGCACGAGGTGCCGCGCGGCTATCGCATCCTGCACCCCGAGGCCGGCACCGCCGAGATCGTCGGCCAGATGGTCACCGACCACCTGCTGCGGATCCCGCTGCACCGGCTGGCCGACGCCCGCCCGGACAGCTCGTACGTCTACGAGTTCGCCTGGCCGTCCAACCGGCCGGGACTCGGCTCCTGCCACGCCCTCGAGCTGGGCTTCGTCTTCGGTACCGGCGACACCCCCGAGTCCGCGAAACTCGCCGGTGCGGGCGCCCCGCCCGAACTGTCCGACGTGATGCACCGGGCCTGGGTGCGGTTCGCCGAGGACGGCGACCCCGGCTGGCGGCACTGGGACAACACCCACCCCGTGCGCGTCTTCGGCGAGGGCGAGCCGCACACCGCGTACGGCCCACGGGACCGCGAGCTGGCCCTGTGGGCCGCCGACGTCACGCCAGAGGAACCCACACCCGCATCGGCCCCGGCCGACGGTTCGCCCATGCGTGGTACGGAACTGCACTCAGTCGTACGGCGGCTCCGGCTCCCCGGCGCCGTCCGACGGCACTGACCACGCTCACTCCGCCCAGCAGTCCGGGCTCGTGCCGCACGGACAGCTCGGCGTCCCCGGGCAGCGTCAGCTCGTCGAAGGGCACGCCCGGCTCCTGGTCCACGCCCTCCAGACAGTGGACCAGCGGGCCGCGCTCGATCGCCACGCAACCCCGTGCGGCGTCCACGCGCGGGTCGGGGCGGGTCAGGCGGGGGCTCAGGTCCAGGCCAAGGGTGAGGGTGTCTCCGGGCGTCCAGCGGCGGCGCAGCCGCAGCCAGCCCTCGTCGGACGCGGTGGGCGCCTCGCCGTCGGGCGCCGTGGCCGTGAAGTCCTCGCACCAGGACGGGATCCGCACCGAGAGGGTCCAGTCTGCGAGCGGTGCCTCCTCCACCGTGATCGCGATCCGGCCGTCCCAGGGATAGTCGGTGGCGACCCGGACCCGGCCGCCGCCCGCCTCGTACACGCCGGTCGCGTACTGGTGCACCTGGAGGCCCTCCGGATCCCCGCTGACCAGGTAGTGGGGGAGCGAGGCCAGCAGTCGCATCGCGTTCGGCGGGCAGCAGGCGCAGCGGAACCACGGGGTGCGCCGGGCGGCCTTGTCGGCCTCGTTCGCCCCCTCGTACTCCTCGCGGACCTGGAGCGGGTTCACGTACAGCCAGCTGTCCCCGTCCAGGCCGACGCCGGACAGGAAGCCGTTGTACAGGGTGCGCTCGATCAGGTCCGAGTACTTCGCCTCACCGGTCAGCAGGGCCATCCGCCACGACCACTGCACCGAGGCGATGGCCGCGCAGGTCTCCGCGTACGCCCGGTCCGGCGGCAGCTCGTACGGTTCACCGAACGCCTCGCCCTCGTGCCGCGCCCCGATCCCGCCGGTTAGATACGTCTTCGTCGCCACCATGTGCTCCCACAGCCGCTCGGCCGTCGCGCGCAGCTCCAAGTCCCCTGTCTCGGCGGCCAGATCGGCGACGCCCGCGAGCAGATACAGCTGTCGTACGGCGTGCCCGGCGACCGTCGTCGCCTCGCGCACCGGGGTGTGGTCCTGCCAATAGGCGCGGCCCAGATGCGGGTTGAGGTCGGCGTCGAGGAGGCCGTGTCCGCGCCGGTCCACGAACCGGGCGGCCAGCTCCAGCCAGCGGCGCTCGTCGGTCTCCCGGTACAGCTCCACGAGCGCGGTCTCGATCTCGGGGTGGCCGCAGACGCCCTGGTTCTTCCGGTCGAAGACCTCGTGGATGTGTACGGCGAACCGCTCGGCCACGTCCAGGAGCCGGCGGTCGCCGGTGGCGCGGTGGAGGGCGACGGCCGCCTGGATCAGATGGCCCGCGCAGTACAGCTCGTGGCCCCAGCCCAGCTCCTGCCAGCGCCGGTCCGGGTGGGCGACCTGGTAGTACGTCTGGAGGTAGCCGTCGGCGGCCTGGGCGGCGGCGAGGAGAGCGGTGAACTCCTCGACGTGGGCGGTGAGTCGGGCGTCGTCCGGTCGCTCAGCGAGCTGCCAGGCCGCCGCCTCCAGCCACTTGTGCACGTCCGAGTCCTGGAAGGGGAAGTCCCCGGCGAACTCCCCCGAACCGGCCGCCGCGGCACGGAGGTTGGCGAGGTTCCCGGCGGCCTCCAGCCGGTCCGGCCCCTGCGGGACGCTCACCTCGGCGTTGGTCCGGCGCCGGGCGGCCCAGAAGCCGCCGGTGATCCGGGCGGTCGTGGCCGGGCGCAGGGCGGTGCGGGCGCGGTCGGTGGGGCGGAGGGGGCCGGTGCGCATGGGGGACACTCCCGAGGGGGAACCACTTGGGGGAATCAGCAAGGGCAAACTGCCCGGAGGAAACCGCTTACTGCCCGGCGAGCATAGGTAAGGGACCGGGCCGCCACAACATCGGGGCACCGGCACCAGGCCGAGATGTGCCGAGCCCCGCGCCACGGCGTGTGTCGCGCCGGAGGGCTCACGCTACGGCGTGTGTCGCGTCTGGAGGCCTCGCGCCGCCGCGTGCGTTGCTTCCGGATGCCTGTCGCCAGCGCGTGCCGCCGCTCGGAGGCTCCGCGCCACCGCGTGCCCCCGCTCGGAGGTCCCGCGCCACCTCGTGCCCCGCTCGGAGGCCCCGCCCGCTACCCCCGCAGTGCCCCCGAGATCCCCGAGATCGCCTCCGGGCCCACTCGGCAGCATCCGCCGATCAGGCGGGCGCCGTGGTCCCGCCAGGTGCGGACCTGGGGCGGGGTGAAGGTGGAACGGCCTTGCCAGCTGCGGGAGTCGGCGTTCCAGGACTCGCCGCTGTTGGGGTAGACGACGACCGGCTTGCCGGTGACACGGGCCGCCGTCGCGATCGCCGCGTCCACGTCCTCGGGGGCGCAGCAGTTGACGCCGACCGCGACCACCTCGTCCGCGTCGGCGGCGGGGGCGAAGGCCTCCTCCAGCGGCTGGCCCGCACGGGTGCGGTCGCCGGCCACGGAGTACGACAGCCAGGCAGGGACTCCGAGTCCGCGCACCGCCCGCAGCAGCGCCCGCGCCTCGTCGGCGTCCGGGACGGTCTCCAGGGCGAGGACGTCGGGCGCGGCGGCGGCCAGCACCTCCAGGCGGGGGCGGTGGAAGCGCTCCAGTTCGGCCACGGAGAGGCCGTACCGGCCCCGGTACTCGGAGCCGTCGGCCAGCATCGCGCCGTACGGGCCGACCGACGCGGCCACCCACAGTGGCCGCGTCACGCCCTTCGCCCGGCCCCGCCGTACCGCCTCGCGGGCCAGCTCCACGCTCAGGGCGAGCAGCTCGGCCGCCCGCTCCGGGGAGATCCCGCGCTGCGCGAACCCCTCGAAGGTGGCCTGGTAGCTGGAGGTGATCGCCACGTCCGCGCCGGCCTCGAAGTACGCGAGGTGCGCCTCGGTGATCGCCTCCGGCCGCTCCGCGAGCAGCCGTGCCGACCACAGCTCGTCGCTCAGGTCGTGCCCGGCGGACTCCAGCTGGTTGGACATCCCGCCGTCCAGGACGACGGGACCGGCGGCGAGGGCTTGGGCGAGGGTGGTGTCGCTGGTCATGTCATGACGTTAGTCCAGCACCCGGTCAGCGGCCCGCCCTGTCCAAGGGGTGGGCCGGACGTCCACCATGTGGTCAGGTTCCGTTGATCGCCGTCAGGGCCTCCGTCAGCGCCGAGTCCCGCGGCGGGCCGTCGGGCCAGCGGGCGGCGACATGGCCGTCGGGCCGGACGAGCACCGCTCCGCGCGGGCCGAGACCGCAGGCGTCGGTGTGCTCCTTGGGCAGGTTCTCGATCCGCAGTGGCCAGGGCGGCGCGGTGTGCCCTGCCCAGACGGCCGGGTCGGGGGTGAGCAGGGTGAACCACTCGCCGAGGGTGTCGAGCGTGGAGTGGCCCGGGGTCAGCCAGAAGTGCGGCATGCGGTGACCGGGCCGTGCCGAGGGCACGTACTCGGTGGTGGAGTCGGTCTGCTCGGGCGGGGCGGTCCCGTCGGGGAGTACGGCGGAGGAGTCGTAGGCCATGCCGAGTACCAGCCCGAGCGTGGCGAAGTACCGCTCCGACCACGGGAGTTCGATCTGGTCCGTGCTCGCCGCCCCGGCCTCCAGCAGGCTGCGGCGCCGGGCCTGGACCTGGAACATCAGCTCGGCGTTGGCCACGGCCTGCCGCAGTGTCCGGTGGGCGACGGGGTGCCGTTCCCGCTCGTAGCTGTCCAGCACACTCGGCGCGGCCCACCCCTGGATGACGCCCGCCAGCTTCCAGCAGACGTTGTGCGCGTCGGCGACCCCGGCGTTCATGCCCAGACCGCCGACGACCGGCACCGCGTGCGCCGCGTCACCGGCCAGCAGGACCCGGCCGTGCCGGAAGCGCTCGGCGACGAACGCCTTCATCGTCCAGTGCTGGGCCCGCAGCAGCTGAAGGGGTACGTCGGCCGCGGTGCCGAGGGTGTGGGCGATCAAACCGGTCCAGTCGGCGCGGTCGATGTCCTCCGGAGTGGGACCGAACCAGGCCCAGCCGCCCTCCGGGTAGAGCGGGATGATCGTGCCGTTCGGGGTGACGTAGACGCCGGCGGGGTGCCGGGCGCTCCAGGGGGTGAGGTCGGCGTCGAACACCAGGGTGCTGATGTTTCCGACCGCCCCGGGCCCTTCGGTGGCGATGTCGAGGAGCCCGCGCACGGTGGAGTTGGCGCCGTCGGCGGCGAGCACGTACTGGGCGCGGACCCGCGGGGACGTTCCGTGCTCGTGGTCGACGAGCCGGGCCACCACTCCGTCGGCCTCCTCGGTCAGGTCGACCAGCTCGACCCCGAACCGCACCGGCGTGGCCGCGGCGGCCAGCAGATGGGGTTCGAGCCGGTCCTGCGAGGTGAGCACGCCGACCGAGGGGCTCTCGTCCACCGGCCCGTCGACCCCGACCATCGCCGCCGACGCGAAATCTGGTCCGGTCAGGGACTCCCGGAAGCGGATACGGCCGAACTCCGGGGTGAACCCGGCCGCCGTGATCCTGTCGTCGACCCCGAGCTGCCGGAAGATCTCCATCGACCGCACGTTGACCAGCCGCGACCGGGGGAACGGGGACAGCTCGCGGTACTTCTCCACCAGCAGGACGCGTACGCCCCAGCGCTCCAGCAGCGCCCGCGCGGTGAGCCCGACGGGCCCGCCGCCGACGACCAACACCTCGACCTCGTCGTCCACGACGACGCTCTGATCCATCATGAGATAAATTTCATCATTCGTTGAGTTAGGTCGCAATGGGTTGCCGGGGGCAACCTGATTCGCCCAACGTCCCGAGGCCCGGCGTGCTTTGTCTCGTCCGACCCGTTGACCTCCCCGTAACGCCCCCTTACCTTTTCGGCGTTCGTCATGTCAGATGCCGTTCGTGATACCGAACATCCGTGAGCGTCCCGAGGTACCCCCACCCCCGAGAGGCAGTCCGTATGAGCCGCGAAGACGACGACCTGCCCCAGATCCCGAGTCGCCGACTGATGCTGAAGGGCGCCGTGGCCGCGGGCGCCCTGGCCGCGACGCCCACCGTGGCCAGTGCCGCCCCGAGTCCGAAGAAGGCAGCCCCGTACGTGAATCCGCTCGTCCCCCACCGCGCCGACCCGCACATCCACCGCCACTCCGACGGCTTCTACTACTTCACCGCCACCGCCCCGGAGTACGACCGCATCGTCCTGCGCCGCTCGCGCACCCTGGGCGGCCTCACCACCGCCGCCGAGTCCGTGATCTGGCGCAAGCACCCGAGCGGGGACATGGGCGCCCACATCTGGGCGCCGGAGATCCACCGCATCGGCGGCAAGTGGTACATCTACTTCGCCGCGGCGCCCGCCGAGGACGTCTGGGCGATCCGCATCTGGGTACTGGAGAACGCCAACGCCAACCCGCTCCAGGGCACTTGGGTGGAGCGCGGGCAGCTCAAGACGCAGTGGGAGACCTTCTCCCTGGACGCCACCACCTTCACCCACCGCGGCACCCGCTATCTCGCCTGGGCCCAGCACGAGCCCGGCATGGCCAACAACACCGCGCTGTGGCTGTCGAGGATGGCCGACCCGTGGACCCTGACGGGCCCTCAAGTCAGGCTCTCCACACCCGAGTACGACTGGGAGTGCGTCGGCTACAAGGTCAACGAGGGCCCCTCGGTCATCGCCCGCAACGGACGGCTCTTCATGTCGTACTCCGCCAGCGCCACGGACTGGAACTACTGCGTGGGCCTGCTCACGATCGACGCCGGCGCCGACCTCATGAACCCCGCCCACTGGACCAAGTCCCCGACGCCCGTCTTCACCAGCAACGACACCACCCGGCAGTACGGCCCGGGCCACAACTGCTTCACCGTCGCCGAGGACGGCCGTACCGACGTCCTCGTCTACCACGCCCGCCAGTACAAGGAGATCGTCGGCGACCCGCTCGACGACCCCAACCGGCACACCCGGATCCAGACCCTCGGCTGGAAGGCCGACGGCAGCCCGGACTTCGGCATCCCCGTGGCCGACACGGCAGAGGAGAGTGCGTGAGATGAGACGTGTGCACGCGGTCCTGCTCGCCCTCGCTCTGGCCCTCGCCGGAGCCCTGGTCACCGCCGCGCCCGCGCAGGCCGCGCCCCAGACGGTCACCAACGGCACCCAGTTCACCGACACTTCGGGCAACCCCGTGCACGCGCACGGCGGGGGAGTCCTCAAGGTTGGCGCGTACTACTACTGGTTCGGCGAGAACCGCAACGCCGACAACACCTTCCGCTACGTCGACGCCTACCGCTCCACCGACCTGAAGAACTGGGAGTTCCGGGGCCACGTCCTCACCGAGGCGAGCGACCCCGAGCTGGCCACCGCCAACATCGAGCGGCCCAAGGTCATGTACAACGCGGCCACCGGCAAGTTCGTGATGTGGATGCACAAGGAGAACGGCACCGACTACAGCGAGGCACGCGCCGCCGTCGCCGTCTCCGACACGGTGGACGGCAACTACACCTGGCAGGGCAGCTTCCGCCCGCTCGGCCAGCACATGTCCCGGGACATCACGGTCTTCGTCGACACCGACGGCACCGGCTACATGGTCTCGGCCGCCCGCGAGAACCACGACCTGCACATCTACCGGCTCACCAGCGACTACACCGGTGTCGCCGCCCTGGTCGCCGACCCCTGGCACGGCGGCCACCGCGAGGCGCCCGCGCTGTTCAAGCGGGGCGGGGTCTACTTCATGCTCACCTCGGGCGCCACCGGCTGGAACCCCAATCAGCAGCAGTACGCCACCGCGACCTCCCTCGCCGGACCGTGGACCGCCATGACGAACATCGGCGACTCCACGACGTACGGCTCCCAGACCGCGTACGTCCTTGCCGTGCAGGGGAGTTCGGCCACCTCGTACCTGTACCTGGGCGACCGCTGGGGCAACTCCTTCGGCGGGACCGTCAACGACTCCCGCCATGTGTGGCTCCCGCTGACCTTCCCGAGCTCCACCACGATGTCGATGTCCTGGACGCCGGAGGTCACCGTGGACACGGCCACCGGCACGGTCAGCGGCACGAGCGCCACGTACAACACGCTGATCGCCCGGCACTCCGGCCGGTGCGCCGACGTGACCAGCCAGTCGCAGTGGCAGGGTGCCCAGATCAAGCAGTACGACTGCAACGGCGGCACCAACCAGAGGTACTGGTTCAAGTCCGTCGGCGGCGGCCACTACCAGCTGATGACCCGGCACAGCTCCCTGTGCGTGCAGGAGAACGCGAGCACGGTCACCCAGGAGAACTGCGACGCGACCGCGACCGACCAGCAGTGGGCGGTGACCACGACCGGCTCCTACGTGACCGTCACCTCCCGCGCGACGGGGGAGTGCCTGGACGTGAACGGCGCGTCCACCGCCAACTCCGCCGCGATCATCACGTACACCTGCAACGGAGGGACGAACCAGCAGTGGACGCGCGGGAGTTAGGCCTCCCGCGGTCCGGGCTCAGGCCAGCAGGTCGATCGCGTCGATCGCGGTGCCTGCGCTGAGGTAGGACGTCGTCCCCGAACCGCTCACCACGTTGATCCGCAGCGTGTTGTAGGCGCCGGTGTCCGTCAGCCAGGCGGACGCCGGGACGCTGTAGGTGAAGGTGTGGTTGTTGCCGCGGTACGAGCCGTTGGTCAGGGACCGGGTGCCCGGCTGGGTGGGCGGGGAGGGGATGGCGGACGTCCAGGTGTCGTTGACGACGACCTGCGGGCGTCCGTTGGCGTAGGCGGTCGTCACGCCGATGCGCAGGGTGTGGGCGGCGGTGGCCTGCGCTGCGGTGAGTTTGAAGTACACGACGATCCCGCTGTTGACGTCCTTCCACAGGTAGCAGGGGAAGCCGGAGGTCTCGGCCCCGCTGCCGATCACCACGTTGCCGGTCCAGGCGGCGGCGCGGACGTCCGAGGGATGCGCGTACGTCATCAGCTCGGCGTTCTTGAAGCCCTTGGGCGTGCCGGTCCAGTCCCCGATCCGCCAGATCGCGGAGGCGTTCGCCGGGTCGTTCGAGGACGGGATCGCGATCGTGTTGAGGGTGGTGGTCGCGCCCGCGCCGACCGTCACCGAGCCGGTGTGCACCGCGAGTTCGTCCTTGAAGACGGTGAGCGTGTACGTCCCCGGCAGCACGCCCGTGATGGAGAAGTAGCCGTCCGAGGCGCGCGCCGAACCCCAGTACTGAGCCGCCGCGTTGGCGAGGCCGACGGTGTAGGCGTGGGCCGTGTTCCGCCCGGTGATGCCGACCCCGGCCACCCGGCCGCGGCCGCCCGCGCCGACGTAGCCGGACATGCCGAGGGAGTCCGCCCAGGACGTGGTGAGGGTGCCCGGGAAGAGGGCGGCGGAGGGCGTGCCGCCGTCGGTGAGGGCGATGACGTACGGGCCCTGGAGACCGAAGCGCTCGGCCTCGGTCTGGTTCTGGCCGTAGTACAGGATCTCGTACAGGCCGCCGCCGTCCGCGCTCTGGTGGCGCAGCAGCGAGCGGTAGAAGGGGCCGCCGGAGGCCTTCTCGTGGTTGCTGCGCACGATCCACAGACCGACGCTTCCGGTCGACCAGCCGACGTAGTCGTAGTCCATCACCCGCAGCCGGGAGTAGTGCTTGGAACGGGTCTGGCCGTCGGACTTGGCGAAGACGTCGGAGGCCTCGATGGCGGTGGGTGCGTAAGTGTAGGAATCGGGCGCGTCGTTGAGGAACAGGCCCGCCTTGACGCGCAGGATGAAGCGGGTCGCGGAGACGGACGTGTCGGCCTTGTCGGTCCACACGTAGATGTTGTTCTCGCCGCTGCGGGCCGCGTAGTAGTGCCGGAGCGTGCCGTAGGTGACGGAGACCAGGATGGTCGAACCGGACTGGCTGATCGTCACGGTGGAGGAGCCGAGGCCGGACTCGATGTGCGAGTTCTTGCCGTCGTAGCCCTGGTACTCCACGCCCCGGTAGACGAGCCAGGACAGGTCGCCGTTGGACTTGGCGACCTTGAAGACCAGGTGGGCGCCGGTGTCGACGACGTAGTTCGAGCCGTCGTCGCTCCAGCCGAAGGCGGCGGCGGAGGCGGTGCCGCCGAGGGCGGCGCTGCCCGCGGCGGCGGCCGTGCCGAGGACGAAGGCGCGCCGGCCGACGGATCGGGACGCGGGCCCGGGGGATGTGGGCGTGGGGGATGCGGGCATGGGGGTGCCTCCTTCGGGAGGTGTGGGGGTTGCGGGTGTGAGCGAGGGTGACAGTTGAATCGATTTCGCAAAAGGGCTTTCGCGGCGCCGGTGTTGGGGATTGCGCGAATTCAAACCGAGGTCTAGAAAGCGCTTGCGGCTAGCGGTACGGTCCAGCGCCAGGACTCGTTCACCGTGACGGAGGAGCCGCGTGAGACGTTTCAAAATCGCCGTGCTGGTGGGGCTGACACTGGGCACCGCGCTGACCGCCGTACCGGCGCACGCCAAGGGGTTCGCTCCCGTTGCGGGCGACTGCACCGCCACCGCGTGCCACTTCGACGTCCCGCCCGGCACGTACGACGTGAAGGTGCTCCTGGGCGGCGCGGCGGAGTCGAGTACGAGCGTGGCCGGGGAGACCCGGCGGGCCCTGCTGCCCGAGACGGCCGTCCCGGCCGGAGAGCGTGTCGCCCGCAGCTTCACCGTGGACGTGCGCACCCCCGAGGGCGAGCCGACCGGCGCCGACGGAACCCCCGGCCTGGATCTGACCTTCGGCGGCTCGGCCCCCGCGCTCGCCGACATCAGGGTGACCCCGGCCCGGCACGTCCGCCAGATCTTCCTCGTCGGCGACTCCACGGTCTGCGACCAGCCCGGGGACCCCTACCACGGCTGGGGCCAGCAGCTCCCGCAGTACCTCCGCAAGGGCGTGTCCGTCGCCAACTACGCCGATTCCGGCGAGAGTACGGTCACCTACCTGGGGAACCCGCGGCTGTGGGCCACCGTGCAGCCCCGGATCCGGCGCGGCGACCTCGTCCTGATCCAGCTCGCGCACAACGACAAGACCACGGACGAGGCGTCGTACCGCGCCAATCTGGAGACGCTGGTGGCCGGAGTGCGGGAGCGCGGCGGCGAGCCCGTGCTCGTCACACCGATCGTGCGCCGCTGGTTCAACTCCGACGGCACGCTGAACAACGGCACGGCCCTGCTGGTGAACGGCCTGGGCGTGGACCATCCCGCGGTCGTCCGCTCGGTCGCCGCCGCCGAGGGCGTGGCGCTGATCGACCTGACGGCGAGGACCAAGGCGCTCGTGGAATCGCTCGGGGTCGAGGGCTCGAAGGCGCTGTACCTGTACAACGAGAAACGGGACAACACCCACACCTCGGTGCGGGGAGCCACCGCCTACGCCGAACTGGTCCGTGACGAACTCCTGGTCCAGGGTCTGGTGCCCGAGGGCCGAGTGAGGGTGGGATGAACTCCTGGGGCGTCCCGACCGGAACCGGGGCGCCCCAGGCCTGTAGCCGGAAGGAACCGCCGCCGATGGAACTGCCCCCCGACGACCGCGTCCTCAGCCCGTACACCGGGTACACCCGCGCCCACTGGGAGGCGGCCGCCGACGCCCTGCTCGCCGCGGTGGAGCCGTACGCCACCGCCGACCGTGCCCTCTACCACCTCCCCGGCGACCGGCAGAGCTTCTCCGGCCGCCTCTCCGACGGCCTGGAGGGCTACGCCCGTACGCTGCTGCTGGCTGCCTTCCGCCGGGACGAGACGGCGCTGGAACGGTACGCCGAGGGCCTCGCGGCCGGCACCGCGGGCGTCTGGCCCGAGGTCGGGCACCGCAGCCAGCCGCTGGTGGAGGCCGCGTCGATCGCCCTGGCCCTGCGTCTGACCCGCCCGCTGCTGTGGGACCGCCTGGACGAGAGCGTGCGGCAACGGGCGGCGCGGTGGCTGGGCGACGCGCTGTCGGCCGAACCCTGGCCGTGCAACTGGGAGTTGTTCCCGGTGACGGTGGGCGGCTTTCTCGAGTCGGTGGGACACGAGCCGGAGGCGTCCCGCAAGGCGATCGACCGCGGCCTGGAACGCATCGAGCGCTGGTACCTCGGGGACGGCTGGTACACCGACGGCGACGGCCGCAAGTTCGACTACTACAACGGCTGGGCGATGCACCTCTACCCGGTGCTGCACGCGTGGCTGGCGCAGGACGCGGACCTGCTGACCCTGTACGGCGGCAGACTCTCCCGCCACCTGGAGGACTACGCCCACCTGTTCGCCGCCGACGGCGCCCCCCTGCACCAGGGCCGCTCCCTGACGTACCGCTTCGCGACGACGGCCCCCCTGTGGCTGGGCGCCCTGACCGGGCACACCCCGCTGCCCCCGGGCCGGACCCGGCGCCTGGCCTCCGGCGCCCTGCGCCACTTCCTGGAGAGAGGTGCGACGGACGACCGCGACCTGCTCACTCTGGGCTGGCACGGCCCGAACCCCGCCGTCCTGCAGGACTACTCGGGCCCGGCCTCGCCGTACTGGGCGAGCAAGGCCTTCCTGTGCCTGCTCCTGCCGCCGGAGCACGAGGCGTGGACGGCACCGGAGGAACCGGGCCCGTCGGAGGCCCCGGACGCCTCGCACCCGATCGCCCCACCCAACTGGCTGCTCCAGTCCACGACTTCGGACGGCCTGGTCCGCCTCCACAACCACGGCAGCGAGCACCCCGACTACGACCCCTACTATTCGCGGCTCGCGTACTCGACGGCGACGGAGCCCTCACCGTCGTACGACAACAGCGTCTTCGTCGCCGACGACCCCACCCGCACGGCGATCGAGCCGCTGGGCGTGGGCGCCGGCTGGGCGGCCTCCCGGCACACGACGACCTCGGGCGCCCGGGTGACCAGTGTGGTGCTGGTGCGGGGAGCCGTGGAGGTGCGGGCGTATCTGGTGGCGGGGACGGAAGCCGGGACGGCGGTCCGGATCACCGGCTGGGCGGCAGGGGACGGCGTACGAACGGAACTGGCCCCGCTGACCGCCCTGGACGACGACCTCAGCGGCACGACCGGCGCCGGACCCACCCTGTTCGCCGCCCTGGCCCGACTCACGTCAGAACCGAACCCCGACCCACTGCCGGGGACGGCCGCCGTGCGGGTGGTGAACTCCGGTGTGTTCGTGGTGCGTTGGGCGGAGGGTGGCGAGTCCCTGGTCGGGATCGGGGACGGGTGGGTCGAGGTGAGCTGAACACGCCGTAGGGCACGTGCGGGCGCGCGCTTCGCGGTGCACGGGTACACAGGGCTACCGCGCCGCTACAGTCGTGACCAAAGGCTGCCGGGGGACGGGGTGGGCTGTTCGTGGGTCGAAGATTCTTCGTGGCGCTGGGCATCGGCCGTTACCGCAACCTGTCGGCGGACGAACAGCTCCGGAAGGTGCCGTCCGATGTCCGGGCGACACGGGAACTCTTCGAGGGCTTCGGGTACCGGTCGGTTCTGCCCGGGCTCGGCGAGTACGACGGGGCGGAGCAGGTCCGCCAGAAACTGCGTCACTGGTCGGCGGACACCGGTCTGACGCGCGACGACGTGGTTGCCGTCTACTTCGCCGGGCACGGTCTCGTCGAGGACCGCGACCGGCACTACCTGCTCTGCTGGGACTCGCACGACGAGGACGCGGCCACGACCGCACTGGCGACCGAGGACCTGGTACGCATCCTCTGCCGGGGCGAGTTACGCCATCTGCTGCTGATCCTGGACACCTGCTCCGGTGGCGCGGGCAGCGCTGAGGCCGCCGGACTCGCCCTGCAGTCGATCGCCCACCGGCACGGCGGCAGGGGCGCTTCCTCCGGCCTGTGGTTCCTGGCCTCCGCCCGGCGCAAGGACGTGGCCGAGGACGGCCGGTTCGTCGGCGCACTGCGCAGGGCCGTGGACGTGACGACGGAACGCACCGGGCAGCGACAGCAGTTCCTGGACCTCACCGAACTGGTGAAGGCGATCAACGAGACGTTCGAGGCGGACGGCCTCGGTCAGCGAGCGGAACTGGCCAGCGGACTGGTCACGGGCCTCGCGCCCTTCCTCCCCAACTCCGGTTTCCGGGAGGCCTTACCGCCCATCGGGACGGACCTCGAGGTTCAGCGCCGCGTCGCCGCGCAGGATCTCGCCGACCACTTCGGACCGCGAGCCCGCGGTGTGGAGTTCGAGTCCGAGCACGGCCTGTACTTCAGCGGGCGTACCCGAGTCCTGGCCGAACTCACCCGATGGCTGACCGCGGATGAGGGTGACGGCATGGGACGGGTCGTCACGGGCCGGCCCGGCTGCGGAAAATCGGCGGTGCTCGGCCGGGTGGTGGCGCTGTCGGACCCCGGCTACCGGTCCCGGTTCGACCTCACGAGCCTCGATCCCGTGACCGTCGTACCGCAAGGGTGCGTCACGGCTGCGGTGCACGCACGCCACAAGCGCCTGGACGACATCGTCGAGCGGATCGCCGACCACCTCGGTGTGGCGGTCGACGGCGCCGCGGCCTTGCTGCAGGAACTGACCCGGAGGGGGCGCAAGGGGCCGCCGGTCGTCATAGTCGTGGACGCGGTCGACGAGGCCGGATCCGACACGGCCGCCGACGCCGGCGGGCACGGCGAACCACGGCGGATCACCAGGGAGCTGCTCCGGCCGATGTCCGAGATCCAGGGTGTCCGGCTGTTGGTGGGCACGCGTCACGAACTCGTCACCCCGCTCGGGCCCACCTTCGTCTGTGTGGACCTCGACCGACCCGGCTACCGGGCGGAGCCGGAGGACGTCGCCGGGTACGTCGGCAAGATGCTCCTCGCCACGGAGGAACCCGAGGTCAAGAGCCCGTATCGCGGGCGGCCCGGACTCGCCGAGGCGGTCGCGAAAGGCGTCGCCTCACGTGCTGCCGGGGTGTATCTGTACGCCAGGACCACGGCCCGCACCCTGCGCTCGGACCGGAAGGCGGTCGACATCCGCCGCCCTGGCTGGGCCGACGACCTGCCCAGCGAGATCGGCGAGGCCTTCGACGACTACCTGGCCCGCTTCGGCCCGGACGAGCCCCGGGTACAACGCATGCTCCTCGCTCTCGCTTTCTCCGAGGGCACGGGCCTGCCACGGGGGCGGATCTGGACCACCCTGAGCACGGTGCTGTCCGGGACCGAGTGCACCGAAGCCGATGTGTCCTGGGTTCTGGACGTCGCCGAGGCGTATGTTGCGGAGGTGGTCGACGACGACCGGCGCTCGGTGTACCGGCTCTACCACAAGGCCCTCGCCGAGCATCTGCGGAAGACGGCAGGGCGGGCGACGTCGGAGATCCACAGTGCCGTGGTCGACGCGCTGATCTCCGTCGTTCCGGCCGTACGGGACTGGTTCGGGGCGCCGCCGTACGTACGACAGCACTTGGCCACGCACGCCGCCGCCGCGGGGCGGCTGGGAGAGCTGATCGAGGACCCCGGATTCCTGCTGGCCGGCGAACCACTGGGGCTGCTGCGGGCGTTGTCCTCAGTCGACGGCGACGCGTCTCGGCACATTCGTACCGCGTACGAGCAGGTGGCGCACCGGTTGACCATCGACCGGCCACTCGGCACCCGCGCCGCCGACCTGCAACTGTCGGCCCGCCGCTGTGACGCTAATGAACTCGCGGACCGCATCGAGAAGTTGGCCGTCTCACGGCCCTGGACGGCACTGTGGGCATGGTGGTCGGCCAGTGGCGCACACCGTCTGCTCAGCGGCCATGAGCGGCGCGTGGACTGCGTAGCCGTGGGGGACCTCGACGAGCGCGCCGTCGCCGTGACCGGAAGCCTGGACGCGACGGTGCGTGTGTGGGACCTCACGACACAGCGGCAGATCGGCAAGCCGCTGGCGATGGAGGTCGCGGTGAGCGCTGTCGCCATCGGCGAGCTCGAGGACTACACCGTGGCGTTGGCCGGCGGCGTCGACGGGACGGTCCGGGTGTGGGACCTGTCGGCGGGACAGGAGTACGGCAAGCCGCTGACCGGCCACACCAACCAGATCAGGGCGATCAGGATCGGCACCTTGGCCGGGCGGCCGGTCGTACTCACGGCGAGCGACGACGGCACAGCACGGCTGTGGGACCTGCTGGAACGCCGGCAACTCGGGGCCGCGCTGTCCGGGCACCGGCGGTCGGTACAGGACGCGGCCCTGTGCGACATCGACGGCAGGACGATGGCGGTCACCGGGGGGTTCGACAAGGCCGTGCGGATCTGGGACCTCAGCGAGGTGTCCGGGGGTGGTGACGCGCGGATGGACGACGCGCCCATCGTGGGGCCTGCGGGTGCCGTGACGGCGCTGTGCGTGGCTCGGACCAACACGGGGGTGACGGCCCTGCTGGTCGGTGACGGCACCGGAATGCTGAGCCTTTGGGACCTGGAGACTCGACGGCAGATCGGAGAACCAGTTGTCGCGCATCGGTACCACACCCGCAGCGGGGTGTGGTCGGCGGTCGTCGGACGGTACCGAGACCGTGTGGTAGCCCTCACGACCGGCCGCCAGGAAGCTCGGTTGTGGGAACTCGAGCCGCTGCGACAGCTTCGACCCCCGTTGCGCGGGCACGCCGACGAAATCAACGCTGCCGCGCTCACGAGCCGAGGGGACACGTCACTCGCAGTCACGGTGAGTGATGACCGAACGGCTCGTATCTGGGATCTCTCCGCCGATCAGCCGGCCGAGGCGCACAGCGGGCAGGTCCAGTGCGTCGCCGTCCACGCGGGCCGACCTCTGGCGATCACAGGTGGCGCGGATGGCACGGCGCGCATGTGGGACCTACGGACACGGACACAGGCAGGCCCTCCGATGGAAGGGCATCGCGGGCGGGTGACGGCGGTGGCCCTGGGGTCGGTCAGGGGGCGGACCTTCGCGGTCACAGGCGGCGATGACACGGACCTTTTCTGTTGGGATCCGGTCAGTGGCTTTCCGCTCGGGCCGCCGATGACTGGGCACACCAATGTGGTGCGGTGCGTCGCGTTCGGCTCGCTCGCCTCAACGGCGGTCCTCGTCAGCGGCAGCGAGGACGGAACGGTCCGAATCTGGGACCACGCCACACGCAGGTCGGTGCATGAACCCCTGTCGGGGCACATCGGCGGGGTCCGTTTCCTTGCTGTGCGCAAGGTGGGGCATGAACTGGAGATCGCCCTTGCGACGGTCTTGGACCACGCCTATCTGTGGCGTGTCGGCGCAGGGAAGACTAGTGGTCCTGACGCGCACTTCGACCTCAGCGATCTCTCGCTGAACGCGGAGGCACTGGGGGTGGCTTTCCTGGGTGAGAGCCCGGTCGTGCTTTCCTCACGGGAAGACAATGGCGTGCACGTGCACGACATAGTGACGCGCGCCCCGGTCGGCGACCCACTAGTGGGCCACACCAACGGGGTTCTGGCTGCCACCCTCGGTCGGGCGGGCAGGTCGACCTTGGTGGCTTCGGTCTCGTACGACGACTCCGTGCGCGTCTGGGACGTAGCCACGGGCGCGGCTCTGGGACAGCCGCTGGAGGGACTCGTCAATGACTCGGCAGAGGGCCTGCAGCCGTGTCCGGCCCCTGCTTTGGGCACGGTGGACGGGACGCCGGTGGCGGTGACCGCGTTCACCCGTGAGGTGCGCCTTTGGGACCTCACCACAATGGCTCCTCTGGGTGAACCACTGTGCGGTGTGGATCGAAGCCTCGCGTCGGTGGACATCGTGCCCGACGCCGATGGCCGGCCCACGGTGGTCACGAGCAGTCGGCACAACGGCATACGGGTGCACGCGCTGCATGACGGTCGACAGGTCGCGCCGCACATCACGTCGACGAACTACGCGCTCTACGGCGCGGTGAGCGCTCGGCTGCACGGTGAAACAGTCGTCGTGACCAGCAGTTGGACGGAGGCGGACGTCTGGGCGGTGGACACACGTCGACGTCTGGGTCGCCGGTTCGGTACCTGCTGGAAAGCCTTGTTGCACTCGATCGACGGCAAGGCCTTCGCTGTGACCGTCGCTGACGACTACAGCCTGCATGCCTGGGAACTGAGCACGCAGACCCCAGTGTGCCCACCGATGACCGGTCACACGGGTCAGGTGATGGCGCTGCGCTCCGGGCCGCCCGGTGCCGAACACCTGCTGGCCAGCGCGGCCCTCGACGGCACCGTGCGGCTCTGGGATCTGCGGGCCGGTGACAGGGTCGGTGAGCCGCTCACCGGCCATGTCAGAGGCGCGTTCAGCCTGGACTTCCTTCGCCTGGACCGGGATGTGGTCGTCTCGGGCTCGGGCGACGGACGACTCCGCTTCTGGGATCTGGCGACGGGTGCGGTCACGGGCCCCGAACTCCAGCCGTTCGCCGCCCCGGTCCGTGCCATCAGGGCATCCTCCGTCCGCGGAACACCGATCCTCATCGCGGGGGACGACCTCGGAGTCCTGCGGGTCTGGGACACGCGGTTTCCCCACTGGACCGCCGAAGTCGATGTGGGCAGCGGTATCAACGCCGTGGACGCCGCGTCCTCCGGACACGTCTGCCTGGCCGCTGAGATGGGCGTCGTCGTGCTCACCCTCTCCGATCCACAGGAGTCCGCAGGAGGTCTTCCATGACCCGAGTGGTCCTGGTCCACGGCATAGCCCAGCAGTACAAGGGTGCCGAGACACTGCTCACCGACTGGTTTCCGGCCCTCCGCGACGGCATGGCCCCGGTCGGCATCGCACACGAAGACGTGACCATGGCGTTCTACGGTGACCTGTTCCGCCCTGCCGGCCATCGCGCCTCCGGTGATCCCGAACTGGACGCCACCGACGTCCGGGAAGGCATGGAGCGGGAGCTCCTGCTGGCCTGGTGGCAGGCCGCGGCCGAGGCGGAGAGCCGGGTCGCCGGACCGGGTGTGGCGGCCCGCGGGCGTACGCCGTACGTCGTGCAACGCGCTCTGGACGCGCTCAGCCACTCCAGCTTCTTCAGCGGAGCAGGAGAACGGCTGCTGATCCGCGACGCCCGTCACGTGAGCCGCTACTTCACCGAGCCGACCCTGCGCGCAGCCGTCCAGGACCGCTTCCTGCGTGCCCTCACCGACCGCACCGAGGTCGTCGTGGCGCACTCCCTCGGCACGGTCGTCGCCTACGAGGCGCTGTGCGCCCAACCGGAGTTGCCCGACCTGACGCTGATCACCTTGGGGTCACCGCTGGGTGTGCGGGGACTGGTACTGGACCGGCTGATCCCGAGTCATGTGGGCGGGCGCGGGCGTTGGCCGGCCCCCGTGAAACGGTGGACCAACGTCGCGGACCGCGGTGATGTCGTGGCTCTCGCCAAGGAACTGGCACCCGTCTTCGGGGACCGGATCACCGACGTTCTGGTGCACAACGGAGCCAAGGCCCATGACGTACGGCCGTATCTGACGGCGAAGGAGACCGGGCAGGCGGTCTGCGGGGGACTGAGGCGGCCGGGCGGGGAATGATCCGCGAGATCGGCGGGTGTCTGGCAGAGCGGGGAGGACGAGCGTGCCGTTGGAATTTGGGCTGTGGCGAGTTGACGGGGCCGAGCCGGTGCGGGTGGCGGCGCCGGGGATGCCGTTGGAGTCGAAGCTGGAGGAGCTGATCGAGGCCGAACCCGGCATTCTCGGGCGGCCTTTGTTGTTGATCGGGCGGCAAGTTCCGACCGATCACGGCAAGTTCGTCGACCTGCTCGGGCTCGATGCCGAGGGCGGACTGCATGTGCTGGAGCTGAAGCGGGACCGTACGCCCCGGGAAGTGGTGGCGCAGGTTCTCGATTACGGGTCGTGGGTGCAGCACCTCACCAACGAACAGGTGCGGGAGATCTACGCGACGTATGCCCGTCGGCGTGGACTGCCCGAGGAACTGGACGAGGTCTTCGCGCGCGAGTTCGGGGGGAGTCCGCCCGAGACCCTGAACGGCGCGCACACGCTGACCGTCGTCGCCGGTGAGGTGGACGCGGCGACCGAGCGGATCGTGACGTATCTGGCCTCGGGCTATGACGTGCCGATCAACGTCCTGTTCTTCCGGTACTTCGAGGACGACGGACGGTCCTACCTGGCGCGGACCTGGCTCATCGAGGACGCCGAGCCGGCCGCCCCCGCCGGTGGCTCCAAGGGCCGGCGGGAGCCCTGGAACGGAACGGACTGGTACGTCTCCTTCGGGGACGACGACTCCGGGGACCGCAGCTGGGAGGACGCCGTGCGGTACGGGTTCGTCTCCGCCGGTGGGGGTGACTGGTTCTCGCGGACCCTGCGCTCCCTTCCGCTCGGCGCGCGGGTCTTCACCCACATCCCGAAGTCGGGCTACGTCGGCGTGGGCACGGTCTCCGGTGAGCCGCAGCCGTTCGAGGAGGCTTTGGTCACAGTCGAAGGCGAGCCGCGGCGGTTGGCGGAGCTGCCGGTCAAGGGACGGTATGGGGCGGCAGGTTCGCAGGAGAGTGCCGCGGAACTCCGGGAGTGGATCGTGCCGGTGTCGTGGCAGCGGACCCTGCCGCGACGGGAGGCGTTCTGGCGGGCCGGCTTGTTCGCCAACCAGAACTCCGCTTGCAAGCTACGGGCCAGGTTCACCATCGAGGAGGTGTCGCGGCACTTCGAGGTCGAGTGATCTCAGGGTGTTACGCGGGCGATGCGGAGCGTCTTCGTCGTCGGTGACGCTCCTGTCAGGGGTGTGGTGTACGACGGGGTCACCGGGGTGTAGGCCCACGTCCGGTCATCCGTCCGGCGACCGTTCGGCGGGTGCCGAACCGATCCGCGTCTACCGTCGCCGTATGACCCACACCGCCTTCGCCCGCCTCCACCATCAGGACGAGCCCCTGCTGCTGCCCAACGCCTGGGACTACGCCTCCGCCGCGGCGCTCGCGGCGGAGGGGTTCGCGGCCGTCGGGACGACGAGTCTCGGGGTCGCCGCGGGCATGGGGGTGCCCGACGGGGCCGCGGTGACCCGGGACGAGACGCTGCGGCTGGCGCTCGCGCTGGGGCGTGGGCCGTTCCTGCTCTCCGTCGACGCGGAGGGCGGGTTCGGCCAGGACCCTGACGCGGTGGGGGAGTTCGCCCGGCAGCTGGCGGCGGTCGGGGCCGTCGGGATCAACCTGGAGGACGGGGCGGTGTCCGTCGCCCTCCATGCCGCGAAGATCGCCGCCGTGAAGAAGGCGGCGCCAGGGCTCTTCGTCAACGCGCGCACCGACACCCACTGGCTGGGTGAGGGCGACGAGCGGGACACGCTGCGTCGCCTCGACGCCTACCAACAGGCGGGCGCCGACGGCGTGTTCGTGCCGGGCCTGTCCGACCCGGCACGGATCGCCGCGCTCGTACGGTGGCTCGACGCCCCACTGAACATCCTGTACTCACCCACGGGCCCCACCCTCCAGCACCTGACGGACCTGGGCGTACGTCGTGTCAGCCTCGGTTCGCTGCTGTACCGGAGGGCGCTGGGCGCGGCCCTGGAGGCGGTCGCCGACATCCGCGCGGGCCGTGCACCGCGCGGCTCTGCACCGGCGTACGGCGAGGTGCAGTCCCTAGTCCGCTGATCGAAGCAAGGTCGTCGCGAGGCGGTCGGCGAACTCCGTGGGGTGTTCCAGAGGGCCCACGTGGCCGCCGGGGAACTCCACGAAGCCGGCGTTCGCGTGGGCGGCGACGGACTGGGCCGTACGGTGGAGGAGTTGACCCCGGGCGTCGGTCCCGGCGGCGACGGTGAGGGGCGCTCCGGGGTCGGGGTCGGGGGTGTAGGACGTGAACGGGAGCAGGACGCGGCTGAAGAACAGTGCCATCGGCTCGGTCAACTCCTGTTCCTCGGTGAGGGGTTGCAGTTCGCGGAGGGGGTCCGGCGCGCGTTCCTCCAGGGCCGCGGTGAGCCGGGCCCCCGGCGGCCGCGAGGCCCGCGGCGCGGTAGACGTCGTACACCTCCCGGAACTCGGCGTGGTGCCGGGCGCCGTCGGGCAGCACGGTCACGCACGGCGGCTCGTGCGCGACCACGTGCCGCAGGCGCCGCGGATGCCGGGCGAGCAGGTCGAGGGCGGCGATGCCGCCGGCGCTGGTGCCGAAGACGTACGCCGACTCGCCCTCGGGGAGCACCTCGTCGAGCACCTGCCGCGCGCCCTCGCTCCAGTCCCGCACCCGCTGTTCGGCCACGGGCAGCCCGAGCCGGCCGTGCGCCAGGCCGAGGGGGTCGTGGGTGACGACGGTGAAGCGCTCGGCGAGCGCGTCCGCCAAACGGTCCAGGCCCATCGGGTGGCCCGCGCCGCCGGGGACGATCAGCAGTACGGGGCCGTTGCCCCGTACGTCGTAGTCAGTCATGCGTCCTCTCCTGGTTCGGCCAGTGCTCCAGTGCGACGTGCAGGGCGTCGACCGCGCGCTCCCAGGACCGGCGTACGTCCCTCGGCGCGCCGAAGGCCCCCGCGGACTCCAGGGCGCAGTAGCCGTGGAAGGTGCTGCGCAACAGGCGTACCGCGTCGGTGAGATCGGGTTCCTCCAGGCCGTAGGCGCGGAGCATGCCGTAGGTGATCTCGGCGGTGCGGCGCAGGGCGGGGGAGTCCGCCACAAAAGCCTGGTCCACCCGGATCTGGGTCGCCGCGTACCGGCCCGGGTGTTCCAGGGCGTACGCCCGGTAGGCGTCCGCGAAGGCCGCCAGCGCGTCCTTCCCCGCCCGCCCCGCGACCGCCAGGGCGATCCGGTCGATCATCTCGGCGCCCGCGAGCAGCGCCAGCCGGGTCCGCAGGTCCTGGAGGTTCCTGACATGCGAGTACAGGCTCGCGTCCTTCACCCCGAACTGCCGGGCCAGCGCGGACAACGACACCTTCTCGAACCCGACCTCGTCGGCCAGCTCGGCGGCGGCCGCGGTGATGCGATCGGCGGTGAGACCTGCGCGGGGCATGAGGGACCTCCGGATTCCTGGTGGCACTAGCCTACAAGCTAGAGCATCTAGGCACCGGGTTTCACCAACCCCGTCTCGTACGCCAGCACCACCGCCTGTGCCCGGTCGCGGAGGGTCAGCTTGGCGAAGATCCGGGCCACATGGGACTTCACCGTGGCCTCGCTCAGAGTGAGGTGGGCGGCGAGTTCGGTGTTGGACAGTCCTCGGCCCAGGAGGGTCAGCACCTCCAGTTCGCGGGGGGTGAGGGCGGACAGGGAAGTAGGTGCGGCCGTGGGGGCGGAAGGGGTCGCGAAGCGTTCCACCAGGCGGCGGGTGATCGACGGGGCGAGCAGCGCGTCGCCCGTGGTCACCAGGCGTACCGCCGCCGCCAGGTGTTCCGGCGTGACGTCCTTCAGCAGGAAGCCGCTCGCGCCGATCGACAGGGCCGTGTAGACGTACTCGTCCAGGTCGAACGTGGTCAGCATCAGCACCCGGCAGTCCGGGGACCGGCTCAGGATGCGGCGGGTGGCCTCCAGGCCGTCCATCGTCGGCATGCGGATGTCCATCAGGACCACGTCCGGGGCCAGTTCGCGGGCGAGCGACACCGCCTCCGTGCCGTCCGCCGCCTCGCCCACCACCTCGATGCCGCGCGCGGTCAGGATCAGCCGGAACCCGGTGCGGATCAGCGTCTGGTCGTCGACGACCAGCACCCGGGGCGCCGTCACGCGCGGTCCAGCGGAATGCGCGCCCGGACCCGGTAACCGCCGCCGAGCCGCCGGCGGGCGTCCAGGTCACCGCCGTACACCGCGACCCGCTCGCGCAGCCCCAGCAGCCCGCGTCCCGCCCCCTGCCCGGCCGTGCGCGGCGGGGTGCCGCCGGTCAGGACGCTCGGTCCGGTGCTCAGCACCTCGACGCGCAGCGCGTGTTCCGCGTACCGCACGGTGACCTCGGCCCTGCCGCCCTCACCGTGCCGCAGGGCGTTGGTCAGGGCCTCCTGGACGATCCGGTACGCCGTCACCTCCACCCCCTGCGGCAGCGGGCGCGGCTCGCCGGAGATCCGCACCTCGACCGGCAGCCCGGCGAAGGAGATCCGGTCGACGAGGGTGCCGAGACGGTCCAGGCCGGGCTGGGGGGCGAGGGCCGCGGTGTCGTCCGCGCCGTCCGGCGACGGAGCCAGGACGCCGAGCAGATGCCGTAGGTCCGTCATCGCCCCGCGCCCCGCGTCCTCCACCGCGCGCAGCGCCGTCGCCGCCTCGTCCGGCATGGTGCCCAGCACCTCCCGGGCCGCCCCGGCCTGCACCACCATCAGGCTGACGGTGTGGCTCACGATGTCGTGCAACTCGCGGGCGATGCGCTCCCGTTCGGCCGCGACCGCGGCCCGCGCCGCGTTCTCCCGCTCCCGCTCCAGCAGCCAGCCCTGTCGCCCCACGGCCGCCTGCCACCGCCGCCGCGTCCGTATCAGCGCCACCGTCAGACACACCACGGCCACGCCCGCCCCCGCCAACATCACCGACTCGTACACGAGTTCACCTTGGCAGACGGTCAACTCGCGCGCATCGGCCGGGAGGTGCAGTGCCTGCATCCCCAGGATGAGACCGCCGCGCGGTTGCCATCCCCGGAGGGATGTCCGCGCCCGCCGGCCGCCGTAGCGTCCTGGCCATGGTCACTGAGGAGAGCGGGGCCGTCGTACGGCTCGACGGTGTGCGCAAGGAGTACGGCGAGACCACCGCGTTGGACGGGGTGTCGCTGCGGATCGGGGCGGGGGAGGCGGTGGCGGTGATGGGGCCCTCGGGGTGCGGAAAGTCGACCCTGCTGAACATGATCGCGGGGCTCGACCGGCCGTCGGAGGGGACGGTCCTGGTGCACGGTGAGGACGTTGGGGAGCTGTCCGAGAAGGGCCTCGCCCTGTACCGGCGGCGCCGGATCGGCATGGTGTTCCAGTTCTTCAACCTCATCGACGACCTCTCCGCGCTGGACAACGTGGCCCTGGCCGCCCAGTTGACCGGCACCCCGGCCCGGCAGGCCCGCCGCCGGGCCCTGGAGCTCTTCGACGAACTCGGCATCGCCGACCGCCGTAACGCCTACCCGGCGGTGCTCAGCGGCGGCGAGCGGCAACGCGTCGCCGTGGCCCGGGCGCTGATGAACCGGCCCGCCCTGCTGCTGGCCGACGAACCGACCGGTGCCCTCGACAGCCGCTCCGGGGAGCAGGTGATGGACCTGCTCATCGACCTCAACCAGATCGGCCAGACCCTGATCCTGGTCACCCACGACGACCACCTCGCCCGGCGCTGCGCGAGCCGGATCGTCGAACTGGCCGACGGCCGGGTCACCGGCGAGCACACCCTGGAGCCGTCCGCATGAGGGCGGTGTGGCGCACAGCCCGCGCGGCGGTGCGGCGGCGCAGGCTCCAGACGGTCGTCATCGCCCTGGTGACGCTGACCTCGACGGCGGCGCTGGTGGTGGCGCTCGGCCTGGTCGACGCCGCGTCCGGGCCGTTCGACAAGGCCTTCGGCGAGCAGCGCGGCCCGCATGTCGTGGCCGCTTTCGATCCCGGGGCGGTGCCGGACGCCGAACTGGCGCGCGCGGCACGGCAGAGCGGGGTGGAGGCCGTCGCCGGTCCCTTCCCGCAGGCCACCGTCGAACTGCCGGAGGACTCCATCAGGTTCGGTGTCCGGGGGGAGATCACGGTGGTGGGCCGGGCCGGCCCCGACGCCCCGGTGGACCGCCTGGACGTATGGGCGGGCCGCTGGGCCACCGGGCCCGGCGAGATCGTCCTCAACCGGGACCCGGACTGGGCCCCGGACGATCTCGGCCGGACGATCCGGGTGCCCTCGGGCCCCACGCTCACGGTCGTCGGATTCGCCTTCGACCTCAGCCGCACCGCCGACGCCTGGGTCACCCCCGAACAGGTCCGCGAACTGCGCCCCACGACCACCCAGATGCTGTTCCGCTTCACCGACGCCTCCTCCGAGGAGCGGCTGCGCGGCCACCTCGCCACGGTGACCGACGCGCTCCCCGCCGGCGCGCTGACCGCGTCCCGGTCGTATCTCACCCTCAAGGACCAGGTGAGCGCCGCGGCCCGCGCGTACACCCCGTATCTGATGGCCTTCGGGATCCTCGGGATCGCGGTCGCCGTGCTCATCATCGGCAACGTCGTGAGCGGTGCCGTGATCTCCGGGTTCCGGCACATCGGCGTGCTCAAGGCGATCGGGTTCACGCCGGGGCAGGTGGTCGCCGTCTACCTCGTGATGATCTCCGTCCCGGCGGTCCTGGGCTGCGCGCTGGGCACCGCGGTCGGGAATCTGCTGGCGCGGCCCTTCTTCGAGTTCGTGTTCTCCGGGCCCGACGCCGGGGTGTTCCACGGCAGCGTGTCCATCGCCGGCTGGGTCAACCTCGTCGCCCTGCTCGGCATGCCCGCCGTGTGCGCGCTCGCCGCGCTCGCCCCGGCCTTGCGCGCCCACCGCATGTCGGCGGCGAGGGCGATCAGCGCCGGCAGTGCGCCGCGTGCCGGGCGGGCGCTCGGCATCCAGCGGCGGCTCGCGGGCAGCGGGCTGCCACGGTCGGTGAGCCTCGGGCTGGGGCTGCCGTTCGCCCGGCCCGGACGCAGCGCGCTCACCCTGGCCGCCGTGGTCCTCGGCGCGGCGACCGTGACCTTCGCGACCGGCCTCGCCACCACGATGGACCGGTTCGGCAACGCGGGGCGGGACGCGTACCAAGTCACCGTGTACGTCGGGAACTTCAAGGACGGCCGAGAGGTCCGGCCCGAGCGCGGCGACCGTGAACTGCACGCCCTGCTCGGCCGGTTGGCCGGGGCGCGGGAGGTCACCGCGCGGGCCGACGTGGACGTACGCATGGCGGGGTCCGCGCACGAGGTGATCCTCGAAGGGCGCCGGGGCGACCGGCCGCGGCTCGACACCGTGCTGACCGACGGCCGCTGGACGCGGGCGAGCGGTGAGATCGTCGCCGGGTCCGCCTTCCTGCGCCAGAACGGGCTGCGGGTCGGCGACCACCTGCGCCTGGAGCGCGGGGGCCGCGGCGAGCGGGTGCTGATCGTCGGGGAGGCGATGCAGAACAACCCCCGCCTGGTCATCGCCGACTGGCCGACGCTCAAGGCCCTGGCCCCCGCCGAGGAGCCCATCGCCTACCACGTCGGGCTGCGCGACGGATCCGACCCGGACGCCTACGCGCGCGCGGTGCGGAACGCCGACCCGGGCCTCTCCCCGTCGCCGGGCGGCAACGACTCCGTCACCCAGACCATCGTCGGCTCCGCCGCCGTCCTCACCCTGATGCTCGCCCTGGTGGCCGGGCTCGGTGTCTTCAACACGGTCGTCCTCAACACCCGTGACCGGCGGCGGGACCTGGGGATGCTGAAGTCCATCGGGATGACCCCGGCCCAGGTCACGCTGATGACGGTGACCTCGATGGCGGTGCTCGGGGCGCTCGGCTCGCTGCTCGGGGTCCCGCTGGGCATCGCGGGGCACCACTGGGTGGTGCCGAGGATGGCGGACGCGGTCGACATCAGCCTGCCCGCCTACATGACGGACGTGTGGCACGCCCCGGCGCTGGCCGGACTGGCCCTCGCCGGGGTCGCCATCGCGGTCCTCGGCGCGGTGGTACCGGCGCGGCGCGCCGGGCGCCTGACGATCGCCGAGGTGCTGCGGAGCGAGTGAGAGCGAATCCGGGCCGCACCGCGTGATCGTCCGGGACTGGGGTTCCCGCCCCCGCGCTGAGTCCGGTGCCCCGCGTCGGTCGTACACGCGAAGGAGTCGAACCGCCCGGCGCCCCCGGCGCCCCGGACGGCGGCACGGCACCGATGAGGCGGCGGTGGCCCCGCGGGGGGCCGGGCTCAGCCGATCGGCGCGTAGACGACGCCCAGCTTGTCGATCTCGGCCCCGGACCGCCCGGTGAACCCGACGATCTGCCATCCCGACGGCGCCGTGAAGGTCTTCGCGTCCGACGTCGCCGTACCGGCGGCCAGCGTGCGGCCCCGGTCCGTCGAGAAGGACGCCGAGAAGATCCTTGTACGGCCGTCCTTCTGACTCTGCGTCAGCTTTACCGAGGTGAGGTGCTCACCGGCGGCGAGGGTCAGCGAGGCGGCCGTACCGCCGGACCCGCCGTGGCTCAGCGTCGTACCGCCGTCGTGCGTGAGGGCGACGGCGTCCAGGCGGGAGCCGCCGCGGAGGGTGAGCGTGCGGGGCGAGACGGTGACCGGGAGGTCGTCGGCGTCGTTGAAGGCCGTCCCGTGCGGGCCGCCGAAGAAGTCGCTCGCCGTCAGGGACGGGTTGAGGGTGTAGGAGAAGCCGACGGTGTGCGGGAAGTGGTCGGAGAGGTGCTCGCCGTCCTCGCGCAGGAAGGACGCCCACTCGTTGTGGTAGCGGGTGGCGTTGAGCGACAGCAGGTCGCTGCCCCGGTAGAGGACCTTGTCGACGACCTCGCAGTCGTTCGTCGGCGCGGCGGCGTCGCAGACCAGCGCGTCGCTTCCCTGCGCGGGCGCGCTGCCGCCCTTGACCAGGTCGACCCACGGGTCCTTCAGGCCGTTCTCCGCCAGCAGGGTGCGGATGTTGTCGCCCGCGCGCGTGTACCGCGTGTTGGTGTCGCCCATCACGATCACGGCGTTGCCGGAGGAGTTGGCCTGGATGAAGTCCGACAGCTGCTCGATGTTGGCGCGGCGGGCGGCGAGGGCGGCGTCGTCGGAGTCGGCGTTGGTGTGTACGTTGTAGAGGTCGACGAAGGCGCCCTCGGCCAGCCGGACGCGGGCCAGCGTGAAGCCCTTCGGGGTGAGGCAGTTGGTGCCGGTGCAGTCGTTCCACCTCACCCGCTCGAAGTCCTCGAAGGCGTAGTCGGAGAGGGTGTTGAGGCCGTCGCCGACAGCCGCTCCGCCGCTGGTCGCCGTGCGGTACGGGTGGGTGTCGTTGGCGTACAGGGAGGCGTGGTAGTTGAAGTCCTCCTGCACGTTGACGATGGCGTACGGGCCGAGGCGCTGACCGATCAGCGGGGTGTTCGTCTCCGGGTCGCTGTCGCCGAGGCCGAGGGGGAGGCCCGCGATGTTGTAGGTCAGCACATTGAAGGAGCCGGTGGTGGCGGCCGTGGCGGGTCCGGCGCCGGTGGTGGTGAGGCCGGTGAGGGCCAGCGCGGCGGCCGCGAGGGTGCCGAGGACTCGTCTCATGGTGGGGGCGTCTCTCATCCGGAGGGGTCAGCGGGTGGGCTCAATACGTGGGGGAAAGGCGAACAGCGCTCAGGTTCGGTGTCAACTGCTGTGCCTTGCAAGGGTCGTTGGGGAAGCTGTGAGAGGCGTGGTGATCTGCCGTGTGCGGGGCACTCGCCGTCCACGCGTCGCTCGTTCAACGTTCATGTTTCGGTTCGATCCTCCACACGCGGCGTGGTCGTGCGCCGCAGAAGGCAGCCGCGACAGGCAGCGGCATCCGGGAGGCGTCATGGGACACGGGCATCACCACCATCACGGGCATGAGCACGGGCACAGCCACGAGTCGGGTCCGGCGCTGCCCGCCGCCTTCGACGTGAACGTCCCCGACGAGGCGCTCACCCCCGAGCAGCGCTCGCGCCGCTCGCTGCTGCGCCGCGCGGGTCTGCTGGGCGCGGGCCTGGCCGCCGGCAGCGTGCTCGCCTCCCCGGCGACGCCGGCCGCGGCCGCTTCCGCCGCCGCCCCCGCGGGCCGCAGAACGAAGGGCTTCCTGTGGCTGGCCGGCGACCACCACATCCACACCCAGTACAGCAGCGACGGCAAGTACCGGGTCGTCGACCAGGTCCGCCAGGGCGCCAAGCACGGCATGGACTGGCTGGTCATCACCGACCACGGCAGCGTCACCCACGCCAAGATCGGCGTGGACAAGGTCAACCCGGACATCCTCGACGCCCGTGACGCCTACGAGGACACCCTGGTCTTCCAGGGGCTCGAATGGAACATCCCGGGCGCCGAGCACGGCACGGTCTTCGTGCACCCCGGCAAGAACGAGGTCTCCGTCCTCAAGCAGTTCGAGACGGACTACGACGGCAGCGTCAAGGGCGCCTCGGACTCCACGCCCGCCAACGAGGCCCTGGCCGTCGCGGGCCTGAACTTCCTCGCCGAGCAGGTGCAGCGCCGCAAGGTCAGGGACGCGCTGATGCTCGCCAACCACCCGGCGCGGCGCGGTGTCGACTCCCCGCACGAGATCCGCGGCTGGCGTGACGCGACCGGCGGGAACCGCCAGATCGCCATCGGCTTCGAGGGCGCCCCGGGCCACCAGGCCGCGGGTCTCCCGGCGCCGCTCGGCATGGCCCGCGCCCGCGGCATCTACGACAACAACCCCAGCGCCAACTCCTTCGCCGGCTACCCGCCGGAGAGCTACCGCACCTGGGGCGGTTTCGACTGGATGACCGCGACGGTCGGCGGCCTGTGGGACAGCCTCCTCGCCGAGGGCAAGCCCTGGTGGATCACCGCCAACTCCGACTCCCACCAGGTGTACGGCGACACGGCGGCACGCGGTGGCGGTGGCTTCAACGCCAACGGCAGGTACGACGACCCGGTGTACGCCGGCAAGATCGACGTCACGCAGGGCGACTACTGGCCCGGCCAGTACAGCCGTACGCACGTCGGCGCCGACGGCTTCTCCTACGCCGCCGTGATGGACGGCATCCGGGCCGGCCGGATCTGGGTCGACCACGGCCAGCTGATCGACGGCCTCGACGTCCGGGTCTCCGGCGGCAGCCGCTGGGCCACGCTGGGCGGCGCCCTCCAGGTGAAGAAGGGCACGAAGGTCACGCTGAGCGTGGACATCGCGCTGGCCGGCGGCCCCAACTGGGCGGGCTTCCTGCCCAAGCTGGCGCGCGTCGACGTCATCCAGGGCGATGTGACGGGCACGCCGTCCGACAAGGACACCTTCACCGCACCGACGGCCAAGGTCGTCAAGTCGTACGAGGTGGACAAGGCGTCCGGCACCGTGCGCCTGACCTACGAACTCGGCCGGGTGGACCGGCCGTTGTACGTCCGGCTGCGCGGCACCGACGGCAACCGGTCCGCCGTGGGCGCGATGGGCGCGGCGCTCGACCCGGCGGGCCCGGCCATCGACGTCGTCGGTGACGCCGACCCCTGGGTGGACCTGTGGTTCTACTCCAACCCGGTGTGGATCCTGCCGTCGTGAACCCCGGGTACGCCCTCACGGTGGACCCGGATCTGAGGGATCTGCGCGCGGCCGATCACCTGCTCCTGGGGCTGATGGTCGAACTCGCCCTCCCCGAGGACGTGTTCGGCTGCACGCACCTGCTGCGCGGCGACCGGCCCCGCGTGGCGCTCTCCCTCACCCTGCCGGACGAGCCCCTCCTGCGCACCGCCCGGGAGGCGCTCGTCGGCCAGGGTCACGAGGTGACGCCCGGCCTGCCGGACGCCGTCGGCCGCGCGGTGGCGTACCCCGGATCCGCGGCGCTCACCGGCACCCTGACGATCGCGGAGCTGCTCGCCGGCTCCGCGATCGACCGGGTGACGGTCCTCGGCACCCCGGATCCCCCACTCCCGGCATCCCGCCTCATGACCCGCTCCCACGTCCGCCCGCACTTCCAGTCCGGCGAACTCGTCCTCGCCGCGATGCCCGCGGTGGGCGGCGTCCTGGTCCCCTTCGAGGTACCGGACCCCACGCCGTGCTGTGCGGATCACTGAGCCGGTTCGACCGCCGCCCCTGACATGCGCTGCCGTCAGGGGCGGCGGTGTGCTAGGCGGCGAGGGGCAAACGTGATCTGTGACACACCGTCAAAGTCATGGCCCCGGTGTCGCGTTCGTGCAGACGGCCTTCTGGGTTCTTCGGTGCCGGTGGAAGCCCAGCTCGGCGGGGGTGTGGAGGTGAGCGGGAGCAAAGGTGTGGCTACCGATGGGTAGGCGGAGGGCTACCTTCCGTCAGCAAGATCTGTTCGCGGGGCTGCACGTTCGGCGGGTGGGATCCGCTTATCTGTTTTCCAGAGCAACGAGGCTCTAGGTGTCCGGCCCGCAACGACACGGGGGGCGGAGCGGTACGGCACCGTCGGAAAGAGAAGGAAAACAGCCACTGTGAACTACGACGTAGCCGGCCTCGTGCTGGCCATCGCCGCCGCGGCGCGGTCCTACGCGCCCGACGTGTGGTTCTTAGTGCGACGCCTCCTCGGCGCCGGAGTACGCATCGGGGCCGCCGCCCTCGGCGACGAGCCCCAGTCCCCCGCCCCATCCGCCCCTACGGCCACCCGCACCCTGGGAGGCCGCCGATGACCAGTCACACCCCCGACCCCGCGGGACCCGTGATCCGTACCCATCGCTCCGGCATGCCCCCCGAGTTCTGGGCCTTCCAGGCCCGCTACGACCGGGCCTGTCTGGAGTACGGCCGGATCCACCTCGGCAACGCCACGGCGGCCCGCCGCCTGGTGGACAGCACCTTCGTCTATCTGGCCACCATCTGGGGGCGCCTGGAGACCATGGACAACCCGGGAGGGTACGCCTGGGCCCTGTTCAAGCAGCGGGTGCACGGTGAACTCGCCGCGCAGGGCCGCAGCCCCGCCACCACCGAGACCCTGGCCTTCGCCCGCGCCATCAGCGCCGCCAGCGCACCCCTGCTCGGCGCCTTCCGCTCGACCTTCCACGCCGAGTACGGCAGGGAGATCGCCGAGCTGGAGGAGGGCATGGGCCTGTACCGGGGGATGACCCGACTCAGTGAGCGGCAGTTCGACGTGCTCGTCCTGCGGGACGCGCTCGGCTTCGACACCCATGAGACCGCGCTGATCATGGGCATCAGCGAGGCCACCGTCCGCTCCACCCGCCGTACCGCCAAACACCGGCTGGCCGCCGCCATGGGCTACCGGACCGACGCCACCGCCGACGACGACAAGGAGTGATCCACGCATGAACCGCACCCCGCGCAGCGTCGAGGAGGCCTTGCGCCGCGCGCGTGTCTTCCGGGACGAGTACACCGACGCCGACCTGGAGTCCGCCCGGCACGGCCTCGCCCGGCAACTGCACGAGCTGCGCTGGGTGCGGTTCTTCTCCGCTCTGCCTCACGGCTCCGGTCCGCCTCACGGCTCCGGTCCGCCTCACGGCTCCGCTCCGCCCCACGGCGCCGGGCGTGCCCACCCCCTGCCCGCCGCGCTGCACGAACAGGCGGCGCACGACCTGCGCCTGCTGTGCCGCGGCACCGTCCACCACGACGGTGCCGCCCACCGCATCACCGCCTTCGAGGCCGGCCGCGACCCCGACGGCGCCCTGCCCTTCGCCTGTCTGCTCCATCTCGCCGGCCAGGAGGAGGGCGCCCAGTTCTGGTGGCAGTACGCCGCGGGCGCGGGCAGTGTCACCGCCGCGCTCTGTCTGTACCTGCTCCACCTGCGCCACGGCGAACTGCGCGACGCCCAGCACTGGGCCGACCAGATCCACCGCCTCAACGGCATCGACTGGAACGGCTACACCCCCGTCCCGCACCACGCGGTCACCGACGGCGGCCCCACCGTCCACTACTCCCTGCCCGCACCGCCCCCCGACGTCTCCGAACGCGCCGTCCGGCACGCCGTCGACGAACTGGAGGCGCCCTACGACGGTGAACTCGGCCCCGTCCATCAGCCCGCCCCCGCCCTCGCCGACCACTGGGCCGACCTGGTGATGACCTGAGCCCGGTCACCCCGGCGGGTGGAGTCCGCACCCCAACCGGGCCCACCGCGTGACCGGTCGGCGCCCGGCGGCGGTCCGGATCCGGAAGCTGGGCGCATGTCCACACTCCTGACCCGGCTGCGCCGTGCGGCCGTGGGTGCCTGTGCGCTGGTGGTCGCCGTACCCGGGCCCGCGCTCGCCGCGCCCGGTGACCTCGACCCCGCCTTCGGTGACGGCGGCAAGGTCCACGTCCACAACGGCCTCGGCTCGGCGGGGTACGACCTCGCCGTCCAGCCCGACGGCGGAATCCTCACCGTCGGCTTCAGCCAGGACGCCGGCTGGCTGTCCACCGACTTCTCCCTGACGCGGCACCATGCCGACGGCAGCATCGACACCTCATTCGGCGACGGCGGCGAGGTGCGCACCGACTTCGACGGCGCCGAGGACTACGCGCACGCCGTCGCCCTCCAGCCGGACGGAAAGATCGTCGTGGCGGGCCGCACCGAAGTGCCCGGCGAGGGCTGGTACTTCACCCTCGCCCGCTACCACTCCGACGGCACCCTCGACACCGGCTTCGGCGACGGCGGCCGGGTCCGCCCCGAGTTCGGCGGCGCCGCCGACGCCCGGGCCGTCGCGGTGCAGGACGACGGGAAGATCGTCGCCGCCGGAGAGACCGGCGGGCGGTTCGCCCTCGTCCGCCACCTCTCCGACGGAACCCCCGACCCCGCCTTCGGGGACGCGGGCCGCGTGACGACCCCGTTCGGGGCGGGCACGGCGACCGGCCACGACCTCGCCCTCCAGCCCGACGGCCGTATCGTCGTCGCCGGCAGCGCGGGCTCCGGCGGCGCCGACTTCGCGCTCGCCCGCTACCACCCCGACGGCGGCCTGGACACCGGGTTCGGCGGCGACGGCCGGGTCACCACCGCGTTCGCGGGCGAGGACCTGGCCTTCGGCGTACGCGTGCAGCCCGACGGCCGGGTCGTCGCCGCCGGGCGCACCGGCTTCGACGTGGCGCTCGCCCGGTACGACACCGACGGCAGCCTGGACCCCGGCTTCGGCAGCGGCGGCCGGGTCGTCACCGACTTCGGCGGCACCCTGGAAGCGGCCCACGACCTCGTGCTCCAGCCGGACGGGAAGATCGTCACGGGCGGGGTGCGCGGCACCGACTTCACCGCCGTCCGCTACCACCCCGACGGAAGCCTCGACACCGGCTTCGGCACCGGCGGCCGCGCGAGCGCCGACTTCACCTTCTACGACGAGGCCCACGCCGTCGCCCTCCAGGCGGACGGGAGCATCGTCACCTTCGGCAGCAGCGGCGCCGACCGCGCCCTGGTCCGCTTCCTCGGCGGCTCCACGCCCCCGCCGCCCACCGGAGTCGACCTGTCGGTCACCAGGACCGGCCCGTGAACCTCACCCGCGGCCGCACCCGGATCGGCTCCTACGGCAACGACAGCCTGAACTCCGTCGACGGCGTCTCCGGCAACGACACTGCACCCGGCTCGGCCGTCCATAGGCACCACCGGGGTCGGCCGGAGGGCCGGCCGACCCCGGGGACCGTCAGCGAGTCGCCGAGAACACGAACGTGAACTCGGCCGGCTCCGCCCGCAGGAAGTACCGGGGGAGCGGACCCGGGCCGCAGGACTGGGAGCCGATGCCGTGCAGGCCGTGGTCGAGATGGACCCAGACCCTGTTCTCCGGGGTCAGATCGGTCAGGTGCCGGGCAGCATCCAGGTGCTCGCTCGTCCAGCGGCGCGCGCCGAACCAGAACTCCGGGTCGCCCTCGATCCGCAGCCCGCCGAGTTCCACCCAGCGGACGTCGGCGCGGGCGCCGTTCTCCTGCGGGCGGACGTACGGCGTCTGGAGCCCGTCCACGGTCGAGTGCCAGCGGCCCACCCTGGACGCCGACCTGGAGTCCGGGTACGCCTCACCCGGGCCGCCCCCGAACCAGCTCACCGCGTCCGCCTCGGCGAGCCCGAGCCGGATCCCGAGCCGGGGCAGCGGGACCGTCCAGTCGCCCTCCGGGGTCACCGACACCGTCAGCCGCAGCCGTTCGCCGTCGGCGCTCCAGCGGTACACCGTGTCCAGGCCGATCTCCCGGGCGGCGGGCGCCACCCGGGTCCGTACCGTCAGCGCGTCGGGCCCCGACTCGACGCCGTCCAGCCGGTGCCGCATCCGGTGCAGGCCGAACTTCCGCCACAGCGGCCCGTACCGGAGGTCCGACTGCCACTCGGCGCCGTCGTCGTTGTCGGTGGGCGCCCGCCACACGTCGAGGCGCGGCGCGCTCACCTCGACCCCGCCGATCCGCAGCAGCGCGCCGGTGCGGGCGTCGAAGGACGCCGGACCGAGATGGATCAGACCCTCGGCCGAGGAGGGGCGCGCGCTCGCCGCGAAGGACGGCCGCAGCCGCTCGGTCACGGCGAGCTGGGCCCACGCCACCTCATGGCCCTTCGGAGCCCATGCCGTGTCCTCGGCCAGCACCGCCCGCAGGGTCCACCGCGCCTCGCCGCCCCGGGCCTCGGCGGGCGGCTCGGGCAGCTTCACATCGGCCGAGGCGCCCGGCGCCAGCCGGGGCACGGACAGTTCGCCCGCGTCCACGACCGCGCCGTCCACCTCGTAGGACCACTCCAGCGCGAGCCCCGACAGGTCGGCGAAGTCGTACCGATTGACCACGCGTACGGTGCCGTCGGCGCCGTCACCCTCGAACCGGACCGGCTCGATGACCTTCTTGTACTCGACGAGCCCCGGTGACGGCGTCCGGTCCGGGAAGAGCAGACCGTCGCAGACGAAGTTCCCGTCGTGCAGTTCCTCGCCGAAGTCGCCGCCGTAGGCGTAGCCCAGCTCGGGGTGCTCGATGCCGTGGTCGATCCATTCCCAGACGAAGGCGCCCTGGAGCCGCTCGTACCGCTCGAACAGCTCCTGGTACTCGGCGAGTCCGCCCGGACCGTTGCCCATGGCGTGGGCGTACTCGCACTGGATGAAGGGCAGTTCACGCCGTTTGCGGGTGCCGCCGTCGAGCCCGGCCCCGATGCGCTCGACCTCGTCGTGGAAGGCGTACATCCGCGAGTACACGTCCGTGTCCCGGCAGTCCCGGTCGCCCTCGTAGTGCACCAGGCGCTCGGGGTCGCGGCCGCGGATCCACTCGGCCATCGCGGTCAGGCCGCGCCCGGTGCCGGCCTCGTTGCCGAGCGACCAGAACACGACGGACGGATGGTTCTTGTCCCGCTCGACCATCCGGGCCGCGCGGTCCAGCAGGGCCGGGGTCCAGCGGTCGTCGTCGACGGGGTTGTCCCGCCAGCCCTGCTCGGTGAAGCCGTGGGTCTCCAGGTCGCACTCGTCGATGACCCACAGGCCGTACTCGTCGCACAGGTCCAGGAAGGCCGGGTGCGGCGGGTAGTGGGAGGTGCGTACGGCGTTGAGGTTGTGCCGCTTCATCAGCAGCACGTCCTCGCGCATGGTCGCCAGGTCCAGCGCGCGGCCCGTGCGCGGGTGCCACTCGTGCCGGTTGACCCCCTTGAAGAGGACGGCCTTCCCGTTCACCTTGATCAGGCCGTCCTCCAGCACGACGGTACGGAAGCCGATCCGGAGCGGCACCCGCTCGCCCTCGGTCGCCAGCACACCGTCGTAGAGCCGGGGCGTCTCGGCCGTCCAGGGCTCGACCGGCACCGTCACCGGCTCGCCCGTGGCCACCTCGATCCCGAGCGCGGGCACCGTGACCCGGCCCTCGACCTCGGAGTCCACCCGCAGCGTGCCCTCGCCGGTGCGGTGGTCGTAGGAGGCGTGCACGAAGAAGTCGCCGACGGCGCCCACCGGTCGGTGCAGCAGGGTGACATCACGGAAGGTGCCCGGCAGCCACCACTGGTCCTGGTCCTCCAGGTACGAACCGGCGGACCACTGGTGGACGCGGACGGCCAGCACATTGCCGCTCGGCCGCAGCAGCGCCCCGACCGCGAACTCGTGCGGCACCCGCGAGCCCTTGAACTCGCCCAGCTCGGTGCCGTTCAGCCAGACCCGGGCGCAGGACTCGACGCCGTCGAAGCGCAGCACGGCGTCACCGGTGCCGGGCCAGTCCTCCGGCAGGTCGAACACGCGCAGGTGGTCGCCGGTCGGGTTCTCGGTCGGGACGTGCGGCGGGTCCACCGGAAAGGGGTAGAGGTGGTTGGTGTAGATGGGGGAGCCATGACCCTGGAGGACCCAGTGACCGGGGACGGTGACCTCGGCCCAGTCCCCGGCGTCGTGGCCCCGCGCGGCGAAGGAGTCGTCCTCGGCGTCGGCGGTGGCGGACAGGCGGAAACGCCAGTTGCCGTTCAGGGAAAGGGACTTGGCGTCGGAGGACGCGTACCAGGCGCGGGGCGGCAGGGCCCCGCGGCCCGGGGAGACGTCCTCGACGTAGGCGACGGCGGTGCGGAAAGTCATCGGACTCCAGGTCTTCCAGGTCTTGAGAAGTGCGGTCAGCCCTTGATGCCGGTCTGCGCGATCCCCTGCACCAGCCAGCGCTGGAGGAAGAGGAACACGAACACCA
Source organism: Streptomyces sp. NPDC043726 (assembly GCF_056436565.1). Lineage (NCBI taxonomy): Bacteria > Bacillati > Actinomycetota > Actinomycetes > Kitasatosporales > Streptomycetaceae > Streptomyces > Streptomyces sp. NPDC043726. The sequence goes on from NZ_JBWKCI010000009.1 coordinate 58,160, forward strand.
GGGGCAGGATGGAGATGGCGGTGGCCATGAAGATCAGATGGAAGTTGACGGTCTGGTTGGTCATGTACGAGGAGAGCGCCACCTGGACCGTCCACGCCTCCTGGTCCTGGCCGATGACCAGGGGCCACAGGAAGGCGTTCCAGCCGCTGATGAAGGTGATGGTCGCGATGGCCGCGAAGAAGTTCAGCGAGTTGGGCACCACGATCCGCCAGTAGGCGCCCCAGTAGCCCAGTCCGTCCACGCGTGCCGCCTCCTCCAGTTCCTTGGGAAACCCCAGGAAGTACTGCCGGAACAGGAAGCAGGTGAAACCACTGAAGAGACCCGGGATGACCAGCCCGCGCAGGGTGGAGACCCAGCCGAGCGAGGAGACCAGCACGAAGCTCGGCACGAAGGTGACGGCGGTCGGCACCATCAGGGTCACCAGAACGGCGTAGAAGATCTTGTCGGCGTGGCGGTACGGGATGCGGGCCAGGCCGTAGCCGGCCAGCGAGCACACCAGCAGGGTGCCGATGGTGTGCAGGACGCCGACGACCGCGGAGTTCCACAGGGACTGACCGAAGGGCACGGTGGGGTCGTCGAAGAGCTCGGTGACGTTGCCCCACTGGATGTCGGTGGGGAAGAACTTCCAGTTCTCACCGGTGATCTCGGCGTCGGTGGACAGGGCGTTGCGGACGATCAGGTAGAAGGGCACCAGGAAGAGGAGGGCGGCGATGCCGGTGGCGGCGTACAGGCCGGTGGAGCCGACGACGCTGCCGCGTCTGATCTTGTTCACTTGGCCTCCTCACCCCTTCCGAAACCCATGATCTTTCCCTGGAGCAGGGTGACGCCGCAGATCAGCAGGGTCAGGATCATGGCGCCCGCGCTGCCGGCGCCGTAGTCCTGGTTCTCGCCGAGGGCCGTGTAGTACAGCTCGACCAGCGGTGGCCGGCCCCAGGTGGTCTTGGCGAGCAGGTTGAAGAACTCGTCGAAGGCCTGGTAGGCGGCGACGAGCAGGAGCAGGATCACGGCCGTCGAGGTGGCTCGCAGCTGGGGCAGGGTGACGTAACGGAAGGTCTGCCAGCCGGGCTTGGCGCCGTCGACGGCGGCGGCCTCGTACAGCTCCGGCGGGATGTTCTGCAGCGCCGCCAGGAAAAGGATCATGTAGAAGCCGGCCTGGAGCCAGAGCCGTACGGTGACGATGACCAGCCAGTACCAGGGCGGATTGGGATCGGCCAGCCAGGCGATGTTCTCCACCCCGAACCAGCTCAGCACGGTGTTGGCGAGGCCGAACCGGACGCCGCTGAAGACGGACATCTTCCAGATCAGCGAGGCGGCCACGAAGCTGACCGCGGTCGGCAGGAAGAACACCGACCGGAAGAACGCCTTCATGAAGCGGATCCGGTGCACCATCAGGGCCAGGCCCAGGGAGAGCGCCCAGGTGATGGGCACGACGATGGCGGCGAAGACGGTGAAGGTGACGAGGGACTCGATGAACTTGTCGTTCGTCAGCATGTACGAGTAGTTCTCGAAGCCGATGAACTCGCTGGGTGTGACGGTGTAGCGCGCCTCGAAGAAGGAGAGGTAGGCGCTCCAGCCGATCGGGATGTAGACGAAGATCACGAGCCCGATCAGGAACGGGCCGGTGAACAGCCAGAAGTTGAGGGTGCGGCCACGGACCCCGCGCCGCCGCGGGACCACGGGGGTCTCGTCGGCGGCGGGGCTCTTGGCGACACCGCGCGCGGTGGTCGTCGACATGTCGTGGTGGTCTTTCCGCCGGCCTATCCGAAGAGCTTCTTCAGCTCGCGGTTCACCGTCTTGTCGGCCTTGTCGAGCGCCGCCTCGGGGCTGCCGCCCTTGCGTACGGCGTCGGCGATGACCCCCTCGAGGGCGACGATCATGGCCTGCGTCCAGGCCGGGTTGTCGAAGTGCCCGAACTCGTTGAAGAGCTTGACGCCCTCGGCGGCCAGACCCGACTTCAGCTTGTCGGCGGACTCGGCGAGCGAGGTGCGCGGCGGGATGTGGAAGCCGTAGGACAGCGACCAGTCCTCCTGGTACTGCTTCTGGTCGATCCACAGCCACTTGACGTACTCCTTCGCCTCGTCCAGGTGCTTGGACTTGGCGTTGACGAACATCGACCAACCGCCGTTGGTGACCGCCGGCTTGCCGCCGTCCGCCGAGGACGGGAAGGGGATGATGCCGACGTCGTCGCCGAGCGCCTTCTCGATCACCGGCATCGCCCACATGCCGCACCACTGGATGGCGACCAGGCCCTGGGTGATGGCCGAGGGGTCCCACCAGTCGGCGGGCGCGTCCAGGAGCATGTGGCCGTCCTTGAACATCGTCCGCAGCTTGCCCAGCCCGTCGGCGACCGCGTCCGTGTGGTACGCGATCCGGTTCCGGTCGTCGAGGGTGTCGGCGCCCGTCGACCAGATCAGCGGGTTCATCACCGGAGTGACGGAGTTGCCGAGGAAGACGCCCTTGACCTTGTCGGTGGTGAGCTTCGCGGCCGCCTCGACCAACTCGTCGAGTGTGGTGGGAGGTTCGACGCCCGCGTCCGCCAGCATCGACTTGCGGTAGTAGAAGAACTGCGGGTCGTCGATCATGCGGACGCCCCATATCTTCCCGTCGATGGTGTGCGAGGCGATGTCGGCCTGGTTGAAGTCGTCCTTGACGGGGTTGATGATGTCGCTCAGGTCGGCCACCTGACCGCTCTTGACCAGCTGGATCTGCGGGTGGAACTCGAAGACGTCCGGCGCGTTCTCGGTGAGCAGGGCGGAGAACAGCTTGCTCTCGAAGTTGGACCCGGTGATCCACTGCGTGGTCACGTTCGCCTTGTCGTAGGCCTTCGCGTACTTCTTGATCGCCTGCTCGGTCCCCGCCTCGCCGTAGGCGTGGAAGTACTGCACCAGGTCGATGCCCGAACCCGAGCCGCCCCCACGGCCGTTGTTGCCGCCGCACGCGGCCAGTCCGCCGGTGGCGGCCAGGCCCATGGCGGCGCGCAGAACGGTACGGCGGTCCCAATTGCGGTTGCTCGTTGCCGACATGCTGACGTCCTTGTCTCTCGTACGGCTGCGGCTCCACGGCTGCGCCGGATGGCTCAAACGCGGTTGCGGTGCGGGACGTTAACCTTCTACTAAGGCTTCGGCAAGGGGTTGGACGAAGTCTGTTCGAAGCGTTGCGTGACGTTCGGAATTCCGGACGCGGCGGAGCGCGGACCGCCGCCCAGCGGCCCGCGACTCCCTTTCAGGCGTACGTCGTTACCGCCGGAACCAGGCCTGGTTGGTCCCGCCGTTGCAGCTCCACAGGCCGACCCCGCTGCCGTCCGCGGTCGCCTGTCCGGCCACGTCCAGACACTGTCCCGTGGCCTCGCTGACGATCTGTCCGTTGGCGTTCAGCAGCCAGCGCTGGGTGGCGTCACCCGTGAAGGCGGCGCTCGTGGTCAGACCCGAACTCCCGGCCGTCAGATAGCCGCCCGCGCCCTTCAGACCGCCCTTCGCGTCGTACGACCAGTCCTGGTCCCCGGCGCCGGTGCAGGTGCTGATCGTCACCGCGGACGTGAGGCACTTCCCGGACTGCTCGCCCCGCCAGGCACCCGTGACGGCCGAACCGCCGTGTCCCTTCTGGTCGAGGACGTATGTCGTGACGGACCGCGCCGGAAGCGAGGCGGAGACGGTGCCGTCGGCCCGTACGGCGGGCCTGGCGACCCGCGCCCAGTTCTCGGTGGCCGAGGTCCGCACGGCCTGACTGGCCCTGAGCGGGGTGTCGCTGTTGAAGTGCAGATCCAGCGAGGTCTCGCTCGTGTTGTGGTTGTTCACCACCACGACCCACTTGCCCTTCCGGTCGTAGGCGCTGACCTCGACGCCGTCCGGCACCCCGGTCACGTTGTGCGCGACCGAGCCGGGCCGGACGAACTTGCTGTACTGGCCGAGCGCGTAGTACCGCTTGGTGAAGTACAGGGTCTGGTTGCCGTTGGTGGCGTAGTCCGGGTCGTAGTAGACGAGCCCGTCGTTCCAGCCCGCGTCGTTCTTCGCGTACGGGTCGGTGCCGATCATCTCCGACAGGGCCACCCACCAGTGGAACGCGGAGTCATGGGCGACCGCGAAGTCCTTGTGGATGATCCGGGAGAGGTTCAGCCCGCCGTCGATGCCCGGGTCGTACTCCTGCGCCCAGCCCGTGCCGCCCTTGCCGAAGCAGCAGATCTCCGTGGACCAGGACTCGACGCCGACCTTCTTCGAGGTCTCGTAGACCTTCGCCCGGTCGGCGTCACCGGGGTTGTCGTAGGTGTGGTGGGCCAGCTTGTCGACGTACCGCGCGGTGCCGGGCTGCGAGATCCACTCCGGGACCTCGTGGTTGAACTTGACCGTGCTGGTGGACTCGTCGGCGATGATGCCGGTCCGCTGCCCGCGCGCCTCCTGCTCGGCGCCGAGGGCGCGCACGATGTCGTCGCGCTGCGGGACGTCGACCAGCATGCCCTCCTGGCCGCAGGAGTCGAAGCTGTTGGTCGGCTCGTTGAAGGGGCTGATGTAGTCGAACCGCTGGCCCAGTCTCGCGAAGTGGTCGGTGACGTCGGCGACGTACTTCGCGAAGTCCTGCTCGTTCTCCGCCTTCAGATACCCGCCGCAGCTCTTGCCGTTGGTCTTCCACTCGGCCGGGGCGCTGTTGACGAAGCCGACCAGGTCCTCGACGCCGTACTTCGCGGCGTAGGCGAGGAAGGTGCGGCCGCCCTTGTCCTTGGACCAGTCATAACTGCCGTCGTCCGCACGGAAGTCCTCCGGGGCGCGGGACGGGGTCGTGACCGCCGTGCCCCCACCGCCGATGTTGTAGCGGTAGTTGCTGAGGTCCAGGCCCTCGGCGGAGAAGAGCAGCTTGGCCACCCGGGCCTGGACCCTGGGGTCGAAGTTCTTCAGGTCGTTGACCCACCAGGCGCCGGAGGCACCGATGTTGTCGATGGTCTGTGCCGCGTACGGGGAGACCTCGGCCGCCATGGGGGTCGCGGCCGAAGCGGGCGGAGCGCAGATGAGTGGAGCGGTGACGGCCAGTGCGGCCGCGGCTGTGAGGAGCGCCGGTCTGCGGGGGTGAGTCACGTGCATCCCTTCCGTCGTCATGAAGGCGGTGCGGTACGGCTCCTTCTGTGCTGCCTCTGCCCGACGGCCTGGAGTGCCCCTTCCAGCGCGAACGTGGCCGCGCCCAGGCACACCGGGTCGGTGGGGATCGGGGAGAGGACGATCTCGGTGGCGGCCATGGGCCGCGGCAGCGCGTGCCGGGCCACGGCCTCGCGCACCTCGGCGACCAGGGGTTCGCCAAGGGCGGTCGCGACCCAGCTGCTGAGCACGACCACTTCGGGATTGAACAGGTTGACCAGGTCGGCGATGCCGGTGCCCAGGTAGCGGACGGTGTCGCGGACCACCTTGAGCGCAACGGGGTCGCGCGCCTCGACGCCCCGGCCCAGCGCGGCGATGGTGGCCGTCTGGTCCTCCGGGTGCAGCAGGGTGCTGTCGGCGCTCAACTCCCGCAGCGTGAGCATGATTCCGGAGGCTCCGACGTACGCCTCCACACAGCCGTGCTTGCCGCAGCGGCACAGTCGTCCGTCCAGGACGATCGTGGTATGGCCCCACTCGCCGGCGCTGTTGCTGACACCCCGGTGCAGCGCGCCGCCGAGCACCAGCCCGGCGCCCACGCCGGTCCCGAGGTTGACCACCACGGCGTCCTCCCGGCCGCGCGCGGCGCCGAACCACAGCTCGGCCACCGCGGAGGCGCGCAGTGGGTTGTCCAGATACAGCGGGTAGGCGATGTGCTCGGTGAGCAGATCGAGCAGCGGCACCTCGTGCCAGTCCCAGTTGGGCGCGTACTCGGAGACGCCGGTGGCGCGGTCCACTTGCCCCGGCACGCTCACGCCGACGCCGAGCACCCGGGCGCCCTCGACCCCGGCCTGCGTGACCACCGAGCCGACGGCGGAGGCGACATGGCCGACCACCTGCTCGGGGAGGCTCTCGCCGGGCCTGACGTCCTCCTCGGCACGGGCCAGCACGTTCAGCGCGAGGTCGAACAGCTCGACATGGACGTACGTCTCCGCGATGTCGACGCCGATCAACGCGCCCCCCGACGCGTTGACCGCGACCAGGCCGCGGGGCCGGCCGCCCGCCGAGTCCTCGAAGCCGACCTCGGTGATCATGCGGAGGTCGAGCAGCTCGCCGACGAGCGTGGCGACCGTGGCGAGGCTCAGCCCCGTGGCGGCCGCCAGCTCCTGCCGGGAGGTGGGCGACGCGGCGATGATCTGGCGCAGCACCTCGTAGCGGTTCGCGGTGCGGATGTCACGTGATGTGCGCTTCATCGGAGGTGCCCCCCGTCCCTTCTCGTCGGCCGGGTCGTCGTCGGCACCGGCGCGGCGCAAGGCTATGGGCTGCGGAGGGCTTTCGACAAGGGGTTAGGAAAGGGGGTGGAGGAAGTCAGGAACCGGGGTGGAGGAAGTCCCGCACGAAGGTGTTCGTGAACTTGCCGCCGGGGTCGAGGGACGTGACCAGCGCGCGGAAGTCGGCCCAGCGCGGATACCGCCCCCGCAGCACCTCGCCGGGCACGGTGAACACCTTGCCCCAGTGCGGCCGCGCGTCGAGCCCCTCCAGGGCTTCCTCCACCCGGCGTACGACCGGCAGCACCGCCGCGGTGTCGTCGACCCAGGTGAAGTGCAGGGCCACGGTCTCCCGGCCGTACGACGGACTCAGCCACTGCTCGTCGGCGGCCACCGTCCGCACCTCGCAGACCTGCAGCACCGGCGCCACGGTCGTGCGGATCGCATCCAGCGCGCGCAGGGCGTCCAGGGCGTACGGCCTCGGCAGCAGGTACTCGGACTGGAGCTCGGCGCCGCTGCTCGGGGTGAACTCCGCGCGGAAGTGCGGCAGTCGCTCGTGCCAGGGCCCCGGCACCCCGAACTGCTCGGTGCAGTTGACCGCGGGCATGCCCGGCACGGGGTGCATCTTCCCGGTCGCGGGCGAGGCCCACGGGAACTCGGAGAGCGGCTGATCGGTGCGCCGCTTCAGCCACACCTGCCGGAAGCCCGGCGCGGCCCAGTCGGTGAAGAGGCTGACGCTGTACGCGGCCCTGGCTACCGTCTCGAACTCCAGTCGCTCCAGGGGCAGTTCGGTGAACACATGCTGCTCGACCTCGAAGGCGGGCTCCAGGTCCAGGGTGAGCGCGGTGACCACACCGAGGGCACCGAGTGAGGTGACGGCACCACCGAACCGGGCGTCGTCCCGCCCGATGCGCAGGGTCGCTCCCTCGGCGGTGACCAGCTCCACCTCCCGCACGGGCGCGGCGAGCGAGCCGTTGGTCACCCCCGAGCCGTGGGTGCCGGTGGCGACGGACCCGGCGACCGAGATGTGCGGCAGCGACGCCATGTTGGGCAGCGCCAGACCGTGCCCGTGCACGACCCGGGCCAGTTCGGCGTACCGCACCCCACCCCCGACCCGCACGGTCCGGGCCGCGGTGTCGACCTCGATCTCGCCCGGCATCCGCGCGAGGGAGACCAGCACCCCCTCCGCCCCCGGCTCGGCGATCTCGTTGAACGAGTGCCCGCTCCCCAGCACCCGCACCCGCTCACTCCCGGCCACCAGGGCCCGGAGCGCGTCGAGCGAGCGGGGGCGGTGCAGCTCCTTGGCGGCGTAGGCGATGTTGCCGGCCCAGTTGGTCACGGTCCCGGTCATTGGCGCGCCCCTCCCATTCCACTGATTTCGTTGTCTCCATGGCTGCGGGCGGCTGTTCTCGCATTCGCACTGGCCGTCCAGTTGCGGTTTCGGTAGCTTCACGGACATGACCTCGCAGCCGCTCCCCGCCACCCTTCCGCAGTCCGACCTCACCAGGCACCGCCGCCTGCGGGAGCAGGGCAGCCTCGCGAGGGCCGATCTCGACGCGATCCTAGATGCCGGTTTCGTCTGCCATCTCGGCGTGGTGCTGGACGGGAGGCCGCTCGTCGTACCGACCGTCTACGGCCGCGACGAGCGATGGCTGTACGTCCACGGCTCCGTCGCCAGTCGCAGCCTCGCCGCCGGATCGCCGGTGTGTGTGACCGTCACCCACGTCGACGGGCTCGTCCTCGCCCGGTCCGTCTTCGAGCACGGGGTCAACTACCGCAGCGCCGTCGTCCACGGCGAGGCCCGCCACGTGACGGAGCCCGAGGAGAAGCTCGAGGGTCTGCGCCGGCTCACCGAACACGCGGCGCCGGGGCAGTGGTCGTACGCCCGCCGCCCGAACCGGAAGGAGCTCGCCGCCACCACCCTCCTCGCGGTCTCCCTCGAACACGCCTCGGTCAAGATCCGCACCGGCGCCCCGGACGACGGCGACGGCCCCGACGCCGAGCTCGGCCTGTGGGCCGGCACGCTGCCGCTGACCACGGCCTGGGGCGCCCCGTTGCCCGACCCGCTGCTGCCGCCGCGGACCCCCGTTCCGGAGCACATCGCGCGCCACGAGGGGACCCGGCACGGATGACACGCGGGCGGGGGCATACCGTGAGGAGTCGAACGCCTGAGCCGGGAGGAGATTCGGGATGGGCAGCCGTACCGCGCTGGTCGAGGATCTGATGGAGCGCTTTCCGCATGTGCCGCGGGAGGCCGTCTTCAAGGAGGACCTGCTCCGCGGCGGTGTCGCCTTCGACCCGTCCGCGCTGAGCGACAACGAGTCCGGCGAGGTGAAGCCGAAGTCGTACTTCATCTTCTCCTTCGACCACGGCACCCTGCCCGAGCTGGGCGAGGCCGCCCTCAGAAGGCCGCCGGAGGAGATCATCCTCACCGGCGGGCCGTACGACCTGCGGCGCACCGTCGTCTCCGTGCGGGTCAATCCCGCCTCGCCCTATCGCGTCGCCGCCGACGAGGATGGCATGCTCGGGCTCTACCTCGACGGCAAGCGGATCGCCGACGTGGGCGTGCCGCCGATGCCCGAGTACTACCGGCACACCCTCTCCAACGGGAAGTCCGTGATGGAGGTGGCCCCGACCATCCAGTGGGGCTACCTGATCTACCTCACCGTCTTCCGGGTCTGCCAGTACTTCGGCGCCAAGGAGGAGTGCCAGTACTGCGACATCAACCACAACTGGCGCCAGCACAAGGCGGCCGGGCGGCCCTACACCGGCGTCAAGGACGTCGAGGAGGTGCTGGAGGCACTGGAGATCATCGACCGGTACGACACCGCCAAGGCCTCCACCGCCTACACCCTCACCGGCGGCGCGATCACCAAGACGGTCTCCGGGCGGGACGAGGCCGACTTCTACGGCCACTACGCCAAGGCCATCGAGGAGCGCTTCCCGGGCCGCTGGATCGGCAAGGTCGTCGCCCAGGCGCTGCCGCGTGACGACGTGCAGCGGTTCAAGGACTACGGCGTGCAGATCTACCACCCCAACTACGAGGTGTGGGACGAGTACCTGTTCAAGATGTACTGCCCGGGCAAGGAGCGGTACGTCGGCCGTGATGTCTGGCACAAGCGGATCCTGGACTCGGCCGAGGTGTTCGGGGCGCGCAATGTGATCCCCAACTTCGTCGCGGGCGTGGAGATGGCCGAGCCCTTCGGCTTCAAGACCGTCGACGAGGCCATCGCCTCCACCACCGAGGGCCTGCGGTTCTTCATGTCGCACGGCATCACGCCCCGCTTCACCACCTGGTGCCCGGAGCCCACGACCCCGCTCGGCAAGGCCAACCCGCAGGGCGCGCCGCTGGAGTACCACATCCGGCTGCTCCAGGCCTATCGCCAGACGATGGAGGACTTCGGTCTCTCCTCGCCCCCCGGTTACGGCCCTCCCGGCCCCGGTCGTGCCGTATTCTCCGTCAGTTCCTTCATGGACAGCCTGCCCGAGGAGCAGCCCAGCGCTGTGTGACGGGAGTTGAGCGGAGCGTGCCCGGGATCCGTACCACTCGGTGGAGCCGAGAGGGGAGGACCGGGCGCCGGGACATTTGAATAGCGCGCTTGTCAGTTGTGTCGAAGACGTGAAAGGCTCGGTTCCTGCCGCGAGGTTCCCCCCAACTCCTTTGCCAATATGGTGAGTTGACTTCGCTTGTGGATGCAGGAGACCCATGCCCGACCTGCCGACCCCCCAGGACGCCACCGAGGCCGCGCTGTTCTCCGAGTGCTGGGACGCCGTGCTCTCGTACGCCGACCTGTGCACGGCCGGCTCCACCGCGGCCACCGAACTGGCCACGGAGGCGTTCACGGCCGGCATGCGCGAGGTCCGCGCCGCCGAGTCGCACGGCACCCGCTACGCCGGCCGCCGTTCACCCCGACTGCCCCGGATACCCCTGCTGTTGACGGCCGTGCGCACCACGGCCGCCGACTGGGAGGTCACCGGACGCGGCAACCGCCTCGACCCCGATCTGCGGCTCTGGCTCAACTCCGAGAAGGCCGCCCGCTACGCCGGACCGCCCCAGGGCCGGCCGCTCGCCCTGCGCGGACTGCGCGACATGCAGCAGCCGGACGCCGAACTGCTCTGGCTGGCCGAGGTGGAGGCGCTGCCGCTGACCGTGGTGGCCCGTCGACTCGGCCTCGACCCGGCCACCGTCTCCGACGAACTCACCCAGGTGCGCGGCCTGTTCCGGGACCGCTGTCACCGCAACCACCTCGACGCCCCGAAGGCCCCCGAGTGCCGGGGCTACGTCCGCCTCCTCGACGCCGTCACCCGCTCACCGATCGCCGAAACCCCGGACGACCTCTCCCGCCACCTCGCCACCTGCGTCGACTGCGCCGAGGCCGCCGCCTGTCTCCGGCTGCACGGCGTCGGTCTGCCCGCCGCCCTGGCCGGCGGGGTCATCGGCTGGGGCGGACTCGCCTACCTGGAGCGCCGCCGCCGCGCCGCCGAGGTCCGCCTCGGTGCCGGGCGCCCCGCCACCGCGGGCGCGGACCACGGGGACCCCGACCCCGCCGCGCAGAAGGCCAAGGCGGTGCGCGGCGGGCTGCTCGTCGCCGCCGCGCTGGTGTCGCTGCTGGCGCTCGCCGTGTCGCTGATGCAGTTCGGCGGCTCGGGCTCCGGGTCCGGCGACGACCGGGCGGCCGGTGACCCCGGGGACCGGCGGCCGGTGGCCGACAACCCCGGCCCGTCCTTCGAACCTTCGGCGCGGGACTCCACCGTGAGCGCCACCACCCGGCCCTCGTCGGACGCCGGTGAGCGCACCCCGGAGAGCAAGGGCCCCGATCCGGAACCCCAGGGCACGTCGACGACCACCGCGGGCCCCGAGTCCAGTGCTCCGGCCGCCGCCTCCTGCCGGGTCCGCTACGACCTGGTCAACCAGTGGCCCGACGGCTTCCAGGCCACCGTCACCGTCACCACCGAACAGCCCCTCGACACCTGGCGCGTGGCCTGGTCCTTCCGGGACGGCCAGCACGTCGGGCAGATGTGGGACGCGAGCTTCACCCAGGACGACTCCCGGGTCACGGCCACCGCCGCCGACTACAACAAGGCGGTCCCCGCCGACGGCACCCTGACCTTCGGCTTCATCGCGTCCTGGCAGGGCAAGAACTCGCCCGCGCACGACTTCGCGCTGAACGGGCGGGAGTGCGGCACGAGCTGACCTTTAATTCGGTTGACGGGCCCGAGGGGGGCCCGGATACCGTGTGGTCGTTCGTTCCGAGCGTGCTGAAGAGGAGGTGTCGACCGATGGCTGTCATTGCGATGAGCGCTGCCCGCAAGCAGGAATCCATCAAGTCCACCTCCGTGGCCGCCGGCTGAACCCGACTTCCGTCGCCGGGGCCGCCCTTTGAAGGGTCACCCTTGACTTCCACTTCTGTGTCCTCCGCCCTCGCTCCCTACGGCTGGGACGACGCCTGGGCGGAGGAGTTCCTCCCCTACGACGCCGAAGGGCTGCTGCCCGGACGCGTCATCCGAGTCGACCGCGGGCAGTGCGACGTCGTCACCGCCGGCGGTGTGCTGCGCGCCGACACCGCCTTCGTCACCCCGCACGATCCGATGCGGGTCGTGTGCACCGGCGACTGGGTCGCCGTCGAACCCGGGGGCAGTCCGCGCTACGTACGGACGTATCTGCCGCGCCGTACCGCCTTCGTGCGCTCCACCTCCTCCCAGCGGTCCGAGGGGCAGATCCTCGCGGCCAACGTCGACCACGCGGTCGTCGCCGTGTCCCTGGCCGTCGAGCTCGATCTCGGCCGGATCGAGCGGTTCCTGGCGCTGGCCTGGGAATCCGGGGCGCAGCCCGTGGTCGTGCTGACGAAGGCCGACCTCGTGCCGGACGCGGTGACGCTCGGCCATCTGGTCGAGGACGTCGAGACGACCGCGCCCGGGGTGCCGGTGCTGACCGTCAGCGCGCATCTCGACGAAGGGCTCGACGTCCTCACCGCGGTCCTCGGCAGCGGTACGTCCGTGCTGCTCGGGCAGTCCGGGGCGGGCAAGTCGACGCTCGCGAACGCGCTGCTCGGGGCCGACGTCATGGACGTACAGGAGATCCGGGACGTGGACGGCAAGGGGCGGCACACCACGACGACCCGCAACCTGCTCGCCCTGCCGGGCGGCGGGGTCCTGATCGACACACCAGGGCTGCGGGGCGTCGGACTCTGGGACGCCGAGACCGGGGTCGGACAGGTGTTCGCCGAGATCGAGGAACTGGCCGAGCGGTGCCGCTTCCACGACTGCGCCCACGAGGCCGAACCCGGCTGCGCCGTCCTCGCCGCGATCGATTCCGGAGAGCTGCCGGAACGACGCCTCGACAGCTATCGCAAGCTGATCCGCGAGAACCAGCGCATCGTCGCCAAGACCGACGCCCGCCTGCGCGCCGAGATCCGCCGCGACTGGAAGCGGAAGGGCGCGGAGGGCCGAGCGGCGGGCCAGGCGAAGCGCAACGGCTGGCGCTAGCGGGGCGGGTCATGGGCCCACGGCGGTCGAGGGCGGCCGCCGGGGCGTAGCTGGCGGGGCGAGATGGCCTCGGGGGCGTAGCTGGCGGGGCGAGATGGCCTCCAGGGCGTAGCTAGCTGGCGGGGCGAGGTGGCCGCCTGGGGTTGGACGGCCAGGCTTGAGGGGCCGTACCGAGGGCTGGCGGCGGGTCGGGGGCGGCTGTGGGGCCGTACCGAGGGCTGGCGGCGGGTCGGGGGCGGCTGTGGGGCCGTACCGAGGGGCTGGCGGCGGGTCGGGGGCGGCTGTGCCGACTGGTCTGGCGGCCGGGTCGGGCGTGACCGTGCCGAGTGGTCCGATTGTGGGGTCGAGCGCCGCCGCGCCGAGTGGTCCGATCGTGGGGGTCGAGCGCCGCCGCGCCGAGGGGCAGGCGGCGGCGCCGGTCACCGCGTCCGGGTCGACCTGGTGCCGGGTGCCGGGTGCCGGGTGCCGGTTGCCGGGGCGCTCGGCGTGCGGGGGACCTGGTGCCGACTGCCGGGTGCTCCGCGTCCGGCTGAACCCCGTGCCGGCCTGCCCGGCGGCGGGTGCTCCGCGTCCGGCTGAACCCCGTGCCGGCCTGCCCGGCGGCGGGTGCTCCGCGTCCGATTGACCTCCGTGCCGGCCTGCCCGGCGGCGGGTGCTCCGCGTCCGATTGACCTCCGTGCCGGCCTGCCCGGCGGCGGGGGCTCCGTGGCCAGGTGAACGCCGCACCCGCCTGCCGGGCGCCGACTGCCTTGGTGTCCGAATCCCGCCAGCGGCACCCCCCGGCATCGCCGAGACTGGAACGCGTGATGGATGAAGACACCAGGTACGAGGCCGTGCGGAGCAGGGACGGGAGGTTCGACGGGGAGTTCTTCTTCGCCGTCGAGACCACCGGGATCTACTGCCGGCCCAGCTGCCCCGCCGTCACCCCGAAGCGTCACAACGTCCGCTTCTTCACGACCGCCGCCGCCGCGCAGGGCTCGGGATTCCGGGCCTGCCGGCGGTGCCGGCCGGACGCCGCGCCCGGCTCGGCCGAGTGGAACGTGCGCGCGGACGTCGTGGGGCGGGCCATGCGGCTCATCGGGGACGGTGTCGTCGACCGGGAAGGGGTCGCCGGGCTCGCCACGCGGCTCGGCTACAGCCCCCGCCAGGTCCAGCGGCAGCTGACCGGCGAGCTCGGCGCCGGACCCGTCGCCCTCGCCCGCGCCCAGCGCGCGCACACCGCGCGCGTCCTGCTCCAGACCACCGAGCTGCCGATCACCGAGATCGCCTTCGCGTCCGGATTCGCCAGCGTGCGCCAGTTCAACGACACCATCCGGACCGCCTACGCGCAGACGCCCAGCGAACTGCGCCGGGCCGCGGCCCGTGCCGCCCGGCGCCCCGCCACCCCGACCGCCGGAATCCCGCTGCGCCTCGCCTACCGAGGGCCCTACCGGTCCGGGGACGTCTTCGACCTCCTCGAGGCCGAGGCCGTACCCGGCGTGGAGGACGTGCACGGCACCCCCGGACGCCGTGTCTACCGCCGTACCCTCCGCCTCCCGCACGGCACCGGCATCGTCGCCGTCGACGAGCGGCCCGGCATGGCTCACACCCGCACGCACCCCGGCGGCTGGCTCGACGCCCACCTGCACCTCACCGACCCCCGTGACCTCACCACCGCCGTCCAGCGACTGCGCCGCCTGTTCGACCTGGACGCCGACCCCTACGCCGTGGACGAGCGGCTCGGCGCAGACGCCCGGCTCGCCCCGCTGGTCGCGGCCCGCCCCGGGCTCCGGTCGCCCGGCGCCGCCGACCCCGACGAGCTGGCCGTACGGGCGCTGGTGGGCACCGCCGGCGCCGAGCGGCTGGTGCGGCGGTACGGCAAGGCGCTGGACGCCCCCTGCGGCAGCCTCACCCACCTCTTCCCCGAACCCGCCGTCCTCGCCGAGGCCGAGCCGCACGGCATCCTGGGTACGCTGACCGCCGCCCTCGCCGACGGCGTCGTCCGCCTGGACGCGGGCGCCGACCGGGACGACGCGCAGGAGGCCCTGCTCGCCCTGCCCGGCCTGGACACCTCCACCGTCGCCGTGATCCGCACCCGCGCTCTCGGCGATCCCGACGTCGCCCCGCCCGGCCTCGACGTCCCCGACAGCTGGCGCCCCTGGCGCTCGTACGCCCTGCGACACCTGCGCACAGCAGGGGAGTTGGAGTAACCCGTCATGACCGTCCACTGGACTTCCCTCGACAGCCCCGTCGGCCCCCTGCTGCTCACCGCCGACCCGGAGACCGGCGTCCTGACCTCGCTGTCCGTGCCCGGCCAGAAGGGCGGACGCGTGGTCGAGGAGGGCTGGCGGCACGAGCCCGGCGCCTTCCGGGACGCCGAGGAGCAGCTCGCCGCCTACTTCGCGGGGGAGCTGAAGGAGTTCCGGCTGCCGCTGCGCGCCGAGGGCACCGCGTTCCGCGAGAAGGTGTGGGCCGCCCTGGACGACGTGCCCTACGGCGCCACCACCACGTACGGCGAGATCGCCGCGCGCGTCGGCGCCCCCCGGGCCGCCGTCCGGGCCGTCGGGGGCGCGATCGGCGCCAACCCGCTGCTGATCCTGCGCCCCTGCCACCGGGTGATCGGCGCGAACGGCACCCTAACCGGCTACGCGGGCGGCCTGGAGCGCAAGACGACCCTGCTCACGCTGGAGGGCGCGCGCTAGTCCTCCAGACGCTCAGTCCCCGAGGCCCCAGCTGTGGACCCACCGGGGACAAAAGCGGATCACCTCCTCGCTGGAGTGCGGCCACACACGTACGCCCGCCCCGCCACATCGGATGCGCGCCCCGGTCCCCGGGCCCTACGTCCCCCAGAGCACGACGCCCAGCCACGCCCCGGCGATCAGCAGGCAGGTGAACAGTTCCGCCAGCACGCTGGAGCCGCCCGAGCGCATCGCCGTGCGCAGGGCGGCCATCGCCTCCGCGTGCCGGCCGAGGCGGCGGCGCTCCTCCAGGTAGATGCCGCCCATGAACCCGGGGATCGCGCCCAGCACGGGGATCAGGAAGAAGCCGAGGAAGGCCCCCGATCCGGCGTACACGGCCATCCGGCGGGTCGCGCCCGACTCGCGGAGCCGCCGGGGTGGCAGGGCCCAGCGGACGACCTGGGAGAGGAACAGCGCGACCGTCGCCCCGACCAGCAGGAATCCTGCCTCCGCCCGGGGGTCCTTCAGCGCCCACCACATGACCGCGGCCCACACCAGCCACGACCCCGGCACACCGGGCACCAGTACTCCGCACAGGCCGAGCAGGACGACTATGCCGACCAGCAGGAGATCCCACACTCCCATAGGGCCAGGGTGCCGGAGCCCGGATGACCCCGCAGATCAGCGCACCCGACCCGCCGCCCCGCGGTTCAGCGCGCCCGACCCTCCTGTGCCCACGGTTCAGCGCGCCCCGCCCGCCCCGCCCACCCCGGCCCCCCGGTTCAGCGGTCCCGGGCCACCCATCCCCGTTCGTAGGCGTGCCAGCCCAGCTGGAGGCGAGTCGTCACGCCGGTCAGTTCCATCAGGCGCTTCACGCGGCGCTGCACGGTCCGCAGGCCCACGTCCAGCTGCTTGGCCACGCTCGCGTCGGTCAGTCCGGCCAGGAGCAGGGAGAGGACCTCCAGGTCCGTGGCGTCCGGGCCGTCCGGGTCCCGCTCGGTCACCCCCGAGCCCCCGAGCCTGAGCGGCAGCGCGTCCCGCCACACCGACTCGAAGAGACCCGACAGCAGCTCCAGCAGCCCGCTCGCGTGCACGACCAGCGCCGCCGGTTCCGCGGTGGGCGAGGTGAGCGGCACCAGCGCGAGCGTGCCGTCGGCGATCACCAGCTTGGTCGGCACCTGGTCCACCACCCGCACCCGCTCGTCCCGCCCGAGCGCGGCCGTCAGCTCGGTGATCCCGTGCGGCAGGTCGAACACCGAGCGCTCGACGACCACCCGGTAGCGCACCCCGCGGTCGGCGGCCCGCTCCTCGGCATCGTTGTCGGTGCCGGACACGACCACCGGGTTGCCGGTGACCAGCGCGCACACCTCGTGGCCCGCGCCGAGCTGGATCTGGAGGAAGCGCTGGGCGACCGCGTCCGCGCCGGTCACCACCTCCACCAGATCGTGTACGGCGGTCTCGGCGGCGCCCGCCCGGTACTCCTCGGCGAGCAGCGCGGCCGCCAGCTCCGCCTTCTCCAGCTCGTGCCGCTGCTGGGTGAGCAGCGCCCCGAGCGCCACTCCCGGCGGCGCCGCCACCCAGCGCCCGGGGCGGGCCGAGGACTGTGCGGCGAGTCCGTGCCGTTCCAGCAGGCGCAGGGCACGCTCAATGTCCCGCTCGCCGAGCGCCAGCCGACGCGCGAGATCCGGGACGTCCGCGGCGCCCACCGACACCAGCGCCCGGTAGGCCGACTCGTGCGCCTCGTCCAGACCTATCGCTGCCAGCATCGCTCTCCTCGAAGGTCGTGCGGTCCGTGGGGTCACGGGGCTCCCGGCCCGGCTTCGGCGGCGGGACCCGGCCGTCGCGTCGATCGCGGGAAGCGGCGCGCCGATGGCGGGAAGCGGCCACGGCGCAAAACCGCCTCGGCACATCATCGCCGTACCGCCCGCCCCTCTGCCAAGGTGACGCCACCGCAGCATCAACCACCGCCCGTATTGCCCGCCTTGGCCCTCCCGGCCTGCGCGTTCGCGCGTCCGTGGGCACGCGGCAGCACCGGAAGAAGGCGACCTTGGGGAGAGCGATACCGAGGACGGCCCTCGGGGCGGCGACCGCCGCCGTCCTGGCCGTCACGACAGCCGTACCCACGCACGCGGCCGACGACCGGCCCACCGCGCCGACCGGCGAACGGGCCGCCTCCGGCGCCGGTTCCGTCGTCACCCTCGTCACCGGCGACCGCGTCCTCGTCACGAAGGACGGGGCCGTCGCCCTGCCCGGCGACGACGGCCGCACCCCCTTCACGCAGACCCGCCGCACCGGCGATGACCTTTACGTCTACCCCGAGAGCGCCGTCGAGGCCGTCGCCTCGGGCCGGGTCGACGAGGAGCTGTTCAATGTCACGGGCCTGGTCCGCCAGGGCTACGACGACGCCCACCGCGACACGCTTCCGCTGATCGCGACCTACGACGAAGCCGTCCCGCGCTCCCTCCCGCGCGGCGCCGAGCGCGGCCTCACCCTGGACGCCATCGACGGCGTCGCTCTGGAGGCGGACAAGGGCAGGGCCGCCGCCTTCTGGGCCGAGGCCACCAAGTCCCGTGGCCCGATGCGGAAGTTGTGGCTGGACGCCAAGGTCGAGGCCACACTGGACCGTTCGACGCGGCAGGTGAACGCGCCCGAGGCATGGGCCGCCGGGTACGACGGCAAGGGCACCAAGGTCGCCGTCCTGGACACCGGTGTCGACGCCGGGCACCCCGATCTCCAGGGCCGGATCGGCGCCTCGAAGAACTTCACCGACTCGGAGGACGCGAGCGACCGCGACGGCCACGGCACCCACACCACCTCCACCGTCGGCGGCTCGGGCGCGGCGAGCGACGGGAAGAGGAAGGGCGTCGCGCCGGGTGCCGAGCTGCTCAACGGCAAGGTCCTCAACGATTACGGCTACGGCGAGACCTCCTGGATCATCGCCGGTATGCAGTGGGCGGTCGACGAGGGCGCCGACGTCGTCTCCATGAGCCTCGGCAACCCCGCCCGCACCGACTGCTCCGACCCGATGTCCCAGGCGGCCGGGGAACTCGCGCGGAAGAGCGAGAACACCCTGTTCGTCATCGCCGCGGGCAACACCGGACCCGGCAACAACACTGTCTCGTCGCCCGGTTGCGTGCCCAGTGTGCTCACGGTCGGCGCCGTCGACCGCGACGACTCCACCGCCGCCTTCTCCAGCCGCGGCCCGGTGTACGGCTCCCACACCCTCAAGCCCGAGATCACCGCCCCCGGCGTCGGCATCTCCGCCGCCAGTGCGGGTGGGCGGGGCGTGTACGCCTACCGGTCCATGAGCGGTACGTCGATGGCGACCCCGCATGTCGCCGGCGCCGCCGCCATCGTGAGGCAACGGCACCCCGACTGGAACGCCCAGCGGATCAAGGCGGCCCTCGTCTCCTCCGCCGAGTCCCGGATCCCCGGTGACGTCCGGGAGACCGGCGGCGGGCGCCTGGACGTGCTGGCCGCGACGCGGCAGACGGTCCTGGGAGCGCCCGCGGTGCAAGCGGGCAGTTTCGACTGGCCGCAGGACCGCGGCGACCGTACGACGGTCGGCGTGCCTTACACCAACACCACCGACAGGCAGGTGAAGTTGAGCCTGTCCGTGGCCGGTGTCACCGGCAACGACGGCTCCGCCGTGCGCTCGCCGGTCGCCCGGCTCGCCGACCGCACGGTCACCGTCCCGGCGGGCGGTACGGCCGAGGTCCCGCTCTCCGTCGACCCGACGGCCGCCCTCACCCGTGCCCAGTACGGCGACATCACCGGCCGCGTGCTCGCCGAGGCCGACGGGATCTCCGTCTCCACGCCCTTCGCGCTGTACGTCCAGCCCGAGACGGTCACCCTGCGCGTCAAGCTCGTCGACCGGCTCGGCAGGCCCGCCGACGGCTCCTCCTCGGTCGACGTCATCGGCACCGACGACGCGAGCGGGGAACGGCGCTTCAACGACGGCGCCGCGGACCAGACGTACCGCCTCCGCCCGGGCAGCTACTTCCTCTCCTCCTTCATCACGACCCCGGAGACCGAGGGCACGCTCCTCGACTCCCTCGCCTATCTGGCCCGTCCGCAGATCGAGCTGCGCGACGACACGACCGTCGTCCTCGACGCCCGCGAGGCGCACCGGCTGGCCATCGACACCGACCAGCCCTCCGAAGTCCGCAGCGCCACCCTCGGGTTCGCCCGCAGCTGGGACGACACCTGGCTGCACGCCGGAACCGCGGCGGGCGGCCGGACCCTGCGCGGCTACTACGCCTCGGTCACCGGACAGGCGCGGGACGGCGACTTCGAGTTCGACAGCTTCTGGCGCGCGGCGGCCCCGCAGATCACCGAACTCGCCGTCGTGGGCGGCCCGACGCTCCACCCGACCACGGCCGACCTCGGCTCGGCCAACCTGGACGGCACCGGGCAGGCACCCCTGTTCGACGCCAAGTCCGGTACGGCGGAGGAGCTTTCCGGCGCCGAGGGAAAGATCGCGCTGGTTCATCTGCCGGACGGCGACGGGGCCTCGGCGGTCGCCACCCGCGCGAAGGCGGCGGGCGCCACGGCACTTCTCGTCCACCGCGACGCACCCGGCCGCTGGTACCCGTCGGTCGGCTTCACCGGCGGCCCGCTTCCGGTGCTCGCGGTGCCGGCCGAGGAGGCCTCGGAGCTCCTGGAGTCCGGGGAGGAGACCCTGCGCTGGAAGGCGACGGCCAAGAGCCCCTACGTCTACAGCCTCGCCTTCCCGGAGACGGGCCCGGTCCAGTCCGACCGCACCTATCGCGTGCGGGACGACCGGCTGGCGGCGACGAGAGCGACGTACCACTCGATGGCGGGTGCGGCGACCGACCACATCGACCTGGAGTCCCTGACCCGGCCGAACGGACTGGCCGCGTACTTCGGGCAGGTGGAGACCGTCCCCGCGCCCTTCACCCGCACCGAGTACCACACGACCGGCGGCACGGTCTGGCGCCAGGACGTCTCCAGCAGCTTCCCCTGGGGCGAGTTCCTGGTGGACCCGGCGCGCACGTACAGGGCGGGCGAGCGGGGGAGTGAGGAGTGGTACGGCGGGGTCCTCGCGCCGGTCACCCCGCTCGACGACACCGGACGGCAGGCGCTCGCCGCCGAGCGCCAGGGCGACCTGATCGGCGTCGCGCCCGGCTTCTGGGGCGACAGCCAACACGCGGGACTCCAGGGCAGCTTCGGCGACATCGGCGGCATGCTCCTGAAGCGGAACGGCGAGACGATCGGCGAAAGTCCCTACCCGTTCGGAGTGTTCACGGTTCCGGCCGAGGAGTCGGCGTACGAACTCACCCTGCACACCACGAAGATCGGGCAGCCGGCGCGGGCATGGAAGCGGTCCACCTCCACGACGACCACCTGGTCCTTCCGGTCGGCGCTCGACGAGGACGTGTACTCGCAGGGCATCCCGCTGCTCTTCCCGCGCTACGACCTCCCCGAGGACGGACTGAAGACGCTCCCGGCGAAGGACGGTCAGCGCATCGGGCTCGCGGTGACCGGCCACGCGGGCTATGAGCCGGGGGAGTTGACGAGGGTGCGACTCGCCTACTCCTACGACGGGGGCGAGACCTGGACCGAGGCGCGGACCGTCCGGCGCGATGGGACGTGGGAGGCGGTCGTCGACCACAGGGGTGCGACAGGGAAGCAGGTCACACTCAGGGCCGAGCTGACCGACGCCGAGGGCAACTCCGTCACCCAGACCGTGACCCGGGCGTACGACGTGCGCTGACGGTCACCCGGACGTCGCCGGACGGTTCTCCCGTGGGGGGTGGGACCGTCCGGCGACCCATCCCCCCGGTTTCGCAACGCCGTTCGAGCCCTCACCCGATTTTCGGGATGCCCCGTTTTCATACGGCCCGAGCGGTGGACAATTAGGGGCATGAGCCAGCAGGGGGGAAGGCCCACCGGTCGGCAGGACGACTGGTGGGCACAGCTGTACGACGACACCACGGAGGACACAGGGCCCACGGCGGCCCCGGACTCCCTGGACGACAGGTTCGCCTCGGCGGAGTCCGCGGTGGCCTCCGCAGGCCGTGCCGCGGATCCGGCTGTTCCCGCGGGCAGTCGTGCCGCTGGGGCGCCCCCGGCAGCCGGCGAGGGCGGCACCCCGCAAGCGCGTGCGGCTGATCCCACCCGCACGCCGATCCCACCCCCGCGCACCGAAGGACCACCGCGCGCCGTCGAGTACGTGGGTTCAGGCCCACCCACCTACGAAGCGGAACCCACCGCCCTCCCGCCCGCCGACCCGGACGAGCTGGACGACCTCGTCGCCGACACCGTCCTCGACGGCGCCCAGTACGGCGCCTGCACCCTCCGTGCCGCCTCCGTCCGCGGCGACTCCGCCCGCTACCGCGGCGAACCCCGCAGGGACTCCCTGCTCACCGCCCGCTTCGGCACCGGCGACACCGCCCTCGTCCTCGTCGCCATGGCCACCGGCGCCCGAGCCACCCCCGGCGCCCACCGCGCCGCCGCCGAGGCCTGCCAGTGGATCGGCAGGGCCGTCGGCCGCAGCCACGCCCGCCTGGCCGAGGACATCCGCGCCGCCCGCCGGGGCGACCTCAAATCCGGCCTGCACCGCCTCACCGACCGCAGCCTCGGCAAGCTCCGCGCCAGCGCCGCCGAACAGGGCGTGGACCCGGAGGAGTACGCGGCCACCCTGCGCTGCCTGCTCCTGCCCGCCGACCCGGACTGCCGTACCCGCGTCTTCTTCGGGGTCGGCGTCGGCGGCCTGTTCCGCCTCCGGGACGGGGAGTGGCAGGACATCGAGCCCCTGGTCACGGACGCGGTCGGCGAGGCCGTCGTCGGGTTCGGGTCACCGCCGTCCGAGACCCCGGAGGGCGACCGCCTCACCATGGACCTCGGCATCCCGAGGCCGCCGAGCCCGTACGAACCCGCCCCCGAGCCGCCCCGCGAACCCTTCCGCTTCCGCGCCTCGGTAGCCCGTCCGGGTGACACGCTCCTGATGTGCACCAGCGGTCTCGCCGAACCCCTGCGCGGCGAGGCCGAACTTGCCCGACACCTCACCGACCGGTGGTCAGGACCCACCCCGCCTGGCCTCGCCGCCTTCCTCGCCGACACCCAGGTGAGGGTCAAGGGCTACGCCGACGACCGTACGGCCGCCGCCGTCTGGGAGACCTGACCGAGCGGACCACGTGCCCCTGTGCCTCCAATGGAACCGGACGCAACCCAGCGAAGGCGACCGAAGGGGCACCCGCAGCCATGGCCAAGCAGAACGTCGCGGAACAGTTCGTCGACATCCTCGTCCGCGCTGGAGTCGAGCGCCTCTACGGCGTCGTCGGCGACAGTCTGAACCCCGTCGTGGACGCCGTACGCCGTAACTCCGGCATCGACTGGGTGCATGTCCGGCACGAGGAGACCGCTGCCTTCGCGGCCGGCGCCGAGGCGCAGATCACCGGGAAGCTGACGGCCTGCGCGGGCTCCTGCGGCCCCGGCAACCTCCATCTCGTCAACGGCCTCTACGACGCCCACCGCTCCATGGCCCCCGTCCTCGCCCTCGCCTCGCACATCCCCTCCAGCGAGATCGGCCTCGGCTTCTTCCAGGAGACCCACCCGGACCAGCTGTTCCGCGAATGCAGCCACTACAGCGAGCTGATCTCCAGCCCGAAGCAGATGCCCCGGCTTCTGCAGACCGCCATCCAGCACGCGATCGGCCGCTCCGGCGTCAGCGTGGTCTCCCTCCCCGGCGACATCGCCGACCAGCCCGCCCCCGCCAAGCCGGTCGAGACCGCCCTGGTCACCACCCGGCCCACGGTCCGCCCGGGCGACGAGGAGATCGACAAGCTGGTCCGGATGATCGACGCGGCCGACAAGGTCACGCTGTTCTGCGGCAGCGGCACGGCGGGCGCGCACGCCGAGGTCATGGAGTTCGCGGAGAAGGTCAAGTCCCCCGTCGGGCACGCGCTGCGGGGCAAGGAGTGGATCCAGTACGACAACCCCTACGACGTCGGCATGAGCGGCCTCCTCGGCTACGGCGCCGCCTACGAGGCCACCCACGAATGCGATCTGCTGATCCTGCTGGGCACGGACTTCCCGTACAACGCCTTCCTGCCCGACGACGTCCAGATCGCCCAGGTCGACGTCCGGCCCGAAGTCCTCGGCCGCCGTTCCAAGCTGGACCTCGCCGTGTGGGGCGACGTACGCGAGACCCTGCGCTGTCTGATCCCGCGGGTGCGGACCAAGGAGAACCGGCGCTTCCTCGACAAGATGCTGAAGAAGCACGCGGACTCGCTGGAGGGCGTCGTCAAGGCGTACACCAGGAAGGTCGAGAAGCACGTCCCGATCCATCCCGAGTACGTCGCCTCGGTCCTGGACGAACTCGCCGACGACGACGCGGTGTTCACGGTCGACACCGGGATGTGCAACGTCTGGGCCGCCCGTTACATCACCCCCAACGGCCGCCGCCGGGTCATCGGGTCCTTCTCCCACGGCTCGATGGCGAACGCGCTGCCCATGGCGATCGGCGCCCAGTTCACCGACCGCCGCCGCCAGGTCGTGTCGATGTCGGGTGACGGCGGATTCACCATGCTGATGGGCGACTTCCTCACGCTGGTGCAGTACGACCTGCCGGTGAAGGTGGTCCTCTTCAACAACTCCTCGCTCGGCATGGTGGAGTTGGAGATGCTGGTCGCCGGACTGCCCTCCTACGGCACCTCCAACAAGAACCCCGACTTCGCGGCCGTGGCCCGGGCCTGCGGTGCCCACGGGGTGCGCGTGGAGAAGCCCAAGCAGCTCGCCGGAGCCCTGAAGGACGCCTTCAAGCACAAGGGCCCCGCCCTGGTCGACATCGTCACCGACCCCAACGCCCTGTCCATCCCGCCGAAGATCAGCGCCGACATGGTCACCGGCTTCGCCCTCTCGGCCTCGAAGATCGTCCTCGACGGCGGAGTGGGCCGCATGCTCCAGATGGCCCGCTCCAACATCCGCAACGTGCCCAGGCCCTAGGTGTACGGCGTCCAGGCGCGCGCTGAGGTGTCGTAGCCGTACCGGGGCAGGCCCTTGATGCTCGTGGTGCGCAGGGGGCGGCCCTCGTCGTCGATGCGGACGGTGCCCTTGCGGCCCTGCGAGGACCAGTCCAGTTCGAGCCACCACCGGCAGTCGCAGCCCTCGGTGCGGGCCGTGACGAGCAGGACCTCCGGGTCCTCGGCGGAGACCCGGTAGGGCAGGCGCATGGCCGGGATCACGGTCCCCGCGTCGTTCCCGGCGACCGGGCGGGCGATCGGGCGGTCCTTGTCCAGGTCCACGTCGAAGTAGCGCGGGGTCACGGCCCCGCCGCACCCCTGGTCCATGGCGTAGGCACTGCCCTCGACGGGCGCCGCGCGGCCGACCACGCGGACCCGCAGCGCCTCCAGGACGACCGCCGTGGACGACCGCCCCTGCACCGAGATCCGCACCATCGTCTCCCGCCCGTGCACCGCGCCCTCCGCTCCGGCCCAGGTCCGGGCGTCCTGCGCGGGCGGAGGCGGCGGCACCCGCGTCGGCGGTCCGCCGATGACGTAGTCGTGCCCGCAGCCCTGCGACCAGACGTGCGAGTCGGCGCTCCAGGTGAGCGGCACTCCGGTCGGCTCCGGCTCACTCGTCGTGGACGGGGCGCTCTCCCTGGGCGCGGGCTGGGAGGGCTTGGCCTTCTTCGTGGGGGAGGGCCCGGTGGGCGTGGGGGACGCGGAGGTGGGGGAGGGGCCGCGCGTCGCGCCGGGAGCGCCGGGCGCGGTCGTACGGGGAAGGCCCGCGCCCGGAGTCCGGCCGTCGGCCCTGTCTCCCCGGTCCGTGTCCAGGGCGGTGACGGTGCCGAGCGTGGCGAGCAGCACGGAGGCGACGGCGGCGGCGACCGTGACGCGCCGACGGCGGTACCAGGGGTGGAGCGGTGGGGTGGGCTGCTCTTCTTGGTCTTGGTCTTGGTCTTGGTCCTTTGCCTTTGCCTTTGCCTGTTCCTGTTCCTGTTCCTGATCTGCGTTCGGTGTCTCGTCGGCAGGTTCCTGCGGGTCCTCCTCCGACTCCGCGGTTGCCGCGCCCCGAGGCCGCTGTCGGGCCGCCACCGCCAGGAGCCAGCGGCGGTGCAGCTCCATGCGCTCCTCCGCCGACGCGCCGCACAGGGCGGCGAAGCGTTCGACCGGGGCGAAGTCCTGGGGGACCGCGTCACCCGCGCAGTAGCGGTGCAGCGTGGAGGTGTTCATGCCCAGCCGGCGGGCCAGTGAGCCGTAACTGCGATCGGTCCGCTCCTTCAACTGCCTGAGCAGTGCGGCGAACTCCTCGACCTCGTCCTGTGCCGACACCCTTCCCCCGTGTTCTCCCGCCTGGGACGGCATCCCAGGCACCCCATGTACCTGCACGTCAGACGGGCTGGGATGGTTCCATCCCGAGGGATGTGGCGTCCCCTGTTGCGCCCGGATCCTGTGACCGCTGATGCTCTTGGTGTCGCACCGACGACCGCCGGCCCGACCAGCCGACGGCGCGGTGACGACGACGTACACCCAGTCACGCGTTATCCACGCACTCGAACCACGGGGGATCACCCATGTCCAAGCGCACCCGAGCAGCGGTCGTCGCACTCTCCGTCGCAGGCCTCGCCGGCGCGGCTCTCACCGTACCGGCCGGCGCGGCGACCGGAGCGGCGAGCGCGCCCCGCTTCCTGTCCGCCTCCGAACTCCCGCAGCACCCCTCGTACACCTGGACCGCGGGACGGGTCACCGACGGCGTCCCGGACGAGATGCGGTTCTGCCTGGAGGAGGCGCTGCTCGCCTACGACTCCCGGTACCGGCCGTTCCATACCGACCTGGACACCAGCGCCCGGCAGCTGACCATCGTCGTCGGCACCGCCGCCAAGGCCAAGGCGCTGGCGAGCAGCCTGAACAAGGAGTTCAAGTCCTGCGCCGGGCGGATCGAGGCCGCGGACCCGGAGGTCGAGGCGGCGTACAAGTCCTACGGCTCGCTGCCCGTCGAGGAGGGCGCCCGCGTCCACGGACTGCACACCGAGACGTCCTGGGGCGCCAACGACATCCGGCTGCTCTCCGTCGGCCGGGACGGCAGGGCCGTGACGGTCGTGGACTGGTCGCAGATGGGCGACTTCGGGGACGCCCCGGTGGCCGCCTTCAAGAAGACCACCACCAAGGCGGTCAACAAGCTGTACTGACCGCCGGCCCGCTGGGGGGACACCGGGGCCGCCCTCTCGCCACGGGGGTCGGGAGGGCGGCCCCGCACACATCCGCTGCGAGCGGCCCGCGGGCGCCCTGGTCCGGGGGCCCGTACACCTGGCCCAGCGGCCCGCGGGCGCCCTGGTCCGGGGCCCCTACGCACCTCGCTCCAACGACCCGCCCGCGCCTCGGTCCGGAGCCCGCACACGACCAGCTCCCAACGGCCTGCGGGTGCCCTGGCTCGGGGCCGCACGTACCGGTTCCCAATGGCCCCCCCCGCGCCCTGGTCCGGGGTCCGCACACACTCGCTTCCAGCGGCCCGTACACGCCTCCTGACCATGCTTCAGCGGCCTGCGCCCACCCGCCCCAGCGTCCGTATACGGCCGGATCGGCAGACGGGGATGGTCAGTTCGGCCGATGGGTCTTGGTCGGCTCGGGCGGGCGGCTCTTCACCTGGTGGTGGGGTTCCGTCCGCACCCGGTTCGGCCGCCGCGCGCCCACCAGGGTGTTCTCCGGGGCGGATCCGACCGTGTCGCTCCGCCGTCCCGTTCGGACGTACCGGAGTTCACCCCGGCGCGGTCTCCTCGTGGCCGAACGCCTGGTCGTTGACGATTCGACATGACTGCCACGTGCTCTGACGGGCATGGATCCCGTGAACGTGTTCGAGCAGGAGGGGAACGTCATCGGCACGCGGGCGGGGGTCATGAAGAGGCAGGCACGAGGGGGCGGTCCCATCGCGATCGGGGCCTTCTCGGCGGACACGGCGGAGGACATGGCGGACGGCGTCGCGGAACCGGCGCCGCCATGCCGGCTCAAGCGCAGACTCGGACGCGCGGATCTCAGGGCGGTGCCCGAGGCGCGCAGGGAGCTGAGGGCGCTGTTACAGCACTGGGGCCGGCCCGGACGATCGGAGATAGCGGAGCTGCTGACCAGCGAACTCGTCACCAACGCCATCGTCCACACCGACCACGACGCGGTGCTGACCGCCACGGTGGGGCCGGACGGACTCCGGGTGGAGGTAAGGGACTTCGTGGCCCGCAGGCCCACGGTGCGCGTACCGGACGCCGACGACGGTACGCACGGCAGGGGCCTGGTTCTGGTGCAGTCCCTCGCGGACGCGTGGGGCGTACAGCCGCACGGGGTGGGCAAGGCGGTGTGGTTCGAGCTCGGCGCGGAAGCCGCGTGAGCGACGGGCCGGAAGCGGGGAAAAGCAGCGGGAGGGGGTACGGCGAATTCACCGTACCCCCTCCCGCGGTTCACCTGAGGTGAGCGGTTTTCAGCCGAACTGCTGCTCCAGGTCCTTGAGCTTGCGCTCCAGCGAGTCCAGGCGCGGCAGGGCCATGGTGTCGTCCTCCGCGGTGAGGTCGACGGTCATCGCCTCAGAACCTTTGCGGGCGGGCTGAAGTGAGGGCCGCGTACGCACGGGCAGCTGTTCCGGCGCCGATATGGCAGGCTCCGCGGTGACCAGGTCGGAGCCCCGCTCCACGGCCTGCACCTCCACCTGCCGACCGCCGCCGCGGCCGACGAAGCCGCGGTGGCCGCGACTGATCGCCTTCAGCTGGGCACGCTCCACGCGCTGCGCCTCGCGGCGCCGCATGCGCTGCTCGTCCTTCTTGTGCTTGTCCTCGCGCACCTCCTCGACCGCCTCGTCCAGGCTGCGCACGTTCTCCAGGAGCATCAGGGACCAGGCCCGGTAGGTCTCCCGGGGTGCCCGCAGCCAGCGGACGATGCGGATCTGCGGAAGCGGCCTCGGCACCAGACCCTGCTCGCGCAGGGCGGCCCGGCGGGTCTGCTTCAGCGCCCGGTCGAAGAGCACCGCCGCGGACAGGGACATGCCGGCGAAGAAGTGGGGGGCACCGTCGTGACCGATGCCCCTCGGCGCGTGCACCCAGTTGAACCAGGCCGCGGCGAAGGCGAACGTCCACACGAGTATCCGGGAGCCGAGGGCCGCGTCACCATGGCTCGCCTCCCGCACCGCGAGGACGGAACAGAACATCGCGGCCCCGTCCAGGCCGAACGGGACCAGGTACTGCCAGCCGTTGGTGAGGCCGAGGTTCTGCTCGCCGAATCCGACCAGCCCGTGGAAGGAGAGCGCCGCCGCCACCGCGGCACAGCAGAACAGGAGCACATAGGAGACGGTGCCGTATATGGCCTCCTTGCGCCTGCGTCGCTCTTCGCTGCGCTCCCACGAGTCCTCGGCACCCGTGTCCTTCCCCGAGGAGCGCTTTCCGCGCGCCAGCACCGCCACCGCCGCCAGCGTGCCCAGGAGCAGTACGGCGCCCGGAAGCAGCCAGTTCAGCGATATGTCGGTCAGTCTCATCTGGGGTCCCTTGCATTGGGATAGGGCGTAACGCCCGCCATAGTGGCCCAATCGCACCGGCCCTCAGGGGGTTTCGGGGCAAGAGGCCGCCAAGGAAGTGCAAGGGGATGCCCAGGGCGGCGTTCTGCTCGAACTGCCGCTTGAGGGGCGGGAGTTGAGTTCGAATAAGAGTACCCGTACGGGTGGTTCCACGGAAAGTTCCTGCGACGAGTGAGGAAGTTGTGAAACGCCTGTAACCATGCGGGCGGTCCTCGGGAGTTGATCTTACGGGAGCCTGTGGGGTGCTCGTGCCCGACAGGGCGTCAACCGACCGCCGCCAGCAGCTTGGTGACGCGGTCGGCGTCCCGGGTGCGGGGGCAGGTGCCGCACGTGTCCTCGGGCGCCAGGGTGTAGTACATGCAGCAGCTCACCCGGTCGCGGGTGGTCAGCGCCTCGCCGTTGGGGCCGGTCAGTACCCGGAAGGCCGCCGATCCGGCGTAGGGCTTGGTGGAGCCCGGCAGCAGCAGCTCCAGCTCGCGCATCGCCCGCTCCTCCTCGTCGAGGAGCTGGCCGATGTACCACAGGCTCTCGACGGTCTCGTCGGTCGCCATGCCCCACAGGGCGTGGCCGCGGCGGCGCATCCGGGGGCCGAAGGCGGCGAGCACCGGCTCCAGATGCTCGGCGATCGCCTCCCGGACCGCGGCCCGCAGGGCCCCCTCGTCGGGGGCCACACGGGCGCCGGGGAGGTCCGCCGCCGGGTCGTCCGGCAGGCACGCGAAGCCGGCGGTCGGACGGACCGCCATACGGCCCAGGGGGAGGCCTTCGGCGTTCCGGTCGTAGGAGACATGCGTCACGGGCAGGCGCGGGACGCGGCGGTGCAGGAACCACGGGACGGTGATCAGCAGGACGGCGGGCCAGGCGTAGCGGTGCAGGCCGAAGCTGGCGGTCACGTCCGGGCGGGCCTGCCGCTCGTAGTCGCGCAGGATCTGGGCGTCGTCCCAGGCCAGGAAGGCGTCGAGGGCGGCGCCGCCCGCGGCGAGGTCGGCGGCGGTGACCCAGCCGGGGCCGGAGGGGGTGGGGTCCGCAGGGGTGAGCTCGGTCACCGCGAGTGACGGGAGGACTTCGGTGAGCCGTGTGTACGCGTCCGTCGTGGCGGAACGGGGTACAGGCATCCGGGTCTCCCGATCGAGGTCGATTTTCAGGTAAGCCTTACCTTACCCAAGATCGCGGAGATTTGAACTGACGGCCGGTGCGCTTATCGTGCTTGACGGGCGAGTGGCAACCCGCCGTAATGACCCCAAGTACTGAAACGTCCGGAGGAGGAGCCCGTGAACCAGGGTGCGCAGGGCTCCAGTGAGGCGCGGGCCGCCGAGCGGGCGGGAGTTCCGCAGGTCCGGGGCGAGGCCAGGGTGCCGGTGCAGCCCGGAGCGGCGGACCGGGACGGGGTCCGGGGCGAGCACACCCACAGCGAACCGCCGATTCCCCGTCCCAGGGCCGCAGTTCAGCGGTCCTCGGTGCGCGGCCAGATCCTGGACGCGCTGCGCACCGCGCTGGTGACCGGTGAGCTGACGCCCGGCGAGGTCTACTCGGCCCCCGCCCTCGGCGAGCGCTTCGGTGTCTCCGCGACCCCGGTCCGCGAGGCCATGCAGCAACTGGCCCTCGAGGGCGCGGTGGAGGTCGTGCCCAACCGGGGCTTCCGGGTGGTCGAGCGCGGCGTCCGCGAACTGGCGGAACTGGCCGAGGTACGGGCGCTGATCGAGGTCCCGGTGATGCTGCGCCTGGCGCGCACGGTCCCGTCGCAGCGCTGGGCCGACCTGCGCCCGCTGGCCGAGGCGACGGTACGGGCGGCCGCGAGCGGCTGCCGGGCGACGTACGCCGAATCGGACCGGGCCTTCCACACCGCGATCCTGGCCCTCTCCGGCAACGGCCAACTGGTCCACATCGCCGAGGACTTGCACCGCCGCTCCCAGTGGCCCCTGGTGGGCCCGCACCCCACCCGGGGCCGCGCCGAACTGCTCGCCGACGCGGCGGAGCACACGGCCCTCCTGGACGCCCTGATCGCCCGGGACCTGGACGTGGTGCGCGCGCTGGTGGGGGAGCACTTCGCGGGGGCGTCGTAGAACCGCCGCTCTCGGCCGAGGGCCAGCCGCCTCGGGGTGCAGGGCGGCCACTTCACGCGACAGGGCAGCCGCCCTCCCGTCACAGGGCGTCATCTCCCATCGCGGCGCAGCCGCCGCACGTGGCAGGGCAGCCGCCCTCCCATCGCTGGGCGTCCGCCTCCCGTCGCAGGGCGGGCCATTTCCCGTCGCTGGGCAACCGCCTCCCATCGCGGGGCAACCGCCGCCCGTCACGACGCAGCCGCCCGTCCATCGCGGGGTACCCGCCGCACGTGGCAGGGCAGCCGCCCTCCCGTCGCTGGGCAACCGCCTCCCATCGCGGGGCAACCGCCGCCCGTCGCGAGGCAGCTGTCCGTCCATCGCGGGGTAGCCAACTCACGCGGCAGGGCAGCCGCCCTCCCGTCGCAGGGTGGCCGCCTCCCGTCGATAGGCGGCCGCTCTCCGTCGCGGGCAGCCGTCCGTGTCGATCAAGGCGGCTGTCTTACGCGGTCGCCGCTCCCGGTGTCGGTGGTGCCTGGGCCAGGTGGGTGGCGAGCCAGGTCGGGACGCCGCCCAGGAGGCGGAACAGGCGGCGGGCCTCCTCCCGGAGGCGGGAGGCCTCGGGTTCCGTCTCGGTGTCCGCCAGGGAGGCCAGCGCCGGGGCCGTGCCCACCAGGTAGCCCAACTCCTCCCGGATCCGCAGGGATTCCGCGAAGCCGTGCCGGGCCTCCGCCAACTCGCCGTCTCGCAGGGCCAGTCCCGCGAGGTGGCGCCAGGTGAAGGAGAGCAGCAGCGGGTCGGCGTGCGCCGTCGCCGCCGCGTGGGCCCTGCGGTAGGCCGCCCGCGCCGCCTGCGGGGAGCGGGCCAGGTTCTCCGCCAGCAGGCCCCGCCGGAAGTCCAGCAGCGCCCGGCCCGGCGCGCCCGGCGGGATCAGCGCCGCCGCCCTGCCCAGCGCCGCCCGCGCCTCGTCCGCGCGGTCGCGGACCGTGTGCAGCGTGGCCGCGTAGGCAAGTTGCCCGCGTTCACAAGCGGCCGCCCCCCGCTCCTCGTCGGTGTGCGCCGCCGCCTCCGCCGTACGCAGCGCGTCCTCCGCGTCCTCCCAGCCCTGCTCGGTGTACAGACACCGTTCCACCAGCAGCGCGGCGCGCTGGAGCGAGGCGGCCGGGGTGTCGGGGCGCAGAAGGGCGGCCGCGTCGGCCCAGCATGCCCGTGAGCGCAGCCGCCATACCGCGGTCTGGAGTGGATCGTCACCGGCGGTCGTTCCGTTACCA
This sequence comes from Streptomyces sp. NPDC043726, assembly GCF_056436565.1. Lineage (NCBI taxonomy): Bacteria > Bacillati > Actinomycetota > Actinomycetes > Kitasatosporales > Streptomycetaceae > Streptomyces > Streptomyces sp. NPDC043726. The sequence continues at coordinate 90,450 of NZ_JBWKCI010000009.1, forward strand.
GACATGGCGGTATGCGCCACGTTGCCCTCCCCGAGCACGCCTTTGAGCTTTGAGTGGTGGGCGCATTTCAGCATCTGCGGCCCACGCAGGCCAAGGGGGTAGGTGAAGGATTTCACAAAGTCGTGGGACAGCGGAGCCGGACTCGAGCCGCCCGCCCGGCCTCAGCTCATCCGCAACGCGAGGAAGAAATCGAGCTTGTCCTCGAGCCGGGACAGGTCCCGGCTCGTCAACTGCTCGATTCGTCCCACCCGGTAGCGCAGGGTGTTGACGTGCAGGTGCAGCCGGGTCGCACAGCGCGTCCAGGAGCCGTCGCAGTCCAGGAACGCCTCCAGGGTCGGGATCAACTCGGCCCGGTGGCGGCGGTCGTAGTCCCGCAGCGGGTCCAACAGACGGGCGGTGAAGGCCCGTCGGACGTCGTCCGGGACGAAGGGGAGCAGCAGCACGTGCGAGGCCAGCTCCTGGTGGCCCGCCGCGCACACGCGGCCGGTGCGCGCCGCCGCCACCCGCCGGGCGTGCCGGGCCTCCTCCAGCGCCCCGCGCAGCCCCTCCGCCGAGTGCACCGCCGCGCTGACGCCGAGCGTGACCCGGCCGTCGTCGTCCAGGCCCGCCGACAGCGGGTCCCGGACCGACTCCAGGAGCGCGTCCGCCATGATCCCCGTCTCCGAGCCGTCGTGCTCGGCGGCGACCGCGGGAAGCGGCACCAGCGCGATCGCCTCGTCGCCGGTGTGCGCCACGGCGATCCGGTCCGAGGGCTCGGGGCCGGTGGCCAGCGGGTCGGCCAGGATCTCCTCCAGCAGCGACTGGGCCACCGGGCCGCCCTCCACCTCGCCGCCGTCCCACTCGACCCGGGCCACCACGACCTGCCAGTGCGGGGCCGCGCCGAGGCCGGGCAGCAGGACCGGGGCGGCCACCCGCAGGCGGGCGGCGATCTCGGCGGGCGCGGCGCCGGTCTGGACGAGCTCCAGGACCTCCTGCGCGAGCCGGCGGCGGACCGTGCGGGCCGCGTCCCTGCGGTCCCGCTCCACCGCGATCAGCTGGGTGACGCCCTGCAGCAGGTCGATCCGCTCCTCCGGCCAGTCCCCGGCGTCCGCCTCCACGGCCAGCAGCCAGTCCGACAGCACCGTCTCGCGGACGTCGCGCGAGGCCTGCGGGGAGCGGCCGGTGCTGCGGATCGGGAAGAGGGAGTACGGCGTCGAGCCGAGCGTGATCCGGTGCGGCCCACGCCGGCCGGTGCGGGCGGCGGCCAGGTGCTCGGCGGCGAGCTTGGCGCACATGTCGGCCGGGAGCAGCGGCTTGTCGGCCTTCGAACCGGCGATCAGCCGGCCGGTGGGGGAGAGCACCCACGCCCGCAGGTCCAGGTCGGTGCCCAGGAGGTCCAGGACGACGTCCGGGCCGCCCCCGGCCGGACCCGAGGTCATCATCCGGCGGTGCCGGTCCACGACCGCCGCGAGGTCCCCGGCGCGCTCGCCCGAGACCTGCCGTACGACGTGCTCGGTGATCGTCGCGAAGGCCACCGACTCGTGCACGGCGAACAGCGGGAGGCGGTGGCGGGCGCAGGCCGTGACCAGGTCCTCGGGGACGTCGCCCAGCTCGGCCTCGCCGGCGGCCAGGGCGGCCACCCCGGCCTGCGCCAGGATCCGTACGAACGGTTCGGCGTCCGCGGAGTCGCGGCGCCAGGCGAGGCCCGTGAGGACGAGCTCGCCGCCCGACAGGTAGCGGCTGGGGTCCCTCAGGTCCGTGGTCATGACGCCACGGACCGTGCGGTCCAGTTCCTCTTCGCCGCCGAGCAGCTTGAGGCCCAGCGCGTCCGTGTCCAGCAGTGCGCGCAGCCGCATTCTCGTCGCCGCCGTTCTTTGTCTCGAAATCTACGATGGATCCAGGTGAAAGATGAGGTCTCGGGCCCGTCCGGCGGGCCGGAGGGCGACGCTCGCCGTCCCGTGGGTCACGTTTCGGCTGTGTCCCAGGTCACGTGGCGTGCGTCGCACGTTTCCACAGGAAAACCAAGAGGTTACTGATGACCTCCGTTCATACGAATCTACAAGATGACCAGGCTGGCCAGCCAACTCCTTCATGGTTTCCGTGACTGACCCCGGTGGAGTACGGCGCTGTGTACTGACCTCACTCCGCGTTAACAGCACATGAACGAGCCGGACCCGCCGCACACGAACTGGCTCAATCCGTACGACTCACGAGACGAAGAAGAGAGCCGGTCATGGACTTCCTTCGCCCCGCCAGCTGGGAGGAGGCGCTCGCCGCGAAGGCAGAGCACCCCACCGCTGTGCCGATTGCGGGTGGCACCGATGTGATGGTCGAGATCAACTTCGACCACCGCCGGCCCGAGTACCTCCTCGACCTCAACCGCATCGGCGATCTCTACGAGTGGGAGGTCGGCGAGGAGAGCGTACGGCTCGGCGCCTCCGTCCCCTACACGAGCATCATGGAGAACCTCCGCGCCGAGCTGCCGGGTCTCGCCCTCGCCTCGCACACGGTCGCCTCCCCGCAGATCCGCAACCGCGGCGGCGTCGGCGGCAACCTCGGCACCGCCTCCCCGGCCGGCGACGCCCACCCCGCCCTCCTCGCGGCGGGCGCCGAGGTCGAGGTCGAGTCGGTGCGCGGGTCCCGCCGTATCCCCATCGACGAGTTCTACACCGGCGTGAAGCGCAACGCGCTGGCGCCCGACGAGCTGATCCGCGCCGTGCACATCGCCAAGGCGGACGGGCCCCAGCAGTACTCGAAGGTGGGAACCCGCAACGCCATGGTCATCGCGGTGTGCGCCTTCGGGCTCGCGCTGCACCCCGAGACGCGGACCGTGCGGACGGGCATCGGCTCGGCCGCCCCCACCCCCGTGCGGGCCAAGGCGGCCGAGGAGTTCCTGAACGCGGCGCTCGAAGAGGGCGGCTTCTGGGACAACGGCAAGATCATCACCCCGTCGGTCGCCAAGCAGTTCGCGGACCTGTGCTCCGCCGCCTGCAACCCCATCGACGACGTCCGGGGCACGGCGAGCTACCGCCGGCACGCGGTCGGCATCATGGCCCGCCGCACGCTCACCTGGACCTGGGAGTCCTACCGCGGCACTGAAGGCCACGCCAATCAGAAGGGGAGTGTCGCCTGATGCGCGTCAACTTCACTGTCAACGGACGTCCGCAGGAAGCCGACGACGTCTGGGAGGGCGAGAGCCTTCTGTACGTGCTGCGCGAGCGGATGGGCCTGCCCGGCTCCAAGAACGCCTGTGAGCAGGGCGAGTGCGGTTCCTGCACCGTGCGGCTCGACGGCGTGCCGGTGTGTTCCTGTCTGGTCGCCGCGGGCCAGGTCGAGGGCCGCGAGGTCGTGACCGTGGAGGGGCTCGCCGACTACGCCAAGCAGCGCGCCGAGGGCGGCTGCGCCACCGGTGCCTGCGGGGGCGGCTCGGTCGACGAGGCCAAGAAGTGGACGGCCAAGGGCCAGGACTCGCAGACCGGCGAGGGCACCGAACTCTCCCCGATCCAGCAGGCGTTCATCGACGCCGGTGCCGTCCAGTGCGGCTTCTGCACCCCGGGTCTGCTGGTCGCCGCCGACGAGATGCTGGAGCGCAACCCCAACCCGAGCGACGCGGACATCCGCGAGGCGCTCTCGGGCAACCTGTGCCGCTGCACCGGCTACGAGAAGATCATGGACGCGGTCCGCCTGGCGGCCGCCCGGCAGGGAGAGGCGGTCTGACGATGCCCACCAACGGCGCTCCCACGAAGATCACCCAGGGTTCCCAGACCAAGGGCGGCATCGGTGAGTCCACCCTGCGCCCGGACGGCACCCTCAAGGTCACCGGCGAGTTCGCGTACTCGTCCGACATGTGGCACGAGGACATGCTCTGGGGCCAGATCCTCCGCTCCACCGTCGCGCACGCCGAGATCGTCTCCATCGACACGAGCGAGGCGCTCAAGACGGCGGGCGTGTACGCCGTCATGACGTACGACGACCTGCCGACCGACGTGAAGAACTACGGCCTGGAGATCCAGGACACCCCGGTCCTCGCGCACGGCAAGGTGCGCCACCACGGTGAGCCGGTGGCCATCGTCGCCGCCGACCACCCGGAGACCGCGCGCCGCGCCGCCGCCAAGATCAAGGTCGAGTACCGCGAGCTGCCCGTCATCACCGACGAGGCCTCCGCGACCGCGCCCGACGCGCTCCTGGTCCACGAGGGCCGCGACGACCACCACTCCGGTCACGTCCCGCACCCGAACATCGTGCACCGCCAGCCGATCATCCGCGGCAACGCCGACGAGGCCGCCAAGCGCGCCGACGTCATCGTCAGGGGCGAGTACACCTTCGGCATGCAGGACCAGGCCTTCCTCGGCCCGGAGTCCGGCCTCGCCGTGCCCGAGGAGGACGGCGGCGTCCACCTCTACATCGCCACCCAGTGGCTGCACTCCGACCTGCGCCAGATCGCGCCCGTCCTCGGCCTGCCCGAGGAGAAGGTGCGGATGACGCTGGCCGGTGTCGGCGGCGCCTTCGGCGGTCGCGAGGACCTGTCGATGCAGATCCACGCCTGTCTGCTGGCGATGCGCACCGGCAAGCCGGTCAAGATCGTCTACAACCGCTTCGAGTCCTTCTTCGGGCACGTCCACCGCCACCCGGCGAAGCTCTCCTACGAGCACGGCGCCACCAAGGACGGCAAGCTCACCCACATGAAGTGCCGGATCGTCCTGGACGGCGGCGCCTACGCGTCGGCCTCCCCGGCGGTCGTCGGCAACGCCTCCTCCCTGTCGGTCGGCCCGTACGTGATCGACGACGTGGACATCGAGGCCGTCGCCCTCTACACCAACAACCCGCCCTGCGGCGCGATGCGCGGCTTCGGCGCGGTCCAGGCGTGCTTCGCCTACGAGGCGCAGATGGACAAGCTGGCGGCGGAACTGGGCATGGACCCGGTGGAGTTCCGGCAGCTCAACGCCATGGAGCAGGGCACGATCATGCCGACGGGCCAGCCCGTCGACTCGCCGGCCCCGGTCGCCGAACTCCTGCGCCGCGTCAAGACGATGCCGCTGCCGCCGGAGCGCCAGTGGGAGTCCAGCGAGGGCGCGGACGTACGGCAGCTGCCGGGCGGTCTGTCCAACACCACGCACGGTGAAGGCGTCGTGCGGGGCGTGGGCTACGCCGTCGGCATCAAGAACGTCGGCTTCTCCGAGGGCTTCGACGACTACTCCACCGCCAAGGTGCGCATGGAGGTCGTGGGCGGCGAGCCCGTCGCCACCGTGCACACCGCGATGGCGGAGGTCGGCCAGGGCGGCGTCACCGTCCACGCGCAGATCGCCCGCACCGAGCTGGGCGTCACCCAGGTGACCATCCACCCGGCCGACACGCAGGTGGGCTCGGCGGGTTCGACCTCGGCCTCCCGGCAGACGTACGTCACCGGCGGCGCCGTCAAGAACTCCTGCGAGCTGGTGCGCGAGAAGGTCCTGGAGATCGGGCGCCGCAAGTTCGGCTCCTACCACCCGGCCTGGGCCACCGCCGAACTCCTGCTGGAGGGCGGCAAGGTCGTCACCGACGGCGGCGAAGTCCTCGCCGACCTGGTGGACGTGCTCGAAGGGGAGTCCGTCGAGATCGAGGCCGAGTGGCGGCACCGCCCGACGGAGGCTTTCGATCTGCGCACCGGCCAGGGCAACGGCCACGTCCAGTACTCCTTCGCCGCGCACCGCGCGGTCGTCGAAGTCGACACCGAGCTCGGCCTGGTCAAGGTCATCGAGCTGGCCTGTGCCCAGGACGTCGGCAAGGCGCTCAACCCGCTGTCCGTCCTCGGGCAGATCCAGGGCGGCACCCTCCAGGGCATGGGCATCGCGGTGATGGAGGAGATCGTCGTCGATCCCAAGACCGCGAAGGTGCGCAACCCGTCCTTCACGGACTACCTCCTCCCCACGATCCTCGACACGCCGATCATCCCGGTCGACGTGCTCGAACTCGCCGACGACCACGCCCCGTACGGGCTGCGCGGCATCGGCGAGGCTCCCACCCTCTCCTCGACTCCGGCCGTCCTCGCGGCGATCCGGAACGCGACCGGGCTGGAGCTCAACAGGACGCCGGTACGGCCCGAGCACCTCACCGGTACGGCGGCCCAGTAACACCGCAAGTCCCTCCGGGCGGCGCCGGGAACGTCACACTTCGCCGCGCCGCCCGGAGTATCCACGCCAGATCGTTCGTCTCGGGCCGTCCCCCGGGTCGTGCGGCCGAAGCACCTTCCCAAATCCCGTAGCCGCACCGGCGGTCCCCATACGGGTGTCCCTATGAACCTTGGGAGTAGGCCCACATGACCCAGCAGTCACTGGAGCCGACGACCACTGCCGAAGACGCGGGCGAAGGCACCCGCCTCCCCGCCGGCAGGTCGTGGCTCGACCGGTACTTCCACATATCCCACAGAGGATCGACCGTCGCGCGCGAAGTGCGCGGCGGCATCACCACCTTCATGGCGATGGCGTACATCCTTCTGCTCAACCCCCTGATCCTGTCCGGCAAGGACGCGGCGGGGGACACGCTCGCCCAGAAGGCGCTGATCACCGCGACCGCGTTCGCGGCGGCCTTCACCACGCTGCTGATGGGCTTCTTCGGCAAGGTGCCGCTCGCCCTCGCCGCCGGCCTCTCCGTCTCCGGCGTCCTCGCCTCGCAGGTCGCCCCGCAGATGACCTGGCCGCAGGCCATGGGCATGTGCGTGATGTACGGCGTCGTCATCATGCTGCTGGTCGTCACCGGCCTGCGCGAGATGATCATGAACGCGATCCCGCTCGCGCTCAAGCACGCGATCACCATGGGCATCGGCCTGTTCGTCGCGATCATCGGCCTCAACAAGGCCGGGTTCGTCCAGCAGGGCGAGGCCACCCCGCTCACCCTCGGTCCCACCGGTGAACTCGCCGGCTGGCCCGTCCTGTTGTTCGCCGCGACCCTGCTGGCGATCTTCATGCTCCAGGCGCGCAACATCCCGGGCGCGATCCTGATCGGCATCGTCGGCGGCACGCTGGTCGCCGTGATCCTCAACGCCGCCGGCGTCATCGACCCCAAGCAGTGGGCCAGCGGCGCCCCCGAACTGCACGGCAGCGCGGTGTCGATGCCCGACTTCTCGATCTTCGGCCACGTCGAGCTCGGCGGCTGGGGCGAGGTCGGCGCGATGACGGTCGGCATGATCGTGTTCACGCTGGTGCTCGCCGGGTTCTTCGACGCGATGGCCACCATCATCGGCGTCGGCACCGAGGCCAAGCTGGCCGACGACAAGGGACGGATGCCGGGCCTGTCCAAGGCGCTGTTCATCGACGGCGCGGGCGGTGCGATCGGCGGCGTCTCCGGCGCCTCGGGCCAGACGGTCTTCGTCGAGTCCGCCACCGGCGTCGGCGAGGGGGCCCGCACGGGTCTCGCCTCGGTCGTCACCGGCCTGTTCTTCGCGGCCTGTCTGTTCTTCACGCCGATCACGGCGATCGTGCCCGGCGAGGTCGCCGCCGCGGCCCTGGTGGTCATCGGCGCCATGATGATGATGAACGCGCGGCACGTGGACTGGGCCGACCGCGCCACGGCGATCCCGGTCTTCCTGACCGTCGTGATCATGCCGTTCACGTACCAGATCACCGCGGGTGTCGCCGCCGGTGTCATCTCCTACGTGGCCATCAAGACCGCTCAGGGCAAGATCCGGGAGATCGGGGCGTTCATGTGGGCGCTGACGGCGATCTTCCTGGTGTTCTTCGCACTCAACCCGATCGAGAGCTGGCTCGGCGTCCACTAGGACCTCGCCGGGCGCCCTCCACACCACCGCATTGAGGAGACCGAGAGATGCTGGACATCGCCGAAGAGCTGCACCGGTGGGTCGAGCAGGGGCGTGACTTCGCCGTGGCGACCGTGGTCGCGGTCGGCGGCAGCGCCCCTCGCCAGCCCGGCGCCGCGCTCGCGGTGGACGCCGACGGCACGGCGATCGGCTCGGTCTCCGGCGGCTGTGTGGAGGGCGCGGTCTACGAACTGTGCCGGCAGGCGCTGGAGGACGGCGAGACCGTCCTGGAGCGCTTCGGCTACAGCGACGAGGACGCCTTCGCGGTCGGACTGACCTGCGGCGGCGTCATCGACATCCTGGTCACGCCGGTACGATCCACCGACGCCGTCCGCCCGTTGCTCGCGTCCGCGCTGCGGGCGGCCACGAGCGGGGAGACGGCGGCGGTGGCGCGCATCGTGTCCGGACCCGCGGAACTCCTGGGCCGGGCGATGCTCGTCCGGCCCGAGGGTTCCTACGACGGTGGCTTCGGCGCCCATCCCGAGCTGGACCGCACGGTCGCCGCCGAGGCCGGTGCCTGGCTCGACGCCGGCCGCACCGGCACCCTGGAGATCGGAGAGCAGGGCTCTCGCTGCGGAGCACCGCTCACGGTGCTGGTGGAGTCCTCGGTGCCGCCGCCGCGGATGATCGTCTTCGGGGCCATCGACTTCGCGTCCGCGCTCGTGCGGATCGGCAAGTTCCTGGGCTACCGGGTGACGGTGTGCGACGCGCGGCCCGTCTTCGCGACCGCGGCCCGTTTCCCGGAGGCCGACGAGATCGTCGTGGAGTGGCCGCACCAGTACCTGGAGCGGACCCACGTCGACGCCAGGACGGTCCTCTGCGTCCTCACCCACGACGCCAAGTTCGACGTACCCCTGCTGCGGCTCGCCCTGCGGCTTCCGGTCGCCTACGTCGGCGCGATGGGCTCGCGCCGCACCCACCTCGAACGCAACGAGCGGCTGCGCGAGGTCGGCGTCACCGAGCTGGAACTGGCCCGGCTGCGCTCCCCGATCGGCCTGGACCTGGGCGCCCGTACGCCCGAGGAGACGGCCCTGTCGATCGCCTCCGAGATCGTGGCGAACCGGCGCGGCGGCAGCGGGGTCTCCCTGACCGGCGCCCACACGCCCATCCACCACGACGCCACCTCGGCACCGGCGGGCCGCATCGGCTCGGTGGCCTGACCGGCGGGCCGCGATGGTGTGGTCCCGGGTGTCGGCGGGGCGTGTGTGTTGGGTGGTTTGTCTGGCGGGCTGTGACGGTGCGGTGCGGGTGTCGGCGGGGCGCATGGGCTCGGTGGCCTGACCGGCGGGCCGCGACGGTGTGGTCCCGGTGTCGGCGGGGCGTGTGTGTTCGGTGGTTCGACTGGCCGGCTGCGGCTATGCGGTCCCGGCGTCGGCCGGGTGGAGTCGGTCGGCCGTGCGAGCTGAGTCCCGTGCCGTGGCTCCGGCACCGGCCTGGCGGGCCGGATCGGTGGCCTCGCCCGAGGCTCGCCGCACCGAGGGCTGGTCCGGCCAGGCGAAGGCGTAGTCCACAGCGCCGCCCCGGATCAGCCGTACGTGACGCAGCAGTTCACGTGCGATGCCCGCGTTGCCCATCGCCCAGCCGGTCTCCGGCTCCAGGGCGCTGGGCGTGGCCCGGTGCTCCACGTTCGACCAGCGGGCGCCCCGCGCGTCCCGGACGGCACGCGCGGCGAGATCCGCGACCAGGACCCCGGCGAAGTCCGGGGTCTCTTCCTGTTCCGCCATCCGGTCCGAGGCCAGGGCGAGGACGCCCGCGGTGCCGCAGCAGCGGCCGTTGTTGTCCCAGAACCCCGGGCCCAGCCGCGCGGGCAGCCCGGAACCGGTGACGGTGTGCCAGCAGCGGTCGGCCAGCGCCGACCAGGCGGAGTCGTCGAAGGCGTCCCGCAGCAGCCGGAAGACCTGCGCGTCACCGGCCGGGCCGTGGCACCAGCCGTAGTTGTAGCGGGCGGTGCGCTCGCCGCCGTGCCGCGGGTCGGAGTGCGGGACCAGGAAGCCCTCGGGGCCGGCCTCGTCCCGGGAGACGACGTCCGCGGCGCCCGCCAGCGCAAGGTCGGTGAGGTCGCTGCGACCGGCCGCGGTGCCGATCACGGCCAGCGCCGGGACGATCCCGAGCGTGCCGTGCGAGATGTGGTGCATCCGCCCGGACGCACCGGGCCGGTGGGCCCACCGCACCCCGGCCCCGGTCCGCTCGGCCGCGTCGAGATACGGCTCCACGGCCCGTACGGCGAACTCGGTGTCCCCGAGTGCCAGCGCCCCGAGGCCGATCCCGGCGTTGCCGCCCATCAGCTCGAACAGCTCGCCCCAACGCGTCCCGTCGAAGCGGACCCGCACCAGCGCCATGGCACGGTCCGCGGCGGCACCGGCGGTGTCGTCGCCCAGTCCGGTGTGGACCGCGTGCAGGGCGAGCGCGATGCCGGTGAGGCCGAAGTACAGGGAACTGTCCTCGGTGTCCTCGACGGCGGCCGCGAGGCCCCGGGCGGCGCGCACCGCGGTGTCGGCGTAGCGGTCGTCGCCGAAGTGCCGCCAGGCCTCCAGCAGCGCCGGGACGATCCCGGCCGTGCCGTTGTAGAACATCGCCTCGGGTTCCGCGTCCGACGGCCGCTCGGGCCAGCCGAGGCCACCGCCCGCGACCTCCCGCGCCTGAGCGAGCAGCCAGCGCAACGCGTCCGCCGCCAACTCCTCGACCTCGTCAACTGCCGGTCCCGCGGCTCGATTTGAGATCATACGGACCAGTCTGACAGGCACCCTTCGCCCGCCGCGTGGCAGGCCGGTACGGCGGGCGGGTGTGGGGCTCCGAGGGGTGGGCGGGTGCGGCGGTCGCCTGGCGGCTCGGCGGCTCGGCTCGGCGCGGCGGGCCGGTCCGGCGACAGCCGTGGGGTTGGTGCGGCGGGTGCTGCGGTCTGGATCGGTGGCGTGCTTGGGGGCGGCGCGGCAGGCCCCCCGGGTCTGGTTCGGTGGCGTGCAGGGTGTGCCTACGCGTGGCTTTCACGGTCGCCGTAGCAGGCTGTTCGCCGCGCGTCCGAAGACGTACCGCCCCGCTGTCCGCAGCGGGGCGTCGAAGAGGCGGGGGAGGAGGCGGATCCGTAGTTCCTCGCGCCACACCACGCGGGCGCGTCCGCCGGGTCCGGGCCGTACCTCGATCTCGGCCCAGCCCAGCACCACCCGGCCCCGCTTCTCCAGCCGGCACAGCCCCGGGGCGTCCTCGGCCGGCGGTCGCCACACGGTGACCTCCATCCGGTCGTCGAAGGCGAGCGGGCCGAGGCCCGAGCGCGCCACGAAGACCGTGCCCTCCCGGTTCGGTCCGGGTGTGACCACGGTGACGCGGGTCAGCGGGACCACCTCACCGTGGCGGTGCCACTCGGTGAGGCGGCGCCAGGCCTCGTCGGGCGAGAGCGGCGCGGTGCGTTCGAGCTGAAAGGTGACCACGGCCCGATCCTAAGGAATCCGGCCAGCTCAACGGTGGTCTCGTATACGGCTCACACACTTGGCCCAACGCCCCGTCGACGCACGGACGTACAGCTGTCGTGGGCCCGCGCGAAGTCCCGGAGCCGACGGACGGGCCGCCCTGCCCTTCCCCCATCGGCCGGGCAGTCCGCCCGCCTGCAGGGGGAGTTGGTCGCCGTGTGGCTGCCCTGGTTCTCAGCTGGCGCGCGAACAACTGCGGATCACGCTGGAGGAGTTGACGCGCAAGCTGCCAGGGCTGCGGCTCGCGGAGGACGATCCGGTCACCATGCGGCCCACGATGATCCACCGCTCCCCGTACCGCCTGCGTCTGGTCTGGTGACGCCTGGGTTCACCGGTACACCTCGCCGGGCTCGGCCTTGCCCGGTGCGAGCAGTTGCGGCACGGTCACGAAGACGTACCCCTGCTTCTTGAGGGCGTCGATGATCCCGGGCACGGCGGGCACCGTGCCCTGGTAGATGTCGTGCAGCAGGATGATCCCGTCCCGGGAGGACTGGTCCAGGACCCGCTCGCGGATCAGGTCCGAGTCGTTCGTCTTGTAGTCCTTCGCCGTCACGCTCCACAGCACCTCCGCGAGCCCCAGCTCCCGGCAGATCTCGTGCACGGTGTCGTCCGTGCGGCCCTGGGGCGGGCGCATCAGCGTCGGGCGGCGCCCGGTCAGGCGCTCTATCGCCTCGTTCGGCCGCTCCAGCTCCTCGCGTATCTCGTCCCGGCTCAGCTCGGTGAGGATCTTGTGGTCCCAGGTGTGGCTGGCCACCTCGTGGCCTTCGTCGGCCATCCGCTTCACCAGCTCCGGGTACTTCTCGATGTGCCGCTTGCCCAGGAGGAAGAAGGTCGCGGGGACCTCCTCCTCCTTGAGGATGTCCAGCAGGCGCGGCGAGTTCTCGCTGGGCCCGGCGTCGAAGGTCAGCGCGATGCACTTGACCTCCCGGCAGTCGACACCGGCGGGCCGCGCCCGGACGTCCGCGGAGGCGTCGGCGCGCGCGTCGGCCGGGGAGGTGGTGTCCAGGCGCGTGCACCCGGTCAGCGCCAGCGCACCGGACATCGTCACGGCCGCGAGGAACGCGGCCCCCGTTTTCTTCATCTTCTTGGTCGGGAACTTCTTGGTCAGAGAAGGCATGCCGAGACTATACGTCGCGTGTATACACGGCATGTATAGTGGGTCCGGCGAGCCACGGAAACCGCGCTGACCTGCAGATTCAGCCCTGGCGCAGGATCGCTCGGCCCGCCTCCCGGTGCTCCGCCGCCTGTGCCGGATCCGTCTCCTGCAGCACCCTGGCGATGCCCTCGTGGGCGAGCGCCTCCGCGTGCCGGTTGCCGAGCCTCGGGCCCAGCTCCAGTGCCTGCCGGTGCAGCCGCAGGGCGTCCTCGGGCAGGCCCGCGAGGCGGCAGGTCTCGGCGTAGCCGTCCAGGAAGTGGATCTTCCAGTGCTCCTCGAACAGCTCGTCCAGGAGCGCGAACGCCTCCCGGTGCCCCGCCAGGGCCTCCTCGTACCGGCCCATCTGCCGCAGTGCGACCCCGAGGCAGTTCAGGCACCAGGCCTGGTTGTGCAGATGCCCGTCCTCCCGGGCCAGCTCCAGCGCCCGGCGCAAGTGGTCCGCCGCCGAGTCGGGGTTCTCGCGGGCGAGAGCCACCCCGAGCGTGATCCGGGCCGTCAGCGCGGGCGGCCACGCGGGGTCGGCGTGCGGGACGTCCAGCACCTCCCGGGCCAGCCGCGCCGCCTCCTCGAGCTGCCCCAGCTGCGACAGCGCCCATGCCTCGGCGGCGGCGGCGTGGGCCGCTCCCTGCGCACAGCCGGCGTTCCCGAACAGCTTCCCCGCCAGCCGGAACAGCTCCAGCGGCTCCTCGACCTGTCCCGCGTCCCAGCCCAGGTAGCCCCGGCGCAGGGTCAGTTCGGCCTCCACGCGCGCGTCCCCCGCCTGCGCGATCCGCGCCTCGGCCGCCTCGTACGCCTCGGCCGCCTCCGCGGCCCGGCCCGCGTTGTAGCGGGCGAAGCCCAGGTCGCTGTACGCCTCCGCCAGGTGCAGCGGGTCGCCCAGCCGCTCGGCGGCGGCCAGCGAGCGTTCGAAGAGCAGGTTGAGATGGGTGGTGCCGCAGCGGCGCGCGAAGTACGACCGCAGGAAGCGCGGCAACTCGCACACGTGGGCGTCGGCGCCGACGGCGGACGCCGTCTCGAACACGGCGACGAGATTGCCGTACTCGCCGACGAGCCAGGACATGGCCGCGTTCTTGTCGGCGAACCGTGGCAGTTCCGCCGGGGCCGGGCCCGCCGAGACGGGCCGTGCGGGGGCAATGAACGGCATCGCCGCGTCGGCTGCCGCCGCCGCGTGCACGTAGTAGTCCAGCACCCGCACCAGGGCCCGCTCCCGTTCGGCCGCCGGGTCGGTCTCCGCCGAGGCGCGGCGGGCGTGCTGGTGGACCAGGTCGTGCAGCCGGTAGCGGTCCGCCGTCGGCTGCTGGACGAGGTGCGCGTCGACCAGGTCCTCCAGCATCGTCCGCGCCTCACGCAGCGGCGCGTCCGCCAGCGCCGCCGCGACGTACACGTCGAAGGACTCCCCGGGCAGCAGGCCCAGCAGCCGGAACAGCCGGGCGCGCGGCCGGTCCAACTGCCGTACCGACATGGCGAACGCGGTGTCGAACTCGCTCGCGCCCTCGGCCAGCCGCTCGACGAGGATGCCCACGGTCCAGCCCGGCCGGTGCCGCAGCCGGGCCCCGGCGAGGCGCAGCGCCAGCGGCAGCCGGCCGCACAGCCGCAGCACCTCGGCGGCGGACTCCGGATCCCGGGCCAGCCTGCCGTCCGGGCCGCCCGGGTCGCCACTGGCCCGGGCGAGCAGTTCAGCGCTCTCCCCGGGGCTGAGCACATCGAGCGAGACCGGCGGCACCTCGTCCAGGCCGAGCAGCCGGTTGCGGCTGGTGATCAGGGCGACGGAGGCTCCGGCGCCGGGCAGCAGCGGGCGGACCTGCTCCGCGTCGGCGGCGTTGTCGAGGACCACGACGACCCGGCGGCGGGCCAGCTCCGCCCGCCAGCACGCGGACAACTGCTCCAGACCCGACTGCGGGACCCGCTCGGAGGGGACGTCCAGCGCGCCGAGCAGCATCCGCAGCGCGGAGTCGGGGTCGAGGGGCGGACGGCCCTCGGTGAAGCCGTGCAGGTCGACGTAGAGCTGCCCGTCGGGGAAGCCGTCGGCGAGCCGGTGCGCGGCGTGCACCGCCAGACAGGTCTTGCCGACGCCCGCCATGCCGTCGACCGACACCGCCCGGTGACTGCCCACCGCGTCGAGGACGGCGGCGAGTTCGGCCTCGCGCCCGGTGAAGTCGGCCGCGTCGCGCGGCAGGTCGTTGCGGGGCAGCGGACGCACCAGACGGCTGCTCTTCGGGGGCGCCGGAAGCGGGTTGGAGGTCCGCTCCCACAGCGGGCGCAGCGGCCGGGGATCCCGCTTGACCAGCCGGCACAGGGCGACCACGGCGGGCCACGGCGGCACCGTCCGCCCGGTGAGGTAACGCGACAACGACGAGGAACTGAGGCCGGCGTCCTTGGCCAGGGCCCGCACCCCGAGCCCCGACAGCTCCTGGAGCATCCGCAGCCGGGCCGCCAGCTCTTCCTGTGGATCCATGGTCATGTCCCCCGCCCTTCCGTCCCACTGCGACAGAAGTCTTCCGAGTGCCCTCGCCGCAGGTCAAGGCCTGTTCCGCTGTCCCACGGCGTCCCATGGACATGGCCCGGCGGGCGCGGCCGGGCTGTCATGGAGTCACACACCGACGCAGTCCGGAAGCGAAGGAGAGCGCAGTGCGGTCCCGAATGCGGCACCCCGCCGACGTCCTGCCCGACGCGGCGCACCCCCTCCAGGAGATCCTGAGGGCCGTGCACCGCGCCGGGGTGGACGGCCGGACGCTGGAGCTCGTGCACCTGCGGATCAGCCAGATCAACGGGTGCGCCGCCGGCGTCGTCAAGGGCGCCGGGGCGGCCCGCGCGGCCGGCGCGAGCGACGCACAGCTGCTCGCCCTCGCCGTCTGGCGGGACGCCCCGTGCTTCACTCCGGCCGAGCGCGCGGCCCTGGAACTGGCCGAGTCCGCGACCCGGCTGGCCGACCGGCCCGACGCGGTGAGCGACGAGGTCTGGGACCGCGCCGCCACCTGGTTCGACGAGCGACAGCTCGCCGCGCTCCTGCTGATGATCGGCGTCACCAACCTCGGCAATCGGCTCGGCGCGACGACCCGTCAGGTCGCCGCGGCAGACACCCTCGAAGGGAACAAGTCATGACCAAGGCACAGCAGTCCGCGAAGAAGACCACCGCCACCGCGTCCGAGGAGTGGACGGCCGAGGAGCGCGCCGCGATGAAGGAGCGCGCGAAGGAGGCCAAGGCGGCGGCGCGCGCCGGCTCGCGGGCCGAGAAGGCGGCCCAGGACGAGGCCGCCGTGGTCGCGAAGATCGCCGAGATGCAGGACTCGGACCGCGAGATGGCCGAGCGCATCCACGCCATCGTCAAGGAGAACGCCCCGCAACTGGCGCCGAAGCTCTGGTACGGCATGCCCGCCTACGCCCTGGACGGCAAGGTCGTCTGCTTCTTCCAGAGCGCGCAGAAGTTCAACGCCCGCTACGCGACCCTCGGTTTCAACGACACCGCGCGGCTCGACGACGGCACCATGTGGCCGACCGGCTTCGCCCTGACCCGGCTGACCGCGGCGGACGAGGCACGGATCGGCGAACTGGTGGCGAAGGCCGTCAACTGACCCCGGATTTCGGCTTCTTTTATTGACAGCGGAAAATAATGGCCCTAGGTTCCCGGCCATGCAGCCTCCCGAGGCCTTCCCCGCACAGACGCCGGCCGTCGCGCAGATCTTCACCACGGTGCTCTCGCACGGCCCCCTCACCCGCTCCGAGGTGGCCGAGCGCACCGGTCTGTCAGCGGCGGCGGTGACCAAGGCGGTACGGCCGCTGATCGAGGCCGGGTACGTCGAGGAGGTCGCCGACGACGCCCGCCGCGCCCTCGGCCGGCCCGCCAACCCGGTGCGGGTCGACGGCGGGCGGGCCCTGTTCGTCGGGGTCAAGGCGACCGGCGACGAACTCATCGGAGTCCTCACCGACCTGTGCTGCCGGATCCGGGTGGCCCGGCACCTTCCCCTGACGGATCCCGGCCCCGGCGCGGTGCTCGCCGCGATCGCGGATCTCGTACAGGAACTGCGCACCGAGGCCGGGCGGTTCGGCGCCCCCGTGCTCGGCCTCGGCCTCGCCGTCTCCGGCGACGTGGACCGCGCCCGGGGCGTCGTGCGGTACTCGCCGTTCCTCGGCTGGAGCGAGGTCCCGCTCGCCGAACTCGCGGGCATGACCTGCGGGTTGCCGGTCACCGTTGAGAACGACGTACGGGCCCTGACCGTCGCCGAGCAGTGGTTCGGCGCCGGGGTGGGGCTCTCCGACTTCGCGGTGGTCACCGTCGGCGCGGGCATCGGCTGCGGACTCGTCGTCCACGGCCAAGTGGTGGCCGGGGCGCACGGCGTGGCCGGTGAGATCGGCCATGTCGCCGTCGACCCGGTCGGGCCCAAGTGCCACTGCGGCAACCGGGGTTGTGTGGAGGCGATCGCCGCGGACACCGCGATCCTCGCCCGGATCCGGGAGACCACGGGCGCCGACGTCGTCGACACCGCCGAAGCCGTGGACCTCGCCCGCCGAGGCGACCGGGGCGCCCGCGAGGCGTACGCGGCGGCCGGGGCGGCGATCGGCCGCGGCATCGCCACCGTGGCCAACCTGTTCGGACCTCAGCGCGTGATCATCTCCGGCGAGGGCCTGGCCGCCTACGACCTCTTCGCCGAGCAGATCCGCGACACCTTCACCGCCTGTGCCTTCGGCTCGGCAGGCCAGTGCGACGTACAGACCCGCCCGCTCCCCTTCGAGGAGTGGGCTCGCGGTGCTGCCGCGACCGCGATCCAGAGCTTCATCGGATCCCCCTGACCCGCACCACCGATCCCCTTCGGAGGTACGACCCATGCGGTCAACCCCGTACTCCGTCATGCCCGGACGCCGCGCGAGAACCCTCCTCGTCCTCGCCCTCACGGCCGGCCTCGTGACCGCCGCCCCCGCCGCGCGTGCGGACACCGGCGCCCCCGACTTCGCCAAGCCCTACATGGGCTGGACGAGTTGGAGCATGCAGTCGTCGAAGTACCCGGGCCTCAACCCGAACGGCGACTACAGCTATCTCTCCGAGGCCAACATCTCCCGGCAGACCGACGCCATGGCCGCCAAGCTGAAGCCCTACGGCTACGAGTACGTCAACATCGACGCCGGCTGGTGGATGGACTGGTCCTGGAAGCCGCGGTACGACGAGTACGGCCGCCAGCAGGCCGATCCGCAGCGCTTCCCGAGCGGGATGAAGGCGGTCGCCGACCGCATCCACGCCAAGGGCCTCAAGGCCGGCATCTACCTCCCGGTCGGCCTGGAGAAGCAGGCGTACGGCGACGGGAGGACACCGATCTGGAACGCCGAGGGCTGCACCACCGGCGACATCGTCCACGCCGACCTGCGCACGACCAACGGCTGGGACAGCTCGTACAAGATCGACTTCTCCGATCCGTGCGCGCAGAAGTACATCGACTCGCAGGCCCGGCTCTTCGCGGACTGGGGCTACGACTTCCTCAAGCTCGACGGTGTCGGGCCCGGCTCCTTCAAGAGCGGCGACAACTACGACAACGTTGCCGACGTGGCCGCCTGGCAGAAGGCCATAGCGGCGACCGGCCGCCCGATCCACCTGGAACTGTCCTGGTCGCTCGACTACGGACATGTCGAGGACTGGAAGAAGTACTCCGACGGCTGGCGCATCGACACCGACGTCGAGTGCTACTGCAACACCCTGGTCACCTGGGAGAACTCCGTCGTCGACCGCTGGGACGACACCCCGGCCTGGATCCGGCACGCAGGGCCCGCGGGCCTGAACGACCTCGACTCCCTCAACGTCGGCAACGGCGAGATGGACGGCCTCACCAAGGCCGAACGGCAGAGCTACGCCACCCTGTGGGCCATCGCCAAGTCCCCCCTCTACACCGGCGACGACCTCACCCGCCTCGACTCCTACGGCCTGTCCCTGCTGACCAACCGCGAGGTCATCGCCGTCAACCAGGCGGACACCCCGCCCGCCCGGCCGGTCACCCCGTCCGACCCGCAGCAGGTGTGGGCCGCCAAGAACCCCAACGGCACTTACACGGTGGCCCTGTTCAACCTCTCCGACGCCCCCGCCTCGGTCACCGCGCACTGGTCGACCCTCGGCTTCAAGGGCAGGGCCGCGGTGCGCGACCTGTGGAACAAGGAGAGCCTCGGCACCCACCCCGACCGGATCACCCAGGCGCTCCCCGCGCACGGCTCCCGCCTCTTCACGGTCACCCCGCGCGGCACCGCCCTGTCCTGGACCCGCCACGAGGCCGAGGCGAGCGGCAACACCCTCGGCGGCAACGCCTCCGTGGCCGACTGCCCGGCCTGCTCCGACGGCCGCAAGGTCGGCGACCTCTACGACGGCGGCAGACTCACCGTGAACGACGTGACGGTCGCCAGGGCCGGCACGTACCAGATCAAGGTCTCCTACGTCAGCGGCGACGCCCGCTCGGTCGCGGTGTCGGCGAACGGCGGTGGCGCCGAGTCCCACAAGTTCCCGTCCACCGGCGACTGGTCCACGGTGAACACCGTCCACGTGCCGGTGACTCTCAAGGCGGGCGTCAACACGATCACCTTCGACAGCGGCTCCGGCGGCTACGCGCCGGACATCGACCGGATCGACGTACAGAGGTAGGGCCCCGCCGATGACCGAGCCCAGCAGACGAACGATCCTCTCCTTGACGACCGCGGCGCTGAGCGCCCTGCCCGCCTTCACAGCTTCGGCGGTGCCCGTTCGCCCCGCTGAAGACGTGTCGCTCCCATCCGACTCCACCCTGTGGTGGCGGGCCCCCGGCGACGAGGGCTCGCTCATCGAGCAGGGCCTCCCCCTCGGCAACGGCCGTATCGGCGCGCTCGCGAGCAACGACCCAGGCCGCGAGCTCCTGCTGATCACCGACGCCACGATGTGGACCGGCCACCGCAACGACACCCTCGACGCGGACGGCCAGTTCCCTTACGGCCGGGCGGACTTCGGCTCCTTCACGCTGCTCGCCAGGCTCACCGTCGACCTCCCCGGCCACGACCTCGGCGCCGTCTCCGGCTACCGCCGCACCCTCGACCTCGCCCAGGGCCTGGTCAGCTGCTCCTACGTCCGCTCCGGCGTCACCTACCGGCGCGAGATGTACGCCGGCCACGCCGACGACGTGATCGTCCTGCACTTCACCCAGTCCGGCGGCGGCCGCTACACCGGCACGCTCACCCTGACCGGCACCCACGGCGAAACCCCGGCCGCCGCCGAGTCGTTCGGGGCGAGCCTCCCGAACGGCCTCCGCTACGGCGCCGCGATCAAGGCGTACGGCCGAGGCGGCGAGGTCACGGTGCACGGCACCCGGATCGACGTCGACGGCTGCACCGAACTCACCGTGCTGGTCAGCGGCGGCACGAACTACGCCCCCGACGCGGCGGCCGACTTCCGGGACCCGTCCCTCGATCCCGAGCGCCTGGCCCGTACGAAAGTCGCCGACGCGGCCACCGCCACCCCCGCCGCCCTGCGCCGCACCCACGTCGCCGACTATCAAGCCCTGTACGGGCAGTTGGACCTCTCGCTCGGCACCTCCACCCCCGCCCAGCGTGAACTGGACACCTGGGAACGGCTCAGGGCGCGCGCCCGCGATGCCGAGCCCGACCCCGAACTGGAGGCCGCCTACCTGCGGTTCGGCCGCTACCTCATGATCTGCGGCTCGCGCGACAGCCTGCCGCTGAACCTCCAGGGGCTGTGGCTGGACGGCAACGACCCGGACTGGATGGGCGACTACCACACCGACATCAACCTCCAGATGAACTACTGGATGGCCGACCGGACCGCCCTGTCGCAGTGCTTCGACGCCTTCACCGACTACTGCCTCGCCCAGCTACCGTCCTGGACCGAGCTGACCCGGCGGCTGTTCAACGACCCCCGCAACCGCTACCGCAACTCCACCGGCAGGATCGCCGGCTGGACCGTCGCCATCTCCACCAACCCCTTCGGCGGAGGCGGCTGGTGGTGGCATCCGGCGGGCAACGCCTGGCTGTGCAACAGCCTGTACGAGCACTACGAGTACACCCAGTCCCGCGCCTACCTGGCGAAGATCTACCCGCTGCTCAAGGGCGCCTGCGAGTTCTGGGAGGCGCGGCTGCTGACGACGACCCTCCCCGGCACGACCCAGGAGGTGCTGATCGCGGACAGCGACTGGTCCCCGGAGCACGGCCCGCTCGACGCCAAGGGGATCACCTACGCCCAGGAACTGGTCTGGGCCCTGTTCGGCAACTTCGCCACCGCGTCCACCCTGCTGGGCAAGGACTTGGCCTACGCCGACACGATCAGCGGTATGCGCCGGCGCCTCCACCTCCCACGCGTCAGCCCCACGACCGGCTGGCTGGAGGAGTGGATGTCGCCCGAGAACCTCGGCGAGACCACCCACCGCCATCTGTCCGGCCTGGTCGGCCTGTTCCCCGGCGACCGCATCCGCCCCGACGGCTCCACCCCGAAGGAGATCGTCGCCGGAGCCACCGCCCAGCTCAGCGCGCGCGGCATGGACAGCTTCGGCTGGGCCAACGCCTGGCGCGCGCTGTGCTGGGCCCGCCTGAAGGACGCCGAGAAGGCCTACCGGCTGATCGTGACCAACCTCCGCCCGTCCAGCGGCGGGAGCAACGGCACCGCCTTCAACCTCTTCGACATCTACGAGGTGGAGAAGGGCCGCGGCATCTTCCAGATCGACGCCAACTTCGGTACGCCCGCGGCGATGCTGGAGATGCTCCTTCACTCCCGCCCCGGCCACCTGGAATTGCTTCCCGCCCTGCCCGAGGCATGGGCCGCGTCCGGTCACCTCACCGGAGCCCCGGCCCGGGGCGGCTTCGTCGTCGACCTGCGCTGGCGGGACGGCAGGCCGACCGAGGCGCGCGTGCGGAGCGTGGGCGGACGGACCACGACGGTGGCCTTCGGCGGGACGTCCCGGACGGTGACCCTGCGGCCCGGGCGGTCGGTGACGCTGAGGGACCTGGCCCGGTGATCGCCAGGATCCTGGTCGCGCTGCTCCTGGCGGCGCCGGGCCCGACGGCCGACGCCCGTCCGGTCGCCGAGGTCGTCACCTGGGGTGCGAGCGCGGACCGGCTGGGGGAGGGGGTCGCGGACCGCGCGTACCGGCTCGTCGTGCACACCAGCGCGGGTGGGTCCGATCTGCGGATCCGGCTCTCCAACGCCTTCGGGGACCGGCCGATCACCTTCAACAGCGCCTATGCCGGCCGCCGCGAGGCGGGAGCCGAACTGGTCCGCGGCAGCAACAGACCGCTGACCTTCGGCGGCGCGCGGTCAGTCACCGTCCCCGCCGGGCAGACCGTGCTCAGCGATCCGCTGCCCGGGAAGCTGCCCGCCGCGAGCGACCTGGTGATCAGCATCCACTCACCGGACGCGGCGGGCCCGGCGACGGGACACGGGATGGCGATGGCGACCTCGTACGTCACTCAGGGCGACCACACCGCCGAAGAGGGAGCCGCCGCCTGGACCGGCACGACCAGCTCGTGGTTCTACCTGGACGCGGTCACCGTCCGCGGCGGTTCGGCGGCGGTCGTCGCGCTCGGTGACTCCATCACCGACGGCTGGGAGTCCTCCACCGACCTCAACCGCCGCTGGCCCGACTACCTGGCCCGCCGGCTCCAGCGGGCCGACGGGGAGGTCAAGGGCGTCGCCAACGAGGGCATCTCCGGCAACAAGGTGCTCGCCGACGGCGCCGGGCAGAGCGCCCTGAACCGCCTGGACCGGGACGTGCTCGCCCACCCGGGCGTGCGTACCGTGTTCCTCTTCGAGGGTGTCAACGACATCAAGGCCCACACCGGTGTCACCGCCGAGGACCTGATCGCCGGGTACCGGGAGATCATCGCCCGGGCCCACGCGGCCGGGAAGTGCGTCGTCGGCGCCACGGTCGGTCCCTTCAAGGGCTGGCCGGAATGGGACCCGGCCGCCGAGGCCGTACGGCAGGAGGTCAACGCCTACGTCCGGGGCGGCGGCGAGTTCGACGCCGTCGCCGACTTCGACCGGGTGCTGCGCAGCCCCTACGACCCCGAGCGCATGCTGCCGTTCCTCGACAACGGCGACCACATCCACCCCAACGACAAGGGCATGCAGGCCATGGCCGACGCCGTCGACCTCGACAGCCTGGAGTGCGAGCGGGGCTGACGCCCGCACCCGCCCCGGCTCGGTCCGCGGTCGCCGTCACGGATCCCGCCGGGGCGCCCGTGCCAGAATGGACGGGCCCGATCTTCCGCCACCCCGCATCGAGGTTCCTCCCGTGTCCCAGCCCGTGGGCCGTGTGCCCCAGCGGCGCAACGCCCGGTCCAACCGGGCGCGCATCCTGGCCACCGCGCGCCAGGAGCTGGGTCGCAATCCCGACATCACCCTGGAGGAACTGGCCCGCGCCTCCGGTGTCGTACGGCGCACCCTGTTCGGGCACTTCCCCGGGCGGGCCGCCCTCCTGGAGGCCCTCGCCGAGGAGGCCGCCGAGGCGCTGCGGGCCGCCGTGTCGGAGGGGGTCAGGGAGAGCGAGCCGGCCGAGCGGGCGTTCGCGCACTTCATGCTGGCGATGTGGCCGGTGGGCGACCGCTACCGCCTGCTCCTGGCGCTCGCCCAGCGGGACCTGGGCAAGGAACGCGTCACCGAGACCCTCGCCCCGTCCCGCGTCGCGGCCACGGCCATCCTGGAGCGGGGCCAGCGGGAGGGCGTCTTCCACTCCGAACTGCCGGCCGCGGTGCTCAGCGCCGGCCTCGAGGCGATGACCGTCGCCCTGCTGGAAGAGGTCAACACCGGCGCCCTGGAGGACGACGGCACCCGAGCCGCCACCGCCGCGCTCATCGCGGCCGGGGTGCCCCAGGAGCGGGCGCGCGGGATCGTGGAGGACGTGACCGGAGCGTAGGTTCGCGGCGACGCGAAGGCAGGTCCACCGCGGCCCTGGACGGGGCGGATGCGTCGTTCACCGCCTCCGGCCGCGCGTGAGCCGGCGCATCGTCCAGGTCGCCACGGCGTGGTAGCCGATCCCGAACAGCAGTGAGGCGAGCAGGGCCAGCCAGCCGGAGAAGTCGTCGATCAGCGGATAGATCTGCCAGTGCGTCAGGTAGATGTACAGCGAGGCGCTCGCCAGGACACCGGCCACGCTGTTGATCCGGGCCAGGCTGGGCAGCCGGCGGACCCAGACCAGCAGCACGAAGCCGGTGGCGACGACCGCGTCCCGGACCGGCTCACCGGGGAAGAAGCCGGGGATCGTGGCCACCGCGACCCCGGTCACCAGCAGCCGCCGGCCGGTGGTGTCCGCCTTCGCCGCGGCCCAGCCCAGCGCGAACAGCCAGAAGACCACGGCCGCCGACGGGACGTGCCCGCGCTCGCGCAGCCCGAACACGTCGTACCGCATGAGCAGCCCGAGCGCCGCGATCGACATCGGCAGGGCGAACGGGAACCGTCTCTCGGCCCGGTCCACGGACCGCAGTCCGAGCAGGGCGACCGTGGCCACGAGGAGGTAGGTCAGCGCCTCGACGAACCAGAAGTGCATGGCCGTCTCGCTGTCGTGCGGCCCGAGGACGCTGTGCAGCAGGGCGAGGTTGCTGAGGCCGTAGTCGTCGGTCAGCGGCAGGACCAGGGCGATCCAGGCCAGGCTGGGCACGACGATCCGGGCGAGGCTGCGCAGCCCGTGCCGGACGCGTTCGCGGCGCTCGGCGGACGGCGTGAGGTGGAAGCGGGCGAGGTTGTACCCGGCCACCGCCAGCAGGAGATGGGCGCCGCCCTTGACGTAGACGACATGGATGTGCGAGCCGACGATCAGGACGATCGCCGCGGCGCGCAACGCGATGCCCGTCTCCAGCGTGCGGCGGCGCGAGAGCTTCCGGGGCTCTTCGGGGCGGCGCAGTTCGCGGATGGGTCTGGTGTGCCAGTCGGGCGGGAGATGGCCGAGCGCCCGCTCCAGGTTCAGGGACATCTCGACGTACGACAGGGAGTCGCCGCCCAGCGAGACGAAGCTGCTGTCCTCCGTGACGTCCGTGCGGTCGAGTATCTCGGCGTACAGCCCGCGCAGATCCGAGGGGTCGAGCTCGTCCGGCGCGTGCAGCGCGCGTACGGCCTCGTAGTCGGGCTTGCCCGTGGCCAGCCGGGGGAGTTCGGGCAGGACGTGGACGCGTACCGCCCGCGGCGGAAGGCCGTACTCGCCGGTCACGAGGCGCCGCACCCGGCCGGGGTCGGTGTCGCCGCCCGCCACGGCGACGACCAGGCGGTCGTCGGTTCCGGCGCACAGCGCGCTGAAGCCGTCGCGACTCAGCAGGGCCTCGACGCGCTCGGGGTCGATCCGCAGGCCGAGGATCTTCGCGAACCGGCTGCGGCGGCCCACGATCTCGTAGAGCCCGTCCGCGGTGCGCCGGGCGATGTCCCCAGTGCGCAGTTCGCCGGTGGTGCGGCCCCGGGCGAGGTCGGAGGGGTGTTCGGCGTAGCCGAGCATCACGTTCGGGCCCGAGTAGACCAGTTCGCCGGTGTCCTCGTCCGGCCAGTCGGGATGGGGTGCCAGACGGAAGGACCCGCCCGGTATGGGGACGCCGATCGCCTCGGGGTGGGCCGAGGCGAGGTGCGGGGGCAGGTAGGCCATGCGGGCGGTGGCCTCGGTCTGGCCGTACATCACGTACAGGTCCCAGCCGTCCCGGCGGCCCAACTCGGCGTAGCGGCGCACCCGTTCGGGGTCCAGTCGGCCGCCCGCCTGGGTGATGTACCGCAGGTGCGGCAGGCGCAGTCCGGCGAAGTCGATCCGGTCCAGCAGGTCGAAGGTGTACGGCACCGCGGCGAAGGTGGTGGCGCGCGCGGCGCGGAACAGCTCCCAGAAGGCGCCGTCGGCGACGGAGAGTTCGGTGAGGATCAGGGCGGCGCCGCGCAGCAGATGGCTGTTGAGGACCGACAGGCCGTAGCAGTAGTGCGGGGGCAGGGTCGTGGCCGCCCGGTCGTCCGGGCCGATGCCCAGGTAGGTGGCGATGGACTCCGCGTTGGCCTGCACGTTCTCGTACGACAGCCGTACCAGCTTGGGCGACCCGGTGGAGCCGGAGGTGCTCAGCATGAGGGCGAGGTCCGGGTGGAACCGGTGCGCGGAGCCGGACCGCCGCTCGTCCAGCCGCCACCGTCCCGTGCCGTCCGCCCCGGCCACGACGTCCGGGTCGTAGGCGGCGGTCAGGGAGCGCACCGCCTCCTCGTTGTCCCCGGGGACCAGCAGGACCGGATGCCCGGCGGAGAGCGCCGCGAGGTAGGTCACCACGGCGTCGACCGTGTTGGCGCCGGCGAGCAGGACAAGGCGCCGCCCGGCGCCGAGCCGGGTGGCTGAATCTTGTACCAGCTCGGCGAGTTCGTGGTATGTAAGCGCTCCACCGTCGCCGGTCAGCAGCGCCGTGCGGTCGCCATGCGCCGCCAAACCCCTTGCGAACAGGGGTGATGTCACGCCCGGGGTGTCTGGGGCCAGGTCGGAGGGGTTGAGCACAGGCGCATATTAGGTATGCCTAACCACTAAGGAAAGGCACAGGAACATCACAGTCAGTGCATGGGGGGCTCACGGATTCGGACCGGAGGGCGTGTGCGATGCCCGTTATCGAGACGTTGTTGACGTGAGGCCAGCCTTACCTTATTCATAGCTCGTTCACAGGTTTCCCGCCGGACCCGAGCTCGGTCAGGAAGGCTTCACCATGCGACGCCCTTCACTCAGACGTCTCGCCGTGCCGCTGCTCGCTCTCGGGCTGCTCGCCCCGGCGCTGGCCGCGTGCAGCGACGAACCGGCCGACCTGGTCATCTAC
Source organism: Streptomyces sp. NPDC043726 (assembly GCF_056436565.1). Taxonomy (NCBI): domain Bacteria; kingdom Bacillati; phylum Actinomycetota; class Actinomycetes; order Kitasatosporales; family Streptomycetaceae; genus Streptomyces; species Streptomyces sp. NPDC043726. The sequence goes on from NZ_JBWKCI010000009.1 coordinate 116,596, forward strand.
TCCGGCCGCAACGAGGACCTGGTCTCCCCGCTGCTGGACAAGCTGGAGAAGAAGCTCGACGCCAACGTCGAGGTCCGCTACGGCGACAGCGCCGAACTGGCCGCGCAGATCCTGGAGGAGGGCGACAAGACCGAGGCGGGGCTGTTCTTCTCGCAGGACGCGGGAGCCCTCGGCGCCCTGTCCAAGGAGGGCCGCCTGATCGCGCTCCCGCAGGCCACGCTCGACCGGGTCGACCCGGCCTGGCGGGGCGGCGAGGGCGACTGGGTCGGCGTCTCGGGGCGCGCCCGCGTCCTCGCCTACCACCCGGGCAAGGTCCCGACGCCCCCGGACAGCGTCCACGAGCTGACCGGCCCCGAGTGGCGGGGCCGGGTCGGGCTCGCCCCCAACAACGCCTCCTTCCAGGCCTTCGTCACCGGAATGCGCGTCCTGGAGGGCGACGACGCGGCCCGCGACTGGCTGAAGGGCATCGAGGCCAACTCCCCGAAGACGTACGAGAGCAACCTCGACATCCTCGAAGCGGTGGACTCCGGCGAGGTCTCCGTCGGCCTCATCAACCACTACTACTGGTACGAGAAGGCCGCCGAGGAGGGCGAGGACAAGCTCACCGCCAAGCTCCGCTTCCTGCCCGGCGGCGACCCGGGCGCCCTCGTCAACGTCGCCGGCGTGGGCCTGCTGAAGGGCGCCGACGAGAAGCAGGCCGGCTACGCCCGGCAGGCGGCGGAGTTCCTCCTCGGCGAGGATGCCCAGACCTACTTCGCCGAGGAGACCAAGGAGTACCCGCTCGCCGCCGGCGTCGCCCAGGCCGAGGGCGTGCCCCCGCTGGACTCGCTGGAGGCCCCCAGGATCAACCTGGGCGAACTGGACTCGCTGAAGGAGACCCTCGCCATGCTCCAGGAAACCGGACTGGTCTGAGGCGCCGTCAGCCATGGCGACGGTCCGAGAACCCGGGAAGGTTCCGTGGGCGCTGAGCCTTCCCGCGACGGTGGCCGCCCTCCTCGCCCTGCTCCCGCTCGGCTATCTCGTCGTGCGTGCCCTCGAACGCGGCCCCGGATACGCCTGGGACGTCGTCACCACCGCGCGCGCCGCCGAACTGCTCGGCCGCACGCTCGCCCTGGCGGCCGTCGTCGTCGCGGCCTGTCTGGTCCTCGGGGTCTCGCTGGCCTGGCTGACCACGCGTACGGCGCTGCCGTGGGCGCGCGGCTGGGCGGTGCTGGCGACGCTGCCGCTGGCCGTGCCCAGCTATGTCGCCGCCTTCGCCTGGCTGTCGGCCGCCCCCCGGCTGGCCGGGTTCGGCGGGGCCGCGCTCTCCCTGACGCTGGTCAGCTTCCCGTACGTCCATCTGCCCGTCGCCGCCGCCCTGCGGGGCATCGACCCGGCCCAGGAGGAAGCCGCCCGCTCGCTCGGCCTCGGCCCGGTGCGCACCTTCCTGCGCGTCACGCTGCCGCAACTGCGCCCCGCGGCGGCGGGCGGCGCGGTCCTCGTCGCGCTGTACGTGTTCTCCGACTTCGGCGCGGTCTCGCTGATGCGCTACGACACCTTCACCCGCGGCATCTACACCTCCTACCGGGCCTCCTTCGACCGCACCCCGGCCGCCGCGCTCAGCGTCGTGCTCGTGGTGCTCACCGTGGCCCTGGTCGCCGCCGAGGCCCGCACCCGCGGCCGCGCCGGTTACGCCCGCACCGGCACCGGCACCGCACGCCGGGCGGAACCCGCCCGCCTCGGCAAGTGGCTGGTGCCGTCGCTCGGTTGGTGCGCCGCCGTCACCGCGGCGGCCGTGGCGTTCCCGCTCGGCACGCTCGGCTACTGGCTGGCCGTCGGCAACTCCGCGACCTGGGACCCGGCCCGGCTCACCGAGACCGCGACGACCACCCTCGGCGTCGCCGCGGCCGGCGCCGCGCTGACCACCGCACTCGCGCTGCCCGTCGGCGTGATCGCCGCCCGCCACCGGGGCCGGGCCGCCCACCTGCTGGAACAGGCCGCCTACGCGGGCCACGCCCTCCCGGGCATCACCGTCGCCCTCTCGCTGGTCTTCTTCGCGGTGCGCTACGCCCACCCCCTCTACCAGGAACTCCCGCTGCTGGTCGGCGCGTACGCGGTGCTGTTCCTCCCGGTCGCGGTGGCCGCCACCCGGGCCGCGGTGCTCCAGGCACCGCCCGGCCTCGAGGACGTGGCGAGATCGCTCGGCCGCCGTCCCTGGCGGGTGCTGGCCGAGATCACCGTGCCGCTCGCGGCCCCCGGAGTCGCCGCGGGCGCCGCGCTCACCTTCGTCGTCTGCATGAAGGAACTCCCCGCCACCCTCCTCCTGCGCCCCACCGGCATGGACACGCTGGCCACCCGCCTGTGGACGGAGACCGGCACCGCCTCCTTCGCCGCCGCCGCCCCCTACGCCGCCGCCCTGATCCTGCTGGCCGCGATCCCCTCCTACCTCCTCGGAAGGCACCGCACATGACCGAGCTGCGCGTCGAGGGACTGTCGAAGTCCTACGGCGGCCCCGAGGCGCCCCGGGTCCTGGACGGACTCGACCTGACCGTGCCGGGCGGTGCCCTGGCCGCCGTACTCGGCCCGTCGGGCTGCGGGAAGACCACCCTGCTGCGGATCGTCGCGGGCTTCCTGCGCGCCGACGCGGGCACCGTGACCGTCGGCGGACGCGTCCTGACCGGCCCCGGCACCCAACTGCCCCCGGAGCGGCGCCGGATCGGCATCGTGCCCCAGGAGGGCGCGCTGTTCCCGCACTTGAGCGTGGCCCGGAACGTGGCCTTCGGCCTGACCGGTCAGGACCGGGCCGAGCGCGGGCGCCGTACCGGGGAGATGCTGGAGCTGGTCGGACTGTCCGGCTACGGCGAGCGAATGCCCCACGAGCTCTCCGGCGGCCAGCAGCAACGCGTCGCGCTGGCCCGCGCCCTGGCGCCGCGTCCGGCACTGGTTCTGCTGGACGAACCGTTCAACGCCCTGGACAGCGCCTTGCGCGCGGGAGTGCGGGCCGACGTCCGCGCGGCGCTGCGGCTGAGCGACGCCACGGCCTTGCTCGTCACCCACGACCAGCAGGAGGCCCTGTCCACCGCCGACCTGGTGGCGGTCGTACGGGACGGCAGTGTCGCCCAGTGCGGCACTCCGGAACAGGTCTACCGGCACCCTGCGGACCCCTGGGTCGCCGGGTTCGTCGGCGACGCGGTCCTCCTGCCCGCAACAGCGGAGGGCGGCACCGCGACCACCCCCCTGGGCCCCGTCCCGCTCGCCCAGGGCACGGGCACCGGAACCGTGCTGCTCCGCCCCGAACAGCTCGAACTCCTCGGCCCCGAGTCCGCCGCCGTCACCGGGACGGTGACCGACGTGCGCTTCTACGGCCACGACGCCATGGTCAGCGTCGCCGTCGACGGACTCGGCGCCCCGGTTCAGATCCGCACGTCCGGCACCCTGACCACCCGCCCCGGCGACCGCACCGGCATCCGGGCCACGGGCAAGGCGGTTCTGCACGCCGACGAGCCGTCGTAGTTCAGCCGCCGGCACTCGCCCAGGGCGATGACATCCGGCAGGAACCGTGGGTGCAGCTCCGGCATGGCCGCCTCGCGGCGGCATGCCGTGTCAGAGCCAGTCCCGCCGTTTGAAGATGACGTACAGGCTGAAGCAGACAACTCCCATCAGGCCGATGGCGAAGGGGTAGCCGAAGCTCCAGTCCAGTTCGGGCATGTTCTCGAAGTTCATGCCGTAGATCGTGCCGACCAGCGTGGGGGCGAAGAGGATCGCCGCCCAGGACGAGATCTTCTTGATCTCCTCGTTCTGTTCGAAGCCGGCCTCCGCCAGGGCTCGCATCTCGGCGTTCTGTTGCTGGGTGACCAGGGTGGCGTTCACCGTGAGGATGTCGGTGAGGGCCTGGCGGAAGCCGTCGACGCGCTCGCTGGTGTGGGTGACGTGGTCGGCGACGTCCCGCAGGTAGCGCTGGAGTTCCTCGTCCGTGCCGTACTTGGCGAAGCCCGCCATCAGGCCGTGCAGCATGCCGACCAGAGGGCGCGTGGCGCGCTGGAACTCGACCATCTCGCGGGAGAGTTCGTAGATGCGGCGGGAGACCTCCGGGTCGCCCCGGAAGACCTCCGTCTCGATCTCGTCGATGTCGTTCTGGACCCCGGCGACGACGGGGACGTAGCCGTCCACCACCGCGTCGAGGATGGCGTACAGCACTGCCTCCGGGCCCAGTTTCAGCAGGTCCGGGGACTCCTCCATCCTGCGGCGCACCGCCGACAGATCCGGCGCCGCGCCGTGCCGGACCGTGATCACGAAGTCGGGGCCGACGAAGACGTGCAGCTCGCCGAAGTCGACCTCCTCCGAGGCGTCCAGGTAGCGGGCCGCGCGCAGGACCACGAAGAGCGTCTCGCCGTACCGCTCCAGCTTCGGGCGCTGGTGCGCCTCCATCGCGTCCTCGACCGACAGCGGGTGCAGATCGAACTCGGCCGCCAAGGAGAGCAGTTCGGACTCCGTCGGGCGGGCCAGGCCGATCCACGCCATGCCGGACGGCTTCTCGCGCAGCTCGCGGTAGGTCTCCGCGAGGGTCGCGGGGGAGGAGACCCGCACGCCGTCCTGGTACAGGGCCGCCTGGACGATGCTCGCCGGTTCCGCCTCCGGCGCGGACGCCTCGCCGGCGGGGTCGGCGGAGCGCGGTGGGGCGGCCGCCGGTGCCAGGGGGCGGCGCCACACGGACTTCCGGTTGTTCTTCGGCATCGGGGCCGCCTCTCGGCCGAGGTCCGGACGATCTCGGAGCAGGTTAACCGGGGCGCACCGGGAAGCGGCATTGCGGACCGCCGCTGTCCGCGAGTGGTACTAGCGTGCGGAGCATGACGAAGTCGACGACCGCCCAGGGCACCGTTCTCGGCACCCGCGCCCTCAACCGCGCGACCCTCGACCGGCAGCTGCTGCTGCGCCGTACGACCATGTCCGCGAAGGCGGCCGTGGAGCATCTCGTCGGCCTCCAGGCGCAGGAGGTCAAGCCGCCGTACTACGCGCTCGCCGCCCGCCTCGACGGCTTCCGGCCCGAGGAGCTGGCCGGGCTGATGGAGCGGCGCGAGGCCGTGCGGATCGTCACCATCCGCTCGACCATCCACACGCACACCGCCGACGACAGCCTCACCCTGCGGCCCCTGGTCCAGCCCGCCCGGGACCGGGAGATCAACATCTTCCGCAAGGGCCTCGTCGGCGTCGACCTGGACCGGCTCGCCGCCCTCGCGCGCGAGCTCGTCGAGGAGACGCCGAGGACCATGAAGCAGCTGCGCGAGGCCCTGAGCACCGAATGGCCGGACGCCGACCCGCAGGCCCTGGCCATCGCCGCCCGCTGCAAGCTGCCGCTCGTCCAGACCACCCCGCGCGGAGTGTGGGGCAGGAGCGCCCAGGTCTCCCTGACCACCGCCGAGCACTGGCTGGGCCGCGCCCCCGAACCCGCCGCCTCCGCCGACGCCACCGTCCTGCGCTATCTGGCCGCCTTCGGGCCCGCCTCCGTGAAGGACATGCAGACCTGGTGCGGACTGACCCGGATGCGCGCCGCCTTCGAACGCCTGCGCCCGGAGCTGATCACCTTCCGCGACGAGAACGGCGTCGAACTCTTCGACCTCCCCGACGCCCCCCGCCCCGACCCCGGGACCCCGGCCCCGCCGCGTTTCCTGCCGGAGTTCGACAACCTCCTGCTCTCCCACGCCGACCGCACCCGGGTGATCCCGCCCGCGAACCGCGGCCGCACCTGGCAGGTGAACACGGTCTACTGCCCGTTCCTCGTCGACGGCTTCCTCGCGGGCGTCTGGCGGATCCTCGACGACGCCCTCGTCATCGAGCCCTTCGGCGAGCTGACCAAGGCCCAGCGCGCGGAGGTCCTGGCGGAAGGCGCGTACCTGCTCCAGGTCATGCACCCGCGGTCGTCGTACGACATCCGCTTCGGGACCGTGCTCCCCGGATAGCCTCCGGCCCCGGACATGGATCGGGGGCGTTGCGGGCCGCTCGTGGAGGCCCGCAACGCCCCCTGGTATTGCACCTGAGGGATACTCAGGAGTCCGTCCGGGTCACGAGTTGACCTGCGTGGTCACCAGGCTGGAGAAGGTGGTCAGCCGGGTGTAGACACCCGGGTAACCGGCCTCCGCGCAGCCCTCGCCCCAGGAAGTGATCCCTGCCAGGACGCCCCCGACGAGCAGGGGACCGCCGCTGTCGCCCTGGCAGGTGTCAACGCCGCCGGAGGTGTATCCGGCGCAGACCATGTCGGACGCGACGAAGTTCGAACCGTAGGAACTCGCGCAGCTGGAGTTCGACACGATCGGCACGGTCGCCGTCCGCAGCTGGTTGGAGGAGCTGCCGCCCGCGGAGGTGGTGCCCCAGCCGACGATGCGGGCGGTGGTGCCGGCCGCGTACACGCCCGTCTGGGTGGTGGAGACGTACGGCGCCGTCGTGTACGGCATCGACGTCGACAGGGTCAGCACGGCCACGTCGTCGCCGTTGGTGGCGTCGGTGTAGCTCGGGTGGATCCAGATCCTGCTCACCCGGCTGACCGTGCCGTTGGTGCCGTTGCGGTAGGTGCGGCCGCCGACGACTCTGACGCTGCTGGTGGTCTCGCCGACCATGCAGTGCGCGGCGGTGACGACTTTCGTCGGCGAGACGAGCGTGCCGCCGCAGAACTGGTTCTGCGAGGAGTCCGTGATCTGCATCATGAACGGGTACGCGGTGGTGGTCGTCGTCGTACCGCCCACGATGGGCTGGGGGGCCGCGGACGCCGAGGGGGCGACGCCGATCAGCGCGGTGGCCGCGGCGGCGGTCGCGGCGAGCGCGGCCGCGGTCTTCTTGGCACGGGTGAGCCCGAACATGAGTCTCCTCATTGGATGGCCGGTGGGGGGTCGCGCGGGTGTGGGGGGTGAAGCACGGGGGTCTCGGGACAGACCCCCGTGTGCCCGGCGAGCGGCACGAGGCATACGCTAGGACCGGGTGGGTTCTCTTCCCAAGGAGGGAACCCCCTAAGGGAGTTGGGCAGGGAAAACCCTCGGTCGGCCCCCGCTAAACCCCCGCTGCCGGTGATTCGGCCGGGATCTCAGCCGCCGGGACGGCCCGCCGCCAGTCTGACGATGTCGACGCGCGACCGGATCCCGAGCTTGCGGTAGACCCGGGTCAGCGTCGCCTCCACCGTCTTGACGCTGATGAACAGCCGCGCCGCTATCTCCCGGTTCGTCGCGCCCTCCATGACCAGCGCCGCGACCTGACGCTCCATCGAGGCGAGCGAGTCCAGCGCGTCCAGGGCGGCGGACGGCGTCGGCGCCGGTTCCGCGGGCGGCGCCGTCGCCGCCGACTCGACCTGACGCAGCCAGGGCAGCGCCCGGCACCGCCGGAACAGCCGCGCCGCCTCGTCGTAGGTGGTCGGCCCCGGTCTGCGGGTGCGCAGGGCGGCCAGCGCGAAGGCCGCCCGTGCCTCCTCCAGGCCGTAGCCGAGCTTGGCCAGCCGGTCCTGCACGGACGTCAACTGGGCCAGCGCGCGTTCACGTTCCCCGCGCTCCGCGCGCACCAGGGCCTCGGCGCGGTCCAGCACGGCCAGCACGCTCTCCCGGCCCAGGCGCAGCGCGTGCGCGCGGGCCGTGTCGATGACGTCCTGCGCCTCCTCCGCCTCCCCGATCCGCACCAGCGCCTCGGCGAGATCGCCGTGCCAGCGTCCGCGCGCCGGGTCGGTGATGCCGAGGCCCTGCTCCAGCTCGCGCACCCGGCGCAGCGAGGCGACCGCGGCCGACGCGTCCCCGGCCACCAGCTGGGCGTGGCCGAGCGCGGCCAGGGCGCGCGAGACGTACATCTGGTCGCCGTCCCGCTCGGCGTGGTCCAGGGCCTCCCGGGCCAGCTCCAGCGCCCGGTCCAGATCGCCGCCCGCGCCCTCCGCGAGCGAGGTGAGCACGGCGGAGGCGACCTCGCCGATCCCGGTGTCCCGGGCCAGCCGGAGGCTCTCCCGGGCGAGGTCGAGGGCGCGGGCGCAGTGCCCGGTGCGCAGTTCGGTCTCGGCGAGCCCGCGCAGGAAGTGCACCTCGCTCTCGACCGAGCCGCGCCGCCGCACCTCGCGCAGCAGCGCCGTGACGGTGGCCCGCGCCTCGGGCAGCTGGTCGCTCATCACCAGCCAGCGGAACCGGGCGTACCCCGCGCCGTTGTGATGGCACGCCACCCTCGGGTCCTGTGGTTCCCGCAGCGCGCGCTTGATGGTCGCGGGCGCGTCGGGGTGGCCCATCAGGGTCTCGATCTGCGCCCGGAAGGCGAGCGCCATCAGCTCGGTGTACCGGTCCCGGCCCCGCGCCGCCAGCTCCGCGGAGTACGCGGCCTCCTCCCGGGCCGGCTCGAAGTCGCCGTCCACCAGCAGGGCCCGCCAGGCCAGCTGGTAGTGGATCCGGGCGAGCAGCCTCGGGTCGTCGCCCGCGTCGGCGAGCGCCTGCGGGAAGACGGCGTCGACCTCGGTCATGGCGTGCCCGGCGGTCTCGATGACGACGATCCAGGCCCGGACGCGCTCGGCCGGCACGGTCGACCGGGAGAGCACCTCGCGGGCGATGTCCCGGGCGAGGTCCAGCTCACCGGCGGTGATGGCGTCCTCGGCGGACTGCAGCAGCACCGCCTGCGGACTGTCCTCCGCCGGGGTGTGCCGCGCGGCCAGCCGGCCGAGCGCGGCGGCCACCGAGGGCGCGCCCCGGTCCCGGGCCAGGGCGGCGGCCTCCGCCAGCGAGGCGGCCACCGCCGGATCGGTGCCGGTGGTCGCGAGCGCCAGGTGCCGGGCCCGCTCGATGGGGTCCGAGGCCGCCGTGGACAGCGCGGCATGCGCGGCACGGCGCTCCTGGGCGGGCGCCTCCGCGTACAGCGCCGCCGAGATCAGCGGATGCGCGAAGCGTACGGCGGGACCCTCGGACTCCGTGGCCAGCAGCCCGAGTTCGGCGGCCCGGGCGGTCTCCGCCTCGGCGTCCGTCCGCCCGGCCGCGTGCAGCAGGGCCAGCGTGGGGCGGGCGCCGGCGCTCGCCACGAGGAGGGTGTGCCGGGCGTCGGGGGAGAGCATCCGCAGCCGGCTGAGGACGAGGGCGCGCAGCGAGGTCGGCACCGGCAGCGGCTCGCCCGGGCGGGGCGGGGTGGGGTTCTCGGCGAGCGCGCGGCCGAGTTCCAGCGCGAAGAGCGGGTTGCCGCCGCTGGTGCGGTGGATGTCGCGGACGGCGGAGCGGGGCAGCCCGGTGTAGCCGCGGTGGTCGAGCAGCGCCGCCACCTGGGTGCGGGAGAGCGGGCCGAGCCGCAGGGCGAGGGTGTCCGGTGGGGACGCGCGTAGATGGCGGTCGTACTCCTCGTCCTCGGTCCGTGCCGCGCACAGCATCCGGACCGGGGTGTCGCCGAGGCGCCGGGCGGCGAAGCCGAGGAGTTCGGCGCTGGCCGGATCCAGCCACTGCAGATCGTCGGCGACGACCAGCACGGGGCCCTCGGCGGCGAGGGCGCGCAGGGCGGAGAGCACGGCGAGGCGCAGGGCGAGACCGTCGCGTTGCAGGGTGGACTCGCCCCGGCCGGTGAGCGCGGACTCCAGGGCGGTGCGCTGGGCGGCGGGCAGCTTGTCGCAGACCTCGTCGAGGACCAGGCCGAGGAGGTCGGCGAGGGCGAGGAAGGGAAGATGGGATTCGGACTCGGTGGCCGAGCAGCGCAACACGGTCCGTGCCGCTTCGCCGTATTCCGTGGCCAATGCCCTGAGGACGGTCGACTTTCCTATTCCGGCGGGTCCGTGGAGCAGGACGCTGCCGCCCCGGGCGAGCTGCTCACGCGCGGCCGTGACCGGCTCCTCCCGGCCGATGACCAGGTCGGGGCGGGATCTGGCAGGCTCCTGGAAGTCCCGTGGCACGGTCACCGCTCCCCTCCGTGTGGCGTGTCCTGGCCAATATTAGGCAACGGGTCTTTGAATTACGGAGCGCCTGCCGGGTGAGGGAAATAACAGCGCGGGGGCATAGGGAAATTCAGGGCACGGATGAATAAATGGGGGAGCGAGTGCCATGACACGACTCCGACCAGCTGTTCCCACCCAAGGGGCGCGGGGAACTGCGCGACCAGCCGAAACGAGCCCGCACCCGCAACACAACCCATCGAGGCACCCCCAAAGGCGCCCTACGGCAACAGCCCAGCCCGCCGCGCAGCGACCACAGCCTCGCCCCGCGTATGCGCACCAAGCTTCCGCATGGCCGACCGCAAATACCCCTTCACGGTCTCCGGGCGCAGCCCAAGCCGCTCCGCTGCCACGCCATTCGTCGCACCCCCCGCCACACAGGCCAGCACATCCACCTCGCGAGGCGCGAGACAGACCCCCTCCCCGGCAGCCTCCGACGTCAGCAACCCACACACATCCAGCAACTCGGCCCGCAACCCCGGATCAGCAACCCGAGGCAGCATCGCCCGCAACGCAGCATGAGCCTCCCGCACCTGCTCCCACGCGCCGCCCTCCCCCGGCCGCTCCGGCGCAAGCCGTACCGCGTCCATCAACGACCGCACCGACTCCTGCGCCACCAACGCCTGCTCCACATCCCGCGCGGCGGAGACCGCCGCCGACAGCGTCCGGTCCCCGAGCGGCTGCGCGGTGCGCAGGGCGCCGTAGAGGACACCGCGCACCCGGCGCCGTACGACGACCGGGACCGCGAGCACCGAGCGCAGCCCTTCCGTGGCCACGGCGGTGTCGTACTCGTGGCTGATCTGCCGTGAGGAGGAGTAGTCCGTCACCGCGCACGGCCGCGCCAGCGCCACCGCGCGGCCGCCGAGTCCGGTGCCGGAGGTCACGGCGAGGCGGCGCAGCGAGTGCGTGGCGGTGCCGCTCAGTTCGCTGATGAGCATCTGCGGCCGGCCGGAGTCCACCAGGCCGCCGAACGCGACCGGCAGCCCGGTCGAGCGCCGCAACCGGACCAGCGCCCCGCGGATCTCCACCGCTCCCGTGGCATCTGCTGTCAACTGCCCGACCTTCCCCTGCGGCGTACACCCCCGTTCGGGGGTAGTGAGAGCTGCATCACGGATTACACGATGGAACAGAGCCGCCCGGCAACGGTCCGGGAACGAGGAGGACAGATGACGACGGCCACCGAGGACTTCCGCAGGGCCCGGGACTTCCTGCTGGAACACCGCGAGGACTGGGCCACGGCCTACGACGGCTTCGACTGGCCCCGGCCCGAGCTGTTCAACTGGGCGCTCGACTGGTTCGACGTCATCGCGGAGGGCAACGACCGCACCGCGCTGCACATCGTCGAGGAGGACGGCACCGAGGCGAAGCTGACCTTCGCCGAGATGTCCGCCCGCTCCAACCAGGTCGCCAACTGGCTGCGCCGAAAGGGGGTCGGCGCCGAGGACCGCGTCCTCGTCATGCTCGGCAACCAGACCGAACTGTGGGAGACGGCGCTGGCCGCGATGAAACTGCGCGCGGTCGTCATCCCGGCCACCCCGCTGCTCGGCCCGGCCGATCTGCGCGACCGGGTGGAGCGCGGCCGGGTGCGGCACGTGATCGTGCGGTCCGAGGACACCGACAAGTTCGCCGAGGTGCCCGGCGGCTACACCCGGCTGGCCGTCGGCGGCGCGCGCGAGGGCTGGCTGTCGTACGAGGACGCCTACGCGGCCTCCGACGCCTTCGCCCCGGACGGCCCCACCCGCGCCGACGACCCGCTGATGCTCTACTTCACCTCCGGGACCACCGCCCGGCCCAAGCTGGTCGAGCACACCCACGTCTCGTACCCGGTCGGGCATCTGGCCACCATGTACTGGATCGGCCTCAAGCCCGGCGACGTGCACCTCAACATCTCCTCGCCGGGCTGGGCCAAGCACGCCTGGTCCAACCTGTTCGCGCCGTGGAACGCCGAGGCGACCGTCTTCCTGCACAACTACACCCGCTTCGACGCGGCCCGGCTGATGGCGGAGATGGACCGCGCGGGCGTGACCACCTTCTGCGCCCCGCCGACGGTGTGGCGGATGCTCATCCAGGCCGACCTGTCCGCGCTGCGCACCCCGCCGCGCGAGGTCGTGGCGGCGGGCGAGCCGCTGAACCCCGAGGTCATCGAGCAGATCCGGCGGGCCTGGGACGTGACGATCAGGGACGGCTTCGGGCAGACCGAGACCGCCGTCCAGGTCTCCAACAGCCCCGGCCAGCCCCTGAAGACGGGCTCCATGGGCCGCCCCAGCCCCGGCTACCGGGTCGAGCTGCTGGACCCGGTCTCCGGCGCGCCGGGCGCCGACGAGGGCGAGATCGCCCTCGACCTCTCGGCCCGCCCGGTCGGTCTGATGACCGGCTACCACGGCGACGCCGACCGTACGGCGGAGGCGATGGCCGGCGGGTACTACCGCACCGGGGACATCGCGTCGAGGGACGAGGACGGCTATCTGACGTACGTCGGACGCAGCGACGACGTCTTCAAGGCCTCCGACTACAAGATCAGCCCATTCGAGCTGGAGAGCGCGCTGCTGGAGCACGAGGCCGTCGCCGAGGCCGCCGTCGTGCCCGCCCCCGACGAGCTGCGGCTCGCCGTCCCCAAGGCCTACGTCGTCCTGGCCGAGGGCTGGGAGCCGGGACCCGACACCGCGAAGGTCCTCTTCGAGCACTCCCGCGAGGTCCTCGCCCCCTACAAGCGCGTCCGCCGACTGGAGTTCGCGCCGCTGCCCAAGACCGTCTCCGGCAAGATCCGCCGGATCGAGCTGCGCGAGGCCACGGCGGCCGGCTCGGACGCCGAGTACCGCGAGGAGGACTTCCGGTGACCGCACTGTCGTACGCGCACGGCATGGGCCCGACCGCTCTCCTCGGTGACACGATCGGGGACAACCTGGCGCGTACGGCCGCGACCTGGCCGGAGCGGGAGGCGCTGGTCGACGTGCCCTCGGGGCGTCGCTGGACCTACGCGCAAATGCTGTCCGACGTCGACGAGTTGGCGTACGCGCTGCTCGCGAGCGGGGTCGCGAAGGGGGACCGGGTCGGGATCTGGGCGGTCAACTGTCCCGAGTGGGTGCTCGTCCAGTACGCCACCGCGCGCATCGGCGCGATCATGGTGAACATCAACCCGGCGTACCGCGTGCACGAGGTCGAGTACGTGCTGAAGCAGGCCGGGATCTCGCTGCTCTTCGCCTCCCTCGGCCACAAGGGCAGCGACTACCGGGCGATGGTGGACGAGGTCCGGGGCGACTGCCCCGAGCTGCGCGAGGCCGTGTACTTCGGCGATCCGAGCTGGGACGCGCTGCTCGCCCGCGCCACCCCGGTCGCGCTGCCGGACGACCTGTCCTGCGACGACCCGGTCAACATCCAGTACACCTCGGGCACGACCGGCTTCCCCAAGGGCGCCACGCTCTCCCACCACAACATCCTCAACAACGGTTACTTCGTGGGGGAGTTGATCGCCTACAGCGAGCAGGACCGGGTGTGCATCCCGGTCCCGTTTTATCACTGTTTCGGCATGGTCATGGGGAATCTGGCCGCCACGTCCCACGGTGCCTGCATGGTCATCCCCGCCCCGTCCTTCGAGCCGAAGGCCACGCTGGAGGCGGTCCAGCGGGAGCGGTGCACCTCGCTCTACGGTGTCCCGACCATGTTCATCGCGGAGCTGAACCTCCCCGGCTTCGCGAGCTACGACCTCTCCTCCCTGCGCACCGGCATCATGGCGGGCTCGCCCTGTCCGGTGGAGGTGATGAAGCGGGTGGTCACCGAGATGAACATGGCCGAGGTGTCGATCTGTTACGGGATGACGGAGACCTCGCCCGTGTCCACGCAGACCCGGCGGGACGACGACCTGGAGCACCGCACCGGAACCGTCGGCCGGGTCCTGCCGCACGTCGAGGTGAAGATCGTCGACCCGGCCACCGGCGTCACCCGACCGCGCGGCACGGCGGGGGAGTTGTGCACCCGCGGCTACAGCGTGATGCTCGGCTACTGGAACGAGCCGGAGAAGACCGCCGAGGCCGTCGACAGCGCCCGCTGGATGCACACCGGTGATCTCGCGACGATGCGCGAGGACGGGTACGTCGAGATCGTCGGCCGGATCAAGGACATGATCATCCGGGGTGGCGAGAACATCTACCCGCGCGAGATCGAGGAGTTCCTCTACGGCCACCCGAAGATCGCGGACGTCCAGGTGGTCGGCGTCCCGCACGAGCGCTACGGCGAGGAGGTGCTGGCCTGCGTCATCGCGCGCGACGCGGCCGACCCGCCCACGCTCGACGACGTACGGGCCTTCTGCGAAGGCCAGTTGGCGCACTACAAGATCCCGGCCAGGGTGGAGGTCCTCGCTTCCTTCCCGATGACGGTGTCCGGAAAGGTACGCAAGATCGAGCTGCGGCAGCGCTACGCCGGCTGATCCGCCCCCGGGGCACTCGATCATGCCGCGCACGAGCCGTAGGATCGGGTGCCCTTGGGGGGTGGTTATGGGCAGGCAGCGCCCTGGTTCGCCGACGCTGGAAGAGGTCGCGGCCCTGGCCGGTGTCGGGCGGGGGACCGTCTCGCGGGTCATCAACAACGCGGCGGGCGTGAAGGATTCGACGCGCCGGACCGTCGAGCGGGCCATCGCCGAACTGGGCTATGTGCCCAACCTGGCGGCCCGCTCCCTGGCCGGGCGGCGCGCGGACGCCGTGACGCTGGCGATGACCGAGCGGGACTGGCGGCTGTTCGGGGAACCCTTCTTCTCGGAGATCGTCCAGTCCGTCGGCGACGCCCTCGCCGAGACCTCGGTCCAGCTGCTGCTCACCCTGGTCCGCACCGACGCCGAGCGGCGGCGCCTCGTGGAGTACGCGCGCGGCGGACGGGTGGACGGGGTCCTGCTGATGTCCGTCCGGGCCGAGGACCGGCTGCCGGACATGCTCGCCGAGGCCGGACTGCCCACGGTGCTGCTCGGCCGTCGCTCGGGCGACGAGAACGTCACCTACGTGGACGCGGACAACGTGGGCGGCGCCCGAGATGCGGTGGAGCACCTGGTGCGCGGCGGGCGCACCCGGATCGCCGCCGTCACCGGGCCGCTCGACATGTACGCCACCCAGTGCCGGTTGCGCGGCTATCGGGAAGCCCTGGTCAACGCGGGTCTGGAGGCGCTGCCCTCGCTCGTCGTCGAGGGCGACTTCACCGAGAGCAGCGGGCGCCGGGCGACGGCCGAGCTCCTGGAGCGGCACCCGGACGTCGACGCCGTGTTCGCCGCCTCGGACACCATGGCCGCCGGAGCGCTGGGCGTGCTGCGGGCCGCCGGGCGCCGGGTGCCGGAGGACGTCGCGGTGATCGGCTTCGACGACTTCCTGCTCGCCCAGCACACCGACCCTCCGCTGACGACGGTCCGTCAGCCGATGGAGGAGATCGGGCGGACCATGGTGCGTCTGCTGCTGGAGGAGATGGAACAGCCCGAGGTGGCCTGGCGGCACGTCATCCTGCGCACCCGGTTGGTGGTGCGCGGCTCCGCCTGAGCCCGGTCCGCTCCGCAACATTTCGGGAGCGCTCCCAAAGTGCCGACAGGTGTCCGGCCGCCCTCCGGGCTGACCTGCGGCTTCGAAAATCCTTCGACACAGTCGTTGCGTACGGGGTTGTCAGGGACATGGGAGGACTCCTACAGTCCGGACTCAACCGGTGGGTGGGAGCGCTCCCATCAGTGGGGAGTTGGGAGCGCTCCCGAAATGACCCGTCCGGATCTTCCGTGAGGCGCGACCTGTCCGGATCTCCTTCCGAGAGGCACCCGCATGCGACCGTTACCGCACCGTCCCCGCACCGCGCGCGGCCTGTTCGCCGCGCTGCTCTCCGCTCTCGCCGCCGTCGCGGCACTCCTCGTCGCGGCACCACCTGCCCAGGCCGACACCGTGATCTGCGAGCAGTACGGATCGGCCGTCATCCAGGGGCGCTACGTCGTCCAGAACAACCGCTGGGGCACCAGCGCCGCCCAGTGCGTCACCGCCACCGACACCGGCTTCCGGGTCACCCAGGCCGACGGCTCGGTCCCGACCAACGGCGCCCCGAAGTCGTACCCCTCGGTCTTCAACGGCTGCCACTACACGAACTGTTCGCCGGGCACGAACCTCCCGGCGCAGGTCAGCACCATCTCCAGCGCGCCCAGCAGCATCTCGTACGGCTATGTGTCGGACGCCGTCTACAACGCCTCGTACGACATCTGGCTGGACCCGACGCCCCGCACCGACGGCGTCAACCGGACCGAGATCATGATCTGGTTCAACCGCGTCGGGCCGATCCAGCCGATCGGCTCCCCGGTCGGCACCGCCTCCGTGGGCGGGCGCTCCTGGGAGGTGTGGACCGGCAGCAACGGCTCCAACGACGTGATCTCCTTCGTCGCCCCCTCGGCGATCAGCAGCTGGAGTTTCGACGTCATGGACTTCGTCGACCAGACGGTCGCCCGCGGGATGGCGCAGAGCAACTGGTATCTGACGAGCGTCCAGGCCGGTTTCGAGCCCTGGCAGAACGGCGCGGGTCTGGCCGTGAACTCCTTCTCCTCCGCCGTCAACCTCGGCGGCGGCGGTGACCCGGGCGGCCCCGGTGAGCCGACCACGGCCTGCCAGGTGACGTACGCGACCAACGTCTGGCAGGGCGGGTTCACCGCCAACGTCACGGTCAAGAACACCGGTTCGGCAGCCGTGAACAACTGGCAGCTCGGTTTCACGCTGCCCTCCGGACAGCGTGTGACCAACTCCTGGAACACCACCCTGTCCGGCTCCTCCGGCGCGGTGACGGCGAGCCCCGTGGCGCACAACGCGCAGATCGCCGCCGGGGGCAGCCAGAGCTTCGGCTTCCAGGGCACCTACAGCGGCACGTTCACCAAGCCCACCGGATTCAGCCTGAACGGCACCGCCTGCACCAGCGCGTGACCGACGCCGGTGCCCCGCACCGGCCTCCTCCGGGGCCCGCCCCGCCTTCCCGCACCGACGGGGGCGGGCCCCGGCCCCTCCTCCGCCCCTCCGGCCCGCACCCGGAAAGGCCCGCCGCCCATGAGCCCGAGCCGCCTCCTGCCCGCTCGCCGCCCCGCGTCCCCGCGCCGCCCCGCGATCGTCGCCGCGCTGTGTGCCGCGGCCCTCACCCTGACCGGTCTCGCAGCCGCCCCGCCCGCCGAGGTCCCGACGGCCGCAGCCGCCCTTCCTTACCAGGACCCCGCCCTGCCGGTGCCCGAGCGGGTCGCCGACCTGCTCTCCCGGATGACGCTCGACGACAAGCTCGGGCAGATGACCCAGGTCGAGAAGGACGCGCTCGTCCCGCGGTCCGACCTCGCCGCCTACCGCATCGGCTCGGTGCTCTCCGGCGGCGACTCGACGGTCAGCCCCAACAACGCCGGGACCTGGGCCGACACCTACGACTCCCTCCAGCGCACCGCCCTCGGCACCCCGCTCGGCATCCCGATGATCTACGGCATCGACGCGGTGCACGGCCACAACGCCGTGCGCGGCGCCACCCTCTTCCCGCACAACATCGGCCTCGGAGCCACCCGCGATCCCGCGCTCGTGCAGCGCGTCGGACGCGCGGTGGCCGAGGAGGTGGCCGGCACCGGGATCGACTGGTCCTTCGCGCCCTGTCTGTGCGTGGCCCGCAACGACCGGTGGGGCCGCACCTACGAGTCGTTCGGGGAGAAGCCCGAACTGCCCACGTCCATGGCCACGTTCGTCACCGGCATGCAGGGCACGACCCTGGGCGGCGACCCGGCGTCGGTGCTCGCCACGGCCAAGCACTACCTCGGCGACGGCGGCACCACCGGGGGCGTCGACCAGGGCAACACCGCGTTGTCCGAGGCGGAGTTGCGCGCGATCCATCTGCCGCCCTTCCAGGAGGCGGTACGGCGGGGCGTGGGCTCGGTGATGCTCTCGTACAGCAGCTGGAACGGGGTGAAGTCGCACGCCCACAAGTACCTGGTCACCGATGTGCTCAAGGGTGAACTGGGCTTCTCCGGCTTCGTCGTGTCGGACTGGGCCGGGGTCGACCAGCTCGACGGGCAGAGCGGCTTCACCGGCGCCGAGATCGCCACGGCGGTCAACGCGGGGGTCGACATGGTGATGGTCCCGCACGACTACCGGAAGTTCCTCACCCTGCTGCGCGGCGAGGTGTCCGCCGGGCGCGTCCCGCTCGCCCGCGTCGACGACGCCAACCGGCGCATCCTCACCAAGAAGTTCCAGCTCGGCCTGTTCGAACGGCCGCTCACCGACCGCTCGTTGACGCCGTCCGTCGGTTCCGCAGAGCACCGGGCGCTCGCCCGGCAGGCCGTGCGGCAGTCGCAGGTGCTGCTGAAGAACGACGGCGGCGTCCTGCCGCTGGCGAAGAACGCCAAGCTGTTCGTGGCCGGCAAGTCCGCCGACGACATCGGCAACCAGAGCGGCGGCTGGACCCTGGGCTGGCAGGGCCGCAGCGGGCCGGTGACCGAGGGCACCACGATCCTCCAGGGCATCCGCGCCGCCGCGAGCGACCCGTCCCGGATCGCGTACGACCGGTACGGCAACGGCATCGACGGCAGCTACACGGCCGCCGTGGCGGTGGTCGGGGAGACCCCCTACGCCGAGATGCACGGTGACCGGCCCGGGAGCATGGGCCTCGACCAGGAGGACCTGCAGACGCTGGCCCGGCTGAAGGCGAGCGGGGTGCCCGTCGTGGTGGTCCTGGTCTCGGGGCGCCCGCTCGACATCGCCGCGCAACTCCCCGACTGGCGGGCCCTGCTGGCCGCTTGGCTGCCCGGCACCGAGGGCGGCGGAGTGTCGGACGTGCTCTTCGGCGACCACGCCCCGAGCGGCAAGCTCCCCATGACCTGGATGCGCGCCGCCTCCCAGCAGCCCGTCAACGACGGCGACGGCCAGAGCCCGCTCTTCCCGTACGGGCACGGCCTGACCTACGGCACCGATCCCGGCCCCGACCCGGACCCGGACCCGGAGCCCACGCCCAAGGCCTGCACCGCTCAGCTCAAGGTCGTCTCGTCCTGGTCCGGCGGCCACCAGGCCGAGGTGACCGTCAAGAACACCGGCACCGGCCCGCTCACCGGCTGGTCCGTCGCCTGGGACCTGGGCGGCTCCACCGTCACCAGTCTGTGGAACGGCTCCCTGACCGTGGCCCAGGGCCGCGCGACCGTCCGCAACGCGGCCCACAACGGCGCCCTGTCACCCGGCGCCACCACCTCGTTCGGCTTCACCGCGAGCGGCACCGCGGGCGCTCCCGCGGCGCAGTGCACCGGCTCCTGACGTACGACCGGCACACCCGCACGTACCACCGAGGAGGGCACGAGATGACCGAACCGACCAGACCCGCCGGCGCCATGCGGCCGCGCACGCGCCGACGACGGTCGGCAGCCCTGGCCACCGCCCTGGCCACCCTGATGCTCGGGGTGGCGGGCCAGATCGCGGGACAGCCCGCGGCAGCGGCGGAAGCACATGTCGACAACCCCTTCGCCGGGGCCACCTTCTACATCAACCCCGACTACGCCGAGCGCGTCGACACGTCCATCGCCCAGACCTCCGACGCCACGCTCAAGGCGAAGATGGAGAAGGTCAAGAGCTATCCGACCGCCGTCTGGCTGGACCGGATCGCGGCCATCCACGGCGGTACCGCCAACGCCGGACGCAAGAGCCTCGCCGACCATCTCGACCTGGCGCTCGCCCAGAAGAAGCCCGGACAGCCGATCACCGCCACCATCGTGGTGTACGACCTGCCCGGGCGGGACTGCGCCGCCCTCGCCTCCAACGGCGAACTCCCGGCCACCCAGGCGGGTCTGGACCGCTACAAGACCGAGTACATCGACGTCATCGCGAACGTCTTCAAGAACCCCAAGTACCAGGACATCCGCATCACCACGGTCATCGAGCCCGACAGCCTGCCCAACCTGGTCACCAACACCGCCGACCCCGAGTGCGCCCAGCTCAAGAGCAGCGGGATCTACGTCAAGGGCATCCAGTACGCCCTGGACAAGCTGCACGCGATCCCCAACGTGTACACGTACCTGGACTACGCGCACTCCGGCTGGCTCGGCTGGGACAACAACCTCACCCAGACCGTGCAGCAGTACACCGAGGTCGCCAGGGGCACCGCGGCCGGTCTGAGCAGCGTCGACGGGCTGATCACCAACGTCGCCAACTACACGCCGCTGGAGGAGCCCTTCCTGACCAACCCCGACAAGACGGTCGGCGGCAACATGGTCAAGTCGGGCAAGTTCTACGAGTGGAACCCGAACTTCGACGAGTCCGACTTCACGAAAAACGTCCACCGGGCGCTGGTCGCGGCGGGCTGGCCCGCCTCCACCGGCATGGTGATCGACACCTCCCGCAACGGCTGGGGCGGCGCCGCGCGGCCCACCGCGGAGAGCACCAGCACCACGCTCGACACCTACGTCACCGAGTCCAAGGCCGACCGCCGTACCCACCGCGGACTGTGGTGCAACGTGAGCGGAGCCGGCATCGGGCAGCCGCCGCAGGCCTCGCCCTCCGGATACCCCGACTCGCACCTCGACGCCTTCCTGTGGGTCAAGCCGCCGGGGGAGTCGGACGGCGCCAGCAAGGACATCCCCAACGACGAGGGCAAGCGCCAGGACCCGATGTGCAACCCCGACTACTCCGCGCCCAACGCGGGCGGCAACAAGACCGGGGCGCTCCCCGACGCGCCGCTGGCCGGGCACTGGTTCCACAACCAGTTCGCGATGCTGGTGCGCAACGCCCACCCGGCCGTGCCGGGAGGCGGCACCGACCCGGGTGACACCACGGCCCCGACCGCCCCGACCGGACTGCGGGCCACCGCGAAGACCGCGAGCAGCGTCTCCCTGGCCTGGACCGCGGCCACCGACAACGTGGGCGTGACCGGGTACGACGTGTACCGCGACGGCACCCGGGTCGGCTCGCCGGCCTCCGGAACCACGTACACGGACACCGGGCTGAGCGCCGCCACGGCCTACAGCTACACCGTGCGGGCCCGCGACGCGGCCGGGAACGTCTCCGCCGCCTCCACCGCCCTGAGCGTCACCACCGAGACGGGCGGCGGCGGTCCCGACCCGGCGGGCGGCCTCAAGGTCGCCTACAAGAACAACGACTCCTCGGCCACCGACAACGCCATCCGCCCCGGTCTGCGGATCACCAACACCGGCACCGCCGCCCTCGACCTGACCGGCGTGACAGCCCGCTACTACTTCACCCGGGACGGCGGCTCGCCCACCGTGAACGCCTATTGCGACTACGCCGCGGTCGGCTGCTCCAACCTCAAGCTCAGGGTCGTCCCGCTGAGCACGCCGGTCGCGGGCGCGGACGCCTACCTCGAGGTCGGGTTCTCGGCCGGCTCGCTGGCCGCCGGCCGGGACAGCGGTGACATTCAGCTCCGGATGGCCAAGTCCGACTGGTCCGCGTTCAACGAGGCCGACGACCACAGCCGTACCACCGCCACGACGTACACCGACGCCCCGGCGATCCCCGGTTACCTCGGCACCGTCCTGGCCTGGGGCGCACCGCCCGCCTGATCCGCCTACCTCCCCACACTCCCCCGCCCGCCCGGAGCGACCGTGTCCCCGGGCGGGCGGGGGCTCCACAGCGGACAGCCACGGAACGACAGGAGGCACCACAATGGTTCGACGCAGAAACCGGCTCCTCTCCTGGGCGGCGGTGCTCGCCACCCTGCTCAGCGGGCTCGGCCTGGCCCTGCTCGGGCAGGGCAGCGCGCAGGCGCACGGGGTGGCGATGATGCCCGGATCGCGGACCTATCTCTGCTACCAGGACGCCAAGACCGGCACCGGCGCCCTCGACCCGACGAACCCGGCGTGCAAGGCCGCGCTGGCGGAGAGCGGATCGACGGCGCTGTACAACTGGTTCGCCGTGCTCGACTCCAACGCGGGCGGGCGCGGCGCGGGTTACGTGCCGGACGGCAAGCTGTGCAGCGCCGGTGACCGCTCCCCGTACAACTTCACCGGCTACAACGCCGCCCGGGCCGACTGGCCCCGCACGCATCTGACCTCCGGGAAGAGCATGCAGGTCCGGTACAGCAACTGGGCGGCCCACCCGGGTGACTTCCGGGTGTACCTGTCCAAGCCCGGCTACTCGCCCACCTCGCCGCTGGGCTGGGGCGACCTGGAGCTCATCCAGACCGTCACCAACCCCGCCCAGTCGGGTTCGGTGGGCAGCGATTCCGGTCACTACTTCTGGAACCTGAACCTGCCCGCGGGCCGCTCGGGTGACGCGGTGCTGTTCATCCAGTGGGTGCGCTCGGACAGCCAGGAGAACTTCTTCTCCTGCTCCGACATCGTCTTCGACGGCGGCAACGGCGAGGTGACGGGCATCCGCGGCTCGGGCGGCACGCCCACCCCGACCCCGACGCCCACGCCGACGCCCACCCCGACCGACCCGCACTCCGGCTGCATGGCCGTCTACTCCGTGACGAACTCCTGGAGCGGCGGCTTCCAGGGCTCCGTCGAGGTGATGAACCACAACACGGCCGCGCTCAACGGCTGGGCCGTGCGCTGGCAGCCGGGCACCGGAACCCGGCTCAGCAGTGTTTGGAACGGCGCGCTCAGCACCGGAACCGACGGCACGGTCACGGTCAGGAACGTCGACCACAACCGGAGCATCCCGCCGGACGGCAGCGTCACCTTCGGCTTCACCGCCACCTCCACGGGCAACAACCATCCGGTCGGTTCGATCGGCTGCGTCAACCCGTAGCGGGCCCTTCCCCGGCGCCGGCTCCCGTCTCCCCGGGAGCCGGCGCACTCGTGTGCGCGGGCGGTCAGCCGGTGGGGGAGTCCAGGGCGTCGGCGTGGTCGTTGACCGGCTGCGGAGTGCCGGTGAGGTCCAGGACGAACAGGGGGACGCCGAGGGCGTCGGCGCGGGAGCGGGCGTCGGGGGCGTATCCGGCGAGGGAGAAGTAGACGCAGTCCGCGGACTCGGTCATGGCGGTCAGCCACAGGCACTCCACGTCCCGGACCGAGGCCGGGCGCACGGTCGGATCCACCTGCGCGACCAGTCCGTGGGCCGCGAGCCCGATGCCGGAGGGGGGCCGCTGGTCGGCGCGGCGGATGTCCCGGTAGCCGAGCCAGCGCAGATAGAGCGCGGCGGCCGTGACCGTGTCCCGGGCGGTGCGGATCGTCACGGGCTGGAAGGGCGCGCGACGGCGTGACCGGCCGGGGCCGCCGGTGCCGGTCGCGCGCGGGTCGGTGCGGGGGCCGCTCCCGGTGCCGGGCCCGGCCGCGGAGAGGGTCCCGGCGACGGGGATCCGTACGACCGTCCCGCACGGGCACCCCAGCTCCGGATGCGGCCACTGACCGCGCCGGCCGCAGGAGGCGCACTCCACGGTCACCCACTCCTCCGCCCACGCGCGATGCGTGACGGCGGACGGGGTGCCGCGGCGGTCCAGCGGCGGGGTGACGGGGGCGCCGCAGACGCACGGGTACGACGGAGCCGCGTACTGGTGCTCACGTCTGCAGGCCGGGCAGCACACCGCCACGCTCTGGGGCATGGCCCCATGGTCCTCCCGCGCACCCCGGCTTGTCCGTCTCTTGACGCGCTTCGTCCCCCCTCTTACTCTGCTTCCAGATAGTAGAAATTACTTTCCGCAATACGGAAGAGCATCAACCGCGGGGCGCGACGGGCGTGCGAATCCGACAGCCGAAGCAGGAGTACTCGATGGCTCGAATGACCGCTGCCCGTGCGGCAGTTGAGATCCTCAAGCGCGAGGGCGTCAGCAACGCGTTCGGTGTGCCCGGCGCGGCGATCAACCCCTTCTACGCGGCGCTCAAGGCCTCCGGTGGCATCCACCACACCCTCGCCCGCCATGTCGAGGGCGCCTCGCACATGGCCGAGGGCTACACCCGCACCCACGCCGGCAACATCGGCGTGTGCATCGGTACCTCGGGCCCGGCCGGCACCGACATGATCACCGGTCTGTACTCGGCCATCGGTGACTCCATCCCGATCCTGTGCATCACGGGCCAGGCCCCGACCGCCGTGATCCACAAAGAGGACTTCCAGGCCGTCGACATCGCCTCGATCGCCAAGCCGGTCACGAAGATGGCGGTGACCGTCCTGGAGGCCGCCCAGGTTCCGGGCGTCTTCCAGCAGGCCTTCCACCTGATGCGCTCCGGCCGTCCCGGACCGGTCCTGATCGACCTGCCGATCGACGTCCAGCTCACCGAGATCGAGTTCGACCCGGAGACGTACGAGCCGCTTCCGGTCTACAAGCCGGCGGCCACCCGCGCCCAGGTCGAGAAGGCGCTCGGGATGCTGAACGCCGCCGAGCGGCCGCTGATCGTCGCGGGCGGCGGTGTCATCAACGCCGACGCCGCCGACCTCCTCGTCGAGTTCGCCGAGCTGACCGGCACCCCGGTCGTCCCGACCCTGATGGGCTGGGGCGTCCTGCCGGACGACCACGAGCTGAACGCCGGCATGGTGGGCCTGCAGACCTCGCACCGCTACGGCAACGCGACCTTCCTGGAGTCCGACTTCGTCCTCGGCATCGGCAACCGCTGGGCCAACCGCCACACCGGCAAGCTGGACGTCTACACGGCCGGGCGGAAGTTCGTCCACGTCGACGTCGAGCCGACCCAGATCGGCAAGATCTTCGCCCCGGACTACGGCATCGCCTCCGACGCCAAGGCCGCCCTGGAGCTCTTCGTCGAGGTGGCGCGGGAGCTGAAGGCCGCGGGCGAGCTGCCCGACCGCGGCGCCTGGTCCGCCGCCGCGCAGGAGAGGAAGGCGACCCTCCAGCGCCGTACGCACTTCGACGACATCCCGATCAAGCCGCAGCGCGTCTACGAGGAGATGAACAAGGCCTTCGGCCCGGAGACCCGGTACGTCTCCACCATCGGCCTCTCGCAGATCGCCGGCGCCCAGATGCTGCACGTCTTCCGGCCGCGGCACTGGATCAACTGCGGCCAGGCCGGTCCCCTCGGCTGGACGATCCCGGCCGCGCTGGGCGTCGCCAAGGCCGACCCGGAGGCACAGGTCGTGGCGCTCTCCGGCGACTACGACTTCCAGTTCATGATCGAGGAGCTGGCGGTCGGGGCGCAGCACAGGATCCCGTACGTCCATGTCCTGGTGAACAACTCCTACCTGGGCCTGATCCGCCAGGCGCAGCGGGCGTTCGAGATCGACTTCCAGGTCAACCTGGAGTTCGAGAACATCAACTCGCCGGAGCTGGGTGTGTACGGCGTCGACCACGTCAAGGTCGCCGAGGGTCTCGGCTGCAAGGCGATCCGGGTGACCGACCCGGCCGAGCTGGGGGCCGCCCTCGAGCAGGCCAAGAAGCTGGCCGCGGAGTTCCAGGTGCCGGTCGTCGTCGAGGCGATCCTCGAGCGCGTCACCAACATCTCCATGTCGGGCACCAACGACATCAGCAATGTCGTGGAGTTCGAGGAGATCGCGACCGAGCCCGGCCACGCGCCGACCTCGATCAAGACGCTGAAGGTCTGACCCACAGGTCAGTCAGGGGCGGCCCGACCCGGGTGGGGGTCGGGCCGCCCCGCTTTGTCGTCTCCGGGCGCGATCAGTCCCCGCCGCCCCCGCCGCAGCCGTATCCGCCGGAGCCGGAGTCGTAGCCGCTGGAGCCGTACTCGCTGCCTGCCGCCATCTCGTCGGTGAGGGCGCGGCGCAGGCCGGTGATCGGGCTGACGGAGCGACGGCCGTCGTGTCCGCTCCGGTCACGGCCGCGTCCGACGAGCCCCTCCGCCTCGGCCCAGCCGGGCAGCAGCGCGGTCAGCGCGCGGTCGCCGTGGAGCGCGACGGCGAGTGTCAGCTCCTCGGGGGTGAGACCCGCCGCGTCCGACGGCAGCGGGTGCAGGCTCCGCAGCTCCGCCAGTCGGCGGCGGCCGGCGCGGGTCGGGCCGGGGACGGTGGAGCGCAGCAGCCCGGCCGCGGTGAGTTCCCGGCGCAGGCGCTTGAGGGCATGGCGTACGACGTACCGGGTGAGCAACTCCCGCGGCCCGGCGGGCCGGTAGAGCCCCACGCGGACCGCCTTCTCCAGCGGATGCCAGGGCCCGGAGCCGTCGTCGGGCGTCCTCGACCGGCGCAGGGTGCCGGGCCGGCCGGCTTCGACGACCCCCCGCCGGTACAGCGCCACCACGGCCGTGGTGACGGCGGCGCGGGGGCCGCCCCGCAGCAGTGCGATCCCGTAGGGCTCCGGAGGGTGGTCCGTACCGTCGCTCATGCCCTGCCCCGGACGGCAGGGCGACCCCGTGGGTCTCCGGTAGGTGCTGCGTACCCGTCGCTCATGACCCGCCCCCCGTCCGGCCTGAGCCCCGCCGCACACCCCCGTCCGGCGGGGCTCGGGCCGCCCCCGTCCCCCGTGGTACCGGGCCGCCCGGACACCCCTGACCGGAGTGCGGCCCGAGGGACCCGCCGCCCCCGTGCCGGCGGGCCCCGTGTTCCGAGAATGTGCCCGCGCCCGGGGGTGGTTGAAGCCCCCGGGCGCGGGTTCAGAGGTTGATTTGAGGGTTGCGTAGCCGGACTACGGACAGCGGTGTACGTGGCTCAGGCCCCGGGTGTCTCGTGGTGCTCCGAGAGACCCGGCCAGTCGTCGGGGCCGCCGCCCTGCCATTCGATGAGGTCGCTCTCCGCGACGTCCGTGACGTACAGGTCCGCCAGCCGCAGGAACTCGGCGACGTCGTCGACGTGCGAGGCGATGCCCAGCGTCTCGTTCCCCGCGGTGACCCGCCGGGAGCCGTCCAGGGCCGGGGAGTGGACCACGATGTGCGGTTGCTGCGTCGGTTGTGCCATGTCTTCAGCCTCCGGCGCTTCGAGGGGTTCCGCACCCCGGAACACCGAACAGCGCCGGATACGGGACCGTCCGTATCCGGCGCTGCTCAGCCCGGTGAGGCTCCTTCTTTCGGGACCGCGGCGGTGGCGACGGAGCCTGAATCACCCTTCCCTCAGGTCGAGAAGGGAGTTCTGGTCCTTCACCACCGCACTGGCTCGCACACCGCCGCGGTCCTCACCCCGGCCCGCGCCCGATGCTGATCGACCACCCCTCATCCGGGTCTCTCAGCTGGTCGGACGCGGCCAGGGAGCTGGTGCTAGTCCTCGCGCAGGGCGCGGACCGCCTCCTCCACGCGCTTGCCGTACTCCGGGTCGGCGGCGTGGAAGTGGGCCAGGTTCTTCTCGATCACGTCGTCGCGGGAGACCTGCGAGAGGCCGCCGGCGATGTTGGCGATCAGCCGGGACTTCTCCTCGGCGGACATCAGCCGGTACAGCTCACCCGCCTGGAAGAAGTCGTCGTCCTTGGTGTGCTGCGGGGCCTCGTGGGTGCCGGTGTACCCGGTCACCGCCAGCGGGGCGGCCAGCGGGCGGCCGGTCTCGACGGGGCCGTCGTAGGAGTTCGGCTCGTAGTTCTTGGCGTACCGGCCCTGGGAGTTGGACGCCATGAGGCCGTCGCGGCCGTAGTTCTGCGCCGTCGTCGCCCTCGGGGCGTTCACCGCGAGCTGGGTGTGGTTGACGCCCAGGCGGTAGCGGTGCGCGTCCGCGTAGGCGAACAGGCGGCCCTGGAGCATCTTGTCGGGGGAGGGGCCGATGCCCGGAACGAAGTTGTTCGGGGAGAACGCGGCCTGCTCGACCTCGGCGAAGACGTTGTCGGGGTTGCGGTCCAGGACCAGTCGGCCCACGCGCTGCAGCGGGTAGTCCTTGTGCGGCCACACCTTCGTCAGGTCGAAGGGGTTGAAGCGGTAGTCCGCCGCCTCGGCCGCCGGCATCAGCTGCACGTACAGCGTCCAGGACGGGTTCACGCCCCGCTCGATGGCCTGGAGCAGGTCCGTCTGGTGCGAGTTGGGGTCCTGGCCCGCGAGCTCGGCGCCCTGCTCGGCGGACAGGCAGCGGATGCCCTGGTTCGTCTTGAAGTGGTACTTGACGAAGAAGGCATCGCCCTCGGCGTTCGTCCACTGGTAGGTGTGCGAGCCGTAGCCGTTCATGTGGCGGTACGACGCCGGGATGCCGCGGTCGCCCATCAGCCAGGTCACCTGGTGCGTGGCCTCGGGGGCGTGCGCCCAGAAGTCCCAGACGTTGTCCGGCTCCTGGCGGCCGGTGAACGGGTCGCGCTTCTGCGAGTGGATGAAGTCCGGGAACTTGATCGGGTCCTTGATGAAGAACACCGGGGTGTTGTTCCCCACGAGGTCGTAATTGCCCTCTGCGGTGTAGAACTTGACGGCGAAGCCGCGCGGGTCACGGACCGCGTCCGCGCCGCCGAGGCTGTCGGCCACGGTCGAGAAGCGCAGGAACACCTCGGTGCGCTTGCCGACGCTGTTCAGGAAGTCGGCGTGGGTGAAGCCGGTGACGTCGTCGGTCACCTCGAAGTAGCCGTAGGCGCCGGAACCACGGGCGTGCACCACGCGCTCCGGGATGCGCTCGCGGTTGAACCGGGCGAGCTTCTCCAGGAGGTGCTGGTCCTGGAGCAGGAGCGGTCCGCCGACGCCGGCGGAGGCGGAGTTCTGGTTGTCGGCGACCGGGGCGCCGGACTCGGTCGTGAGCACGCGCTTCGACATCGTGGACCTTCCGTGCGGGAGTCAGCGGAAACCTGTTTCCGCTTTGTGGAGCCTAGGAGGGGGCAATCGGGGCGTCAACAGTTTGTTGAAGATGCGCTCGGGCTTCTCCGACTCGTTGTTGAAGTGGATTCCGGGCGGCGCCGCCGCTTGGGCGCGACAGGACAGGTGTCAGCGGCGGCGCCGCCCGGAGGTCTGGGCAGGTCGTCAGACCTGCGCGCCGGAGAGGCGCTCGACCGCGCGCAGCAGCGCGGAGTGGTCCAGGCCGCCGTCCCCCTGGGCGCGCAGGGAGGCGACGAGCTGGGCGACCACGGCACCGACGGGCAGGGCCGCGCCGACGTTGCGGGCGGCGTCGGTGACGATGCCCATGTCCTTGTGGTGCAGGTCGATCCGGAAGCCCGGCTTGAAGTCGCGCTGCAGGAAGTTGTCCTTCTTGCGCGTCAGCACGGTGGAGCCGGCGAGGCCGCCGTTGAGGACGTCCAGGGCGGCCTTCAGGTCCACGCCGGACTTCTCCAGGAAGACCACGGCCTCTGCGCACGCCTGGATGTTGACGGCGACGATCAGCTGGTTGGCGGCCTTCACGGTCTGGCCCGAGCCGTGCGGACCGCACAGCACGATGGTCTTGCCGAGGGCTTCCAGGACCGGCTTGGCCTCGTCGAAGTCGGCCTGCTCGCCACCGACCATGATCGACAGTACGGCCTCGATGGCGCCGGCCTCGCCGCCGGACACCGGGGCGTCCAGCACGCGGATGCCCTTGTCCTTGGCGGCCTTCGCCAGGTCGACCGAGGTCTGTGGGGTGATCGAGGACATGTCGATCAGCAGGGCGCCGGACTTCGCGTTCTCCAGGATGCCGTCGGGGCCGTAGGAGATGGCCTCGACCTGCGGGGAGGCGGGGACCATCGTGACGACGACGTCCGCGTCCTTGACGGCCTCGGCGATCGAACCGGCCGCGGTGCCGCCGGCCTTGGCCAGGCGCTCCAGCTTGTCCTGCTCCAGCGTGAAGCCGGTGACGTCGTAACCGGCCTTGATCAGATTCTCGGACATGGGGGAGCCCATGATGCCGAGGCCTATCCAGGCGATCTTGGGAAGGGTGCTCATGATGGGGGTGCCTCTCTTGCTACGGCTAAAGGTCAGCCACTACGGCTGAAGCTCAGCGAATGGGCGGGCGTCGGCGCTCGCCGGCGTTCAGCGGGCGGCGCGCCGGTCCGCCGGCAGCCAGCCGAAGGCCTCCGCGCTCGGGCGGTCGCCCGGCTTGTACTCCAGGCCGACGTAGCCCTCGTAACCGGCCTTCCTCAGCTGGTCGAGCAGCTCCTCCAGCGGCAGCGTCCCCGTGCCGGGGGCGCCGCGGCCCGGGTTGTCGGCGATCTGGACGTGGCCGGTCTTCGCCGCGTAGCTCTCGATCACCGAGGGGAGGTCCTCGCCGTTCATGGACAGGTGGTAGAGGTCCATGAGGAACTTCGCGTTGCCGAGTCCCGTCGCCTCGTTCACCCTGTCGACGACGCCGACCGCGGCCGGCGCCGACACCAGCGGGTACAGCGGCGACTCGGGCTGGTTCAGCGCCTCGATCAGCAGGATCGCGCCGATCCGGTCGGCGGCCCGCGCCGCGAGGACGAGGTTCTCCAGCGCCAGCGCGTCCTGCTCGGCCGGGTCCACGCCCTCGACGCGGTTGCCGTAGAGCGCGTTGAGCGCGGTGCAGCCGAGGGAGGCGGCGAAGTCGGCGGCCACGTCGATGTTGGCGCGGAACCTCTCCGACTCCTCGCCGGGCACCGACAGGGCGCCGCGGTCCGGGCCCGGGAGCTGTCCGGCGTAGAAGTTCAGGCCCGTGAGCTGGACGCCCGCGTCCTCGATCGCCTTCTTCAGGGCGTCGAGCTCGGACTGCTCGGGGGTGGGGGAGTCGATCCAGGGCCACCACAGCTCGACCGCGGTGAAGCCGGCCGCGGCGGCGGCCGCGGGGCGCTCCAGGAGCGGGAGTTCCGTGAAGAGGATCGACAGGTTGACGTTGAAGCGCTGTTCTGCGAATCCCATCAGGATCGGCGCTCCCTTCCGTGTCGAGATTCCGTATGACGGAAGTTGTTTTCTGCTTATTGGAAGATTGCCGTCGGGTGTCCGGGCTTGTCAAGAGGGCTCGGCGGAAAGCGGCACCGCGCGTTAGGTTGAGCGCGTGCGACTGAGAGTGGAATTCACGACCGAGCCCTTCGACCTCGACGAGGCGCCCGCGCACGCGGTCGTCGCCCGCGAGGTCATCGAGGCGGCCGAGCTGGACGCGGTGGACGTCGGCCCGTTCGGGAACACCGCGGAGGGCAGCGCGGACGCCGTGCTCACCGCCGTGGACGCGCTGCTGCGCAAGACCCTGGAGTCCGGCGCCACCCGGGTCTCGCTCCAGCTCAATGTCGTCGGGGAGGGCGAGCGGTGAACGAGGAGCCCTTCATCACGGCCGTGAAGCCCCTGGTCGACGCCATGGGCGGCGAGATGCTCCCGCCGGACGAGGCGGGACCGGACGACGTCGTGCTCGCCTGGGAGGGCGCGGACGTGGTCGCCGTACGGCTGCCGCAGCTCGCGGACTCCCTGGACCACATCCTGGCCGCCATGGAGCGTCGGCAGGGCAAGCCGCTCGCCGACCTCGACCGCAAGGCCAAGCAGGAGGTCGTACGGATACTCGAGGCGCGCGGCGCCTTCTCCGTACGGCACGGGGTGGAGACCGTGGCGAGCGCCCTGGGCGTCAGCCGCTTCACCGTCTACAACTACCTGAACCGCGAGAAAGGGGCCTGACGGGGGGCTCCGGGTTTCGTTACCCGGAATTTTCAACAAAGTGTTGACGTGATGTCGCGCAGGGCGTTAGCTATCGGCAGCCCGTTCAGCACAAGGCCACGGAGGCTCCCGTGACGTCCACATCCACGCCGGGCCTGCTCCGGTTCAACGCCCTGGAGCAGCACGCGGCCCTCGCCGCGCTCCACGAGGCGTGCGCCTCCCGGGCGTGGGCCGAGCGGCTCCTCGCCGCCCGCCCGTACGCCACCGCCGAGGCCCTCTACGCCGCCAGTGACGCCGCCATGGCCGAGCTGACCGCCGCGGACCTCCAAGAGGCGATGGCCGGACACCCGCCGATCGGCCGCCCCAAGCCCGGCGACCCCACCTCGGCCCGCGAGCAGCGTGGCATGGCCGGCGCCTCGGAGGAGCTCAAGGCCGAGATGCTCGAACTCAACCTGGCCTACCAGGACAAGTTCGGCCATGTCTTCCTCATCTGCGCCACCGGCCGGACCGGCGAGCAGATGCGCGACGCGGTCAAGGAACGGATCGGCAACTCGCCGGAGCAGGAGCGCGAGATCGTCCGCACCGAGCTGGGCAAGATCAACCGTATCCGGCTCGCCCGACTCGTCGAAGAGGACTGAGAGCAGCATGAGCACCAGCACCACCGCCTCCGTGTCCACCCACATCCTGGACACATCCGTCGGCCGCCCCGCCGAGGCCGTCGCCGTCCAGCTCTCCGCCCGCGGTGCGAGCGGCGCGGACTGGCAGACCCTCGGCGGCTCCGCGACCGACGCGGACGGCCGGTGCAAGGACCTCCCCGCCCTGCCGGAGGGGACCACACACGTACGGCTCGACTTCGCCGTGGAGCCGTATTTCGAGAAGAAGCAAGCCGATGCGCAGCAGGACGCCCCCGCGAATCGGGACAGCGGTGCCGCCGTGTTCTTCCCGGAGGTGGCGATCACGTTCGCCGTCGTGCCGGGCGAGCACTACCACGTACCGCTGCTGCTCAACCCGTTCGGCTACTCCGTTTACCGAGGGAGCTAGCTAAATGCCCACCATCCTGGGACAGAACCAGTACGGCAAGGCCGAGAACCGAGTCGTAAAGATCACGCGGGACGGCGCCACCCATCACATCAAGGACCTCAACGTATCCGTGGCGCTGAGCGGCGACATGGACGAGGTCCACTACTCCGGCTCCAACGCCCATGTCCTGCCGACCGACACCACCAAGAACACGGTGTACGCGTTCGCCAAGGAGTACGGCATCGAGTCGGCCGAGCAGTTCGGCATCCACCTCGCCCGGCACTTCGTCACCTCGCAGGAGCCGATCAAGATCGCTCGGATCCGCATCGAGGAGTACGCCTGGGAGCGGATCGCCACCTCCGACGCCAACTCCAGGTTCATCGGCGCCGACGAGGTCAAGCACTCCTTCGTGCGCAAGGGCCAGGAGACCCGCGTCACCCAGATCACCTACGACGGCACGTCGTGGGAGGTCGTCTCGGGTCTGAAGGACCTGGTCGTGATGAACTCGACGAACTCCGAGTTCTGGGGCTACGTCAAGGACAAGTACACGACCCTCCAGGAGGCCTACGACCGGATCCTCGCGACCCAGGTCTCCAGCCGTTGGCGGTTCAACTGGACCGACGACGAGCAGAAGATGCCCAACTGGGAGAAGTCCTACGAGCAGGTGCGCAAGCACATGCTCCAGGCCTTCGCCGAGACGTACTCGCTCTCGCTGCAGCAGACGCTGTACCAGATGGGCTCGCGCATCATCAACAACCGCAGCGAGATCGACGAGGTCCGCTTCTCCCTCCCGAACAAGCACCACTTCCTGGTGGACCTGGAGCCGTTCGGGCTGAAGAACGACAACGAGGTCTACTTCGCCGCCGACCGCCCCTACGGCCTGATCGAGGCCACCATCCTGCGGGACGGCTGCGAGGCGAGGATCCCCGTGGACCTCACCAACCTGTGATCCACCCGTAGGCGAAGCAACTTCATCGCGGCACCCGCGGCCGGAGAGGTCCCCCCGATCCGGCCGCGGCACTCAAATCTCCCGGGGTCCTGCCGTGCCCTCTCCAACACTGCACAACTCCCGTGAAAAAGGGGCGAACCATGGCAGCTGACCAGCGCATCGTCATCGAGAACTGTGCGATCGCGACCGTCGACGCGGGCGGGACCGAGTACGCGAGCGGTTACCTCGTCATCGCCGGCAACCGCATCGAGGCGCTGGGCGCCGGCCGGGCCCCCGAGGGCCTGGAGAACGTCGTACGGCGCATCGACGCCACCGGCCACCTCGTGACCCCCGGTCTGGTCAACACCCACCACCACTTCTACCAGTGGATCACCCGGGGCCTGGCCACCGACCACAACCTGTTCAACTGGCTGGTCGCCCTCTACCCGACCTGGGCGCGCATCGACGAGCAGATGACGTACTCGGCCGCGCAGGGCTCGCTCGCCATGATGGCCCGCGGTGGTGTCACGACCGCGATGGACCACCACTACGTCTTCCCGCGGGGCTCCGGCGACCTGTCCGGATCGATCATCCGCGCCGCCCGCGAGATGGGCGTCCGCTTCACCCTCGCCCGCGGCTCGATGGACCGCAGCGAGAAGGACGGCGGTCTGCCCCCGGACTTCGCCGTCGAGACCCTGGACGGCGCCCTCGCCGCCACCGAGGCCACCGTCAAGGAGCACCACGACGCCTCCTTCGACGCGATGACCCAGGTCGCCGTCGCGCCCTGCTCGCCCTTCTCCGTCTCCACCGAACTCCTGCGCCAGGGCGCCGAGCTGGCCCGCAGCCTGGGCGTCCGGCTGCACACCCACGGCTCGGAGACGGTCGAGGAGGAGAAGTTCTGCCACGAGCTGTTCGGCATGGGCCCGACCGACTACTTCGAGTCCACCGGCTGGCTCGGCGAGGACGTGTGGATGGCGCACTGCGTCCACATGAACGACTCCGACATCGCCGCCTTCGCCCGTACGAAGACCGGTGTCGCCCACTGCCCCTCCTCCAACGCCCGCCTCGCGGCCGGTATCGCCCGCGTTCCCGACATGCTCGCCGCCGGTGTCCCGGTCGGCCTCGGTGTCGACGGCACCGCCTCCAACGAGTCCGGCGAACTGCACACCGAGCTGCGCAACGCGCTGCTGATCAACCGCCTCGGCGCCCACCGCGAGGCCGCCCTGAACGCCCGCCAGGCGCTGCGCCTCGGCACCTACGGCGGCGCCCAGGTCCTCGGCCGCGCGGCCGAGATCGGGTCACTGGAGCCGGGCAAGCTCGCCGACCTGGTGCTCTGGAAGCTCGACACCCTGGCCCACTCGTCCATCGCCGACCCGGTGACCGCGCTGGTCTTCGGCGCGGCGGCACCGGTCACGGCCTCCTTCGTCAACGGCGAGCAGATCGTGGAGAACAACCGACTGCTCCACGTCGACGAGGACGCCATCGCCCGCTCCACGCGGGAGCAGGCGCAGCGCCTGGCGCGGATCGCCGCGCAGGGCTGACCAGTTGAAGATCTCCGGCTGAGGGGGACGGCCCTCGGCCGGTGGCCGTGGACCCGAGCGGGGTCCATGGCGGCCGTCTCCGGGGCGTGCATGGACGTGTGCGCCCCGGAACGGTCTACCGTCCCCGTCTTCACCGGTCCCGCACGACCGCGCATCACCTCCAAGAAACCCACGTCAGAGCCGACGTGTTAGCTGACCCGGAGGAACCGCCGTGACCGCCCATCCCGTCGACGAAAAACTCCCCGCACTCAAAATGGCCACCACCGGCCTCCAGCACGTGGCCGCCATGTACGCGGGAGTCGTCGCCCCGCCCCTGATCGTCGGGGCGGCCATCGGCCTCTCCGGCGCCGAACTGACCTTCCTCACCGGCGCCTGCCTGTTCACCGCGGGCCTGGCCACGTTCCTCCAGACGCTCGGCATCTGGAAGATCGGCGCCCGGCTGCCGTTCGTCAACGGCGTCACCTTCGCCGGTGTCGCCCCCATGACCGCGATCGTCGCGTCCACCGACGACAAGTCCGACGCGCTGCCGATCATCTTCGGGGCGGTGATCGTCGCGGGCCTGCTGGGCTTCATAGCGGCGCCGTTCTTCAGCAAGATGGTCCGCTTCTTCCCGCCCGTGGTCACCGGCACGGTGATCACCCTGATCGGCATCTCGCTCCTGCCGGTGGCCTTCGGCTGGGCCCAGGGGCCGAATCCCGCGGGCGACGACTACGGCTCGGCCACCAACCTGGGCCTCGCCGCGGCCACGTTGGTGATCGTCCTGCTGCTGCGCCGGTTCACCCGGGGCTTCGTCAAGCAGATCGCCGTCCTGCTGGGCCTCGTCGCCGGCACCCTCGTCGCCATTCCCTTCGGCGTCACGGACTTCGGGCCCGTCGCCGACGCGGACGTCATCGGCTTCCCGACCCCGTTCCACTTCGGCGCACCGCAGTTCCAGATCGCCGCGATCGTCTCGATGATCGTCGTGATGGTGGTCTCGATGACCGAGTCGACCGCCGACATGCTGGCGCTGGGCGAGATCGTGGACCGCCCCGCGGACGAGAAGACCATCGCGGCGGGCCTGCGCGCGGACACCCTCGGCTCGGCGATCAGCCCGCTGTTCAACGGCTTCATGTGCAGCGCCTTCGCGCAGAACATCGGTCTGGTGGCGATGACGAAGATCCGCAGCCGCTATGTCGTGGCGACGGGCGGCGGCTTCCTCGTCCTGATGGGCCTGTGCCCGATGGCCGCCTCACTGATCGCGGTCGTGCCGCGCCCGGTGCTCGGCGGCGCGGGCGTGGTGCTCTTCGGCTCGGTCGCGGCCAGCGGTATCCAGACCCTGGTCAGGGCCGGTCTGGAGAAGGACAACAACGTCCTGATCCTGGCCGTGTCGCTGGCGGTCGGCATCATCCCGATCTCCGCGCCGGAGTTCTACCACGCCTTCCCGGAGACCGCGCGGATCGTCCTGGACTCCGGGATCTCCACGGGCTGTGTGGTGGCGGTCCTGCTGAACCTGGTCTTCAACCACCTCGGCAGGGAGCGCGATGCCGAGGACGTCACCCACCCGATGGAGGCGGGCGAGGAGATCACCGGCTCGGCCCGGCCGGCCCCGGCCACGCCATGAGATGGGCGAACAGCTCGGCCTGCTCCACGGCGTCGTCGAGGGCATGGTGCGTGTGCCGGCGCCGCGACAGCAGCTCGCGCGGCATGGTGCCCTTGGCGACGGCCCGCAGGGGCAGCCCGGCCTTGGTGGCGTAGAGGGTCTTCATGTCCAGGCACCCGGAGTGCCCGAAGGGACTCTCGCCGGTGAACCGGATGAGATACCAGTAGAGAAAGGTCCAGTCGTACGAGGCCGGGTAGCCGCACATGACGGCCTGCGCCCCCTGACTGACCTCCCGCACCCACTGACTGAACTCGGCGAGCGCTACGGCCGGTTCAGCCCCCTCCGTGCCGAGGCGCTCCCGGTCGAGCCCGCTGACCGCGAGCGCCTCCGGCACGAAGTCCGCACTGATGGGCCGCAGTTCCCGGTAGAAGGTCCGCGCTTCGGGATCAGCGGCCTCGAACCCCTCGCCATCCTGCCGCCCGGCCACGGCGGCCCCCAGGCTGAGCATGGAGTAGGGCCCCGGAATCGGCCCGTCGGCCTCGATGTCGACGGAGATGTAGAGACTGGGCTTGATACGTCGTGCTGCCATGACAGGTGAGCCTCGCAGCCTCATGGCGGCGCCCGCACCCGGATTTACCCGGCATCCGGCAGGGCGCCGCCCGGGGCAGCCATCCGGCGAAGGACGACCGGAGTGCCGGCGGTCAGCGTCGGGGCCGGAGAACCCACGC
The DNA here is from genome assembly GCF_056436565.1 of Streptomyces sp. NPDC043726. Taxonomy (NCBI): domain Bacteria; kingdom Bacillati; phylum Actinomycetota; class Actinomycetes; order Kitasatosporales; family Streptomycetaceae; genus Streptomyces; species Streptomyces sp. NPDC043726. Next base: position 153,534 of record NZ_JBWKCI010000009.1, read on the forward strand.
TGCCAGCGCCAGCGCTCCCACCGCGATCACCGTCGCCACCCGGAACGCCAGCTGGTACCCCTCCGCCGCGGCCGCCACCACCTCGGCCCCGCCCCCCAGCAGCCCTTCCGTCCGATGCGCCGCCAGGACCGACAGCACCGCGAGCCCCAGTGAACCGCCCACCACCTGGGTGGTGTTGAACAGTCCCGAAGCCACGCCCGCGTCCTCTTCGCGCACCCCGGACATCGCCAGCCCCGTCAGCGCGGGCATCGCGGCCGCGAACCCGACCGACAGCAGAAGCATCGCGGGGAGGACATCCACCACGTACGAGCCTTCGGCCGGCGCCCGTCCGAGCAGACCCATGCCCGTGGTGATCAGCGCCAGCCCCGCCAGCAGCACCCGATACGGCCCGTACCGCCCGATCACCCGCGCCGACAGCCCCAGCATCAGCACCCCGATCACCAAAGGGGCCGGCAGGAACGCCGTGCCGGTGAGCAACTCCCCGTACCCCAGCACCCGCTGGAGATACAGCGCCCCGATGAACTGGAAGCCGTACATCGTCGCGATCATCAGCACCTGCACGGCATTCGCCCCGGCCGTCAGCCGAGCCCCGAACACCCGCAGCCGCAGCAACGGCCGAGCGGCCCGCGCCTGGCGGACGGTGAACCCGACGAAGAGCACGAGGGCCGCAAGGGACATCCACAGCGTCTCGGCGACCTCCCGCTCACCCGACCCCACGATCACATACACCGTCAGCATCAGCGCGGCCGTCACCAGCGCCGCCCCCGGATAGTCCGCGCCCTTCCCGAGCCCGGCCCCGTCCTCCCGGTCCAGCACCCGCACCGCGGCCGCCCACGCCACAAGCCCGATCGGCAGATTGATCAGAAAGATCCAGTGCCAGTTCAGTGCCTCGGTCAACGCCCCGCCGAGGAAGGTACCGAGCGCCCCGCCGGCCGCCCCCACCGCACTGAACACCGCGATGGCCTTGGCCTGTTCACGCGGCTCGGGGAACAGGGACACCAGCATCCCGAGCACCACGGCGGTCGTCATCGCCCCGCCGACCCCCTGGAGGGCACGCGCGGCGATCAGCGCGCCCTGACTCGTCGCCACCCCGCACAGCACCGACGCCACCGTGAACACGGCGAGCCCCGCCGTGAACATCCGCTTGCGGCCGACGAGATCCCCGAGCCTGCCCGCCAGCAGCAACAGCCCGCCGAAGGGGATCAGATACGCGTTGACCACCCATGCCAGCCCCGACGCCGAGAAACCGAGGTCGCTCTGGATCGCCGGCATCGCCACCGTGACGATGTTGCCGTCCAGGATGGTCATCAGCGCTCCCGCGCAGAGGATCACCAGGGATGCCCAGCGGGAGTACGTTCGTTGCGTCGACCGCGTACGGGACTCGATGATGGCCGTCATGGCGGCACCGCCTCCAGGTCTTCCGGCTTCCAAAGGTGCACGACTTGTAACGGGCAACATCGTGCGGAACCATGGAAGTCGGCGTAAGGAGGCAGTTCGATGTCCCAGAGGAACACCGGTGTTACCTCGCAGGTCGTGAACGCGCACGCCTGCCCCGTGCGGGAAGTTCTTGACAGGGTCGCCGGAAAATGGAGCGTGCAGATCCTGGTCGCCGCCGCCCACGGCCCCATCCGCTTCACGGAGTTGGAGCGCAGCATCGAGGGCATCAGCCGCCGCATGCTCACCCTCACCCTGCGCAACCTGGAGCGCGACGGCCTGGTCACCCGGACCGTGCACCCGACGGTCCCGCCCAAGGTGGAGTACGAACTCACGCCGCAGGCACGTGAGTTGCACGAGACACTGCAACGCCTCACCGACTGGGCGGAGCGCAACCGCGTGCACATCGCCGAGTCACGGGCGGCCTACGACGCCGAGCACGACCCGGAGCTCGCCGACGCGTAGACCGCCCGTCCCTCACGGTGTCGCCAGTGCCTCCGTGGGCGAGAGCCGGGCCGCCCGGAGCGCCGGGTACAGGCCCGCCAGGCCACCGATCACCAGCGTGGCCGCCACCCCGCCCGCCACGGCCCAGGCCGGCACCACCGTCGGCCACCCCTGGTACAGGGCATACCCGGAGGTCACGGCCAGGCCGAGCACGGCCCCGCCCGCACCGCCGAGCGCCGACAGCAGCAGCGACTCGGCGAGGAACTGGCCCCGGATCTGGCCGCGTGTCGCGCCCATCGAGCGGCGCAGCCCGATCTCGGCCCGGCGCTCCAGCACCGAGATCACCATCGTGTTGGCGACCCCCACCCCGCCGACCAGCAGCGCCACCGCCCCGAGCCCGAGCAGCAGCCCGGTGAAGGCCTCGCCCGCCGCCCGCTGCGCCGCCAGCGCGTCCGACGGGCGGGAGACCTCGACCTCGCTCGGCGCCTCGGGGTTGGCCGTCGCGCCGAGCACCTCCCGCACCGACTCCACGCTCGCCTCCGCCGAGCGTGTGTACAGGGTCGTCGCGTGTCCGTCGAAGCCCAGCTCCCGCTCGGCCACCGGCCAGCCGATCAGCGCGGCGGAATCCAACTCCGGTGCCAGCGGAGCCCGTTCGAGGATCCCGACCACCGTGAACCACCGTCCCCCGACCAGCACCCGGGTGTCCTCGCCCGCGTGGCTCACCCCCAGCCGTTCGGCCGCGGCGGCACCGAGCACCACCGCCGGAAAACGGGCCGTGGCCGCGTTGAGCCAGGCGCCGTCCGCGAGGCCGGCACCGACGGCATCACGCAGCGAGGTACGGGCCGCGTAGGTCGCGAGACCGTTCGTTTGGACCTCCGGTATCCGGTCGGTGCGGTACACCTTCGCGTCCGGTACCTTGCCGACCGCCGACACGGACTCCACTCCACCGATCCCGGCGACCATCCGCTCGGCCGTGAGCGGCAGTTGGGCCTGTCCGCCGGTGAGCGTGCTGCCGGGCGAGACGGTAAGCAGATTGGTGCCCAGCGCCGCGAGCACCCGGTCCAGATCGGCGCGCGAGGACGAGGAGATCCCGACGACGGCCACCATGGCGGCGATGCCGATCGCGATGCCCAGCGCCGACAGGAAGGCCCGCAGCGGACGGGTGCGCAGCCCGACCGCGCCGACCCGGACCACGTCCGCGGGGCTCAGCCGGGCGGGCCGCAGCACCTCGGGCGCCGGGACCGTCGCCGTCATCGGGCCGCTCCCGCCGCCGTACGGGCCGCCGAGTCCTCGACCACCCGGCCGTCCCGCATCCGCACCTGCCGGGGCAGCGACGCGGCGATCTCCCGGTCGTGGGTGATGATCACCACCGTGGTGCCGGCCGCGTTCAGCTCCCGCAGCAGGGTCATCACGCCCGCCCCCGACGCGGAGTCGAGCGCCCCGGTCGGCTCGTCCGCCAGCAGCAGCGGCGGCTCGCCGGCCACCGCACGGGCCACGGCGACGCGTTGCCGCTCCCCGCCGGACAGCTCGTGCGGCGCGTGGTGCAGCCGATGGCCCAGACCCACCCGGCGCAGGGCCGCCGTGGCCCTCGCCCGCCGCTCCGCCGGGCGCAGACCGGTGTACAGCAGGCCGTCGGCCACGTTCTTCAGCGCCGACGCCCCCGCCGCCAGATGGAACTGCTGGAACACGAACCCGATCCGCCGCGCCCGCAGCGCGGAGAGCCGCCCGTCCGACAGGGAGCCGGCGTCGTAGCCGTCGATCCGCACCCGACCCGACGTGGGCCGGTCGAGCGTGCCGAGCATGTGCAGCATCGTCGACTTGCCGGACCCGGACGGGCCGACCACGGCGACGAGTTCGCCGCGCGCGACGGCCAGCGAGACCCCGAACAGCGCGGTGACCCCGCCCGGGTAGACCTTGGTGACGTCCGTGAGCTCGATCATCCGGGCATCCCCACCGTCGTACCGGCGGCGATGCCCTCACCGCTGATCTCCACCCGTCCGTCCGCGAACAGGCCCGTGCGCACGGGGACGTACGCCGTGCCGCCGTCCGCCCGGACCACCTCCACGCCGAACCCGCCCCCGTCCAGCGCCACCAGCGCCGCCACCGGAACGGTCAGCACGTCCTCGCGCTCACCGGCCGTGAACGACACGTCCACCGACGCCAGCACGTAGGAAGCCGCCGCCTTCTGGGCCTTGGCCCCGTCGAGGGCGACGAGCACCTTCACCTTGGTCGTGGGGTCCGCCTCGGCGCCGTCACCCGGATCGACCTCGGTCGTGACCTCGGAGACCCGGCCGTCGACCCGGGTCCCGTCCGGCAGCTCCACGCTCACCTTCGCGCCTCGTTCGGCCAACCGCCGGTCCGCGGTGTCGAGTTCGACGGTGACGGCCTGGGCGGTCGCGGTGTACGTGAGCACCTTCCGACCCGGTGCCGTCGCGGCGCCCTCCTCGGTGTCCAGGACGTCCACCCGGACGGCGGCCGGCGCGAACACCACCCGGCCCGGCGCCACCGTCCCGGTCTCCTCCAGACCCAGATCCTCCTGCCACTGCCGTACGGCCTCGGCGGTCGCCTCCGTGTACGTGTCGTCCACCGTGAAGCCGTCGTGGCCGAGGGCCTTCAGGTTGCGTTCCAACTGCTCCACGTCCCGGCCCTCGACCCCCGCCCGCAGCTCCCGGTAGGCCGGGACCGCGCCGTACAGCAGCACCACCGGCTCGTCGTCCAGGCGGTACAGCGCCTCGCCCCGGGTGATCCGCTCGCCGGCGTCCGGCAGCTGGGTGATCGTCCCGGGAACCCGGGCGGTGGCGGTCGTGGCCGCGCCGTACCCCAGTTCGCCGTCCTCGGTACGGGTGTCCCGCAGCGTCTGCCGGGTCACCTCCGCGGTGGCGGGCGGCCGCCGGTCCTCCGCCCGCTCGGCAGACCCGCCGTCCCGGAGGCCGGCCCCTGCGGCCACCGCTCCGCCCACGGCGGCCAGGGCGCCGAGGGCCACGAACAGGCGACGGGTACGGCGTGGGCGGCGCGGGCCGGACGAGCCGTCCTCGGGGGCCGGGTGCGCGGCCGGGGCACTGGTCACCTCGTCGGTCTCAGTCATCGCCCTCGGTCTCCGTGGACCCGCGGCTGCCCGAAGGGGCGTACTTGTCGCACTCCTTCTGCGCCTGCTCGAAGTCGGGGTCCGCCGCGACACCCTGGTCGAGCTGGATGCCCTTCCCGGGCTCCGGGTCGGGGAAGTCCTCGACGCCGTTGTCGCGCATGCACTGCGCCATCTTCCGCATCCGCTCCTCCGCCTCCGGATCCGGACTGCCCCCGTTCTGCATCGGGCTGTACTCGCGGCAGGCCTCCATGGCCGCGTCCACCTTCTCCTTGGGCACCCGGCCGGTGATCCGGATGCCGCCGCCCTCGCCGGGGTCCGCCACCTCCACGCCGTGCTCGCGCAGGCACTCGGCGAACTTCACGGCCATCTCGTCCTGGGCGTTCGCCTCCGCCACGGCATCGGCCGCCGCGTCGGTGGAGTCGTCGCCGGAACCGCACCCGGTCAGGGCCAGCGCCAGGGCCAGGAGCAGGGCCGACGGCAACGCCCCCCGGGCGCCGCCGGTCCGAAACCGCGTCATGTCGTCTCCTCGTGTCGGGATCTTTGGCCTGAAGCGAAGCGGGCGGGCTGTTTCCCCACCGTTTCCGCACCCGGCGCGACGGCTTTCCACCCGACAGGGCGGCCTTCCTTATGCCCGGGAAACGCGGGCTTCGGCACTCTTTCCGGGCGGGGCGGAGCGCTCCCGAGGGGACAGAGGGGTGACGTGGATGCGGGTGCTGGTGGTCGAGGACGAACCGTTGCTGGCCGACGCCGTCGCCGAGTGGCTGCGCGGACAGGCCCACGCGGTCGACCTCGCACACGACGGCGCCGCGGCTCTGGAGCGGGCCGGGGTCGTCGACTACGACGTGGTCGTCCTGGACCGGGACCTGCCGGTCGTGCACGGGGACGACGTCTGCCGCGAACTCGTCGCCTCGGCGTCCGACGCCCGCGTCCTGATGCTGACCGCCGCCGCCGACGTCACCGACCGGGTGCGCGGACTCGCCCTCGGCGCCGACGACTACCTGGTCAAGCCCTTCGCCTTTCCCGAACTCGCCGCCCGGGTCCTGGCGCTCGGCCGGCGCTCCCGGCCGGCCGCGCCGCCGGTGCTGCGCCGGGCCGGTCTCACCCTGGACCCGGCCCGCGGCGAGGTCTTCCGGGGCAGCCGCTACGTACCGCTGTCCAAGAAGGAGTTCGCCGTGCTGGCGGAACTGCTGCGGGCCGACGGGGCCGCCGTCTCCGCGGAACACCTGCTGGAGAAGGCCTGGGACGAGAACGCCGACCCGTTCACCGGCGCGGTGCGCATCGCGGTCCTCAAACTCCGCCGCAAACTGGGAGATCCGCCGGTGGTGGAGACCGTGACCGGCGTCGGGTACCGCATCCCGTGAGCCGACCGAGCCCGAGCCCCCTGTGCCGTCGGATCCTTCCGCTGCCCCGCCGTATCACCCTGCGGGCCCGCCTCACCCTCACCTACGGCGGTCTGTTCCTGGTCGGCGGAGTGGTGCTGCTGGGCGTCACCTACGCGCTCCTCGGCCGGCAACTGGGCGGCACCGGCACGAAGGTGGTGTCGCGGACGCATCCGGCCGGGCAGCCCACGCCCTCCCCGAGCGACGCCCTGCGCGAGTCGCGGACCGTGGTCGGCGGCGGCCCGGGCCTGTCCACCCCGCCGCCCGGCGCCGACCTGGAGAAGTGGATGGAGAAGCAGCGCGAGCACTGGCTCGACGAGGCCACCACCTCCCTCCTCACCCAGGGCGGCATCGCGCTCGGCGTGGCGGGCAGCGCGGCGGCCGGACTCGGCTGGGTGCTCGCCGGGCGGGTGCTGGCGCCGCTGCACCGGGTCACCGACACCGCGCGCCGGATCGCCGGTGCCCCCGCGGCCGACCGGGGACTGCACGAACGCATCGCGCTGCGCGGCCCGGACGACGAGGTCAAGGACCTCGCCGACACCTTCGACACGATGGTGGAACGGCTCGACCATTCCTTCGACGGCCAGCGCCGCTTCGTGGCCAACGCCTCCCACGAGCTGCGCACCCCGCTCACCCTCGGCCGTGCCCTGGTCGAGGTGGCCATGCACCGGCCCGCCGCGTCCTCGGACGTGCGGCAGCTCGGCGAGCATCTGCTGGAGATCAACGCCCGCCACGAACGGCTGATCAGCGGGCTGCTGCTGCTCGCCCGGTCGGAGCACGAGATCGCCGAGCGGCTGCCCGTGGACCTGGCCGACGTGGTGGGCCATGTGGTGGAGCAGAGCGCGGCGGAGGCCGACCGGGCCGGGATCGTCGTGCACGACGAGTCGGCCGAGGCGCCTGTGCTGGGTGACGCGCTGCTGCTGGAGCGGCTCGTGCACAACCTCGTGGAGAACGGCGTCCGCCACAACCGCGGCGAGGGCGGCTGGGTCCGGGTGGTGAGCCGGGCACCGGACGCGGAGCGGGTGGAGCTGGAGGTCAGCAACACCGGTCCACCGGTGCCGCCGTACGAGGTGCCCGTGCTCTTCGAACCCTTCCGGCGGCTCGGCGCCGACCGGCTGGTCACCGGGAAGGGGGCGGGCCTCGGCCTGTCCATCGTGCGGGCCATCGCGCACGCCCACCACGGGGAGGTCACGGCGGTGCCCCGGGAGGGCGGGGGCCTGACGGTGACCGTGACGCTCCCCAGGGAGCCGGAGCCGGAGCCGGAGCCGGGGCCGGGGCCTCAGAGCCCGAACAGGCCTGGATCCGTGGCCAGTTCCTTGAAGTAGCCCTGCGGATCGGGGAGCAGCTTGCGTGCCTTGAGATCCATCAGCCCGCCGACAGCCGTGATCTCCGCCGCCACCGTGCCGTCCGTCTTCGTGATCGTCTGCCGCATGCGGAAGGTCTTGCCCTGGCCCCACTCGAAGACGCAGGAGACCTCGACCTCGTCACCGGCGAGCAGCTCCCGCTGGTAGCGGATGGTCGTCTCCAGGGCGACCGGTCCCACGCCCTTGCCGATCAGGCCGGCCTGGGTGATCCCTGCGGCCCGCAGCAGCGACCAGCGGGCGTGCTCCGCGTAGTTGAGGTACACGGCCTGGTTGAGGTGCCCCTGTACGTCCGTCTCGTACCCACGGACGGTCACCGGAACGGAGAACGGCTCGGTCACGACTTCCCCTTCTCGTGCCACGCTTCCTGATCGCTCCGATCCTGGCATGTGCTCCCTACGTCCGTCGCGGGGATGCCAGCAGATACCGGGCGCGTGTTCGAGGGTCCGTATGCTCGCTCACCTGCCAGCCCGCCTTCTCCAGGGTCGCCCCGCACGCCCGCAGCCGCTCGGGGTCCGGCTCGTGCACGGCCACGGCGTCCGGCTGCGGGGTCGCGCGGACCCGGTAGCCGTCGTCGCCGGCCGGCCCCGCCGGAGGATGTCCCGCCGCCTCCAGCGCGAGCGCGGCGCCCGGCACCAGATGCGTGCGCTCCCAGCCGCACGGCCGGTCGGTGGCGCCGTCCGGGTTGGTCATCCGGCGCAGCTCCAGCAGCCCCTCCCAGGCGCTGCGCACCTCACGGAGGCGGGCCGGACCAGCCGGGGGCGGCTCCTCCTCGCCGCCGATGCGCGCGGCGAACACTCCGGTCGCCGAGGCGGCGGGCTCGGGCGCGAGGCCCGCGACGGCCGCGTCGCCGCCCGCCGCCTCCCGTATCCGGTGCCCCGCCGGGGTCAGGAAGTGGTCGTGCGGCGGACGCGGATGCCGGAAGGCGAGCCCTCGCTTCACCAGCGCCGCGAGCTGGGTCTCCGTACCGCCCCGCAGGCGCCCTGTCTCCGGGTCGGCGGCGTCGATCACACGCCGCTGGGCGGCGGTCGGCGGTCGTGTCACGGCGTGCTCCCCTCTCACGGCGGCGAGATCCCCACCGCTTCGAAGGTTACGACCCGGGTCTGACAATCCGGTCGGCGACCGCTACGACCGCGCCCGACATTCCACCGGCGATCACTCCGACCCGGGTCCGACATCCGAGTCGGCGATCGCTACGCCCTGCATCCGACATCCGAGTCGGCGATCGCTACGCCCTGCATCCGACATCCGAGTCGGCGATCGCTACGCCCTGCATCCGACATCCGAGTCGGCGATCGCTAAGCCCCGCATCCGACATCCCAGCCCGCGATCACTACGCCCCGGGTCTGACATTCCACCCCGCGATCACCGGCCGCCCGTGCTCGGTGCCCAGGCGGCACACGGTCCCGGTGGCCAGTTGGAACAGGGCCCCGTCCGTCGGCGGCAGCCCGAGTCGCCGTGCCGTCAGCACCCGCAGGAAGTGGCCGTGCGCCACCAGGACCACGACTCCCTCGGTGTTGGCGTGCGCCGCGTCCACCTTGGCGAGCACCCGGTCCGCGCGCGCCCCGACCTGCGCCGGACTCTCCCCGGGATGGTCCGGCGGCCCCGGCGCGACCCCGTCGGTGAACAGGAACCAGCCGGGCCGCTCGCGCTGGATCTCGACGGTCGTGACGCCCTCGTACCCGCCGTAGTCCCACTCCCGCAGATCCGGATCGATCCGCACGTCGGTGAGCCCGATCAACTCGGCGGTCTCGCGCGCCCGCTGCAACGGGCTGACGAAGGAGGCCCCGATCCGGTGCGAGCGGATCAGCGGCACCAGGCGCCGCGCCTCCTCCCGTCCGTGCTCGGTGAGCGGGACGTCGGTGGAGCCGGTGTGCCGGCCGGACCGGGACCACGCGGTCTCCCCGTGCCGTACGAGCAGAAGATCACCCATGCCTCACAGGCTATGGGCCCATCGCTCCAGCCGCGCGAACTCCGCGTCCCCCAGACCCCGGCGCGGATCGATCCGCAGCAGCAGCGCGGGCCCGTCGTGGTGCTCGGCCACATACGTCACGTCCAGATCGGTGACCATGTCGTCGACCCATACGAACGGCCGTCCCGCCGCCCACGCCACGACCTGCCGGGTCTTCCAGTACAGGCCCTCGGGGTCCTCGGCGAACAGGTCCGTGAACTCGATGACCGGCAGATCGGTGGGCAGCCCGATCACCGGCCCGATCATCTCGTTGGCCTCGTGCATCCAGGTGGTGGCCCAGGCCAGCTCGTACGGCAGCCCGAGCAGCCGTGACCCGTGCCCCGGATGCAGTCGTACCCGCAGTCCCCGCCGCAGCCGCCGGGAGCCCGGGACCTGGCGGGCGGACCAGTTCGCTGGGTGCACGCGACGGGTGACGTAGCCGCGATGTCTCAGGTAGGGGGCGCGGAACGGGTTGAGGGGGCCGTCGACGTCGAGGAGTAACAGCGGGCGGTCGCTCATGGTGGTGGGTCTACCCAGGCGGCGAGGCGAAGCCACGCGCGGTCAGTGCACGGGGCGCCGGCGATCGCAGGCCTCGTCCAGCAAGGGCGCCTCGGGGTCGTCCCAGACCAGGCAGCCCCACACCAGGCCGGGTACGTCCGGGCCCATGGCGTCCGCCGGCCCTACGGTGAGCGTGCGGTGAACGGCCTCGAGGTAGGCGGCGATCGACGGATAACCGGGCTTGTCGCACGCGAGATCGTCCGGCAGCGACCAGGAGCCGACGCCGTCCTCGCCCACGTAGTGCCCGGACTCGGGGCCGGCCTCGTCGCCGGTCAGCCACGGCACCACCGCGGCGCGCCCCACATGTCGTCGCGGCCGGCTTCCGGCAGCCGGGGCCTGAGCGCGTCCTGCGGGCCGAGCAGGATCCCGCCCGGCAGGAACGCCCCCGAACCGACCTCGCCCGCCTCCTCGTTGGCCTCGATGTACTGGTGCTCCACACCACCGCACAGCCGCCACAGCGCCGCCAGTTCCGTGGGCAGCCCGAATCCGAGGGCAGCCCGCAGGCGTACGTCGGCCGCGGCGATCTCCTCCTCCGTCGCGGGCGGCAGAAGAGAGGCGTGGGAGACGGGCGCGTGCTCGGCGAGCCAGCCCGTCACGGACCGCCAGGCGGCCGCGACCCGCTCGGCCTCACTGCGGTGTTGAACAGACATTCGCCCACCGTAGCCACCGAATTGCCTGCCCGGGCCGGCAACGGATCACCGGTGGCGCGAAGTCAACCCCTACTGCCGGTACCCGCTGAGGAACCGCCCGATCCGCCCGATCGCCGCCTCCAGGTCCTCCGCGTGCGGCAGGGTGAGGATGCGGAAGTGGTCGGGGGTGGGCCAGTTGAAGCCGGTGCCCTGGACGACCTGGATCTTCTCGCGCAGGAGCAGGTCCAGGACGAACTTCTCGTCGTCGTGGATCCGGTGCACCTTGGGGTCGAGCCGCGGGAAGGCGTAGAGCGAGCCCTTCGGCTTCACGCACGACACCCCGGGGATCTCGTTGAGCTTCTCCCAGGCCACATCGCGCTGTTCGCGCAGCCGCCCGCCCGGCGCGGTCAGCTCGTTGATCGACTGGCGGCCGCCCAGCGCGGCCTGGATGGCGTACTGCGCGGGCGCGTTGGCGCACAGCCGCATCGAGGCCAGCATGGTCAGCCCTTCAAGGTAGTTCCGGGCGTGCTGCCTGGGCCCGGTGACGACCAGCCAGCCCGAGCGGAAGCCCGCCACCCGGTACGTCTTCGACAGCCCGCAGAAGGTGAGGACGACCAGGTCGGGGGCGAGCGCGGCGGCCGAGTGGTGGACCGCGTCGTCGTAGAGGATCTGGTCGTAGATCTCGTCCGCGAAGACCATCAGGCCGTGCCGGCGGGCGAGGTCGAGGATGCCCTCGATGATCTCCTTGGGGTAGACCGCGCCCGTGGGGTTGTTGGGGTTGATGATGACCACGGCCTTGGTGCGATCCGTGATCTTCGACGCCATGTCGTCCAGGTCCGGGTACCAGTCGGCCTGTTCGTCGCAGAGGTAGTGGACCGCCTTGCCGCCCGCGAGGGTGGTGACGGCCGTCCAGAGCGGGAAGTCGGGGGCCGGGATCAGGATCTCGTCGCCGTCCTCGACGAGCGCGGTCACGGCCATCGAGATCAGCTCGGAGATGCCGTTGCCGAGGAAGACGTCGTCCACGTCGACGTCCAGACCCAGGTTCTGGTAGCGCCCCACGACGGCCCGGCGGGCCGAGAGGACGCCCCGCGAGTCGGTGTAGCCATGCGCCTGGGGGAGCATCCGGATAATGTCCTGGAGGATCTCCTCCGGCGCCTCGAAGCCGAACAGCGCGGGGTTGCCGGTGTTCAGGCGCAGCACGCTGTGGCCCGCCTTCTCCAGTGCGTCGGCGTGCTCGATCACCGGGCCGCGGATCTCGTAACAGACCTCGCTGAGCTTGTTCGACTGCCGGAACTCCATGCGCCCCTCCAGGATCTGGTGTCACTTGGTTTTACCAAGTCCGCGCTTGGAAAGTCCAATGACATGTCTAGACTGCGTGCCATGTCACCACGCCGAAGCTACGACCAGTACTGTTCCGCCGCCCGCGCGCTGGATGTCGTCGGCGACCGCTGGACCCTGCTGATCGTCCGTGAACTGCTGGCGGGCCCGCGCCGCTACACCGACCTGCACGCGGACCTGCCGGGCGTGAGCACCGACGTACTCGCCTCACGGCTGAAGGACATGGAACGGGACGGCCTGAGCACCCGCCGCCGACTGCCGCCCCCCGGCGCCGCCTACGTCTACGAACTCACACCGCGTGGAAAGGAGTTGCTGCCGGTGCTCCAGGCCCTGGGTGCCTGGGGTCAGGCCGAACTCGGCGAGCGGCGACCGACGGACGCCGTCCGCGCCCACTGGTTCGCGCTGCCGCTGCTGCGGGCCCTGGAGGGCGAAGGGCTCGTCGAAGTGCGTCTGGAGGAGGGGGAGTTCCACGTGTACGTCGGCGGCGAGGGCGATCCCGTCTACGGCGACGGACCCGCCCCGGCCGAACCCGACGCGCGGCTCGCGCTGGACACCGACACGTGTACGGCCGTGGCGCGGGGGGAGTTGAGCGTGGCGGACGCGGTACGGGACGGGCGGATCACGGTCACTGGGGACGGGACCCTCGCCAAATCTCTCCGCGAGGCATAGGCGCTGCGCCAGGCATGGCAAAGGGGCCCGTCAGGCCACGGGCCCCTTCGGCACAGAGCGGTCAGACGCCCGGCGGTCGCCCGGTCCCGCGCGTCAGCGCGTACCCGCCGATGCCCGCGAGCGCGGCCAGCACCCCGCCGATCGCCGTCCACACCCAGCGGTCGGACCACCAGCCGGACGCCCAGCCGTCCTCCGGGTCGATGCTGGACAGCACGGCGGCCGAACTGTCCTCCTCCGCCTCGGACTTCACCGCGACACCCGGCACCAGCGGCTCGGCCAGCGAGCCGTCCACGGCCGCCGCGCCGCCCATGTCCTTGGAGTCGACCCGGACCGAGGCCCGCACCGGCAGACCCAGGTCGGCCGTGGCGAGGTTCACCACGGTCAGCCGGACGTAATAGGTGCCCGGCAGCGGGTCGTTCGCCCACGGCTCCGACCAGGCGCGGACCGTGCGCATCACACAGGCCAGCTCCACCGAGGAGGCGTCGGCGGCAGCGGTGCGCGTCTGGGATCCGTACTGGCAGGCCTGGCGGCGCCGCAGCCCGTCGTAGACGTCGATCTGCCAGGTCTCGGCGGCGTGCGTCTCGGGCAGCTTCACCGTCGCCTTGACGTCGGGGCGCTGTCCGGCGTCCGCGGGGAAGGACCAGTACAGGTAATCGCCCGCCGAACCGCTGGCGGTCGCCTCCTGGCCCTGCTCGATCTCGGTCGCCGTACGGAAGGACGTACCCGCCTCGTCCGGGGCCTTCTCGTCCGCCAGGGCGGGCGCCGCCGCGAGCCCCAGCATCAGCAGGGCCGCTGCCGCCGCTGTCAACGTACGTGTGATCCGCATCAGTTGGTCCTCCAGACCGCGACCCGCCAGCGCGACACCCAGCCCCAGATCAGCCCGGCGAGGAAGCCGGCCAGGATCAGCGCCCCGAGCAGCCACCAGCCGCGTCCGAGGCCGAAGGAGGCCACGTCGCCCGACCCCGAGGGGCCGTCGACGACGTCCACGGTCAGCTCCAGCGGCAGACCGGGTGTGGTCTTCACCCCGGAGGCGGCCGAGAAGGAGTGCGTGACCTGGAGGCACACGGTCTCCGCCGTGGCGTCCTCGTCGTCGCTCTCCGCCTTCGGGTGGCGCAGACCGGTCGACACCACGTCCGTACGGCCGTTGCCCGCCGCCTCACCGCGCACGATCTCCCGGCCGCGTTCTGTCACCGCCCGCAGCAGCACGCCGTACGACGGGTTCACCTCGCGGTCGGCCGACACGCTCACCGAGGCCCGCAGCTCCTGGCCGGGCTCGACGTCCACCCGGTACCAGCGCTGCTGACCGAACTCCGCGCGGTCGGTGTACAGGCCGGATTCGAGCGTGGGCGCCTCGGCGCAGACCGAACCGCCCTCCGTCGCCACGGGCGTCACCACCGGCTCGGCCGCCCGGTCCACCAACTGGTTGACGCGGTCGCTGAGTTCGTCGGTGTGCTCCACCGAGGTGTAGGTGCCGCCGGTCGCCTCGGCGATACAGCTCAGCTGCTGCCGCATCTTGGTGTTCGGGACCAGACCGAGCGTGTCGATGGTCAGCCCGATGCCCTTCGCGGCGATCTCCCGGGCCACCTCGCACGGGTCGAGCGGGGCGCAGGTGTCCTCGCCGTCGCTGATCAGCACGATGCGCTTGGAGCCGGTGCCGCCGTCGAGGTCGTCGGCCGCCTTCAGCAGCGCGGGCCCGATCGGCGTCCAGCCGGTGGGCGTGAGGGTCGCCACCGCCGTCTTGGCCTCGGTGCGGTCCAGCGGGCCGACCGGGTAGAGCTGCGCGGTGTCCTTGCAGCCCGTCTTCTGGTTGTCGCCCGGGTAGTTGGCGCCGAGGGTCCGGATGCCGAGCTGGACCTCCTCGGGCGTGGCGTCGAGGACTTCGTTGAACGCCTGCTTCGCCGCCGCCATCCGGGACTGGCCGTCGATGTCCCGGGCCCGCATCGAGCCGCTCACGTCGAGGACGAGGTTCACCTTCGGCGCGTCCTCGCCCGTGGGTTCGCCGGCGGCCGCCCCGGCCGGGAACGCGAGCCCCGCCGTCAGCGCGGCGAGCAGGGCACAGGCCCCTGCCGCCAGCCGTGTTCTTGTGATCATCGGCGGATCCTATTGATCCGGACCGCCGCACTCCAAAACGACCCCGGACGGCCACCTGAAAGCCCCCTCAGCGCAGGGGATTGGGCAGCCGCGCCCACTGGTCCCCGGGCGTGCTCGGCGACAGCCGCATCAGCGTCAACGCCTTCGCGGGCAGCGGCTCCTCGCGCAGCACGGCGAGATCGGGCGTGCGCGGCAGATCCCGTACGACCGTCTCCAGCGCCCCGCCGAGCGCCGCCGCCGAACCCGCCGTACCCGCGAGCGCGCCCGCCACGAGGGAGCCGAACAGCTTGCGGCGCAGGGTGGTCTCGTCGTCCGTGACGATCCGTCCGGTCAGCTCCGGCACCGGGATGCCGTGCCGGGCCAGCCGGGCCGGGCTGATCCGGATGTCGGCGAGGTCGCGGTAGACCAGGCGCAGCGGGGTGCCGTCGGCGTCCAGCACGACCAGCAGGTTCTGGCCGTGCGCCTCCAGGGCCACGCCCAGCTCCAGCAGCCGCAGCCCGACGGTCAGGGCGAGCCGGGCGAAGGAGGCCAACCAGTCCGCGGACGCGGGCAGTTCCGTGGTCGCGAGCGCGGCCACCGGCACCACCCGCTCGCCCGGCCCCGCGTACTCCTGCGGCGACTCGCGCAGTACGGCCGCCAGGTCGGGGGAGTCCGCGGTCGCCGCCCCCAGCGTGCGGGTGATGTGGAGCAGCCCGTCCGTGTGCGCGGCCAGCGACTCCGCGAACGCGGACAGGGTCGCCGAAAGGCCGATGGAGTACACCGAGATGTCCCGCACCGACGAGGTCAGCCGGGCGCTCAGGGCCGTCTTGACGTGCGGTCCGCCGGGCAGGGCGAGTGTGCGCAGGGACATCAGCGGACGCGCGCCGCCGAGGCCGCGTTCGCAGGGGCGCTTGAGCACATGCGCGGCCTGCCAGGGATGCACCGGCAGCAACAGGCTCTCCCCGTCCCGGAGTTCGTCCGGCCAGGCGCCGGTCAGCAGGCACTCGGCCGCCGGTACCGGCCACAGGCCCAGCTCCACCAGCGGCCGGTGCTCGGGCCCGTAGGCGAGCTGCTCGGCCACCGAGAAGCCGGGCCGGGAACGGCAGTTGGGGTGGTACGGATGGCCGTCGACGACCCGCTGCTCCCACTCCCAGTCGTGCGCCGGCCACTCCGGCGAGGACCCTGGCTGATTCGCCCGGGACAGCGCCAACGAGGCCACACTGTGCCCGAGTTCGGACACGAAGGCCGTTCCCTCGGCTACGCCCAGGCCGGTCGCCAGCAGCGCCGGATCGGCGTACGCCGTCTCGTCGAGGCGTACCTCCGTGACATACGCGGCGGTGGCGTACGGGTCCGCGTGCGGTCCGTGCAGCCGGCGGCCGTCGGCCAGGCGCAGGGTGAGGCCGTCCCGGCCGGTCTCGCGGGCCGTGATCCAGGGCAGCGGCTCATGAGCGAGCGCCCGCCACAACCGCGTCAGTACGGCCGCGCGGGCGCCGGGCAGCTCGGCCGCGTACCGGGAGGCCATACCGGGGCGGAGTTCCGCCAACTCGGCCGCTACCTCGGCTTCGGCGGTGAGGGGACGGTGCACGGTCGGGCTCCTCGGGTACGAGTAGGGCGTCAGCGCGGGTGGTGACGACAGACATACTGATCTTCGCCGCCCGAACGGACCGTAGAGAACGAGTGAACGCGTGGACCTGATGCCCCCGCCCGCCGCTGCCGACGCCGCCGCCGACGCGTATGCCGCCGCGCCGCTGCTGAACTGCCTGCTGCGGGAGGTGGCCGAGCCGCTCGACCGGCCCGGCGAGCCGCGCGTGCACCGCCTGCCCAGCGGGCGGCTCCTGAGGGTGCGCGGCACCCGGCGCCCGGCCGCGCCGGAACTGCGTGTGGACGGGGAGTGGCTGCGCGTCGGCCATCCCGAGCTGGTGAAGCTCGTCGCCGAGGAGCTGCGCCGGCACACCGGCCTGGACAACCCCGAACTCCCCGCCGAGATCGTCGACAGCCGGGACGCGGTCGCCGCGCTGCTCGCCGTGCGGTCCCGAGCGGTGCCCCCGGCCGACCCGTACCTGCTCTCGGAGCAGTCCCTGGTCACCGGTCACCCGCACCACCCGGCGCCGAAGGCGCGCGGCGGCGGCCCGGTGGCGGCCTGGCTGCCGTACGCGCCCGAGGCGCACGCCCGCTTCCCGCTGGTGCTGCTCGGCGCGCGGGAGGACACGGTCGTGGAGGAGGGCGACACCACCGCCCTGGACGCCCTCGGCGAGGCACCGCCCGGCTACCGGCTGCTGCCCGCCCACCCCTGGCAGCTCGACCTGGTGGACCTCGGCCGGGCCTTCACCGACGGACGGCTGATCCGCCTGGGCACGACCGGCTTCGAGACCTGGCCGACGGCCGCGATCCGCACGGTGTACGCCCCCGAGCGCGATCTGTTCCTGAAGTTCAGCCTCGACGTCCGCATCACCAACGACATCCGCCGGCTCTGGCGGCACGACCTGCTCAAGCTCCGCAGGACCGATGCGGCGGTCACCGAGGCGTTCGCCGCCGGGCCCGGCGCCTGGCTCAGCGACCGGGGCTACCGCACGGTCGACTTCGCCTTCGAGGAGCTGGCCGTCCTGGTCCGCGACGGCTTCCACGGCCACCTCCGCCCCGGCACGACCCCGCTGCTGGCGGCGGGCCTCGTCGAGGGCTTCGCCGGCAGCCCGCTGGACGCCGCCGAGGACCCCGTGAGCTGGTGGGACGCGTACCTGGACGCGGTCGTACCGCCCGCCCTCACCGCCTTCGCCGACCACGGCGTCGTACTGGAGGCGCATCTGCAGAACACGGTGGTCGCCGTCGACGCCGAGGGCACCCCGGTGCAGGCGCTGTACCGGGACGCCGAGGGCGTGAAGCTGCTGGCGGACGTGGACCGGGCAGCCGGATGGGAGCGGCTCGTGTACTGCCTGGTGGTGAACCACCTGTGGGAGGTCGCCGCCGCCCTCGCCGAGCGCCGACCGGGCTTCGACCCCTGGCCCGCCGTACGCCGGGCCCTGACCGCGCACGACCTCCCCGAGATCCCCGCCCTGCTCACCGCCCCCACGCTCCCCGGCAAGACCAACCTGCTGCTGCGCTGGACCGGCGCGGACGGCGCCGCCGCCCGCTACCGCCCCCTGCCCAACCCCCTGGCCACACCTGAGCTGACATAGGCTGGCCGGTGTGCTGCGTGAAGTGACCGGTGAGCGATACGTGACCCCGCTGCGGTCCGGCGGCTCCGTGCCCGGAGTCGTCGAGGCCGACGATCTGGGCACGTACGTCGTGAAGTTCACCGGTTCCGCGCAGGGGCACAAGGCGCTGGTCGCCGAGGTGATCGTCGGGGAGCTGGCGCGCGCCCTGGGCCTGCGGTTCCCCGAACTGGTGCTGGTCCACTTCGACCCGTCGATCGCCGACGCCGAACCGCACCAGGAGGTCCGGGACCTGCACGCGGCCAGCCACGGCGTCAACCTCGGCATGGACTACCTGCCGGGCGCCAAGGACTTCACCCCGGAGCTGGCCGAGGTGTTCCCCGTGGACCCGCTGGAGGCCGGCCGGATCGTCTGGCTCGACGCGCTGACGGTGAACGTGGACCGCACGGTCCACAGCTCCAACCTCATGGTCTGGCCCACCCTCGGCACCGTCCCGCCGCGCCTGTGGCTGATCGACCACGGCGCGGCCCTGGTCTTCCACCACCGCTGGGACGGCAGCGACCCCGCCAAGGCCTACGACTTCCGCCACCACGCCCTCGGCCGCTACGGCCCCGACGTACGGGCCGCCGACGCCGAACTCGCCCCCAAGGTCACCGAGGAGCTGCTGCGCGGGATCGTCGCGGAGGTCCCCGACGCCTGGCTCACCGACCACGCCTCGCCCGACGAGGCGCGCGAGGCCTACGTGGCGTACCTCCACGCGCGCGTGCGGGCCTCCGAGGCCTGGCTGCCCACGGACTTCCCCACCCGGGACGAGCTCGCCGCCGAGGACGCCCGCCGGGCGGCGCAGAGACAGCAAGGACGCCCCGCGTGGCTCAAGCAGGTCCCCGACCTGCACGGCAAGCCCGCGGCCGAACAGGATTGGTCGGTGCACCTCGGATGAGTGGCCGGGTCGAGATCGAGTACTGCACCCAGTGCCGCTGGCTGCCGCGGGCGGCCTGGCTGGCGCAGGAGCTGCTGACGACCTTCGAGGCGGAGCTGGACGAACTGGCCCTGAAGCCCGGCAAGGGCGGGGTGTTCGTCGTCCGGGTCGACGGCGAGGTCGTCTGGGACCGCCGCGAGCAGGGCTTCCCCGAGCCCACGGCGGTCAAGCAGGCCGTACGCGACCGAGTGGCCCCGGGGAAGTCCCTGGGCCACTCGGACAGGTCCGCGCAGGAGTAGGTCCCGCCCCGCGCGGTCAGCCCCGGAGCTGCTCGTACGCGGGCAGCGTCAGGAAGTCCGCGTAGTCGGCGTCCAGGGAGACCTGGAGCAGCAGGTCGTGGGCCTGCTGCCAGTGGCCGGCCGCGAAGGCCTCCTCGCCGATCTCCTCGCGGATGGCGGCCAGTTCCTCGGCGGCGACCTTGCGGGCCAGCTCGGGGGTGGCCTTCTCGCCGTTCTCGAACTCGACGCCCGCGTTGATCCACTGCCAGATCTGGGAGCGGGAGATCTCGGCGGTGGCCGCGTCCTCCATCAGGTTGAAGATGGCGACCGCGCCGAGCCCGCGCAGCCAGGCCTCGATGTAACGGATGCCCACCTGAACGGCGTTGACCAGGCCGGGGTAGGTCGGCTTGGCCTCGAGGGAGTCGACGGCGATGAGGTCTTCCGCCCGCACCTCGACGTCCTCGCGCAGCCGGTCCTTCTGGTTCGGCCGGTCGCCGAGGACCCGGTCGAAGGAGGCCATGGCGATCGGCACCAGGTCCGGGTGGGCGACCCAGGAGCCGTCGAAGCCGTCGTTCGCCTCGCGGTCCTTGTCCGCCTTGACCTTCTCGAAGGCGACCTTGTTGACCTCCTCGTCCCTGCGGGACGGGATGAAGGCCGCCATGCCGCCGATGGCGTGCGCGCCGCGCTTGTGGCAGGTGCGGACGAGGAGTTCGGTGTAGGCCCGCATGAACGGGGCCGTCATCGTCACCGCGTTGCGGTCCGGCAGGACGAACCTGGCGCCGCCGTCCCGGAAGTTCTTGACGATGGAGAAGAGGTAGTCCCAGCGTCCCGCGTTCAACCCCGAGGCGTGGTCGCGGAGTTCGTAGAGGATCTCCTCCATCTCGTACGCGGCGGTGATCGTCTCGATCAGCACGGTCGCGCGGACGGTGCCCTGCGGGATGCCGACGTAGTCCTGGGCGAAGACGAACACGTCGTTCCAGAGGCGGGCCTCCAGGTGCGACTCGGTCTTCGGGAGGTAGAAGTACGGGCCCTTGCCGAGGTCGAGCAGCCGCTGGGCGTTGTGGAAGAAGTACAGGCCGAAGTCGACGAAGGCGCCGGGCACGTGCCGTCCGTCGATCTCGAGGTGGCGCTCGTCGAGGTGCCAGCCGCGCGGGCGCATGACGACGGTGGCGAGTTCGTCGGCGGCCTTCAGGGCGTACGACTTGCCGGACCGCGGGTCGGTGAAGTCGATGCTGCGGGTGTAGGCGTCGATCAGGTTGAGCTGGCCGAGGACCACGTTCTCCCAGGTGGGAGCCGAGGCGTCCTCGAAGTCGGCGAGCCAGACCTTCGCGCCCGAGTTGAGGGCGTTGATGGTCATCTTGCGGTCGGTGGGACCGGTGATCTCCACCCGCCGGTCGTTCAGGGCGGCGGGGGCCGGGGCCACCTTCCAGGAGTCGTCCGCGCGGATCGCGGCGGTCTCCGGGAGGAAGTCGAGGGTGGAGGTGCGGGCGATCTCGGCGCGGCGCTCCGCACGGCGGGCGAGGAGTTCGTCACGCCGGGGCGTGAACCGGCGGTGCAGCTCGGCCACGAAGGCGAGGGCCGCGTCGGTGAGGACCTCCTCCTGCCGGGGCAGGGGCTCGGCGTCGACGATGGCCAGCGGGGACGGCGCTGGTGCGGACATGAGCTGTCACTTCCTTCAGCGGTGGCACCGGGTGCCAAGAGGCACACATGGGTCGGGCAGCGCCCCTGTGCGGTCGGACGCTTCTGAACAGTGGATAGTAGTTTCCTCATCGTGGAACTTCAATGGTTTGTTGATGTCGAGATTCTCTGAGTCGAGGCAAGGTGTCGCTCAGTGCCACCCCGCTCACTCAAGGTGGACCAGGTCGGCCTCGGTGTCGATGTCGTACGGCCGGGCCACGTCCGCGCACTCGACGAGCGTGACAGCGTCCGCGTGCTTCTCGAGGTAGCCGCGCGCTCCCCGGTCCCCGGTGGCGGCCTCGGCGATCCCCGCCCAGTGCGCGGCGCCGAACAGCACGGGATGCCCGCGCACGCCCTCGTAGGCGGCCGACACCAGTGAGGAGTCCCCCTCATGGGCGGCGAGCACCCGGGCCACCGCCTCCGCTCCGATCCCGGGCTGGTCGACGAGCGAGACCAGCGCGGCGGATGCGCCTGTTCCGGCCAAAGACGCGAGTCCCGCGCGCAGCGAGGTCCCCATCCCCCGCTCCCAGTCGGGGTTGTCCACCAGTACGCAGTCGCCGAGCTCCGCCCGCTCCCGTACGGCGTCGGCGCGGGCCCCGAGGACCACATGGACGCGGGTGCAGCCGGCTGTACGCAGGACGCCGACCGCGCGTTCGACGAGCAGCTGTCCACGGTGTTCGAGCAGGGCTTTGGGCCGTCCGCCGAGCCGTCGCCCGCCGCCCGCGGCGAGGATCAGACCGGCGACCTGCTGTTCGTTCTGCGTCATGTCTCCTGCATACCCGATGCCCTGCCGACGCCACGATGTCACCAGAGGATGAATTTCGGCCCGCATGGTGGCGCACGGCGCACGGGTGGCGTTTACTGACCCGCGTCCCCACGGCGCCCGACCAGGGCCCGGGGACACTCGGCGACAGCACGACATGGACGCGCACCCCGGCGTGCGTGGGGGGAGGGGCTGTGGTGCGGAGCTTGGGGCAGAGGCCGATGACCGGCAGCGACGAGGATCCGAGGGTGACGGGACTGCGGACCGCGGTGTCCCGGCTGCGCCGCGAACTCGCCGCGCTCCCGGCCGAGTTCCCGGACCGGGCCATCGCGGAGGACGAACTCGCGGCGCTGGCCGCGATGACGATCAGCGGCGCCCCGGAGATCCCGCGGTTACAGCGGTCGCTGCTGCTGATCGCCGGGGCGATCGGTTCGGTGAGCGCGCTGTCGCGAGGGCTCGGCGAGGTCCGGAACGCGGTGGAACTGTTCGGGGAGCAGCGGCCTTAGGGCCGGCCGCGGTAGGGGAACGGGCCCCGGTAGCCCCGGTTGGCGGTGCGGTGCTCGAACTGTTCGCACAGCCAGGTCTCCTGGACGAACTCCGTGAGGTGCTCCCAGATCGTCATGATGCCTTGCGAGCCGTACTTGCCGTCGCATGCCCGGTAGACGTCCTTGGCGCCGCGGAAGCAGGCCAGGCCGGTCATCAGGCTGTGCCCGATGGGGTGGTAGTCCGACCAGGCGCACGAGACGCAGGCCTTGAGCCGGGTGCCGGCCGGCAGTGCGACCCCGATCTCGTTGAGCGCGTCCTCGAAGTCGGGGTGCGTGGCGCGGTACTCGCGCCTGTCGAGGCGCAGGGCGAGGGTCAGGTTCTCCGTCTCCTCCGGATACCAGAGGTTGAGCGCGCAGTGCAGCGTCGCGATCCGTTCCCCCGCCCCCTCGGCCTCCACGGGCACGGTCAGTCCCCACTCCAGCAGGCAGGACCACAGATCCCCGTCCTGGAAGGTGAACATCGGCTCGGGCGGGTTCCCGGTCTGGGCGCCGAGCGAGTCCATCGTCGGGCCCTCGAAGCGGACGCCCCTGATCGTCGTACGGATCAGCTCGCGGCCGTCGGACTCGAGGACGAGCTCCTCGGAGCCGTGCCGGTCGGTGTACCGGCCGGGCCAGCTCGCCAGGCCGGTCATCCAGGGCTCTGGGCGGCCAGCGCCTCGGACAGTTCCCGGGCCATCTGCTGGAGCACCGGGACGATTCGTTCGGTGGCGGCCTCGGTGACCCGGCCGGCCGGGCCGGAGATCGAGATGGCGGCGGCGGTGGGGGAGTCGGGCACCGACACCGCGAGGCAGCGGACCCCGATCTCCTGCTCGTTGTCGTCCACCGCGTAGCCGAGCCGGCGTACGTCCGCCAGCGCCGCGAGGAAGCCGTCCGCGGTGGTGATCGTCTTCTCCGTCGCGGCCGGCATGCCGGTACGGGCGAGCAGGGCCCGCACCTCGGGGTCCGGGGTGTTCGCCAGCAGGGCCTTGCCGACGCCGGTGGAGTGCGGCAGGACGCGGCGTCCGACCTCGGTGAACATCCGCATCGAGTGCTTGGACGGCACCTGTGCCACGTAGACGATCTCGTCGCCGTCGAGCAGTGCCATGTTGGCGGTCTCGCCGGTCTCCTCGACCAGACGGGCGAGGTAGGGGCGCGCCCAGGTGCCGAGCAGGCGGGAGGCGGACTCGCCGAGGCGGATCAGCCGCGGGCCGAGGGCGTACCGCCGGTTGGGCTGCTGGCGGACGTAACCGCAGGCCACGAGGGTGCGCATCAGTCGGTGGATGGTGGGAAGCGGCAGTCCGCTGCTCGCGGAGAGCTCGCTCAGGCCCACTTCGCCGCCCGCGTCCGCCATCCGCTCCAGCAGGTCGAAGGCGCGCTCGAGGGACTGGACGCCACCGCCGGAGCTGGGCTTGGCGGCGTCGGTGGTGCTGGCGCTGGACGTCGGCACGGCGCGTTCCTTTCGGGGCGGGCGGGAAGGGCAGAAGCCTACCCGGGAGCCGGTTGACTCCCCGCTTGTGCGTAGCTACGTTCTGCTTGCTGGAATTCTAATTCCGCTTTGTGGAAACGTCCAGAGTGGGTCCGTGGAGTGCGCCCGGTAGCAGTGTGCCCTTGACGGGGTGGAAGCGGGAGTTCAAACTCCTTCAACAGAACGTTGAATTCCGTAACGTGGAAGTCAGCCCCGTTTCCGGAAGCGCCGTCAACGGCAGAGAGAGGGGTCCCGGGTGTCCGACGTAGAACTGGTGCTGCGCTCGACGCGCGTCATCACCCCGGAGGGGACGCGGGCCGCCTCGGTCGCCGTCTCCGCCGGAAAGATCACGGCCGTGCTGCCCTACGACGCATCCGTCGGGAGCGCCCGGGTGGAGGACCTCGGCGACGACGTCCTGCTGCCCGGCCTGGTCGACACCCACGTGCACGTCAACGACCCCGGCCGCACCGAGTGGGAGGGCTTCTGGACCGCCACGCGCGCGGCGGCGGCCGGCGGTATCACCACGCTCGTCGACATGCCGCTCAACTCCCTCCCGCCGACGACCACGGTCGAGAACCTGCGGGTGAAGCAGCGGGTGGCCGCCGACAAGGCGCACATCGACGTCGGCTTCTGGGGCGGCGCGCTGCCCGACAACGTCAAGGACCTGCGCCCGCTGCACGAGGCGGGTGTGTTCGGCTTCAAGGCCTTCCTCTCCCCGTCCGGCGTGGACGAGTTCCCGCACCTGGACCAGGACCAGCTCGCCCAGTCCCTGGCCGAGATCGCCTCCTTCGGCGGCCTGCTGATCGTGCACGCGGAGGACCCGCACCACCTGGAGGCGGCCCCACAGCAGGGCGGCCCGAAGTACGCCGACTTCCTGGCCTCGCGCCCCCGGGACGCCGAGGACACGGCGATCGCCCAGCTGATCGCGCAGGCCAAGCGCCTGGACGCGCGGGTGCATGTCCTGCACCTGTCCTCCTCCGACGCCCTGCCGCTGATCGCGCGGGCGAAGGCGGAGGGGGTACGGGTGACGGTGGAGACCTGCCCGCACTACCTCACCCTGACCGCCGAGGAAGTCCCGGACGGGGCAAGCGAGTTCAAGTGCTGCCCGCCCATCCGGGAGTCCGCCAACCAGGACCTGCTCTGGCAGGCGCTCGCGGACGGCACGATCGACTGCGTGGTGACGGACCACTCCCCGTCGACGGCCGACCTGAAGACCGACGACTTCTCCACCGCCTGGGGCGGTATCTCCGGCCTCCAGCTGAGCCTCGCCGCGGTGTGGACGGAGGCCCGCAAGCGCGGCCACGGCCTGGAGGACGTGGTGCGCTGGATGTCGTCCCGCACGGCGGAACTGGTCGGCCTCGACACCCGCAAGGGTGCCATCGAGGCGGGCCGGGACGCCGACTTCGCGGTCCTCGCCCCGGATCAGACGTTCACCGTGGACCCGGCGGCCCTCCAGCACCGCAACCGGGTCACGGCGTACGCGGGCAAGACCCTGTACGGAGTGGTGAAGTCGACCTGGCTGCGCGGCGAGCGCGTCGTGGCGGACGGCGACTTCACGGAGCCGAGGGGTGAGTTGCTGACCCGTACCAAGTGACCCCGATGTTTGTCCCCCGAGACCGAAAGGCACCAGCAGTGACGGCGATTCCGAGTTTCACCGGCGACGCGAACCCCTACGGAGGCGGTGACCCGTACGCGGACTACCGCACGGCCGACCTCCCCTTCACCCAGTACGCCAACCTCGCCGACCGGCAGCTCGGGGCCGGTGTCATCGCCGCCAACGACGAGTTCTTCGCCCAGCGCGAGAACCTGCTCGTGCCCGAGCGGGCCGAGTTCGACCCGGAGCACTTCGGGCACAAGGGCAAGATCATGGACGGCTGGGAGACGCGGCGCCGGCGCGGCGCGTCGGCGGAGCACCCGTGGCCGACGGCCGAGGACCACGACTGGGCGCTGGTACGGCTGGGCGCGCCCGGTGTGATCCGGGGGATCGTGGTGGACACGGCCCACTTCCGCGGCAACTACCCGCAGGCCGTGTCGGTCGAGGCGACGTCGGTACCGGGCTCCCCGTCGCCCGGGGAACTCCTCGGCGACGACGTGAAGTGGACGACGCTGGTCCCGAGGACGCCGGTCGGCGGCCACGCGGCGAACGCCTTCGAGGTGTCGGTGGAGCAGCGCTTCACGCACCTGCGCGTGAACCAGCATCCGGACGGCGGCATCGCGCGCCTGCGGGTGTACGGCGAGGTGGTCCCGGATCCCGAGTGGCTCTCGGTGCTGGGCACGTTCGACGTCGTGGCGCTGGAGAACGGCGGCCAGGTGGAGGACGCGTCGAACCTCTTCTACTCCCCGGCGACGAACACCATCCAGCCCGGCCGGTCCCGCAAGATGGACGACGGCTGGGAGACGCGGCGCCGCCGTGACCAGGGCAACGACTGGATCAGCTACCGCCTGGTCGCGCAGTCCCAAATCCGCGCGATCGAGATCGACACGGCGTATCTGAAGGGGAACAGCGCGGGCTGGGCGTCGGTGTCGGTGCAGGACGGCGAGTCCGGCGACTGGGTGGAGATCCTCCCCCGCACCCGCCTCCAGCCCGACACGAACCACCGCTTCGTGCTCCGGACGCCGGTGGTGGGCACCCACGCGCGCGTGGACATCTACCCGGACGGCGGAATCTCCCGCCTGCGCCTGTTCGGCTCCCTGACCGAGGAGGGCACGGCCTCCCTGACGGCGAGGCACCAGGAACTGGGCGGCTGACCCGAACGCCTCACGCCGGACGGGCCGCTTCTTCCAGCCCGTCCGGCGTTCGAGGACGAGACCCGTTCAGGGCCGACGGGGGAGGGCTACGCCGCGTGGCCGCCGTCCACCGCGAACTCGGCCCCCGTGACGTACGACGCCCCGGCCAGATGCACCACGGTCTCCGCCACCTCCTCCGCCCGCCCGAACCGCCCGAGCGCCGTCATCTCCGCCTGCCCCGCCGCGTAGGGACCGTCCGCCGGGTTCATGTCCGTGTCGATCGGCCCGGGATGGACGATGTTCGCGGTGATCCCCCGGGCCCCCAGCTCCCGCGCCAGCGCCTTTGTCAGCCCCACCAGCGCCGACTTGCTCATCGCGTACAACGTGCCACCCGGCCCCGGAACCCGCTGCGTCATGCACGTCCCGATCGTGATGATCCGCCCGGCTCCCTCGGGCATCCGTGAGACAGCCGCCTGCGACGCCAGGAACACCCCGCGCACGTTCACCGCCAGCACCCGGTCCACATCGGCGAGGGACAGCGACTCGAGCGGCCCCAGCACCCCCACCCCCACGTTGTTCACCAGCACGTCCAGGCCGCCCAGCGACGACACCGTGCGCGCCACGGCCTCCGCCGCATCCCCGGCGTCCGCCGAGTCCGCGCGCAGGGCCACCGCCCGCCGCCCCAGCGCCTCCACGGCCCGTACGACGTCCTCGGCCGCCTCCTTGCCGTTCACATAGGTCACGGCCACATCGGCGCCGGCCCGGGCCAGCCGTACCGCCGTGGCCGCGCCGATACCGCGGCTCCCGCCGGTCACGAGAGCCACCTTGCCGTCAAGCGTTCCACCGTTTGTGTTCATGCCCCCATCCCACCGGCCGGCGCCCCCGCGCGCTGGCGGCCGACGGACATCGACGTCAGCACCGGGGCCGGGCCGCCGAGCGATGAGTTGCGGGTGCCGGTGGGGTCT
Organism: Streptomyces sp. NPDC043726; assembly: GCF_056436565.1. Lineage (NCBI taxonomy): Bacteria > Bacillati > Actinomycetota > Actinomycetes > Kitasatosporales > Streptomycetaceae > Streptomyces > Streptomyces sp. NPDC043726. The sequence goes on from NZ_JBWKCI010000009.1 coordinate 180,919, forward strand.
GAACTCATGGCACACAAACCCCCCGCCCGCACCAGGGCCCGAAGGAAGGCACCCGTCATGGGCAAGCTCGTCTCCACCGTCTTCGTCACCCTCGACGGCGTCTACCAGGCCCCCGGCGGCCCCCAGGAGGACCCGCGGGACGGCTTCGCGCACGGCGGCTGGGTCTTCCCGTACGCCGACGACGACTTCGGCACCTTCATCAACGGCGTCTTCGACCGCGCCGGCGCGTTCCTCCTCGGCCGCCTCACGTACGACATCTTCAGCGGGTACTGGCCCAAGGTGACCGACCCCCACAACCCGGTCGCCGCGCCGCTCAACTCCCTGCCGAAGTACGTCCCCTCGGCCACCCTCACCGACCCGTCCTGGTCCGGCACCACCGTGCTCACCGGTGACCTCGCCAAGGAGGTCACCGCCCTCAAGGACCGCACCGACGGCGAGCTCCAGATCCACGGCAGCGGCGCCCTCGTCCGGTCCCTGCTCGGCCTCGGCGTCCTGGACACCGTCCACCTGCTGACCTTCCCGGTCGTCCTCGGCACGGGCCGCCGCCTGTTCCCGGAGGGCAGCACGCCGACCGCGTTCCGCCGGACCGACGGCAGCGTCACGTCGAAGGGCGTGTCGATCCAGACGTACGACGTGGCGGGCGAACCGGACTACGGCGAGTTCGGCCTGCCCGAGGAGGACTGACCGCTTCCCCGCCCTCGGCGGATGTGACGTTCCCCCTTGCGCCGCCGGGCCGGTGTCGTAAGTCTCTCGTGGAACTGGTGTCCGAGTAACTGTTATCCGCGGCGCATCGAGCGATCTCCCAGGTATCGGACAGCACCGTTCGGCGTCGAGGACAGGGAAGCTTTTGATGAGTACAGAGGGCACGAGGGACGCGGCGGCACTGGTGACCGCCGCCCGAGACGGCGACCCGGAGGCCCAGGACGCCCTGGTCAGCGCGTACCTCCCACTCGTCTACAACATCGTGGGGCGGGCGCTGAACGGCTCGGTCGACGTGGACGACGTGGTCCAGGAGAGCATGCTCCGCGCCCTCGGCTCGCTGGGCGGTCTGCGCGACCCCGAAGCCTTCCGCTCCTGGCTCGTGGCGATCGTGATGAACCAGGTCCGGGCGCACTGGCACGACCGGCAGTCCGCCCCCGGCGCCGTGGAGGAGGCCCAGGACCTCGCCGACCCCGGGGCCGACTTCGTGGACCTGACCATGGTGCGGCTCCAGCTGTCCGGGCAGCGCCAGGAGACCGCGCGCGCCACCCGCTGGCTGGACCCCGACGACCGCGGACTGCTGTCGCTGTGGTGGCTGGAGTGCGCCGGTGAGCTGACCCGGACCGAGGTCGCCGCGGCGCTCGAACTGTCGCCTCAGCACACGGCCGTGCGCGTGCAGCGGATGAAGGCGCAGCTGGAAGCGGCCCGGGTGGTCGTGCGGGCGCTCGACTCGCGGCCGCTGTGCGAGGAACTGCAGGGTCTGCTGGCCACCTGGGACGGCCGGCCCTCGACGCTGTGGCGCAAGCGGACAGCCCGGCATGCCCGAGGGTGCGCACGCTGCTCCGGCCTGTGGAGCGGACTGCTGCCAGCGGAGGGACTGCTGGCCGGGCTTGCCCTGGTCGCTGCGGCCCCCGCGCTGCTGGACAGGGTGCTGTCGGCGTCCGGCGGGTTGGCCCTCGTGGGCTCCACGTCCCGGCTGGACGCGTCCGCGGGTCCTGGAGGCCCGGGTACCGGGGCCGGGCGGCGGGCCGCGCGCGGGCGTACGACCGCCCGCGGCGAGGCCCGCCGGCGTCGCCGCAACCGCCGCCGCGCGGTCGGCGGCGCCGTCGTGGCGGCCTGCGTGGCGGGCGGCGGACTCTGGTACGCCGACAGGGACTCCGGGACCGGGACCGGCCCCGGCGAGGCGTCCGCCGCACGGACCGCCGGAGCGCCGGCGCCCGAACTCGCCGAGACACGCGCCGCCGAGACCACCCCGTCGGCCAGCAGGTCCGCGTCGCCGTCCGCGTCGAAGTCGAAGAAGCCGCGCCCCTCCAAGACCGCCGAGGCCGGCGAGAAGCCCACGCCGACTCCGAGCGCCGCCACCCGGCAGGCCAGGACCGCGTCCGGCGCGCCGCAGGCCCAGTCGGCCCCGACCGACACCGTCGGCCAGGTCGTCGCCCTGGTCAACAAGGAACGGGCGGCGGCCGGCTGCGGTGCCCTCGCGCAGGACGCCCTGCTGAACAAGGCAGCGCAGGGCCACTCCGCGGACATGGCCGCCCGCGGCTTCTTCGACCACACCAACCCGGACGGCGAGGACCCCGGGCAGCGCATCACCGCGGCGGGCTACCGCTGGTCCACCTACGGGGAGAACATCGCCAAGGGCCAGCAGACGCCGGAGGCCGTGATGGAGTCCTGGATGAACAGCCCCGGCCACCGGGCCAACATCCTCAACTGCGCGTTCAAGGACATAGGCATCGGCGTCCACAACGGCTCCGGCGGCCCCTGGTGGACACAGAACTTCGGCGCCAAGCTGTGAGCCGGAATCGCACCTGGTGTCGACCCGGACCACGCTCTCGTCCTCCTGCCGCCCTGGCGATCACCGTGGCCCGAGGGAAGTAGCCGGGACGCTCGGGCGCCGCGCCACCCGTGACGACCTCGGCGCGCTCCGGCGGCCGCCACGGCGGCCCCGGTCACGGGAGGTCGTCGAACTCCAAGCTGCTCACGTCGTCCACGTACCACTCCGCACCGTCGTCCGGGCCCTCCTCCACCTCGTCCAGAAAGCCGGGTTCGTCGTCCCGGAACAGGTGCCGGACCATGCCCTTCGCCCGGAAGAGCGGCGTGAGCGCACCTGCTGACAGGACTTGCAGACTGGCCACGGAACCGCCCGCCCATTGCAGTCCGCCGGAGGCTGTGAGCAGGTCGAGACCGGCGACGGGAGCCTCGGCCGTGGCGCGCAGGGCGATGCGGTCGTTGCGCTTGCTGCACATGATCGCCGTGGTGCTCGTGGCATGGGTGACCTCGGTGATCACGACCTGGTCGCGGGGCCAGTCGCCATGGCGGTGCCGTTCCATCATGAGCTTCTCGACCAGGTCAATGCGGTCGATCTCGTGAGTTCTGCAGCCCGTCGCGCGAAAGAACACGGAGTCAGCCTTGCCGAACTCCAGCACGACCGACCCATCAGCGTTGACCAGCGCGGCTCCTGCGCCGATGGCGCTGTTGTGGTGTACCTGCACGGTGCCCTTGGAATCACTGGAGTAGACCGTGGTCGTCTCCTTGACGCGCCGATGCTTGACGTGCAGTCCGAACAGCGTCTTGAGAGTGCCCCTCCGCTCGAAGTTGCCCTTACGGAACCGGCCCACCGCTCCGAGCTCGTGGTCGGCATCCGGCGGCCAGGACGGCTCCATGCCCAGGTCTGCGCGGACATGCTCGATGTACTTTCGGTAACGGCCGTCGGTCATGGCGGTCCCCCCGCAGTGGTTCGGCCCAAAGAGTGGATGGCGTAGCGTAGAACGCTTGACGGTCCGTCAATAGACCTTATTTCGAAGCGAGTTCAAACGGTCATCCGTCGTCCAGAAGGGGGCGTGATCAAGCATGAATCGATCAGCCGTGCTCGAGATCAGTGACTACCACATCGATCAGATGAGCGGCCTGCCGGACTGGTGGATCTGGTCGCTGCGACAGCCGGGTTCACTGGGTACCGAGTTCAACGAGGTGCGTCTCGAATCGGTGGACGAGCTGAAGACGGTGTACGCGCTGCCTGACCGAATCGCACAGTTGCGCAAGGCGCGAGCCGGGGTGTGGGCACTGGAGGAGGAGGTGCGGGTCTGCGGAGAGTGGATCGGGGGGACGGGACTGGGACGGACGGCGGCTTGTCTCCGGGCCCTCGGGCCGGTTGCGGTCGAGCTTCGACTACCGCCGCGGTTGAGCGACTTCGAAGCCCTTCCTTGGGAGCTGGCGCTCTGCGACCACCGTCCGCTGGTGCGGGACGGAGTGATCTTCATCCGTGGACTGCGGCCGAGGGCACCGATGACTTGTGCACAGGGCTCGCCGCTGCCGGAACACTTGCGCATGCTGGCGCTGTTCAGCCTGCCGTGGACGGCGTCTCCCGTGGACCTCGGGGCGCACCGGTCCTTCCTGAGCGCCGAGCTGCTCGACATGGCCGCGAGCGGGTCCGGCGAAGCGGTCCCGCTGGAGCTGCGCACCCGGCAGTTCGGGGTGAGCCGCGGGACCCTGGAGCGGATGGTGGCGGAGCCCGACGGTTGGGACGTTCTGCATGTGGTGGCCCACGGGCAGCGGGGCGGCCTGTGTCTGGAGCGGGCCGACGGCACCGTGGACGAGGTCCGCACGTCCGACGTCGTCGGCCTGCTGCGACCGGGGTGCGGCCGTATTCGGCTGGTGTTTCTCTCCGCCTGCTGGTCGGGGAGTGAGGTCGCCGCTGACGAGGGTGGTGCACGTCCCGCTCCGGCCCCGTCCCTCACCTCCTTGGCAGCCGCCGTGGCCACGGAGCTCGGGTGTGCCGTCGTAGCCATGCGCTTCCCTGTCAGCAATGACTTCGCTCGCGCCTTCGCCGTACGCCTCTACAGCCGCCTCTTCCGCGACGGCCACACGCTCCCTCTGGCCGTGCACAAGGCGCTGGTCGACAGCGGTGGCAACAGCGAACTCGACGAGGTCCACACCCCGCTGCTGGCGGCGGCGACACCCGTGCTCTTCGGGGCCGCCGCCCGGGGACAGCGGCTGCCGGACCGCCCGATGACGCGCGGCCCCGTGCGCGGTCACGTGAGAACCGGTGTCGGGGACCTTCCAGACAGCCCGAGTTCCTTTGTCGGACGCCAGCGGGAGATGACCGAGGCGAGCCGCGCGCTCGCGCCGGAGAGCGGGCTGCGTGGCGTGGTGGTACACGGGGACGGCGAGCGGGGCATGGGGGTGACGGCATGTGCGTCACTCCTCGCGCACGACCATCGTGAGGCATTCGACGTGCTCCTGTGGCACCCGAGCCCGGCGGGTGAGGAGGCGATACCGTCCTCCCCAGAGGATTCGTTCGAAGATCTCCTGCGAAATCTGATCATCCAAGCACCAGGACTCGAGCGGCTCGGCACGAAAATGCCCTGGCCGGAGTATCTGGACGCGGCGAGGTCACTCCGACTGCTCCTTGTGATCGACGCGGCCGACCGAGCCATTGCGGGGGACTCCCGGTTCGCCTCCCTGATCGAGCATTTCACCCGGGCAACCGGCCCCGGCAGAATTCTTTTGACCTCCGGGGACGCGTTGGCGCACCTTGCCCCCGCGCTGCCTCGCGTGCCACTGAACCCGCTGAGCGGAGCGGAGCTGACGCAGATGGCGCGGAGGCTGAGCCGCCTCGGGCGTCTCGCGCGGGACCCCCGTACCTCGGTGTTGGTCAGCAAGGTGGTGCGCCGGGCAGGCGGATTGCCCGGTCGGTTGATGGACGCGGAGAGCTGTGCCGGGACAGTGGAGAGTCTGCAGGAGTGGATCGACCGGCACTGAGGCTGAATTCGCATTCGTATTCGATTGATTCTGCCTTGAGATCGTCGGCGAAGGATCAATCACCGAGAGCGAACGCATTTCTCCGCAGCTATGGAACACATGAGGCCCGCATGGGTCTACTCTTCTGCTCTGCACTGGCATATGCGCGGGGTTCTTAGGGGGACTGAGAACGTGACGGGGGAATACGACGCTTTACTGGAAGTCCTGGACTTCAGCAAGGGAGAGGGCGCACCGCGATGGCGGTGGCGAATCAGCGGCGGTGACGCTTCGGGCGAAGCCCATGAGTGCTCGGTCGACCTGACGGGTGACTCGCTGGGCCGTCAGGAGTACTACGGCTTCCTGACCGATCCGTCCGGGTTCATTCGAAACACGTGGCTCGACGAAGCCGGGAAAGCCAACACGCTGCGAAGACTGAGCCATTGGCTGCGCAGTTCGGTGCTCACGCAGGGGATCTGGGACAGGCTGCCTCTGGGACGGCCGTCGACGGTGCTGATCCGGCTGAATCCGCGGGGACCGGAGCGTGAGATGCTCGGGTACCCACTCCTGCTGGCGGCGGACGACAGCGGATCTCTGGTCAAACGCAGACTCACCTTCGTACACGATGTCTCGTCCGGGCCCTCCCTGGTCCGCCGGGCGGCCAAGGACCGACCACTCCATCTCGTCGGAGTGTTCAATCGGACGAAGACCGGCGAGCCGCTGGACCTGCACGCCGAACAGTCGCAGGTGTTCAGTACCGTGCGTGACATAGCTGCTGACGGCGACGGGATGGACGTCACGAGCCGGACGCTTTCGTACCATGTGACCCACGATCAGCTCAAAGACTTAGTGGAGAGCGCCAAGCGTGGCGGGCGCCAGCACGAGGGCCGCTGGCAGATGATTCTGCATCTGGCCGATCGAGGGGTCCCGGGCAGCTGGTCCGCGGTGTCCCGAAGTGGGGAGTCCGGAACCAAGCAGCCGTTGAGCGCGTCCGAACTGGTCGACATGCTGCAGACCAGTGACAACGACGAACGTCTGCGACTCGCGGTGATCACCACGAGACCGGTCAGCAGTCCGTCGATCGCGGATCAGTTGGACCTGTTCCGCATCCCCTCCCACCTTGCGGCCGAACCATCCTTGGCGGCGAGTCCCCAAGGAGACGCGGATCTGGCCGTTGATCTGGCCAGGAGGCTGGGCTGCGCGGTATTGGCCTTCCGGCACCGAATCGGCGACCAGGCCGCGGTCGACTTCGTCACCAAGGTCTACGCCTATCTGCTCGAGCGGAATCTGACCCTGCCCAGAGCGGTGGGCACGGTCCTCGCCGAGTGCGATTCGCTGAAAACCCTCGACCGTGTGGCGCCCGTCATCTACGGTGCCGAAGCCTGCGGTCTGGTCGTGGCGCCGCCCCGACTGCGCACGCCTGATCCGCCGACGCTCGAGGATCCGCCGCCCAGCTTCATCGGCCACCACGACCCGATGTGGAAGGCCAGCGAGATCCTCGCCCGGATCGGCGGCAGCACGGCCAACGGCGCCGTCCTGCACGGCATGGCGGGAGTGGGCAAGACGACCTGCGCCGACGAGCTGCTCAGCCAGTACGCCCACCGCTACCGGGAGGTCGTGCGATATCCGCTCAAGGGCGGACAGATGGATGACGACCCCTCGGACGCGCTCTGCGGCTTCGTCGGCGAACTGCTGAAACTGCCGGCACTGCGAGCGGCGTTCGACAGCCGTTCGGAAGCCGTGCCCGACCCTGCCGACCTTGCGGGCTTCCTCGCCGACGACATCAAATTCGAGCGGTTGTGCACGGACATCGAACAGAGACTGACGAAGAACAACCGCGAATACGCCCTGGTTTTCCTCTCCGACGTCGAGAAACTGATTAAGCGTCAGCCCCGGGATCTGCGGGCGTCGTCCGCGAACGGTCACGAGGCCGGTGCCCGCGGCCCCTGGATTCACCCTCGCTGGGAGCGGCTGATCAACGCGATGGCTGTGCCCAAGGCTCCGGGCTTCCGGCTGTTGATCACCAGCCCACGCGCGCTTCGTCTGGACCAGCGGCAGATGCCCGACGTCCGGGTGCCTCTGCTGGCGCCGGCCGAGGCGTATCTGTACGCCCAGAGCCTTCCTGACCTCGGCCGTGTCATCACGGACGCTGCTGCCGGGAACATGTCCGGCGAGGACGAACGGGACCTCGTACGCAGGGTGATCGTACGGGCCGAAGGGCACCCGGGACTGCTGCGCTTCGCGGACGAGGTGGCGGCCGGGGGCGGTGGGTACGAGCGGCTCCGTCGCCTCGCGACCGCGGACGCCGACCAACTGGAGCAGGAGTTCGACGAACGGATTCCTGAGGTGTGGCAGCGGATTCAGCGGTGGACCCTGGACACGCTCCGCTGCATCCCCCGCGACGATCCTCGCCATCTGCTGCTGCTCGCTCTCTCCTGGCTCAGCCATCGGCACCGTGAACTCCACCCGGACGGCGACGACTGTTCGCCGGGCCTGCTGGGGGAGGTGTGGGCCGGACTGCGCAGCCGTGCTCACTGCTTCACCCGTCCCGTCGGGGAACAGGGAGGCGCAGAGGGGCAGTCCGCGGACGGAGAGCGAGACGAACTCCGGTTTCTGCTGCAGTCCTTGGAGGACTCCTGCCTGATCGACTGCCTGACGCCGGTGGACGGGAAGCACCTGAAGATCAGGATGCAGCTCGCGGTCGTCACAGCAGTTCAGCGCGATCACGCGTCCTGGCTGGACCCCGACGGTGAGCTGCGGGCAGAGGTCGAGCGGATCGCTCGGCGGCACACAGAGGGCCGGGTAAAGGTGGCCCTGCGGCACCGGACCCACGGCAGAACGGCCGCGGTCCAGCAGCTGATACCCGACGCGATGCCCTATCTGGAGCGGGCCGGCGACTGGGAGACGTGGCTGCACTTCGTCGCCGTCAGTATGAGCCGCTCACGCCGGGGCCGCTCGGGGCTGGACGACACGGTGCGCAAACTGGAGCGGGTCACCGCCGCCATAAAGGACAGGGAGTCCGACCAGTTCACGATGGCCCAGCGTTTGAGCGACGTGTTCGAGGCCCTGAGGAAGGGCGAGCGCCCCGGCCTGTCCGCGCTCCTCGGGGAGGGGCCCGGCGACACCGTCGTGGACAACTCGCCGCTGGCCATGGCCATGAGTGTGGGGATCCTCAGCGGGCTGCGGGACACCGGCAGACTGACCGAGGCCCGGGAGGTGGCACAGGACTACCTCCGCTTTGTCGCTTCGGGCAGCGGTGCAGGCCTCGTGGCCAGCGCCGTCGAGGTCGAACTGCTTCGGGTGCTGGTCGACGAGGGGAAGCTGAGCGAGGCGTTGGACCGCGTCGAGTACGCCTTCGAGGAACTGGCCGACGTCCGATTCCGCGACGCCGTCCGAACCCGCTGGGCCGATGGGGAGATCTTGCGCCGCAAGCTGTTCACCATACGACGGGACATCCACGTCCTGCGGGCCAAGAACACGTCGGAAGGGGATCCGACCCGAGTCGGCCACATGGAGCTCGCATGTGCCGACCATGAGCGGCTCGGTCAGCAACTGCTGCTGGAGGGTCATGACGAGGTCGAGCGGCATCTGCACACCGTGGAAGGCTGCCTGCTGGAGCTGGACAGACGACTGGACATCGACGGGGACGAGTTGGAGGCGTTCGATCAGAAACTGATGGGCTGCCTGCAGGAAGTCGAGCGTTCCGGTGACATCGTCGTCCGGGCCATGACCGATGCGGCCCGTGCCCAGATCAGACGCCGGCAGGCGGAACGGATGCGTCGGACGGAGGGCGAGGATGCGTGGCACAGGGGCATGAAGGCGGCCCGGGACTACGAACTCAAAGCGCTCAGACTGCTGTACGCGCAGGGCACGCCCATGGACATCGGTGTCTGTCACCGACGAATAGGTGACGACCAACTCGCCTGTCAGCACGAGCCCTTGCGGCGTACGACTCCGGCGCACCACATGTACGCAGGGTTGATCGGCCGGCTGACCGGAGCACACGCTCTGCGGCCGCAGGCCGCGCATCGTGCGGGCGGAACGCTCCCGGGCACGGTCGAGGAGCTGTGCGAACGCGTGGGCGAAGACCTTATCGGGGAGGGGAACAAGCCGGTACCCGGCGCGCTGGACCCGAGGAGCGTGCTGGGGAAAATCGCGAACGACGCCGAGGTGGAGCGGGCTTTTCGGGAACTTTCAGCGGATTCATAGGCTCCATCGATAAAGTGCGGGGAGTATGGGGGGTGGGTGAATGACGCACGTCGTCCACCTGAGGGTCGGATCGGCTGGAGAGGCCACTCCGGCGTCTTACATCGTCGAGACGACGTTCTTGCGGGACAGCGGGGTCGAGAGGGAACGCATACCGCTGGAACTGAGGAAACCGGACGGACCGCAGGCGCTGTGGGGCCGATTGCTGGAGCTGATGGCGGAGCGCCAGGATGACGGGGGTGCCCCCGATCTGCTGGCCCTGCAACTGAGAGAGCCCGAGCTGCGCGCTCTGAACTGGGAGGACCTTGTCCATGGGACGACGGTCGCCGCGGGAGACGCCGAGCTCAGGGTGGTGCGGACCGCGGCCGGTCCCGGCAGTTTTCATCAGAGCAGGGAATTGTCGTTCGGTGATCTCCCGGTACGGGTATTGGTCGTGGGGGTGGATTCCCTCGTGGAGCACGGGGCGGCGGACGACCCGCTGTGGCACGAGGACGTCGCCGTGCATGACGCGGTTCACCAGCACGCCGAGTGGTGGGAGGTCGACGTGCTCCCAGGGTCAGTGAGCCACAAGGCCCTTGCCGAGGCCATCAAGACGAGCAAACCCCACCTTCTGCACCTGGCCGGAAACACTGCCCGCACGCTGTACGAGGACGGCGCGCACTCCCTGGGCGGGCTCGACCTCTGCGACGTACGGCTGGTGATCTCCAGCAACCACGAGCCTCCGGCCGAGGCGCACCGACTGCTGGAGCCGTACATCCAGCCCGATGCCCTGACCCCCGCGCTCGCCGTGGTGTCCCTGACACCGGGTCCGGAACCAGAGCCGGGGCATGCGCTGTGCAGGTCGCTCAAAGATCTGTACGGCATGCTGGCCACGGGCGTCGCCGTCGATGTGGCGGCGCGGATCGTTACCGAAGCCGATCCGTCGGTGTCCGCGGCTGTCACCATCAACTGCAGGCCCGAACATCTGCTGCCGAGCGCCCCCGAGCCGCCGTCGGCGGTCCCGGAGCTGTACGGCAGCCTGCGCGGGGCCACCGACCGGGTGGGCCAGCGTCTCACCGCGCTGGAGAAACTGGAGTCGGGGACCGCTGCCCGCCAGCTGATCGTGCTGTCCGGCGGCGAGGAAGACGACAAGATCGGTGCCACCTGGTTCCTGCTGTCCCTGATCCGGCTCTGGGAACAACGCCCCCGTTGCCGGGCGCTCTACCTGGACTTCAGCCGGCCGAGCAGCACCAGACCGCCAAGGTCTGTAGGACAGGTACCGCAGCTCGACGATGTCGTCCGGGAGACGGTGGCCCTGCTGGCCGACAGTGTGCGCGCACACAGCGAACGCCAGGGTGGCTGGGGCTTGGACAACCGGCTGGACGCCGTACAGGATCTGGTGACGGGTGACGGTGGCTACCACACCCGGATGAGCTCCGTCCGGAACGATGTCATCAAGGCCGCGATCGATCTGCTCGTCAACGCCGCACCGGCCGGCACCCACCTCGTACTGGCTCTCGACCATTTCCTCGAGAACGACAAAGTGCGGTCGTCGGTCGAATACCTGGTCAGGCACTTGTTCAGGCCGGTTCTGCACAGCCATAGCAGCATCACGGTCGTGGTGACCGCCAAAAGGCCGCATCAGCCTCAGACTGCCGACCGGCTCGCGGAGTTCTTCGCGGAGCGGCAGTACATCAACCTTCAGCGCTGGCCCGCCCACCACGGCGGGTCGCTGTTGCGGGAATTGGGCACACGAATGGGCTACGACTGGCATGCCATGCCCGAGTGGCGCGAGCTGGTCAGGGAGAAACTCGGCACCATTGCGGAAGGTGGGGACTTCGGCCCGAAGTTCTTGCAAGAGGTCTGCGACACCGCACTCACCAGGATCGGCTGAGACGTGGGAGAAGGGGGGGCGACGAGCGAATGGGACAGGCTGGACGAGGAGCTGCGGCCGGGGCCGACGAGTACGGAACGGCGTTCAAAGACTTGAGCGGCTCTCGCGAGAACAAACCGGTGCGTTACGAGGTGCTCAAGCGTTGCAGTCTGATGACAGCCATCAGTAAGACTGCCTTCGCGGTCGCTGCCGACGGCCTGGACTACTCGTTCGAGGAGTTGCGGCGGGTCCTTGCGGCACACCCCGCCGAAGCCGGATGGTTCCAGCTCAACGGCATGGTCCGCAAAGGAGCCTGGGCCGCATGGTGGCTGGACGGCCAGGAGAAGTCCTTCACGGCCGCAGGTCTGCCCTCCGCGATGACAGAGACGGCCGCCAGGCTGGCTGCTCAGCTGACCCGCGTGGACGGGGACACGGCCGTGGTCGAGCGGTTGCGGCTGCTGGTGCTCGCGGGCCGGCACCGGGAAGCGGTCGACGAGTTCGACAGGTGGTACCCGCAGTTCGAGAACGTCGCCGACTTCACCGTCTGCCGCAAGCTCGCCGAAGCCGTCGCCCCGGATGATCTGCGTCGGTTCGCCGCCGATGCCCTCGATGCCGAACTGCTGCGGCGCCGTGAGCGCGCGGAGCGCCGACTGGAGTTGAGTGCCGGGCTGCACGAGTACTTCGAACGAACCCGGCACTATGTCTCCCGCTGTGACATCGAGGGCATCCTGGAGTCGGCGATCCACGGCACCGTGCCGTCGCCGCCCGGCGTGCTGTCGGAGGGCATTCCGCCCGGACCGCCCCGGGTGATCCATCTGCACGCCGGCGGGGGGATGGGGAAGAGCACCCAACTCGCCTGGCTGGTAGCGCGTTTCGGCGTCCAGCAGCATCCGCCGTTGCTCTCCGCCGTGCTGGACGCGCAGAGCATGGTCTCGGAGCGCGTTCGCGATGTTCCGGAGCTGCTGCTGGTCAATGCGGCTGAGCGGCTGTTGGAACAGGCACAGGTACTCGACCGCGAGCACCGGACGTCGGGCATGGAGGACTTCTTCAGGGCTCACGGACACCGGCGCCGTGAACTCGACCGCGAGTTCGCCCCGCCCGGTTACGCCCCCATGCAGCACTGGAACGCCACACCGCTGCCGCAGGATGTGGTCGCAGTCTTCGCCGACGCCCTCAATGAGATCGCGGGTCGTCACCCCGTCCTGCTCTGCCTGGACACCACCGACGAACTCTTGCAAGCAGAGGAGGGCGAACTCAGTCGTCTCTTCGGCATGCTGGGGCGGCTGGTATGGCAAGTCCCCTGGTTGCGGCTGGTGCTGTCGGGACGCTCCGACGTCACCAGCCGAGACGACTTCCGAGATGCCTTTCGCGACGTACCGTGGCGAGCCCTCGAACTCAAGCCCTTCACCGGCCAGGAGGCGCGGAGGTACTTGAGGCTGCGTGGCGTCGCGCCGGAGCAGGCGGCACGGATAGTCGCCGTGTGCGAGCAAGACGTCGAGGGATCCCCGGCCTTCAATCCGCTCATCCTCGCCCTGCTCGCCGACTCACCGGACAAGTTGCCCACTGCGAGTGACTCGCTCTATCTGTTCGTCGTCGACCGCGAACTGGACTACATCAAGGACGACTACACCCGCACCGCCCTCAAGTACTGCGCGGTGGCCCGTCATCCGACGTACGAGTATTTTCTGAAGGTCCTGTTCCCCCTGCTTCCCGCGCACGGTGGCGACGCCACGGACACGGAGCAGGACGAACCGGCGGACCCCGAGGGACTGTGGCGCCGACTGGTCCATTACGCCAGGCGTTCGGCCTGGATCAGCGCCCAGGACACCCGTTTGAACGTGCACGTCAACGTGCGGCGGGAACTGCTGCGGACCATGCGATCTACCGAGGAGCGTGTGTGGCGGCAACTCCATCGAGACGCCGCCGTCCGCTGTGAGGACCTCGCCCGGTTGGCCGGGAGCGCTCAGGAGCAGGCCGGCTGGGTCGCCGAGCAGGTCTACCACCAACTGCATTCCGCCGTGGACCGACCTGACGACCACGACGCGTTCCTCGAAGAGGTGGCTCAGACCTGGCACGAACAGGTGGCTTCGGCTTGGCGGCGGGGCGACTTCGCGACCGTGATCGACCTGGCCGACCGGCTGCTCAGCGCCGACCTCGAGCACCCCGACAGCGACGCCGACGGACTTGGGTGGCCCGATCCCCAGGTGATGTCATTCCAACTCTGGTACGACATCGCTCTTGAACGCGCGTACGGCGAACTACACGCCGTGCTGTACGGCGGCAGGGCGGGCTGGTTCGACATCGAGCGCTATCTCCGGCTGGCGGAACGCCGGTCCCGGATGAGCTGTCCGGGCCACTCCGCCGTGCGGCAGGACCGCTTGCGGGTCGAGGTCATCACCGCCGCGCTGAGTATGCGCCGAGGGCTGCGTGACGGCCTGACCCCGGTGCACGATGCCTACGATCGACTGCGGCGCGTGCTGGAAGAGCGACGAACATCGGAGGCCGGCACGTCCCGAGGGCTTGCGGACCTGTGGACCGCCGACGCTCAGCTACTGCTGGCCAGTTGCCAGATCAGGATCGGTCGTACCCATGAACGGCCCCACCTCACTCATGCCGGAGCCGACCGCGACCTCGCCATGATGTTCGAGGCGGCAGTCGCGCGCGAGGCCTCCCAAGCGCCACTCGTGGCGCGCTACGCCATGCAGGACTGGGACCTGGCGGACCGCCCCGACCTAGTGCGGACTTGGCACGGACGGCTGGAGCGACTCAACGCTCCCATCGAGAACTGGCTGCAACTGCTGGCCGCCGATGCCGAACTGCGCTCCGGGCTGCCCCTGGCGGCGGAGCGGTTCCCGCGTTCCGGGCTGACTCCGGACGACCTGCGGGCGGATCTGATGCTGGCCAGATCGCTGATGCTCCTGGGCGATGCCGAGGACGCCGGGCGGCTGCTGCGCGAGGTCACTCTGCCCGCCGTGGCCGGGCAGGTGGAACCCGGTCTGGCCTTCGAGACGCTGATGGTGCTGGCCCGCGCGTGTGCGCAGGTGCTGGAGCTGGGCCAGGCCGAGACCTATGCGGGCATGGCGATGGGACGCGCCTCCGACGACGAGCGGCGGCTGTCGGTGATGGTCCTTCGGGCCACCACCGCTCTGTCCGTCGCCGGCGATCTGGGACGGGCGGACCAGTGGATCTCCCGCTCCAAGCCGCTCCGAGACGGTCCCCGAGGTCCGGCCGGTACGGCCATGAACGGCGCCGAATGCGCGCTGCTGCACCGCTGGGGACGCTTTGAGGAGGCCGAAGACCTGGTGCGCCGCTGGGCTGCCCAGTTGCGTGAGCGCCGCGCTGCGGCAGGACGTCAGGGCGCCCCGCCCACCCCGGCGGAATGGCTCTGCTACGGCCTCCACGCTCTGGTATGCGGACCGGTCGGCGAGGTGAAGAACCATCTCGCGACGTTGACCACGGCGGGTGAGTCCATCCCGACCATGAACCGGCGACTCATGCTCCTTGCCGAGCAGGCGAGACTGTACGCGACGATCGCCGAGAAGGGGCTGCTCACCGATCCGGCCCGGATTGATGCGATGGAGCGTTTTCTGGGGCGACACAGCTCCGGCGTCAAGGAGGCCGACCGGCCCGCCGGGCTGAGGGCCCTGTGGTCGGCGGAACTTCACATGCTGCTGCTCGGCCGGAGCGGCCGAGCAGCCACCGATCTGCGCAAGGCAGCCGACCTGCTGGGCCCGGACAACCGTCAACTGCACTCCACCTGGCTGCGCCTGCACCCCGTGGTGCCCGAGGACCTGCTCCCCGCCCCACTGCCCGAGGCACAGGACATCGACACCACCCAACACCTCACGTTGCGCGCCGCCGACATGATGGCCCGCGCTCACCACAAGTCGCGCAGGCAGCGCCGCAAGACCGCCGCCGAAGCCGCCGCGATCCTGAGACTGACCACCGAGACCGACGTGCCCACCGCCTGGCACCTGCACGCCGCCCGCCACGGCGCCGACGTCGGAATCCCCGCCGACACCCTCGCGGACCTGCTGCACACGCCGATGATCGAGGAGGCCCGCCGCCGCAACCTGCAGTTCGCGTTGCGACGGCTCGGCCGGTACGACGACGCCTTGCCCACAGGAAAGGCGGACGAGCGATGGTACAAGGCATGGGCGGCGTATCGGCGCGAGGTCCGCGGCGAGGTCCCCGACGACCTGAGGCAGGCCGTGCTCGCTGCCGCCGAGGAAAGGCCCGTGACCCAGGTCGAGGTGGACGTCCACGGCAATGCCCCCGGCGCGGCCCGTCCCATGCTCGAGCCTCCCGCGGCGACGCAGGAGAATCCGAGGCGTGGGCCGGTCGTGTGGCGGGTGACCGAGGATTTCCTGCTGTCCTCGGAACCCCTCGGCGTGGCCGACGAGCAACCCGTCGACGTGATTCTGCTCCACGGCGACATGCGACCTTACGACCAGGGCGCTGCCTTACGCCTGCCGGGCAGTGCCCGGTCCATCCGTCCGGAGGACGTGGACGCCGCCGTACGCAAGCTCTGCGACCGGCGGCGTCAAGCGCCACCGCTGGTGGTACTGGATGCTCTGCCGCAGGAGGCCGCGGACGGTGACGCGGCTGAGTTGCGCGATCTTTTCGCCTTCCAGTTGCACCTGCTCGGATATGTCCCCGCCGTGCTGACGTCCGGCCCCCTCCACTCGGATCCGGACGGAAGCTGGCGCCGGACCGCGCTGAGGCAGGCCGTGGCCTTCGGCCGGACTGCCCATCAGATCGCCGAGCGGCTTCAGCAGATGGCAGCGCGGCGTGAGAAGACCGGCGCGCGTATCCGGCTGCTGACACATATCCCGGAGGAGGAAAGCTTCGGCATCGGCCTGTTGTGAGCGGACCCGCCAGGCCGTCAGGCCGCGTCGCGCCACATCACTACGACCACCAGAAGCATCACGACGACGGCAAAGCCGAGCAGCAGCTTGCCGAGCAGCAGAAAGTCGTCGGTATTACCCTCCGGCCGCGCGCGAGGCGGTGTGTCGGCCCTATGCGCCGCTTCCGTCTTTCCGCCGCGCTTCCTGCCCGCCAGCCAGTTCGCGGGTCTGAATCGTGGCGGGCGGCTCGACGGCCCCCGGGGGCGAGGCCGAGTGCTGTCGGGCTGTTCGAGGCGCAGTGCACGGGGAATGGCCCAGCGACCCATGACGACGAAGAAGACCGAATGGATGTCGACGAGGTGCCGGTCGTATCGGTCGAACATTGCCTGGACCACGGAGCGCAGCGGCTCGGTGAGCGCGGCTGTGGACTCCTGACGCAGGAACACGGCCCACTCGAGGGCCGGTTCCCGCTGATATAGGTTCGCGCCGATCAGCAGGTCGAACACCTCTTGAGGATCATGGGAGAAGACCGGCTTCCCGGCCTGGCCACGTTCTCTGCGTGAGGTCAGGCCGAGCCGGAAGCGGATCGCCGTGAGACACGCGATCTCTCTCTGCGACTCTCTCCACGTACCCGACCGGTACGCGATCTCTCTCAGCAGTTCCTCCCCCTCCTCCGCGCTGCGGGCCTGGAACAGCCGCTCGACCAGGGCGGCAGCCTCCCGGTCCAGGGCCTCGTCGTCCGGTTGGTCGAGCCGGGGCACATCCGGGGCGTGGGACGGCAGCGGGGGTTCCGGGGCCGGTGAGGGTTCCTGCGCCCGCATGGGCTCGGGTTCGTCCCGGTCCGCCTCCGGGTCCGTCGGCGCAGTCAGTGTGTCGGCCCCCTCGATGGCGTACTCCTGCTCGTGGGCGGCCGGAGGAGAGGAGGGAACCGCGGGCAGCTCCTTGTGCGGCGTGGTCCCCGCGTGCAGAGTCAGCAGGTTGCGCAGCGACTCGGCCCGTTCGACGGCGGACATCGTCTGCCAGTCCCCTCGTTGGCGCAGCACCTCGAGACCCGGCAGGCCGTAAGCCTGGTAGCGAGCGACCAACAGTTGTGCGGCCGTATGCGCCGGACCGTCGGGCGCGGGCTGGTCGATGATGCGCCGTCGGCCGTAATCGGGGCTGCCGACCCGGGGCCAGACCGGCATGACGATGAGACGGTACGGGCCCGATTCGGTGGACTCCTCCGTGGAGAAGGTCCAGTCGCCAGGAACCAGTCCGGAGAGCATCTCCATCAGGCCGAGCAGCACCGCGCGCGGTTCTCCGGCCACCTGGGCCGCGGCCACCGACATCTTGGATCGCGGTTCGGTCAGTACCCAGGTCGCGAGGTGGCACAGTGTCTCGGTCAGGCTCGCTGCACGGCTGATATCACGGAGCCGGTCCGCGCCCTCGCGCCCGAGGTGCCGAAGCTCGTTGGGGTTCGGGCGGGGCAGCGGCTCACCCCGTTGTACGCGGGCGATCGCGTCGCCCAACGGCCAGTCGGCCTGGTCGAGTCCCAGGGCCGTCTCGGGGGAGAACTGGTCACGGCCTCCGATCACGGCCTGGCTGAGGAGATTGTCCCGGCGCAGGGAGTCGATGACGACGACCCGGCGGACGATGAGATCCTGCCCTGAGGGCAACTGCCCGTAGGCGATCGAGTTGCCGACCGCGAAGCTGCCCGGTGGCCGTAGGACGGTGGCCGCGAGCTTGAACAGGCTGACCTCCTCCAAGGTGGGGAGAGAGGACGCGACCGGGCCGAACCCCTTGCTGTCGGCGGCGTTGTCGGGGTCGTAGGCACAGATGACCTGGTGGACCTCGGTGCTCGGGACGGACACGTCCTCACACTCCCCTCAGCTGAGCGACGGGCAGCGGAATGTCGAGCAGACCGCACATCTGGAACACGGAGAGCAAGGGGCCCAGCACCCGCCGAGGGCGGATTCCACCAATGAAGGCGGTCGGTGGAGTCGCGCCCGACGAGCCCCCGCCGGCCGCGGGCAGCACGGCGGGGGACATCCCGGTGGCCGTGGCGAAGTGCAGGGTGCAGCGACGGCACTCCATGAACGGACGCAGCCATGAGGACGCTTGATGGTGAGTGAGGAAGGCGAACACGTCCTGGCTCTCACGAAGTACCTCCGCCGGGTCCGGGGCGCTGCGGGGGCGGCTGTCCTCGCGCAGCCATTGGTCGATCGGCGGCTCGAACCGCAGGACGTCGCACTTGTTCAACACGATCGCCGTCGGCACGTTGCACAGGCCGTCCTCACGTGGCAGGCGGTCGAGAACGGCGCCGAACGTGGGGTCGGCCACGCCCGCCGCGTCCGCCCGAACGCCCGCGAGCTCTCGGGCCGGCATGAGCTGCTTCAGCCGCAGCGCTCTGAGTGCGTCGACGACGAAGATCAACGCATCCACGCCCAGGAGGAACTCAGTCGTCTTCCCGGGCAAGTTCAGTGACTCCCCTGCGATGTCGAAGAAGGCCACCGGCCTGGTTTGGCCATTGACTGTGATCAACAGGGCGTCGGTGAAGTCGACGAAGTCCGTCGGCCTGGTGGCCGGCAGAACTCGTCCCGCCTCCAGCTTGTTGACCGCCTCGGCAAGGAACGCATGGTGCTGCGAGGTGTTCACCGCACGGCAGCGCATGCCCAAGGAGTCAAGGCCGCCCCGGCCGATCTCGGCCATGATCGCTGCCAGTAGGTGCGTCTTGCCGGTGCCGGACTGGCCGACGAACGCGATGGTCAACGGCTTGCCGAACATGAGATACGGCACGGGAAGGAAGTGGGGGTCAGGCCTGTCGTTGGGACACTTCATGAAGGCGCGGTTGAGCTGGTCCTGACGCCGCAATCGGTTGGGCTCCGACGCCGGGTCCCACGGCACCATCTTCTCGGTGTGCGGATCCGGGACGTGCAGTTGCCGTTCGTCCAACAGCAGTTCCTCAAGACAGCTGGGACATCGCACCGGTTGTCGCGATTCTCCGTTGGGGAATACCTGATCCACTATCCGCCATCTCCCGCCCTGCGGCCGCCTGTGCCCCAGCGTCCCGTTCCGGAACCCTTCCGTCGGCGGCCCCAGCCGCCGAACTGGTCGTACGAACCGCTCCGTTCCCCAGAGTCGGCCTCCTGCGGGGGAACGGATGGGCCCGGGTCCGCAGCCGCGGGTACCACCGGCCAGGCCGAGGGCCCTTTGTCCGTGAGGAGTTCGAGGAATCGGCGGCGACTGTCCAGTAGCGGATCCGAGGGGCGTCCGAGGTCGTCCCACGGATCCGGCGCGGCGACCCGCCGCAGCATGGTCTTCGCGTCCGGCCGCTGCTCGGCGAGTTCAGCGAAAACGTTCTTGAGCAGGTCGTCGCGGACCGGCCCGGCGAGCGGCGGCATCCGATTGCCCGTCGGCTCCCGGGAGTGGGCGACGAAGTACACGAGCTGTCCGGCGCTCCAGATGTCGTCACGGGGGTCGATGCTGCCGGTGCCCTCGCGCTGCTCGAGGGGGGCCCAGGGCGGGGAGCCCAACCGCTGTCGCGGTCGTCCCACTCGTTCGGCGGTGCCGAAACCCGTCAGCTGCACCCGGGCGCCGTCCCAGCGCACCGTCGCGGGGCTGATGGACCGGTGGACCAGGCCCGCCCACTCCAGCAGGCGCAATGCCCGAAACAGACTGCTCTCGAACTTCTTCTGCTCGGCGGACAGCACCAGACCGCTGGCCCGCTCCGCCAAGGTCCGTCCGTCGCGCGGCAGGTCCAGCAGCAGGAACGGCTGCTCCGCCTCGATGGCGTACCCGGCGAGCCGCGTGAACTCGGGGGGATAGCTGACCTCTCTGAACACTCGCACGAGGGTGAGTCCGGCCCGGATCTCCGCCTCCAGCGCGTCGACGCTCTCCGCGCGCGTGGTGTACGCGGGCAGCAGCCGCCGCTGCAGGAAGAGCCGTCCGTCCTCCAGCCTGAGGGTGCGGGTGCGCAGCCCGGAGGCGGGCGCCGGCTGCTCGTCGATACCATATTCGAGCACCCGGACTCGTTCGGGCATGCCGGATGAATCGACGAAGGACAAGCTCTCGTTCATCCCGTCACGCTCCGGGTCGTTTTCCGTGCCACTTCCGCCGCGCCCCTCCGCCTTACCCTGTCTCGCCCGGCGTCCGCGAAACCGACGGGCCGGGCGGGGCGCCACGCGTCGAGACGCCGTCCGCCTCGGCGTCCGGCCACACCGCGCGTACCGCGCCCGATGACAAGGGCACCAGCCGCAGCAGGCCGGCGAACCGGCCCGAGGCCGTCCAGACGATCTCGGGCAAACCTGCCCCCACCGCCGGGGATCCCGACGCCGCCCAGCGGTTGGTCTTCGTGGTCTGTTCCCTGCCGACGGGCCCCTTCTCCGTGCCCGAGGTGCTCACCAAGGCCTTCCAGAACGCCCCCTGCATGGCCTGCGGCACGAAGCCGAGGCTGTGCGCGGAACCCGGCGCTCGATCGAGCATGCGCAGCTGGTCCGGGGAGCACAGCTGCAACGCGTTGTCGCGGCCGTCGGGCAGCAGGACGTCGATGATCCGCCGCAGGTCGATCCCGACGAGCGTCGCGGGATCGGGTCGGCCGGCCGACGCCGAGGCGAACGGAGGCGGAGGGGTGGTGCCCATCCTGGCCAATTGCTGCTGGTACGCATGCATGAGCTCGTCGGTGCGGGAGATCAGGGGCAACGATGCGGCACTGGACGGGTCGCGCAAGACCACGTCCCAGTATGGTGCCAGCACCTCCGCCACCAGATCGGTGACGTCGCCGGCGAGCGTCGTGCGCAGAGCCTGCCCCGCCTGGCCGACGTACTCCACGGCGAACGTGCTGCCCCCTCGCCCACCCGCCGGTCCGGTCCGACCGCCGCCGCGAGGCGCGCTTTCCCAGGCAGGCCGGGCGCGGCGGCCGAGCTGCTCAGCGAACTCCGTCAGTGCCTCGCAGACCGTTTGCACCAGATGGGCCAGCGCCTTGGCCTGGTCGGAAGCGGCGGCTCGGGCGTCCGCCAACAGCCAGTGCCGTAGCACCCCTTGGTCGAGGACGTCACCGAGCCGCTCCACCGCTCGGGCGGCCTCCGCCAGACCGGTGTCGGTACGCCACCGCTGCACCGCGGCGACCCACAGCGACCGTGCTGACAACGCCGCAGCCAGCAGGGCCAGCACGATCAGTGGGGCGCCGGTCCACTCGGGCACGCCGACCGAGCGCAGCGCCACTCCCGCGGCGCCGCCGACCAGCCAGGACACCGCCAGAGCACCCGCGGTGGCGGGCGGTACCCGCCCGGGGGAGCCCGCGGTGCGTGCAGCGCACAGGCCGAGCAGCATTAGGATGATGACCGCTCCCCACACGCCCAGCGGGCTCAGCGCCGCCAGCAGGGCCGCAGCGGCCGCCCAAAGGGCCGACGGCACCGGGTCGGTACCGATCACCGGTGGTGGTGGGTTGCGAAGGGATTCGAGCAGGTCGTCGGGGCAGATGCGGTGCAGCCGGTCCAGCTGTGAGGCGCTGCCGGTGGGGACCGTCCGTCCAGCGAAGTCGCGCAGCCAGGACACGATCTCGGGCAGCGGACGGCGCCGTTGGAGCCGCTGCACGACCTGCTGTCGCAGTTCTTCGCCGACCTCCTCCGGACGGGTGCCCGGCAACGGGGGCAGCTGGATACCCATTTGTGCGAGGTGGTCGCGTCCTTCGGCGTTGAGCCCCGCACGTCCGTCTGCCCATTCGAATGTCTGCTCGATTGCATCGCGGTAGTCCGCCAGCGCGTGCCCGGCATCCCGTGCCGCGCGCACCACGTCACCGGCCGGATCCCCGGGCAGCAGCAGGCCGCGCCAGCCCTCCAGAACGTCAAGCCGGTCGGCCGCCTGACCGAGACGCTCGACGCTGCGCCAGTGTGCCTGCCGCAGCACACTGCTCTCCGGCAGGCAGTCCTCGACCGCCAGATCCTCGGGCTGAACGTACCCGGCCAGGATGTCCAGCGCGCCGCCCGGAGCGGGCGCGCTGCGCAGGTCGTCCGAGGCGGTCACGCAGGCGTCGAGGGCATGCAACTGGGCACGCAGCAGATCCTCTTCGGGCACTTCGTGCACCAGCAGCCGCAGGGCCGGGCTGGCCACCGCGGACGGCAGATCGCTCAGCGACGCCATGGCGGCATCGAACACCTCGGCCACCCGCAGCAGGTCGATCAGCGGCTCAAGGCCGGTGATGTCGTCTGCCGCGATGTCGGTGTCGGTGAGCGCCAGCGAACGGGCTTGCCCCGGGTGCCAGCCGATGCCTCGGACATCGCCGACCCACAGAGTGGCCGCGACCGGGGGCCGCAACTGCGAGGGCACGCTCAGGACCCGTTCATCGGGTCCTGGCAGCGGTCCCACGGCCAGACACAGCACGGTGGACACCAGGGGGTTGGAGCACAGGCGCTCGTACGCCGTGTGATGCCCCAGCAGCGCGGTGACGGTGTCGATGACCAGGACCCTGGAGACATCTGCGGACCGTATACGTGCGTCGCGCATCGCGTCGCGGAAACGCTCGTCCAGGGACCGGGGGTCCAGTACCTCCGCAAGTTCGTGGCGCAGGTCGATGCAGACGACGAGCTGGTCGTCGGTGGTGCCGATCATGGTCATTCTCCCCGCGGGTCCCTGGTCTGGTCGGCGCCGACACCGAATCGCCGGTCATGCACCGGCGGCTGATAGTGGCCGGACGCCGGCTGGAAGGACTGGTGGAGTTTGCGCAGGTTCCAGCCCGACATGCGGTGCGCTCGAGGGAAGGGCAGGTCGAGAGCTCCCGGCAGCGTCTCGTTCCAGAAGGCCGTGAGGTCGGTGAACCCAGCCGGACGCTGTCCGTCCTCCTCATGCGTCAGCTGCGCGAGCAGCCTGCTCTGTTGTGGTGCCACCTCGTGCACCAGCGTGTGGAACAGGCCGTGCGGGGGGATCGGCGAGACCTCGAGTCCCACGGGGGTGGTGGTCATCAGCTGTTCGCAGAAGGCGTTGCGGATGCCTCCGCTGTCCTCGGCCAGTGTCCAGGCCTCGTACGCGCGCAGCAGGTTGCCCCAGCTGGACAGCCCACCGCCGGGCGCGTCGAGTGGGCAGACCATTGCGGCGGAGTCCCGGTCCTGCAGCCCGATGCGGATGCGCCGGGGGCTGGTGATGTCGCCGAAGACCTGGACCTGGTTGTTCCACATGGCGCACAGAAGGCGGTGCAGGATGTGTCGCCGGTCCGCCGCCGTACCCATCAGGAAGTCGTAACCGTGACCGAGCCTCTGCCGCCATCTCAGATGGTCGCCGGGTTGCTCGGCGGCCAGCGCCTCGGCCCACAGGGTCAGCGTCTCGCGCACCTCCGGCACCTCGGTCAGGCTCATCGCGCTGCGAAAGAGCACCACGGTGATGGACTCCGTCGACACCGGCCGGAACTCGATGTCGCGTTCGCTGTCGCGCGGCAACCGCATCTCGCGTTCCAGGAATCTGCGTACGGTCGCGTCCGAGGACGTGGACGGATACACGATGAGTACCTTCAGCCGACCGCTGCCCTCCGGCGAGAACCCGACCGGAAGCAGGGAGGCCAGTTTGTGCCGGCACTGTTCCAGGGCGTCGTCGCCGACCTGACCGCCGCCGCCCGAGGCCGCCTCGGCCAGTAGTGTGCCCAGCCGTGGCAGCAGAGGGCGTTCTTCTCGGTCACCGGGTTCCACGAACAGGCGCTTGACCCGGTGCTGGAGTTGATCTTTGATCACATGGACAGCGCGGCGAGGATCGGTTCGTGCCTCCCCGAAGGCGGCCCGCCATTGTTCGGAGCCGACCAGCCGCCCCAGCAGAGTCCGTTCGTCGTCGGTCTCGCGCAGGCCCTCGGCCAGCAGCAGCCGCCGTACCACAGCGTCGTAGAAAGAAGTGAGGTCGGCCTGGGCCGGCAGCAGATACGACACACCGGTGCGGGGCCGATACAGGTGTCGGGTGCGTTGGCTGAAGGAGGTGTGCTCCTCGTCCGCCTGCTCTCGGAAGGCGGTGACCAGGGCGTTGAGCTCGGACTTCACCGCGGCCAGAGTGCGATCCCAGCGCGCCGCGTGGTCGGCCCAGTGGCGGTGCCAAATGCGTCTGGCCTCCCACTGGTACCAGGTGTCCTGCTGCTGGAGTACCGCCGAAACCTCCGGGTCGGTCCACTTGGCCTTGACGAATCCGCCCATGCGGTCGCGGATGCCTCGGGGTTGCGGGGGACCGGTGGTCAGCCCCGGGGGGCGCTCGGGCTCACGGCGACGGTTTTCCAGGAGTCCGGCGAAGCCGACCCGTTCCAACCGGTCCTTGGCGCCCGTGTCGCCGAGCAGCACACGGTGCAGCTCCGTGACATCGCATCGACCGAGCAACTGCC
This sequence comes from Streptomyces sp. NPDC043726, assembly GCF_056436565.1. Lineage (NCBI taxonomy): Bacteria > Bacillati > Actinomycetota > Actinomycetes > Kitasatosporales > Streptomycetaceae > Streptomyces > Streptomyces sp. NPDC043726. Next base: position 205,583 of record NZ_JBWKCI010000009.1, read on the forward strand.
GCACTCCACGCACGGGGTCGAATGCGGCCGCCAACTCAGCTACTCGCTGCCGAAGTTGACGGTCGAGGTCTCCGAGGGCGTCCTCCATCGCGACGTGCCGTGTAGCGAGCGCGTCGAGGATGGCGCGCGCTCCGGTGACGGGGCGAGGCTCGTTGATCGGCAGACTGGCCCGGCTCCATAGGGGGTCGATGTTCGAGGCCGTGAAGAATTCCCGGACGAGTTCTCGTCTGGATCCGTCGGGAGGTCGGGGCGCTGCGTCCTGTTGGCGCAGTGCAGTGGCCTGCAACCGAGAAGCGAGGAGTTCCGCCAGCTCGTCGACCGGCACGGTCATGGAAGCCACCAGGCTCGTCGACACCCCTCGGTGGCCGATCCCTGTCGGAGCTACGGCTGCCCGCTCCACGTTGGTGTTGATGAAGGAGTCGGCGAAGGATTGATACAAGTGGTCGCTGGAGTGCGTGCGGCCGTCGTCGTCGCCGAGTTCGGTGCCCAGGAGCGACATCACGAGCGAGACCACACTGCGGTGCAGGTCCTCGCGCTCGATACCGGAGGTGCGGCTGAACAGGAACGCGGTCTGTGCGGTCGAGGGCCGCAGCCGAGTGGACAGTCCGCCCGGGTACTCGAGGCGGAGCTGACCGTGGGTGCCCACGTCGTCGAGGTTGTCCTCGGCATCGGGGGCGTTCTGATCGTCGACCAGACGGAAGAGGTCCACTAGTGAGCGACCGGCATTGAGGCGTGCGGCCCTGCCGCCTCCGCGCCCGTCGTCGAAGGCGGACGGCATCAGTACCAATGGGTAGATCTTCACGCGGTAGTGCGCCTCTTCGAAGGCCTGGCCGATCAGATGCAGGTAGTCGTAGAAGATGCCTGATCCTGTGCCGCCGGCCACGGAGAAGGACACGAACACATCGCAGCTGTCGGCCAGTGTCCCGCCCAGCGAGGTCAGATCACCGCCCGACTTGCTGATCATCGAGATCGCTTCGCGCAGCGGCTCCATCGCCGCCCCAAGGCCGCTGCGGAACGTCTCGAACAGGGCCGCCCGCCCCACGGTGGGCAACTGACCGGCGCCGCGGATCAGCGGCGCGATGCGCGGTTCACCGGTGCGTGGGGGCAGCCAACCACACAGCGGTCCGGGCAAGTTGGTCCGCAGGCTGCGAGCCACCTCGGGATAGGAGTCGAAGCGTGGCAGCAACCCGAAGGTGGCGTGCGAGGTCCGGCTGTAGGCGGCTTTGAGCGGGCCGTCGGCGCGCATGTGCGGAAGGCGGTTCAGCTCCGCCTCGTTGAGGTCGGCGTAGACGAATTGCAGGCAGTCGGGCAGCTGGTAGGGCAACAACTGCCGTCCCCGGAGCACGGAGAACAGAGCGGTGCCGTCCGGCCCGCACAACGCCTCGCGCAGCCGGTTCTCGAGTTCTGCACCGATGAGGCACCCGGTGCCGCCGAGGCCGACGAAGAGCATCGGCTGATAGATCTTCACTGGGCTTCACCTCGTGGGACGTGTCGCGCGTCGACTGTGCGGACCGGAGACGCCTCAGAAGTCATCGTCATAGGGCCGCCGTTTGGTCAGCGTGGCGTTGTGTGCGGCGGAACCTCGCTCGCCGCGACCCCGTTTCGTCCGCGTCTTCGGCCGCTGTTCGGGGGTGCTTCGCTCGAGACGCGTCTCTCCGCGGCCGCCGGCGGTTCCACGCGCCGAACGGGCGGAGGGACGGTGGTCGGCGAAGCCCAGGGACAGCCCGTCGGCGAGCGCTGAGCGCTGGTTGCGGGGGACGACCAGTCGCTCGCCGCTCGGGAGCCGGACGGTGAGTCCGCCGTCGGCCGTCCTGCGCACCCGGTAGCGGCCCGGGGAATCGTCCGACATGAGCCGCTGATTGCCGCCGCCCGAGGAGCGCAGCGAAAAGCCGAACTCGGGACCGGCGGAGGCGGGCGCCCGCAGTCGGCTGAGTTCCTCCTCACCCCGATAAAGGATCAGTTGGAGATCCGAGGTGTCGCGCGTGCGACGCCGGTCCTGCCATCGCAACCCGAGCAGCACCGCCAGCGCGAGCACCACAGCGGCCGCGGCACCCACTTCCTTGGCGTACTGGTCGAGGAAACTGGGCACCGGCACGACCTGCACTGTGACGAAGGCCTGTGCCACTACCTGGCCCGAGGTCTCGTCCTGCACGGTCAGCCGACCGGGCACGGCGCCCAGCGCCGCACCTTTCCCGAAGTCGAGCCGCAAAGGCACACGATCGGCCTCGCCCGCGGCGACGGTCATCCTCTGCGGCCGGACCGTGAGCGCGCTGTCCGGCGAACCGCCCAGCAGCGTCATCCTCAGGCGGTGTGACGCGTCGTCGTCGTTGCGCAGCTCGATGCTGCCGTGGGCCGTACCACCCGGGTGTACCTCGCGGTCGTCCAAGACGATTGCGGCGGTCACCAGCGGTGCTTCGGCGGTGAGTTCAGTGGCGTAGGGGCTCTGGTCGCCGGCGATGCCCTCACCGACCATGACACCGGTGAAGGACAGGGCGCCGGTCGCGGTGCGCGGTACTGTGATCCGCGCCGAGAACTCACCATCGTGGGGCTGAGGATCGGGGCCTTTGCCGTTGTCAGCCAGGTCAACCATGCGGGAGTCGAAGCCGGCGCCCGTCAGTTTCACCGAAACCTTGATCCCAGCCAGTTGCTCGCGCCGAGTGAGGACGACGCCCTGCCGGGTCTGAAGGGTGACATGGGCCGTCACCTGCTGACCGGGCGTCGGAACGGGTGGGTCGACAACGATGTACGAGCGCAGCACGCCCTGCCAGATCGCCGTGGCCGTGATCCGCTGTGCGGGCGCCCCGTCGAGCACCTCCACGTGGATCCGCCAGGTGCCGGGGTAGGGGTTGCGGATACGGAGGGCTTCCACCGGCCCGGACTGCCCGACGAGTTCGAACTCCGAGCCGAAGGCCTCACCGTGCAGTGGCACCTTGCGGCCGCGCGGGTCGTAATAGGTGACCGCGATGCCGTCCGCGTTCTCCTTGACGACGTTTATGGTTCCGTCCGTGGCCACCGGGGGGATCGTCACACTCAGGTCCGTGCTGGAGGACACGGACTCAGCTTCTCCGGCTGTCGTACGGGCACAGCGCGCGCCCGCGAAGGCTGTGAGCAGAGTCTTGGCCACATCCGCGGCGCCCGTCGTGACCCGTGCGGTGGGGCGGGCTGAGGGCAGATCGGCACAGCGGCTCTGGTAGCCGCCCGCCGCCAGCTCTTCCAGCTGCTTCTTGTCGATGGCCGAGCCGAAACCGAGGGGCCAGATCTGCACCTTGTCCGCCCGGGCTTGCGCGACCTTCTTCTCAAGAATCTTCTCGGCGTTGGCGTTGCGTGAGCCGGGGTCATCCCCGTAGGCCGGGCTGTCGCTGACGTCGAGTTGCCCGTCGGTCAGCAAAAAGACGATCTTTGGGATGTTGTCGTCGCCGCCGGACAACAGGGACAACGCCTGCGCCAGAGCGGCGGGGAAGTCGGTTCCGTTTCCCTCGTCGTCGGTGCGGCGGTGGATGTCCTCGATGCACGTACTCAGCCGCTCACGGCCGACTGCGTCCGCACGGGTCAACGGACATACGGTGTCCACGGGCGCCTGGCCCGGCCGTGTCACGCTGCCGAAGCCGACCACGGCCACCCGGGATCGGTCGGAGACCTCACCGAGCGCGAGCACTGCGGCAGCCGCGCGCTCCGCGGCGACATCTGTCTTTGACAGGCTCCCCGATTCGTCCACCAGGACGACGAAGTCGACAGGCTCCGGATTTAGCGATCCTTGATCTTCTGCGCGAGCTGGGACCGGAATGACCGACGGCAGGAGTGCCAGCAATAGCGCGCAGAAAAGTCTGACCGCGCTCAACCGGCCGCTCGGGCGGAACACGTTGAGGCCTACCGAGCCTCGCGAAGCAGAACTCCGTCGTGCCAAGGAACGGCTGGAGGCGCCCGCCATCATCGGACCACCCCCCTGGCGCCTGCGAGACGTGTCAGTAGTTGTAGCACCATGCGACGACGCCCCGTAAGGGTTTGAGTCAATCAGGCAGAGGGCGTGAGTTGATCAATTGGGAATGAATCAAAAAAGGCTGCTGATGTTCGAATTGCGCGCCGTGCGAGATTGGATTCGGAATCTCTTTCTCCGTATTCGTTCGATCAGGTTCGAATGATTTACGGTAAGTTGCCGCGCGGTCTCCGTGCGGACCCGGTCCCGGCCGACCTCAGGTTAACCTCCCGAAAACTCCTCGGACTTGCCGGGAAATTCTGCGTTGCCAAGCTGTGAGCCGGAATCGCGCCCCTCACAGCATGACGTGCTTGACCTGGGTGTAGTCGAGCAGTCCGGTCAGGGAGAGGTCGCTGCCGTAGCCGGAGTGCCGCACACCCCCGTGCGGCATCTCGGACACCGTCGTGCCGTGGGTGTTGACCCAGACGATGCCGGTCCGCAGCGCACGGCTCGCCCGCATGGCGCGGTCGTGGTCGCGGGTCCAGACGCTCGCGGCCAGTCCCTGCGGCACGCCGTTGGCCAAGGACAGGGCCTCGGACTCGTCGGCGAACGGCTGGACGGTGACGACCGGACCGAACACCTCGCCCTGCACCACCTCGTCCTCCTGCCGCACCCCGGCGATCACCGTGGCCTGGTGGAAGTAGCCGGGACGCTCCGGCACCGCGCCACCCGTGACGACCTCGGCACGCTCCGGAAGCCGCGCCAACATCCCCCGCACGGATGCGAGTTGGGCCGCAGTCGCGAGCGGCCCGAAGTCGGCGTGCTCCTCGTCCGGTGCCCCGGGCCGCAGCCGGGCGGCGCGTTCGGCGAACCGGGCGAGGAAGGTGTCGTGGATCCGCCGGTCGACCAGGATCCTGGTCGCGGCCGTGCAGTCCTGCCCGGCGTTGTAGTAGGCGAGGGCGGACAACTGCGCGACCGCGTCGTCGAGATCGGCGTCCGCGTGGACCACCACGGGCGCGTTGCCGCCGAGTTCCAGATGCAGCCGCTTCAGATCGGCCGCGGCCGCGGCGGCGATCTCCTGTCCCGCGCGGACACTGCCGGTGACGGCCACCAGCCGGACGTTACGGTGGGCGACCAGGGCGCGTCCGGTGTCCCGGTCTCCGCACACCACGTTCAGCACACCCGGCGGCAGGTGCTCAGCGGCGAGCCGGGCGAGGAGCAGCGCCGACGACGGAGTGGTGTCGGACGGCTTCAGAACGACGGTGTTGCCGGCGGCGAGAGCGGGCGCGATCTTCCATACGGCCATCATCAGCGGGTAGTTCCACGGGACGATCTGGGCGCACACCCCGACCGGCTCGCGCCGCAGCACGGAGGTGCGGCCCGGCGTGTACTCCGCGGCGGCGGCGCCCGGCAGGTTCCGGGCGGCCCCGGCGAAGTACCGCAACACGTCCACGATCGCGGGCAGTTCGTCGCCCAGGAACAGGCCCCGGGGCTTGCCGGTGTCGGTCACCTCGGCGCTCGCCACCGCGTCGGCCCGCCGCTCCAGCGCGTCCGCGATGCCCAGCAGCGCGCCCTGACGCTGCGCCGGAGTCGTCGTCGACCAGCGGGGGAAGGCGTCCTCGGCGGCCCGGCAGGCCGCGTCCACGTCCTCGGGTCCCGAGAGCGGGGCCGTGCCGTGGGGGAGACCGGTGGCGGGGTCGACCAGCGGCAGGGTGGCGCCGGAAGCGGCCGGCAAGTCCTTGCCGTCGATGTGATTGAGGCGGTCGGTGTCAGCCACGGCGCAGCGCCTCCTGGGCGGCAGCCCGGCCGGTGCGCACGGCGCCCTCCATGTATCCGGCGACCCACTGGTCGGATCCGCAGACGTAGAACGGCGGTTCATGGGTGCCGTGCAGCGGTCCGACCGCCATGACCTCGCCCGGCGGCCACTGGGTGACGTACCCCTGCGTCCACCGGTCGGTGCCCCACAGCCGCAGATGGCAGGCGCTCGGCCGCAGCGCCTCGGCGCCGAACATGCCGGCCATCTGGGCGAGCAGTTCGGGAGCGCGCCGCTCCGGCGGGGTGCCGAGCAGGACGCCGTACCGCTCGGGCGGGATCAGCGCCGACAGGACGCCCTCGCTCTGCGGCCAGGTGCTGCCGAGCACTCCCTCCGCCTCGGACAGGCCGTTCAGACCGGCCTCCCGCCAGAAGGGACGGTCGTAGACGGCGGTGAACTTCGCGGCCGTCGCCTGGCGTTGCCGGTGCAGGGAGGCCAGCCGGGCCTCGCTCACTCCGCTGACGGCGACCTCGCGCAGCGGTCCGACGGGCAGGGCGCTCACCACGGCCGCCGCGGTGAGGACCTCGCCGGTGACCAGGCGTACCGCGCAACGGCCGGGGCGTACGTCCACGGCGGCCACGGGTGAGCCGAGCCGGACGCGGGGGCCCAGCTCGCGGCCCAGGACGTCGGCGAGCGTCGCGGACCCCTCGGCGAGCCGCAGCCCCTCCCAGTCGGCGTAGTCGTAGTCGCCCGTGCCGGAGCCGGGGACGGCCGCGCTCTTGCGCAGCGCGGCCAGCAGCGAGATCCGCTCGTAGGAGCCGCCGGCCAGGGCGAGTTGGCCGATGTCCCACAGGCGTACCACCGCGGGTGTGGCGTGCCGGGAGCGCAGCCAGTCGGCCACGGAGAGATCGTCGAGGGCGGTGGCGTCCGGATGCGACCAGGGGTCGTCGGGGTCGACGGTGGCGGCCAGGGCGGTGAACTCGGCGCTCAGGCGCTCGTGCAGGACGCCGTCGCCGGAGCCGAACCAGTGCGGTGGATCACCGGCCGACCGGCCCTCCGGTGTGGCGCGGGTGAGACGACCGGGCTCCGCCACATAGCTGGGGACGAGTTCCAGGCCGAGTTCCTTGGCGAGCCCGAGGTAGGCGGTGTGCCCGTGGCCGACCACCTCGCCGCCGAGCTGGACGGTGCGGCCGTCGGGGGTGCGGGTCTGCTCGACCCGGCCGCCGACCCGCTCCCGGGCCTCCAGGACGAGTACGTCGGTGCCTCCGGCGGCCAGGTCCCGGGCGGCGGCGAGTCCGGCCAGACCGGCGCCGAGCACGATCACGTCGTGATGCATCTGCTTCGCTTTCGTCAGGGGCGGACGGCGCTCAGGCCAGGACCAGGCAGTGCTCGGGCCGCCAGCCGAACTCCACCGTCTCGCCGCCGCTCCAGCGGTCCTCCATACGGGCACGGGCCGTGTTCTGCTCCAGCACCGACAGGGTGACGCCCGGGGCGAGTTCGATCAGGTAAGTCGTGGTGGGGCCGCTGTAGACGGTCTCGCGGATGACCCCGCGCAGCATCGCCATGCCCGGTTCGAAGTCGGACAGCCAGATCTTCTCGGGACGCACGGACACACTGACGGCCGTGCCGTCCACGATGTCCGACCGCGTCCCGACGGGCAGGGCGGGGCCCTTCTCCAGGGCCACCTCTCCGTCCCGGTAGGTGCCCGCCATCAGGTTGGAGGTGCCCATGAAGGAGGCGACGAAGCGTCCGGCGGGGTGCTCGTAGACGTCTTCGGGGGTGCCGCACTGCTCGACGCGGCCCTCGTTCATCACGGCGATCCGGTCGGACATGGTCAGCGCCTCGTCCTGGTCGTGCGTGACGAAGACGAAGGTGATGCCGACCTCGCGCTGGATCTGCTTGAGCTCCACCTGCATCTGCCGCCGCAGCTTCAGGTCGAGGGCCGCCAGCGGCTCGTCGAGGAGCAGCACGGCCGGACGGTTGACCAGCGCGCGAGCGAGGGCGACGCGCTGGCGCTGGCCGCCGGAGAGGGTGCGGGGCTTGCGGTCGGCGAGGCCTGTGAGCTGGACCAGCTCCAGCATCTCGCCCACGCGCTGCCGTGTCTCGGCCCTGGCGACGTTCTTGCGCTTGAGGCCGAAGGCCACGTTGTCGGCGATGCTCAGGTGGTCGAAGAGGGCGTAACTCTGGAAGACCGTGTTGACGTTGCGCTTGTTCGGCGGCACCGCGGTCACGTCCTCACCGGCCAGCAGCACCGAACCCTCGGTGGGATCGCTGAAGCCGCCGATCATGCGCAGGGTGGTGGTCTTCCCGCAGCCGGACGGGCCCAGCAGGGAGAAGAAGGCACCGGCCTCGATGTCCAGGTCGAGACGGTGGACGGCGTAGGAGCCGGCGAACTGCTTGGAGACGCCGTCGAGCCGCACAGCGGGGGTCGTGTCCATGAACGTCACTTCCCGGAGAGGAGGTCGAGGCCGCCGCGGCGGCCGAAGAGGCGCGGGATGAACAGGGCGAGCACGATCAGGGCGATGGATCCCAGGAGCATGAGCGTGCCGACCGCGTTGATGGTGGGCTGCACGCCGAAGCGGATCGCGGAGTAGATCCGCACCGACAGCGGCTGGGGGTCGACGCCGGTGGTGAAGTAGGCGAGGACGAAGTCGTCGAAGACGAGGGCGAAGATCAGGACGGCACTCGCCAGCACCGCGGGAAGGAGCGCGGGCAGCGTCACCAGCCGGACCGCCTGCAGGCGCGTCGCGCCCAGGTCCATCGCGGCCTCCTCCACCTCCGGGTTCAGCGCGGCGACCCGGGAGCGCAGGATGACGGTGACGTACGAGATCGAGAAGGTGATCTCGGCGAGCATCACGGTGCCGGTGGACAACGGCACGCCCAGCCCCTTGAAGAGCAGCATCGACGCCACACCGGTGACGATCTCGGGCGTGATCAGCGGGACCAGCATGACCAGCCCGGCCAGCGAGCCCAGGCGGGTGCGGCAGCGGACCAGGCCGAGCGCGAGCGCCACCCCGAGGAGCACCGAACCGGCCATCGCCACCAGGGAGACGCGCAGACTGGTGCCCAGGGAGGCGATCAGGACGTCGTCGTTCGCGAAGGCGCGGTACCAGCGCAGGCTGAACCCGTCGAACACGGTCAGGGACTTCTGGGAGTTGAAGGAGAACAGCGCCACGACGGCGATGGGCACGTAGAGCAGGGCGAAGAACAGCCCGGTGACCGCGATGAGGACGCGGGGCCTGCGGTGGACCCGGCGACGGGTGCGGGTCCCGGCGGACCGGCGGGCCGGGGCGGTGGCGGAGGGGGTGCGGACCAGGGTCATCGCAGGGCCTCCGCCTCGTCCTTGCGGGTACGCCGCAGATAGCCGAGCATCCCGATCAGCAGGACGAGCATCAGCAGCATGGTGAGCGCGGATCCCAGCGGCCAGTTCTGGCCCTGGAAGAACTTGTCCTGGATCAGGTTGCCGATCATGATCTGGTCGGGTCCTCCCATGAGCTGCGCGCTGACGAAGTCGCCCATGGCGGGCAGGAAGACGAGGACGAGACCGGCCGCCGCGCCCTGCCGGGTGGCGGGCAGGGTGACGTGCACGAAGGTGCGGACCGGGCCGCCGTACAGGTCGCGGCCGGCCTCGATGAGGGAGACGTCCAGCCGTTCCAGGGCCGCGTACAGCGGGATGATCATGAAGACGACGAAGCCGTAGACCAGTCCCGCGACCACGCCGAAGCCGCTGTTGAGGATCTTCGTGCCCGAGTCGGCCAGGCCGACCGAGCGCAGGGCGCGCAGCACGGGCCCGTCGTCGGAGAGGACGACCGACCAGCCGTACATCCGCACCAGGTAGTTCGCGAAGAACGGCACCACGATCGCGGCGATCAGCGCGTGCTTGTACCGCCCGCCGTACAGGGCGATCGTGTACGCCACCGGGTAGGCGATCAGCAGGCAGATCGCGCAGGTCAGCAGGGCGTAGCCGAGCGAGCGGGCCAGGACCTGGGTGTAGGCGGGATCGGCGAGGGCGCGGACGGCGGCCAGGTCGAAGCCGAAGCGCGGGTTGCCCAGTTCGTCGGTGGTGCCGACCGAGAGGACGGCGACGAGCGCCAGCGAGGCGATCAGGAAGCCCGTCATCCACAGGGTGCCGGGCAGCATGAACCAGACCCACATCCGGTTGCCGCCGGCGTCCCGGCGACGGGTGCGGGAGGAGTTGCGGAGCAGCGCCATCTCTCAGCCCGCCTTCACATGGGTCCAGGCGGTGTCGCGGGCGTCCTCCGCCGCGCGGTCGCCGTTGCGGAAGAACCGGCCGGCCTCGAGGTCGGCCTGGGTGACGAGGCACTCGGGGAAGGGCTCGACCAGATCGGCGTAGGTCTTCTCGGAGCCCGCCACCGGCATCGGATAGCCGATGTACTCGATGTTCTTCTTCACGTTCTCCGGCCGCAGCATGTAGTCGATGAACAGCATCGCGGTGCCGGGATGGGGGGCGTTCCAGGGGATGGCGTAGCAGTCGGAGTTGATCGGCGTGCCTTCCGCGGGGGCCTGGAAGCCGAACACCGACGGGTCCTCGGCCTGGTGGAGCATGGCGGCCATGTCGCCGCTCCAGGCCTGCTGGATCCACGCGTTGCCGTTGAGGAGGTTGTTGTAGCTGTCGCTGGAGAAGCCGCGCAGCCGTGGGCGCAGGGTGTCGAGAAGGGAGGTGACCCGGTCGAGGTCGTCGCGGTCGCCGGTGCTGACGTCGAGGCCGAGCGCGAGGGCGCCCATGCCGAGGACCTCGTCCCGGTCGTCCAGCAGGAAGACCTTGCCCCGGGCCCGGTCGTTCCACAGGTCCTGCCAGGAGTCGGCCAGTTCGCCGACCTTGTCGCGGCGCCATCCGATGCCGGTCTTGTACGCGGTGAAGGGGACGGTGTGCGCGGAGCCGGGGTCGTACCAGGGATCCGCGAAGTACGTGTACGTGTCGAACACGGCCGGGGCGTTGGTGATCTGGGTGTGGTCGATACGGCGCAGGCGGCCGCCGAGGGCCAGGCGCTGGGCCCATTTGGCCGTGGGGAAGACGATGTCGTAGCGGTTGCCGGCGTTGAGCTTGGCGACCATGCCTTCCATCGAGTCGAAGTTGGCCTGGACGACCTTGACGCCGTACTCCTTCTCGAAGCCCTTGAACACGGACGGGTCGACGAAGTCGGCCCAGTTGAAGTAGACGAGATCGCCGTCGACGCGGGCCTTGACCGGCGCGAGGTCCTTGGCGTCGGGCTTGGCCGCGGGCATGAACCCGCAGCCGGCGGCCGCGGCGCCCAGCAGACCGCAGGCGCCCGCCCGCAGCACGGCGCGGCGGGACGGCGGTGGTGTCTCGGGGGACATGAAGCGTCCTCTTTCGTCGAGGAACGGCACAAGTCCAGGGCGGGACCGGCTGGTCGGCTCACTTCAGGCCCTGATTCCGCAGTGATGACCGGTCTGGGGAGGGTGCGTGCCCGCGTCAGTGGACGCGGCGTAAGACCACCGGGGGGCGCACGGCGGGGTGCGGCGGTTCTCGGGTCGCGCCGGACGGCGTCACCGCAGCTCTCCCAGGTCGGCCCGGATCCGGCGGGCGAACCAGCCGACGGCGGCCTCCCGCTCGGACAGCGGACCCGGCTCGAAGCCGGGCGTGCGCAGGCCGGCCTGCACGCGCTCCACCAGCTCCGCGTCCTCGTCGTTGGTGACCCAGCCGATGTGGATGTTCAGCCGCCGGGCCAGCCGGGTGCGCATGCTCTCCCCGTGCCGCGTGTAGAAGCCGCCGGGAATGGCCGCCCGGTCCTGGGCGGTGGGCAGGGCGGTCCACGCGAGCACGTGGTCAGGGTAGAAGTCGATGAGCGTGTTGGGATAGATCACGGCGTAGCGCCATACGCGCCGGTCGGCCTCGCTCAGCCCGGGCATGGGGGTCGCCAGCCGCTGGTAGAGCCGCTCGGTCCAGTTCGAGGAGGGCTTGTCCCGCAGCGGTGACTCGAACAGGACGTAGTTCTCCCGCACGTCCACCGTGTACGCCTGGTAGTCCAGCAGCCGCATGAGCGCCGGGTGGGCGACGGGGACGTGGTAGCCCTCCAGATAGTTGTCGACGATCACTTTCCAGTTGGCGTTCTGCTGCTCGCCGCCGGCCAGGTCGTGGATGCGGTGCTTGCCGACGGGCACGAGGCCCGGTCCGGCGTAGTGGCCGACGGCCTCGGCGAGCCCGGCGCAGCTCTCGGCGAGCGGGGTCGCCTCGAGGTCGAGGTTGACGAAGACGAAGCCGAGGAACGACTCCACGTTGACCGGGTGGAGTCCGAGGCCGGGCTTGTCCAGGCAGGGGATGCGGCGGGCCTCGGGGGCGCCCACCAGCCGTCCGTCCAGCTTGTAGGTCCAGCCGTGGTACGGGCAGCGGATCGCCTTGCCCGACGGTTCGGGCGCGGTGACCAGGCGGGTGCCGCGGTGCCGGCACACGTTGAGGTGGGCGGCGAGGTCGCCTTCCTCGGTGCGGACCACCAGGACCTCGCGACCGGCGGCGGTGGCGGCCAGCCGTGCGCCGGGCCCGGGGAGGTCGGACTCGTGGCAGACGAGCTGCCAGGACCTGGCGAAGACGCGGTCGGTCTCGGCCTCGGCGATGACCGGATCGGTGTAGTAGCGGGCGGGCAGGGCGTCCCCGGGGTGGTCGGGGGGTGACTTCTGAGGGGGCGCGGTGCCTGCGCGGGTGGTCGGGGGGTGCATGGGGTCCTCCTCCGCGCCGCGAGGGCGGCGATGGGCGGTGAGGCTGGGGCCGGGCCAGGGCAGGGCCAGGGCCTGCCAAGGGAAGCCGGCCTGCCAGGGGAAGCCGGGCCCGCCGGATTCCGGCTGACTAATTGGTTAGTCAGAGTGAGCCCGGGGCGGAATCAAGTCAAGACTTGTGGGCTGACTAATTAGTTAGTTAGTGTCGTGGCAGGCGGCTGACCCGGGTTCCCGGGCTGTCGCCCCGGGAGCCTTGCGCCCCCACGGACGATCGTCCGCACCGCACCGGGTGTCCGGATCCGGACCCCTGTCCCGGGCCGTGCACGGCTCCCGCCGCGCACCCCGCACCGCTCCCGCCCTCTCCGCACGGCCTCGGAGCATCCCCGTCCACGCCATCGCCGCGCCGTCCCGTACCCCGACCAGCCGGGAACGCCGCGCCCCCGGAGGCACGCATGAGCGCTCGACGAAGTCTCGTATGGCTCGGCCTCACCCCGGAGCCCGAACAGGAGCTGCCCACCGCGGTGGCCGCCCTGCGGTCCCCGGCGGACGGCCGCCCGCCGTCGGCCCTCGTCGCCGCCGAGCGGCACCGCGTCGAGCGGCTGGTGCTGCGCGGCACCCAGCGAGGCTGGCTGCGCTACCTCCGCGAAGTCACCGACCTGGTCGTCGAGGCCTCGGGTTCCGGGACCGCCGACCCGGGGGCGGCGCTGCTGGCCGGCGAGGTCGTCCTCGATCACCACCGGATGCTGATCGGCCTGCCCGGGCCGGGCTACGACCGCACCGCCGCGCAACGCCGGGACCTCGAAGGGGCGCTGGCGCGGCTGCGGTCCCGCCGCGCAGCCGTACCCGTTGGCCGTTCCGAGCCCAGGAGCACCGTATGAACGGCGTGTTCTCCCAGGAAAGCCGCATGACCGGCGTGATGTCCCTCCTTCCCGCAGGACGGGCCGGCCTCCTCGTCCCGTTGCCGTTGCCGTTGCCGTTGCCGTCCGGGGCCGGACCGGCGGGAGCGGGTGAGGACATGGCCCGCTACCTCGCCGCCGGCGGTTACGCGCCGCTGGTCGCGCCCGACCGGCTCCTCGACCGCGTCGCCGCGTCGGGACTGCGCGGCCGGGGCGGGGCCGGTTTCCCGGCCGCGGTCAAGCTCCGTGCCGTCCGCGACAGGCCCGGCCCACGCGTCGTCGTCGCCAACGGCGAGGAGGGCGAGCCGGGTTCCGTGAAGGACCGCTGGCTGCTGCGGCACCGCCCCCATCTGGTCCTGGACGGCCTCCGGCTCGTCGCGGCCATGACCGGCGCCGCGCGCGGCTGCGTGTACCTCTCCGACGGCCCCGCCGAACGATCGGTGCGCCGGGCGCTCGCCGAGTACTCCTCCGAGCCGCGCATCGACCGTGGCCGGGGGGACGTCGTAGGGATCGACGTCGTACGGACGGAGCACACCTACGTCGCGGGGGAGGAGACCGCCGTCGTACGGCGCATCGACGGTGGCCCGGCGCTGCCGACGGCGAAGCCCCCGCGCCCGTTCGAGAGCGGTGTCGGCGGTGCGCCGACGCTGGTCCTCAACGTGGAGACGCTGGCCCGCGTCGCCCTGACGCACTCGCGTCCCGACGAGGCGGACGCCGTCGCGGGAAGCCACCTGGTGACCCTCTCGGGCACCGGTGCAGACGGGGCCGCGCTGGTGGAGGTGCCCGCGGGGACGCATCTGAAGGTCCTCGCCGACCTGTGCGGGCACGGCAGAGCCGAAGCGGTGCTGCTGGGCGGCATGTTCGGCGGGCTGTACGGCGCGGGCTGGCCGGATCTCCCGCTCGACCACGACAGTCTGAACGCGGCAGGCGGAGCCCTCGGCTGCGGGGCGCTGCACTTCCTGGGCCCGCGGGACTGCCCGGTCGCCGTGGCCGCCGAAGCCGCCGCCTACCTCGGGGCCCAGAGCGCCCGGCAGTGCGGAGTGTGCCTGTCCGGCACCGGCGCGATGGCCAAGGCGCTCCTGGGCGTCGCGCACGGTCAGGCCGGTGCCGACACCGCCGGGCAACTGCACCGCTGGTCACGGCAACTGCCCGGCCGTGGGGCCTGCGGCCTGCTGGACGCGGCGGCCCGCGTCGTCGCCACCCTTCTCACCCACTTCCCCGACGCGATCGACGCCCACCGCCGCGCCTCCTGCCCGGCCTGCGCCGACGCGGCACCCGAGGACGGCCGCCGCTTCAGGGTGCCGGTGCCCTGAACTGCCGTCGGCCACTGCGACGCACTCCTGCCCCTGCCTCCGGCCCTGTCCCCTGCGACGTACTCCCGCCCCTCCCTCCGGCCCTGTCCTCCGCGACGTACTCCTGCCCCTGCCTCCGGCCCCGCCCACCGCCGCGCACCCCTGCCCTTGCTTCGCGCCCTCCCGTCTCGCCCCCTCACCCGCCCCGCGCCCTCCCGCCTGGCCCCTCACCCGCGCCGCCGCCAACCACCCCGCACCCTCACCGCCCGCCCCGAACCGCCCGCCCCGACCTCCCCCGCCCCGAACCGCCCGCACCGACCTCCCCCGCCCCGAACCGCCCGCACCGAAGGGACCCGCACCATGAAGCTTCTGCTGGACTCCACGCGCTGTCAGGGCTACGGCCTCTGCCAGGAACCCGCGCCCGAGCTGATCGACCTCGACGAGTGGGGCTACGCCCAGGTGCGCGCCACCGAGGTGCCGCACGCTGACGAGGCCGCCGCCGAGGCCGCCGTCGCCGCCTGCCCCAACTCCGCTCTGCGCCGGGTGAAGTGACATGGGACGTGACCTGTCTGCCCTGTTCGACCCCGTCTCCGTCGCCGTCGTAGGAGCCAGCGACGACCCGGCCAAGTACGGCCACGCCATCGCCGCCCAGGCCGTCCGCGCGAACGGCCGCCGCCCCGTCCACCTGGTCAACCGGCGCGGTGGCACCGTGCTGGGGCGCGCCGCCGCCCCCAGCCTGAGCGCGATCGGCGAACCCGTGGACCTGGCGGTGGTCTCCGTGCCCGCCGCCGGCTTCGAGGACGCCGTCGACGAGGCGCTGCGCTGCGGGGCCCGGGCGATCGTCGCCATCACGGCGGGGTTCGCCGAGACCGGCGACGCGGGACGGACCCGGCAGCAGGCCGTCGCCGAGCGGGTCCGCGCGGCCGGTGCCGTGATGGTCGGGCCCAACTGCCTGGGCATAGCCGACAACACCACCGAACTCTTCCTGGCCTCCGACACCTTCACTCCGGGCGGGGTCGCGCTGCTCAGCCAGAGCGGCAACCTCGCCCTCGAACTCCAGCTCCGCTTCCGCCCGCACGGCCTCGGCTTCTCCCGGTTCGTCTCGCTCGGCAACCAGGCCGACGTCACGCTGGTCGACCTCCTCGCCGACTGCGCCCGGCACGAGGGCACCGACGCCATCGCGGTCTACGCGGAGGACTTCGGCGACGGACGTGCCTTCGCGGAGGCGGCCGCCGACGCCGGCAAGCCCGTGGTGCTGCTCAGCGCCGGTCGCGGCGACGCCTCCGCGCGCAGCGCCCAGTCGCACACCGGCGCGCTGACCACCTCGGCCGACGTGGTGGCCGCGGCCTGCCGCGACGCCGGGGTGGACCTGGTCGCCACGCCCCGCGAACTCACCCTCGTGCTGGCCGCGTTGCACGGTGGCCGCCGGGCGGCCGGGCGCCGGGTCGCGGTGCTCACGGACGGCGGCGGGCACGGGGTCATCGCCGCCGACTCCGTCGAGGCGGCCGGCCTGACCGTGCCCGAACTCCCGGAGCCGACGCGGCTGCGGCTGCGGGAGGTGCTGTGGGAGCAGTCGGCCGTCGCCAACCCGGTGGACCTCGCCGGGATGGGTGAGCAGGACCCGGGTTCGTACGCGGAGACGGTCGCCGCGCTGCTGGCGGCCGAGGAGGTCGACGCGGTCCTGATGACCGGCTACTTCGGCGGCTACGCGGCCACCGACGGCGGTCTCGGCGGCGGCGGTACGGCACTGGCGGACGGGGAGCAGGAAGCCGCGCGCCTCATCGCCGCGCGGTACCGCGCCTCCGCGAAACCCCTGGTGGTGCAGTCGATGTACCCCGATTCGGCGAGCTGCCGCACGCTCGCCGCCGCCGGGGTACCGGTCCTCGGAGCCACCGAGGACGCGGCCCGCGCCCTGGCCGCCACGGCTCCCGGCACCCCGCACCCCGGTGTGACGCCCCTGCCCCTCCCCGCGCCCCCGTTGCGGGAGACCGGCTACCTGCAGACCCGCAGGGCCCTCGAAGCGGCCGGACTCGCCTTCCCCGCCGCCCGGGAGATCCACGACGAGTCCGAACTCCTCGTCGTGGCAACGGAGTTCACCGGCCCGTACGTCCTCAAGGCGTTGCACCTCCTACACAAGTCCGACGCCGGGGGAGTGGCGCTGGGCCTGGCCGGACCGGACGAACTGCTTGCCGCCTTCCGTGAGATGCACACACGGCTCGGGGCCTCCGCCTACTCCGTGGAGGCCATGGCGGACCTGACCGACGGCGTCGAGCTGATCGTGGGCGTCAACCGCGACCCGCGTTTCGGCCCGGTCGCCATGGTGGGCCTGGGCGGAGTGCTGGCGGAGGTCCTGCACGACGTCGCCTTCACCCTCGCCCCGGTGCCCGCCGACCGCGCCCGGCACCTGCTGCGCGGACTGCGCACCGCCGCGCTGCTCGACGGGGTGCGCGGCCGCCCGCCCGTCGACCTCGACGCCGCCGCGCGGGCCATCGAGACGATCACCGCCTTCGCCGCCGCCCACCCCGAGATCGCCGAGATCGAGGTCAACCCCCTGCTCGTACGGCCCGACGGGGCCTTGGCCCTCGACTCCCGCGCCGTACTCGCCTGACCGATTGGAAACGACCCCATGGACATGCGCTACACCCCCGAACAGGCCGACCTGAAGCGTCGTGCCGCCGAGTACGCACGGCTGCTCATGCGGTACGAGGACCAGTCCGAGCAGGCCGGCGGCCCGCTCCCGCAGGAACTCGTCACCGAACTGACCCGAGCCGCCATGGACGCGGGCGTCTACGCCATCAACATGCCCGCGGAGTGGGGCGGCGCCGGTCTTAGCCTGCTCGACCAGGTCATCGTCGAGGAGGAGTTCGGCAGGGTCACCAACTGCCTCTGGGACATCCCCTGGCGGCCCGCCAACGTCCTCGCGTACGGCGACGAACGGCAGCGCGAGAAGTACCTGCTGCCGGTGATCCGCGCCGAGAAGTTCGACGCGTTCGCCGTCACCGAACCGGGCGCCGGGTCCGACCCTTCCTCCGGCACCTCCACCGCCACCCGCACCGACGGCGGCTGGCTGCTCAACGGCGAGAAGTGGTTCGTCACCTGCGGCGACATCGCCGACTTCCTGCTGGTGCAGGCCGACGCCGGTCCCGAGAAGCTCCCCACGCTGTTCTTCGTGGACAAGGCCGCACCCGGCGTCGAGATGACCCGGCTGCCGCACTTCATGCACTCCGCGGTCAACGGGCACCCCGAATTCACCTTCACCGACGTCTTCGTGGCCGACGAGGACGTGCTCGGCGGTGTCGGCAACGGCTATGAGCTGACCAAGGAGTGGTTCACCGACGAGCGTCTGATGATCGCCGCGCGCACGGTCGGCGCCGCCGAGCGCGCCCTCCGGCTCGCCCGCGACTGGGCCGTCGAGCGGGAGCAGTTCGGGGCGCCGATCGCGTCGTACCAGCTGATCCAGGGCATGCTCGCCGACTGCGCCGTGGACATCGCCGTCAACCGCGCCTACACCCATCAGGTCGCCTGGGAGGCCGACCAGCCCGGCACCGACCGCAAGACGCTGCACGCCAAGGCCTCCACCGCCAAGCTCGCCGCCAGCGAGGCCGCCGGCCGGGTGGCCGACCGCTGCCTGCAGATCTTCGGCGGCCGGGGCTACGACCGCACCTGTCCCGTCGAGCGCATGTACCGCGAGCTGCGCGTGGACCGGATCTGGGAGGGCACCTCCGAGATCCAGCGGCTGATCATCGCCAACGAGCTGATCAAGCGCGGTACCCGCGCCCTCGCCCTGCCCACCCCCTGACATCCCCTTCCCGCATAGCTTCCCCCATAGCGAGGACTTCGATGGACTTCCGCCTCACCCCGCGCCAGGTACAGCTCAAGGCCGACGCCCGCGCCCTCACCGACTTCATCGCCGACTACGAGATCCAGTGCGAGGAGGAGAACGGCCTGCCCGCCGACGCGCACGCCAAGGTCCGTGACGCGGTGCTCGACGCCGGACTCCAGGCCGTCAACATGCCGTCCGAATGGGGCGGCGCCGGCCTCACCATCGCCGAACAGGTCACCGTGCAGGAGCAGTTGGGCCGGCTCACCGGCGCGCTGTGGGACATGGTGTGGCGGCCCGCCAACGCGCTGCGGTTCTGCACCCCCGAGCAGCGCGAGCGCTTCCTCGTCCCGGTGATCAAGGGCGAGCGGCGCGACTGCTACGCCGTCACCGAGCGCGGCGCCGGCTCCGACCCGCAGAACCTCGCCACCACCGCCACCAGGAACGACGGGGGCTGGGTGCTCAACGGCGAGAAGTGGTTCGTCACCGTCGGCGACCACGCCGACTTCATGATCGTGCTGGCGGCGGCGGGGCCGGAGCGCGCGCCCACCCTCTTCCTCGTCGACAAGGACACCCCCGGCATCGAGATGACGCGCGTCCCGCGCTTCATGCACACCTTTGTGTACGAGCACCCGGAGTTCACGTTCACCGACGTCCAGGTCGGCGAGGACGCCGTGCTCGGCGGCATCGGCGAGGGGTACGACATCACCCGTTCCTGGTTCACCGAGGAGCGCCTGATGATCGCCGCCCGCACCACGGGCGCCGCCGAGCGGGCGCTGGAGCTCTCCCGTGACTGGGCGGTGGAGCGGGAGCAGTTCGGGGCGCCGATCGCGTCGTACCAGCTGATCCAGGGGATGCTCGCCGACAGTGCCGTGGACATCGCCGTCAACCGCGCCTACACCCACCAGGTCGCCTGGGAGATCGACCACTCCTCGGCCGAGGACCGCAAGACGCTGCACGCCAAGGCGGCCATCGCCAAGCTCTCGGCGAGCGAGGCGTCGGGCCGGGTGGTCGACCGGTGCCTCCAGATCCACGGCGGGCGTGGTTATGACCGCGCGTACGCCGTCGAGCGGCTCTACCGCGAACTGCGCGTGGACCGCATCTGGGAGGGCACGTCCGAGATCCAGCGGCTGATCATCGCCAACGAGCTGGTCAAGCGCGGGACCGGGGTCCTGGACCTGGCCGTCGGAGAGGGAGACGGATGACCGGCGTCCGGCGCGTGGGTGTCGTCGGCTGCGGTCTGATGGGCGCCGGGATCGCCGAGGTGTGCGCCCGGGCGGACGTGCCCGTCACGGTCGTGGAGCGGGACGCGGAGGCAGCCCGGGCCGGGAGCCTCCGTATCGCCCGCTCGCTCGACCGGGCCGTGGCCCACGGCAGGATCGACGCCGGCCGCCGCGCCGCCGCCGCCGACCTGATCACCGTGGTCGACGACCTCGGGGCACTGCACGGCCACGACCTGGTGATCGAGGCGGTCGCCGAGGACGAGCGCCTCAAGCTCGACGTCTTCACCCGCCTCGACGGCGTGCTGACCGACGAGCACGCCGTCCTCGCGACCAACACCTCCTCCATCCCCGTCATCCGACTCGCCGCCGCCACGTCACGCCCCGATCACGTCGTCGGCGTGCACTTCTTCAACCCCGTACCGGTGCTGCGGCTCGTGGAGCTCGTGCCGTCGCTGCTCACCTCGCCCGCCACCGCCCGGCGGGCCGAGGACTTCGTCACCGGCACCCTCGGCAAGGAGGTCGTGCGGACCAGGGACCGGGCCGGGTTCGTCGTCAACGCGCTGCTCGTCCCGTATCTGCTGGCCGCCGTCCGCATGGTCGAGTCGGGCGGCGCGACCGTCGAGGACGTCGACCGCGGCATGGTCCTCGGCTGCGCGCACCCGCTCGGCCCGCTGGCCCTGACCGACCTGATCGGGCTGGACACCACGCGGGCCATCGCCGAGTCGCTGTACGCCGAGTTCCGCGAACCCCAGTACTCGCCGCCCCCGCTGCTGTCCCGGATGGTCGAGGCCGGGCTGCTCGGGCGCAAGTCCGGGCGGGGCTTCCACACGTACGACGAGGAGCCGCGGCGCGAGGCGCCGGTACCGGTGCGGCGGCCGTGAGGGAAGATGGTCATGGCGTACGACCGAGCGAGGGGAGCGGCAGGGTGTCCACGAAGGTGCGCACGGCAGACACCCGCGAGCGCATCCTGGCCGCGGCGTGCGAGGTCATCGCCGACATCGGCTTCGAGAAGATCCGGATGCGCATGGTCGCGGAGCGGGCCGGAGTGTCGACGGCGCTGCTGCACTACCACTTCGACACCCGGGAGAAGCTGTTCACCGAGGCGATGACCCACTCCTTCGCCAACACGGCCGTGGGCGTCGAGCACGACGTGGAGACGGCACCGGCGGCGGTCATCCTGGCCCGCATCCTGCGCAACCTGCTGCCGACCGATCCCCAACTGCACCAGGACTGGCGGCTGTGGCAGGAACTGTGGGTGCGGGCGCTGCGCGACGAGGCCACCCGGGTCTTCGCCGTGGACCTGTACGGGCAGCTGCACGGCTGGGTGGGCGACGCGATACGGCGGGGCATCGCGTCCGGCGAGTTCACGCCGACGGACGTGGACGGCCTCAGCACGCTCGTGCTGTCCCTGAGCGACGGCTACGGCATCCGCCTCATGCTGCGGGACCCGACCGTCACCCTCGACACCGCGCTGACCGCCATCTGGCGCCATGTCTCCGCCGCCCTCGGCCTGCCGGACACGCTCCCCGAGCCCGGCTAGCCGAGGGCGCGGCGTCGCCGAGCGGTCAGGTTAACTCCCCGAAAACTCCTCGGACTTGACGGGAAATTCTCCGTTGTTGTCATTGACATGCCATCGTCTACGCGCGTCATCATGGTGCCCATGAGATTCCCCCCACGCACCACTCGCATCGGCGCCGCCGCCGCGCTTCTGTCCGCCGTCCTGCTGGGCGGCACCGTCACCGCGACGTCGGCGACCGCCGCCACCACCGCGGTCGGTGACATCTGCTACAGCGACCTGCCCTCCCAGGCCTACACCACGCTCGACCTGATCGAGCAGGGCGGCCCGTACCCCTACTCGCAGGACGGATCGGTGTTCTACAACCGGGAAGGCATCCTGCCCAGCCACTCGTCGGGCTACTACCACGAGTACACGGTCAAGACGCCCGGCGTCTCCACGCGCGGAGCGCGCCGGATCGTCACGGGTGAGGCGTACCAGGAGGACTACTACACCGCCGACCACTACGCCTCCTTCGACCTGATCGACTACGGCTGCTGAACCGGGTGACCTTGTTCAGCCGGGCCTCCGGCTCTCGGCGGCCGCGAACAGCGCGAACGCCAGTACGAGCAAGGTGACGCTCGCGTAGATCTCGTAGCCGTCGAGCAGGCCGAGCCTGTGCACGAGACCCCAGTCCCAGTCGGTGAACTCGTGCACGAGACCGGCGACGCCCTGGACCAGGGCGAGGAAACCGAGGATTTCCAGCAACTGCTTCATGGCACGACCCTCGCCCCGCGGACCCCCCACGCACATCGGCCGCGGGGCGAGACCCGGCCGCCGGAAGTCCCCGGCCGCGCCGGCCCGTCGCACCGAAAGTCTGCGATGCCGCGACTTTGGTCGACGATCCCGCTCGGGCAGAGGTGCCGAGGCGCGAGTCTGCGTAGATTTGTCGACCGTGAGTGGTGAACTGCCGGGGCCCGAGAACCAGCCCTTCGTCCAGCAGCGCTGGCTGCTGCCCTCGGCCGTGGTGAAGGAACTCGACCCCGACGCGGGACGCCCGGGGCGCCAGCGCCGTACCGCCCGCGACTGGGTGGTCGACTTCTCCTGTTTCCTGGTGGCCGCCGCCGTCGGTCTGATGGCCGCCGACACCCTGCCGGACGAGCGCCTGCCGGACGCCGTGCGCGTCGTCGACCAGCTGATCGGCGCGCTCGCCTGCGCCGCGGTCTGGCTGCGCAGGCGCTGGCCGCTGGGGCTCGCCGTGGCGATGGTCCCGGTCAGCCTCGTCTCCGCCACCGCGGGCGGCGCCGGGCTCATCGCCCTGTTCACCCTCGCCGTGCACCGGCCGTTCCGGTACGTGGCCTGGGTAGGCGCAGGCCTGCTGGCGACCGCCCCGGTCTTCTACTGGTACCGACCCGACCCCGACATCCCCTACGGCTGGACGCTCTTCATCAGCGCCGTGCTGACCGGTGCCGTCGTCGGCTGGGGCATGTTCGTGCGGTCCAAGCGGCAGCTCATGCTCAGCCTGCGCGACCGTGCCCGGCGGGCCGAGACCGAGGCACGGCTGCGCGCCGAGCAGGCCCAGCGGCTGGCGCGCGAGGCCATCGCCCGGGAGATGCACGACGTCCTCGCCCACCGGCTGACCCTGCTGAGCGTGCACGCGGGCGCGCTGGAGTTCCGCCCCGACGCACCCCGCGAGGAGATCGCCCGGGCGGCCGGGGTCATCCGGGAGAGCGCCCACGATGCCCTCCAGGACCTGCGGGAGATCATCGGCGTGCTGCGGGCGGGGGAGCGCGACGACACCAGCCGGCCGCAGCCCACGCTCGGCGCGATGGAGTCGCTGGTCGCCGAGTCCCGCGAGGCCGGGATGAAGGTCGTCCTCGACAACCGCGTCACCGACCGCGCCGCCGTCCCCGCCTCCCTCGGCCGCACCGCCTACCGCATCGCCCAGGAGGGCCTGACCAACGCCCGCAAGCACGCCCCCGGCACCGAGGTCACCGTCGCGGTCAGCGGCGCCCCGGGCGAGGGGCTCGACGTCCGGGTCCGCAATCCGGCGCCGGAGGGCGAGGCGCCGCACGTGCCCGGCTCCGGGCAGGGGCTGATCGGCCTGACGGAACGGGCCACCCTCGCGGGCGGCCGTCTGGAGCACGGCCCGACGGACGACGGCGGTTTCGAGGTACGGGCCTGGCTGCCCTGGGGGTGACAACTGGGCCTGGGGTGAACCCGGTTGACTTGCGTGGAACGATGGCACACGTTTGTGCAGCCACTGTCCCGCAGGCACCGGAAGGAAGTCAGCAGCGTGAGTTTCGGGGGACCGTACAACCCGTACCAGACACCACCGCCGGGCCCGCCGAACGGCGGACCGTACCCGCCGCCGCCCCCGAACGTCCCGCCCCAGCCCCACCCCTACGGCTATCCGCCGCCCCAGCCCTCCCCTTACGGCTATCCGCCGCCCCCGCCCTTCGTGCCGCCCCCGCAGCCGGCGCCCACCACGCTGTGGGGCTGGCTGCGCGGTCTGCGCGAGGCCGAATGGCCGCCCCTGCGCGTGCTGTTGCGGGCCGGACGGCCCCGGATCCACGGATGTGCCGCGGCGTTCGTGCTGTTCCCCTGCGCCTGGTTCATGACCGTGCCGCTGATGGTGGGGTACGTCTTCGCCCGGTCCGCCCGCACCCGGGCCCACGCCCTCTTCCCGCCGCGCGGACACCGCCGGATCGAGGACCCCGACATCGTGCGCGTGCAGCGGATCCGGGCCTGGACGGCGGTCGCCATGTCCCTGCTGCTGCTCGTCGTGTACGGCAAGCCGGAGGACGTCAGCGAGGCGCAGCAGCAGTACATGATGCGGCTGGCCGTCACCCCGCCGCTGCTGCTTCTGAGCGCACCGCTGGTGATCGCGTTCCTGTTCCGCATGGCTTCGCCGCGTACCAAGGCCGAGATGCGGCCGCGCGTGCGAGCCGCCGGGAAGTCGGCCCTGTTCTACGTCGGCGCGGTGACCGCCGTACCCCTGCTCATCATGGCGAGCGCCCTGGTCGACCAGCAGCAGCCCGTGGAGGTCGACCCGGGCTTCCCGTGGATGCAGCTGGCGCTGATCCTGCCGGTCTTCTGGATGCTGTTCTTCCTCTTCTTCGCCACCGGGTCCGCGGTGCGCACCGGATTCAACTCCGCGGGCGTGCACGCGGCGCTGCCCGCTCTGCTCACCGTGGTGCTGGTGTGGGAGTTCGCGCTGATCAGCCTGGCCGCGGGCGGACTGCCGCCCGGCCCGCCGGTCGTCCAGGTGCTCGCCGTCCTGGCCGGACCGGTCTCGGTGACGGCGGTGGCCCGCTGGGAACTGAACCGCCTGCGCACCCGCTACGGCGTCGTCCTGCGGGCCTGAGCGGCCCTCACCTCGGGCGGCGGGGCACCACGCGCTGTCCCGCCGCGCCGTAAACCCAGGGCGAGGTGCCGTCGATGAACTCGGCGGGGAAGCCGAGCCGGAAGCCGGTCGTCTCCTCCAGCCGGCTCACCACCTCGGCGGGCAGGGCCAGTTCGGCCGCGCCCAAGTTGTCCACGAGCTGCTCGACCCGCCGTGCGCCGACGATCGGGTGGACGGCGGGGGAGCGGGCCATGGTCCAGGCGAGGGCGACCTGCGCCGGGGAGGCGCCGAGTTCGTCCGCCGCTTCCCGCACCGCCCCCGCCACGGTGTGCTCGCGCTCACCGAGCGAACCGGGGTCGTGCCGGGTGGGCTCGTCCCCGCCCGGCTGGGCGTACTTGCCCGACAGGATGCCGCCCTGCAGGGGGCTCCAGGCCGCCACCGACATTCCGAACGCCTCGGCCATCGGCAGCAGTTCCCGCTCGATGTCCCGGTTGAGCAGGCTGTACGGCACCTGGAGCCCGGCGAACTCCGTCCAACCCCGCAGTTCCGCCAGGGTGTTGGCGCGTGACACCAGCCAGGCCGGGGCGTCCGAGATGCCGATGTAGAGCACCTTGCCGGAGCGCACGGCGTCGTCTAGGGCGCGCATCGTCTCCTCGACCGGCGTGTCGCGGTCCCAGATGTGCACCCAGTAGAGGTCGATGTAGTCCGTGCCGAGCCGGCGCAGGCTCGTCTCCAGTGACAGGGTGAGGTTCTTGCGGTGATTGCCCGCGGCGTTCGGATCGTCGCCGTCGCGCGTGCAGGTGTACTTGGTGGACAGCACGAACCGGTCGCGCCGCCCCTTCAGCAGCTCACCGACGATCGTCTCGCTCTGCCCGGCACGGTAGTTGACGGCCGTGTCGACGACATTCCCGCCCGCCTCGGCATAGGCGTCGAGGATGCGCGCGCACTCCTCCCGGGGCACCCCCGCCCCGTCCTCCTCACCGAAGGTCATGGCCCCGAGGAACAGCTCGGACACGCGCAGGCCGGTACGGCCCAGCAGCCGGTAACGCACGGAATTCCCCCTCGTCGGACGCCCGGTTCGGCAATCTAGCCGCATCGCGCGCGTCCCACCTCCGCAACCATGATTACGTAAGGTCCATGACTGCGATCAGACTGCTCCTCGTCGACGACGACCCGCTGGTCCGGGCCGGTCTGTCCCTGATGATGGGCGGCGCGGACGACATCGGGATCGTCGGCGAGGCCACCGACGGCGCCGAGGTGGAGGAACTCGTCGAGCGCACCCGCCCGGACGTCGTCCTGATGGACATCCGGATGCCCTCCATGGACGGCCTCACCGCGACGGAACGGCTGCGCGGCCGCCCCGAGGCCCCGCAGGTCGTCCTGCTCACCACCTTCCACGCCGACGAGCACGTCCTGCGCGCCCTGCGCGCGGGGGCCGCCGGTTTCGTGCTGAAGGACACCCCGCCCGCCGAGATCGTGACGGCGGTGCGGCGGGTCGCGGCGGGCGATCCCGTGCTGTCGCCCACCGTGACCCGCCAGTTGATGGCGCACGCGGCGGGCGGTGCCCCCGACACTCGCCGCACCCGCGCGCGTGCCCGCGTCGCCGCCCTGAACGACCGTGAACGCGAGGTGGCCGTGGCGGTCGGCCGGGGTCTGTCCAACGCGGAGATCGCGACCGCCCTGTTCATGAGCGTGGCCACGGTGAAGACCCACGTCTCCCGTGTCCTGACCAAGCTCGACCTCAACAACCGGGTGCAGATCGCGCTGCTGGCGTACGACGCGGGCCTTCTGGAGGAAGCCGAGGAGGACGGGCACTAGCGCCGGACCTCGCGCGTTGTGCGGGTGTCGGCCAGTTGTACGAGGGGGAGCGCTCATGAGCGGGGTCATCGATCTGGGGGAGTTCGGTGAGGAGTTCCGGAGCGATCCGCATCCGGCGTACGCGAGCCTGCGTGCCATGGGTCCCGTCCACCGGGTCCGGCCGCCCGAGTGGGAGTCCACGACCTGGCTCGTCGTCGGCCACGAGGAGGCGCGCGCCGCGCTGGCCGACCCCCGGCTGTCCAAGGACGCCTCCAAGATCGGCCTGGCCTCGCTGGACGAGGAGTTGATCGGCAAGAACCTGCTGGTCTGCGACCCGCCCCAGCACACCCGGCTGCGCGGCCTGATCTCCCGCGCCTTCACCATGCGCCGCGTGGAGGAACTGCGCCCGCGTGTCGAGGCGATCACCGACGGCCTCCTCGACGCGATGCTGCCGTACGGCCGGGCCGACCTGGTGGAGTCCTTCGCGCACCCGCTGCCGCTGACCGTCATCTGCGAACTGCTCGGCGTGCCCGAGATGGACCGGGCGGAGTTCCGCAAGATGTCCACGGAGGCGGTCGCTCCGAGCAGTTCGGGCAGCGAGTACGACGCCTTCGTGGGCCTGGCCGCGTACTTCACCGAGCTGATCGAGGACAAGCGGGCCGCGGGCCCGGCCGGCGACCTGCTCAGCGAGCTCATCCGCACCACGGCCGAGGACGGCGACCGGCTCTCACCGGACGAACTGCGCGGTATGGCCTTCATCCTGCTGATCGCCGGCCACGAGACCACGGTCAATCTCATCGGCAGCGGCGTCCACGCCCTGCTCACCCACCCCGACCAACTCGCCGCGCTCCGGGCCGACATGACCCTGATCGACGGCGCGGTCGAGGAGATGCTGCGCTACGAGGGCCCGGTGGAGAACGCCACCTTCCGGTACGCCGCCGAGCCCCTGGAGATAGCCGGTGTCCGGGTGGAGGCGGGCGACCCGGTGATGATCTGCCTCACCGCGGCGGACCGGGACGGGGACCGCTACCCCGAGCCGGACCGTTTCGACATCCGCCGCGACACCCGCGGCCATGTCGCCTTCGGCCACGGCATCCACTTCTGTCTGGGCGCGCCCCTGGCCCGTCTGGAAGCCCGTACGGCGATCCGCTCGCTGCTGGAGCGCGCCCCCGGCCTCGCCCTCGACGGCCCGTCCGGCGAGTGGCTGCCCGGCATGCTGATGCGGGGCATGCGGAGCCTGCCGGTGCGGTGGTAGGTGTCAGACCACCGCGGTCTCGTGCCCGCCGGGCAGCTCCGCGAGACGTACCGGTCTTCGCTCGCGCCGGGACAGCTCGCACGCCTCGGCCACCCGCAGCGCCTGCAGGGCCTCACGGCCGTCGCAGGGGTTGGCCCGCTCGCCCCGCACCACCTCGACGAACGCGGCGAGCTCGGCCTCGTAGGCGGGTCCGAAGCGTTCCAGGAAGCCTGGCCAGGGCTTGTCCGCGGCCGGTGGCCCGGTCGGCTCGGTGGACGCGACGGGTGTGCGGTCGTCCAGGCCCACGACGATCGTGTCCCGCTCCCCGGCCAGCTCCATGCGCACGTCGTAGCCGGCGCCGTTCATCCGGGTCGCGGTGGCCGTGGCGAGCGTGCCGTCGTCGAGGGTGAGGACCACCGCCGCGGTGTCCACGTCGCCCGCCTCGCGGAACATGGCCCCTCCGGCGTCCGACCCGGCCGCGTACACATCGACCACCTCGCGCCCGGTCACCCAGCGCAGCGCGTCGAAGTCGTGGATCAGCGTGTCCCGGTACAGCCCGCCGGACAGCGGCAGATACGCGGCCGGCGGCGGCGCCTGGTCGCTGGTGAGCGCCCGCACGGTGTGCAGCCGCCCGAGGCGTCCGGCGCGCACGGCCTCCCGGGCCCCGGCGTAGCCCGCGTCGAAGCGGCGCTGGAAGCCCATCTGAAGGATCGTTCCGGCGGTCTCGACCTCGCCGATCGCCTGGAGCGTGCCGGGCAGGTCCAGCGCGATGGGCTTCTCGCAGAACACCGGAAGCCCCGAGCGCGCCGCCCGCCCGATCAGCTCGGCGTGCGCCGAGGTGGCCGTCGTGATGACCACGGCGTCCACGCCCCACCGGAAGATCTCGTCCACCCCCGGTGCCGCCGTCTCGCCCAGCCGCAGGGCGAGCTCCGCCGCCCGCGCGGGATCGGCGTCCGTGAGGATCAGCGAACCCACCTCCCGGTGGCGGCTCAGTGTGTTCGCATGGATCGTGCCGATCCGGCCCGTCCCGATGACTCCGATGCGCATGGGAACAAAGTGCGGTCGCATCCGGCACCCTGTCAATGCGTATGTCCGGACAATCGAACTACACGACTTCCCGTCAACCGGCCACGGAGCTACGCTCGGCCCGTGCCGAAACCAGAAGTGGACCCGACCGTGTCGCTCGACCTCAGTGTGGACCGGAGCAGCCCGGTGCCGTTGTACTTCCAGCTCTCGCAGCAGCTGGAGGCCGCGATCGAGCACGGCGCGCTCACCCCCGGCAGCCTGCTGGGCAACGAGATCGAACTCGCCGCACGGCTCGGCCTCTCCCGGCCCACCGTCCGCCAGGCCATTCAGTCGCTCGTCGACAAGGGCCTGCTGGTCCGCCGCCGGGGTGTCGGCACCCAGGTCGTGCACAGCCAGGTCAAGCGCCCTCTGGAGCTCAGCAGCCTTTACGACGACCTGGAGGCCGCGGGTCAGCGTCCTGCCACCAAGGTGCTGGTCAACACCGTCGTCCCGGCCTCCGCCGAGGTCGCCGCCGCACTCGGGGTCGCCGAGGGGGGCGACGTGCACCGCGTCGAGCGGCTGCGCCTGGCGCACGGCGAGCCGATGGCGTACCTCTGCAATCACCTGCCCGGCGGACTGCTCGACCTGGACACCGCCCAGCTGGAGGCCACCGGTCTGTACCGGCTGATGCGGTCCGCCGGGATCACCCTGCACAGCGCCCGCCAGTCCATCGGCGCCCGCGCCGCCACCGCCGCCGAGGCCGAGCGGCTCACCGAGGCCGAGGGGGCCCCGCTGCTCACCATGCAGCGCACGACCTTCGACGACACCGGCCGGGCGGTCGAGTTCGGCGATCACATCTACCGGCCGAGCCGCTACGCCTTCGAGTTCCAGCTCCTCGTACGGCCGTAGCGAGAGATTTCCCGGGACCCGAGTTCGTCGCAATGTCCGGACAAGGCGACCGACTCGCGCTCCCCGGTCGTCCGGCCCATGCTCCCTGTGTTTGATACTGGGGCGTTTGGGGCTGGTGAGGTCACCGGCCCCTTGCGTACGTCAGGCACAGCAAGAAGGGCACCGCCTCGTGGCACGGTTGAGGACCTGGGCAGGAATCGCGCTGGCGGGGGCACTGTGCGTGTCGCTCGCCGGATGCAGCAGCACCGGCGGCAAACGCGCCGAGGAGGCGCGCGAGGCCGCGGCGGCCCAGGGCAAGGCGGCGGTGAACACACCCCGCTGGACCTTCGCGATGATCACCCACTCGGGCGATGGCGACACCTTCTGGGACATCGTCCAGAACGGCGCGAAGCAGGCCGCCGTCAAGGACAACATCAACTTCCTCTACTCGCACGACGACGAGGCCCAGCAGCAGGCGCAGCTTGTCGACGCCGCCGTCGACAAGCAGGTCGACGGGATCATCGTCACCCTCGCCAAGCCCGACGCCATGAAGGCCGCCGTGGCCCGCGCCCGCAAGGCCGGCATCCCGGTGATCACCGTGAACTCCGGCTCCGAGGAGTCCAAGGCCTTCGGCGCGCTCACCCACATCGGCCAGGACGAGACCATCGCCGGCGAGGCCGTCGGCGAGGAGCTGAACGAGCGCGGCCGCAAGAAGGCCGTCTGCGTCCTGCACGAGCAGGGCAACGTCGGCCACGAACAGCGCTGCGACGGCCTGAAGAAGACCTTCGACGGCACCGTCCAGGACCTGTACGTCACCGGCACGAGCATGCCGGACGTGCAGTCCGCCATCGAGGCCAAGCTCCAGGCCGACAGCTCCATCGACACCGTCGTCACCCTCGGCGCGCCCTACGCCGACACCGCCGTCAAGGCCAAGCAGGGCGCCGGCAGCGACGCCGAGATCGACACCTTCGACCTCAACGCCAAGGTGGCCGCCTCCCTCGAGGACGGCACCCTCGGCTTCGCCGTCGACCAGCAGCCGTACCTCCAGGGCTACGAGGCCGTGGACCTGATGTGGCTGTACAAGTACAACGACGACGTCCTCGGCGGCGGCAAGCCCGTGCTGACCGGCCCCCAGATCATCACCAAGGACCAGGCGGCGGCGCTGGCGGAGTACACCGAGCGGGGCACCCGATGAGCGCCACCACCGCCGACGAGCGGCTCATGGCGACCTCGCCGCTGCGCAAGCTGCTCGGCCGCCCCGAGCTGGGCTCGGTGGTCGGCGCGCTCGCGGTCTTCGTCTTCTTCGCGCTCGTCGCCGACGGCTTCCTGCGCGCCTCCAGCCTGAGCACGGTCCTGTACGCGTCCTCGACCATCGGCATCATGGCGGTCCCCGTAGCCCTGCTGATGATCGGCGGCGAGTTCGACCTCTCCGCGGGCGTGCTGGTGACCTCGTCGGCCCTCGTGTCGTCGATGTTCAGCTACCAGATGACCGCCAACACCTGGGTCGGCGTCGGAGTCTCCCTGCTCGTCACCCTGGCCATCGGCGCGTTCAACGGCGTCATGCTCACCCGCACCAAGCTGCCCAGCTTCATCATCACGCTCGGCACCTTCCTGATGCTGACGGGCATGAACCTCGGCTTCACCAAGCTGATCGACGGCACGGTCTCGACGAAGTCGATCGCCGACATGGAGGGCTTCACCAGCGCCCGCGACGTCTTCGCCTCGACGCTGACGATCGGCGACGTCGACTTCAAGGTCACCATCCTGTGGTGGTTCGGCCTCGTGGCCCTCGCCTCCTGGATCCTGCTGCGCACCCGGGCCGGCAACTGGATCTTCGCGGTCGGCGGCAACCAGGACGCGGCCCGCGCGGTGGGCGTCCCGGTCGCGAAGACCAAGATCGGCCTCTACATGGGCGTGGCCCTCGGCGCCTGGATCTCCGGCCAGCACCTGCTCTTCTCGTACGACGTCGTCCAGTCCGGAGAGGGCGTCGGCAACGAGCTGATCTACATCATCGCGGCCGTCATCGGCGGCTGTCTGATCACCGGCGGCTACGGCAGCGCGGTCGGCTCGGCGGTCGGCGCGTTCATCTTCGGCATGACGAGCAAGGGCATCGTCTACGCCGAGTGGAACCCCGACTGGTTCAAGTTCTTCCTCGGAGCGATGCTGCTCCTCGCGACCCTGCTCAACGCCTGGGTCCGCAAGCGCGCGGAGGCCACCAAGTGACACTCGTCGAGCTGGCCGAGGTCAGCAAGCACTACGGCAACATCCGCGCCCTCGAAGGCGTCTCCCTCCAGGTGAACGAGGGCGAGATCACCTGCGTCCTCGGCGACAACGGCGCGGGCAAGTCCACCCTGATCAAGATCATTTCGGGGCTGCACCAGCACGACGGGGGCGTCCTGAGCATCGAGGGCGAGGAGACCAGGCTGTCCTCCCCTCGCGAGGCCCTGGACCGCGGCATCGCCACGGTCTACCAGGACCTGGCCGTCGTCCCGCTGATGCCGGTCTGGCGGAACTTCTTCCTCGGTTCCGAACCCCGCAAGGGCGTCGGCCCCTTCAAGCGCATGGACGTCGACCACATGCGCCGCGCCACCTGGGCGTCGCTGCGCGACATGGGCATCGACCTGCGCGACGTCGACCAGCCCATCGGCACCCTCTCCGGTGGCGAACGCCAGTGCGTCGCCATCGCGCGCGCGGTCCACTTCGGCGCCAAGGTCCTCGTCCTGGACGAACCGACGGCGGCCCTCGGCGTCAAGCAGTCGGGCGTGGTCCTGAAGATGGTGGCGACGGCGCGGGACGAGGGCCTGGGGGTTGTGTTCATCACACACAACCCGCATCACGCGTATATGGTCGGCGACCGGTTCGTGCTGTTGAAGAGGGGCACGATGGTCGGCAGCTACACACGGGACTCGATCGAGTTGGACGAGCTGACCCGGCAGATGGCAGGCGGAAACGAGCTGGACGATCTACGCCACGAACTGAAACGTGCCTAGAGGGGCGCGGGGAACCGCGCGACCGGCCACAGGCAGCCGGTGGACGGCGTACGACGGCAACCACCCCCTTGTTTCCCCGTTCGGCACCCCCGCCGACGGTGAGGCACAATCAAGCCCGATGAGCACCTACGGCAACTTCACGGCCCCCATCGGCTCCCGCCGTGCCCCCGTGCTGCGCACAGTAGGCACGAGAGAGCGCCGGTCACTTCTCACCGCGCCTCGCGTGCCCACCGTGGGCATCGACATCGGCGGCACCAAGGTGATGGCCGGTGTC
Source organism: Streptomyces sp. NPDC043726 (assembly GCF_056436565.1). Lineage (NCBI taxonomy): Bacteria > Bacillati > Actinomycetota > Actinomycetes > Kitasatosporales > Streptomycetaceae > Streptomyces > Streptomyces sp. NPDC043726. The sequence continues at coordinate 238,202 of NZ_JBWKCI010000009.1, forward strand.
GTCGACGCCGACGGCAACATCCTGGAGAAGCTCCGCACGGAGACCCCGGACAAGTCCAAGAGCCCCAAGGTCGTCGAGGACACCATCACCGAGCTGGTGCTCGACCTGTCCGACCGGCACGACGTGCACGCCGTCGGCATCGGCGCGGCCGGCTGGGTCGACGCCGACCGCAACCGCGTCCTGTTCGCCCCGCACCTGTCCTGGCGCAACGAGCCGCTCCGGGACCGGCTCGCGGGACGGCTCGCCGTACCCGTGCTGGTCGACAACGACGCCAACACCGCCGCCTGGGCCGAGTGGCGCTTCGGCGCGGGCCGGGGCGAGGACCACCTGGTCATGATCACGCTGGGGACCGGCATCGGCGGCGCGATCCTGGAGGACGGGCAGGTCAAGCGCGGCAAGTTCGGCGTCGCCGGAGAGTTCGGCCACATGCAGGTCGTCCCCGGCGGGCACCGCTGCCCGTGCGGCAACCGCGGCTGCTGGGAGCAGTACAGCTCCGGCAACGCGCTGGTGCGCGAGGCGCGGGAGCTGGCCGCGGCGGACTCCCCGGTGGCGTACGGGATCATCGAGCACGTCAAGGGCAACATCGCCGACATCAGCGGCCCGATGATCACCGAGCTGGCCCGGGACGGCGACGCCATGTGCATCGAGCTGCTCCAGGACATCGGACAGTGGCTCGGCGTCGGCATCGCCAACCTCGCGGCGGCCCTCGACCCGTCCTGCTTCGTCATCGGCGGCGGGGTCTCGGCCGCCGACGATCTGCTGATCGGCCCCGCGCGGGACGCGTTCAAGCGCCATCTGACCGGCCGCGGTTACCGCCCCGAGGCCCGCATCGCGCGCGCCCAGCTCGGCCCCGAGGCCGGCATGGTCGGAGCCGCGGACCTCGCCCGCCTGGTCGCCCGCCGCTTCCGGCGCGCCAACCGGCGCCGGGTGGAGCGTCATGAGCGCTACGAGCGGTACGTGGCCGCCCGCCGTGACTCCCAGGGGCTTGCGTGACCCCAGAACTGCCCCGCCAGGCCGAACCGACCGACGAGCCGCCCCGGCCCGCCGAGGACCGGCGCCACATGATCCGCCGCCGGGCGTTGACCCTGCTCATCATCGTGCTGCTCATCGGCGTCCCGGCCGGCTATCTGGTGATCTCCGCCAACCAGAGCCGGGACAGCGGCAAGGACAAGGAGGCCAAGTACTCGGCGAGGGGACTCACCGAGGGCTGGCCGTCCAAGGTCCAGCGCCGCCTCTACCAGGTGCCGATACCGCACCCGGCGAACCAGGTCGCGTACTACGAGACCAACAACTGGCGCACCAGCCGGCTCTACGTCCAGTTCCAGACCACGCACGCCGGTCTGGACGCCTTCCTGGCCGAACTGGGTCTGAGCCGGGACGACCTGAAGCGCGACGACATCACCATCGGCGGCCGTGACCAGAAGGTCACCGGCTGGAAGTTCGCGGGCGAGGGCTCCCGGCCCGGCGACAACTTCGGAGTCGTCCGCGAGCAGAAGAACCCGGCGCCCACCCAGGACATAGTGGTGAACACGGGCAACCCGACGTACCCGATGGTGTACGTCGTCTCCCGCACGGTCCCCTGACCGAAGGGCTCCGCCGGAGCCGATTGTCAGAGGCCGCCCGTAGAGTCGAAGACGTCCGATCCGACTCAGGTGACGGGAGGTGACAGATGCGTACGAGCGACACGGCCGTGGTGGACACCGGCCACGGCGGCGATGTCCTTACGGCGGACTCGGTCCCCGTGCGGCTCGCCGCTGTCTTCCTGCCCGCGCCGCTGCCCCGCGAGGGCCGGATCGCCTTCTGGGACCCCGAAGACGGCCCCCTGCCCGCCGGCCCCGGCCCCACCGAACTCACGGTCGTACGACGGCACGGCTCCGGGGTGCGCCGCAGGCCCGCCCCCGCGCTGACCCTCCCTCTCGACACCGCGCTGCCCCTCCTCGTGCGCGCCCGCCGCGACCCCGCCGCCCACCCGGCCACCGCGGCCTGGGGCGCCGCCGCCCAGCACGCCCTGCGCCTGACCGCGCGCGGGCGGCTGCTGCCCGGCCTGACCCCGACCGGCCACGACGCCTGGCGAGCCGGACCGCTCGACCCGGACGACATCGCGCACCTGCGGGCCATCGCCGCCGCCCTGCCCCACGAGGGGCACGCGGTGCCGCTGCCCGGCCCCGGCCCGCTCCGGCTGCCCGACCCCGAGGCGCTGATGCGCTCCTTCCTGGACGCGGTCGCGGACACCCTGCCCCGCACCCCGGCCGCTCCGTACGCCTCCGGCAGGCCCTTCGCGGACCGGCGTCCGCAGCGGCTGCCCGAGGCCCACGACTGGGCCGCCGAGGTCGCCGCCGGGATGGACGCGGGCGTGCGGATCTCGCTGCGCCTGGACCTGGCGGCGGCCGACCTGTTCGACGCCGAGGAGGGCGTGCGCGGCGCGGGAGCCGCGATCGTCCAGGTGCACAGCCTCGCCGACCCCACCCTGGTGGCCGACGCGGCGGCGCTGTGGGCGGGCGAGGCGGACGCCGCCTTCGGCCCCCGCGCACGGGTCGACGCGGCCCTCGCGGTGCGCCGCGCGGCCCGGGTCTGGCCACCGCTGGACCGGCTCGCCGAGCAGGACGCGCCCGATGTACTGGCCCTGTCCGACGAGGAGTTGGGCGATCTGCTGGGGGTGGCCGCGACCCGGCTCGCCGCGGCGGGCGTCGCCGTGCACTGGCCCCGGGACCTCGCCCAGGACCTGACCGCCACCGCGGTGGTGCGGCCCGCCCCGGGCTCGGCGACCGACGGCACCGGCTTCTTCGAGAGCGAGGAACTGCTCCAGTTCCGCTGGCAGTTGGCGCTCGGCGGGGATCCGCTCAGCGAGGCCGAGATGGACGCGCTCGCCGAGGCGCACCGTCCGGTCGTCCGGCTGCGGGACCACTGGGTGCTGGTGGACCCGGCGCTGGTCCGCAAGGCCCGCAAGCGCGAACTGGGCCTGCTCGACCCGGTCGACGCGCTGTCCGTGGCCCTCACTGGAACCGCGGAGGTCGACGGCGACACCGTCGAGGCGGTGCCCGTCGGCGCCCTGGCCGCGATGCGCGACCGCCTGACCGCCGGGATCCACCCCGCCGCACCACCGCCGGGCCTGCGGGCCACCCTGCGCGACTACCAGCTGCGCGGACTGGCCTGGCTCGACCTCATGACCTCCCTCGGCCTCGGCGGCTGCCTCGCCGACGACATGGGCCTCGGCAAGACCATCACCGTCATCGCCCTGCACCTGAAGCGGGCCCGCCGCGAGCCGACCCTGGTGGTCTGCCCGGCCTCCCTGCTCGGCAACTGGCAGCGCGAGATCAACCGCTTCGCGCCCGGCGTCCCGGTCCGCCGCTTCCACGGCCCCGACCGCACCCTGGACGACCTGAGCGGCGGCTTCGTGCTCACGACGTACGGCACCATGCGCACGGCGGCGCCCGCGCTGGCGCAGCAGGCGTGGGGCATGGTGGTCGCGGACGAGGCACAGCACGTGAAGAACCCGTACTCGGCGACGGCGAAGGCGCTGCGCACGATTCCGACGCCGGCGCGGGTGGCGCTGACCGGCACGCCGGTGGAGAACAATCTCTCCGAGCTGTGGGCGCTGCTCGACTGGACGACCCCCGGACTGCTGGGCCCGCTGAAGTCCTTCCGGGCCCGGCACGCGCGTGCGGTGGAGAACGGCGAGGACGAGGAGGCGGTGCGGCGGCTGGCCCGGCTGGTACGGCCCTTCCTGCTGCGGCGCAAGAAGTCCGACCCCGGGATCGTCCCGGAGCTGCCGCCCAAGACGGAGACGGACCATCCGGTGCCGCTCACCCGCGAACAGGCCGCGCTGTACGAGGCGGTGGTGCGGGAGTCGATGCTGGCCATCGAGACGGCGGAGGGGATGGCGCGGCGGGGCATGGTCCTGAAGCTGCTCTCCGCGCTGAAGCAGATCTGCGACCATCCGGCGCTGTATCTGAAGGAGCCCGCGGCGGCCGACGGACTGCTCGCCCGCTCGGGCAAGCTGGCGTTGCTGGACGAACTGCTGGACACGCTTCTCTCCGAGGACGGTTCGGCGCTGGTCTTCACGCAGTACGTGGGGATGGCCCGGCTGATCACCTCTCACCTGGGCTCCCGCGCGGTGCCGGTGGACCTGCTCCACGGCGGCACACCGGTCCCGGAGCGGGAGCGCATGGTGGACCGCTTCCAGGCGGGGGAGACTCCGGTCCTGGTGCTCTCCCTGAAGGCCGCTGGCACCGGCCTGAACCTCACCCGCGCCGGTCACGTCGTCCACTTCGACCGCTGGTGGAACCCGGCCGTGGAGGAACAGGCCACCGATCGTGCCTACCGCATCGGCCAGACCCAGCCGGTGCAGGTCCACCGCCTGATCACGGAGGGCACGATCGAGGACCGCATCGCCCAGATGCTGGAGTCCAAGCGCGCCCTGGCCGACGCGATCCTCGGCTCCGGCGAAGCGGCCCTCACCGAACTGACGGACCGCGAACTGTCCGACCTGGTCTCCCTGAGGAGGCCGACATGACGAGCCCCTCGGAGAAGGCCCGACGCGCACTGCGGGAGGCGCGGGAACGGGGGACGGGGCGAGCGGAGGTGTCTGGGCGGCGGTTGGAGCAGGAGCAGGGGCCGGACCAGCGGCGGGGGCACGGGCAAGGTAAGGCGGACGAGGACGCGAAGGCGGGGACGACGCCTGGACCGACGTCGAGTCGGGCTGAAGTGACGGCGGGGACGCGGGCGGACGAGGGCGTGAATGCCGGGGCGGCGGAGAGGGCCGCGACGGCGGAGGAGGCGAGGGCGGGGAGGACGCCTGAGCCGACGTCGAGTTGGGCTGATGTGACGGCGGGGGCGCGGGCGGACGAGGGCGCGAATGCGGGGGCGGCGGAGAGGGCCGCGACGGCGGAGGAGGCGAGGGCGGGGAGGACGCCTGAGCCGACGTCGAGTCGGGCTGATGTGACGGAGGAGCCGGACGACGGCGCCGAGGCGGAGTTGAAGGCAGGGGTGGCGACGGAGGCGGTGGACACCGCGGGCCGGTCGGAGGAGGGGCGGCAGGCCCGTCCGTCGGACGCGGCCCGCGCCGCACTGCGCCGCGCGGTCTCCAGCGGTGGCCCGCGTACGAACGGCGACTCCGAGGCTACGGCGACCACGGCGGCTCCGGAGGCCGCGGGTGGCGAATCCGATCAGCGGACGGCCCGCCCCGCGGACGCCGCCCGCGAGGCGCTGCGCGCGGCACGCCGTGACCGGAGTCGACCTGCTCCGGCCCAGGCGACCCCGGCCACCGAAACCACCCGCGCTCCCCGCCACCCGGCCCGCGACGACGCGTCCGCCGTCCGAGCCCGAGCCGTGCGGCAACTACTCGCCAACGCCTTCAAGATGCCCCCGGAGCCCACCGACACCGCCGAGCAGGATTCCCCGGACGAGCCCTCCGGCCGCCCGTCGCCCCACCGCCGGACCGCCGCCGACAGCGCCACCCGCGGCGAGGCCACCCCCGCGCCACCCGTTTCGCGCGGTGACGCCACCCCCGCGCCCCAAGTTCCCCGCGGCGAGGCCACCTCCGCGCCCCAGGTTCCGCGCGGCGACGCCGCACCCCCGCCCCACGTCCCGCGCTCCATGGCCGCGCCCTCCCGGGACGGGGAGCTTCGGCGTACCTTTCCCGCGTTTCCGCCGAGGGGGGCCGGGGAGGGTGGGTTCGCGCAGACCTGGTGGGGGAACGCGTGGGTGGCGGCGCTGGAGGAAGGGGCGCTCGACGGCAAGCGGCTGGCGCGTGGTCGTGGGTATGCCGAGCAGGGGCATGTGGACGCCATCACCGTCACCCCCGGGCTGGTCCTGGCGTACGTCAAGGGCAGCCGACCGAGGCCGTACCGCGTACAGGTGCGGATGCGCACGCTCGACGACGCCGACTGGGAGCGGTTCCTGGACGCCGCCGCCGAGCGGCCGGGGCACATCGCCGCGCTGCTCGACAAGGAGATGCCGCACTCCCTCGCCGAGTGCGGAGTCCCCCTGCTGCCCGGGCCGCGGGAGCTGGACCCCCGGTGCAGTTGCCCCGACTCCGGGCACCCGTGCAAGCACGCGGCCGCCCTCTGCTACCAGACGGCCCGCCTGCTCGACGCCGACCCCTTCGTCCTGCTTCTGCTGCGCGGCCGGGGCGAGCGCGAACTGCTGGACGCCCTCTCCCGGCTCAGCGCCGCCCGCGCGGCCCGTGCCGCCCAGGACCAGGGCCCGGCGCCCCTGCCGGGCGTCCGGGCGAGCGAGGCCCTCGCGCCCCGCCGACTCCCGCCCCTGCCACCGCCGTTGCCGGTGCCGCCGCACCCCGAGCAGCCCCCGGTCTACCCGGCCGCACCGGGCGGCCCGGACCCGTTCGCGCTGGACCAGCTGGCCACCGACGCGGCGGCCCGCGCCCACGTCCTGCTCGGCACGGGCCGCGACCCGCTCGCGGAACTGACCCTGTGGCAGGACGCCGTACGCCTGGCGGCGGCGCGCCCCGGTTCCGGCCTGACCGCGGGAACTCGCGCCCTGTATGCCGAGCTGGCAGCGGCCTGCGACCGCACACCGGCGGAGCTGGCGCGGGCGGTCGCCGCGTGGCGGCAGGGTGGACCGGAGGGTCTCGCCGTACTGGAGGAGCCGTGGGACCCGCCCGCCGGCCGCTTCGACCGGGCCCGCCCGCTCCTGCTCGCCGCCGACCTCCCCGCCTTCCGCCCCTGGCGCAACCACCTCACCCACCCCCGCGGCCACGTCCAGCTCCGCCTGGGCCGCGACGGCCTCTGGTACACGTACGAATCGGAACCAGGCCAGGAGGACTGGTGGCCCCGCGGCACCCCGGACCTGGACCCGGTCGGCGCACTGACTGGCCTCGGCGGCCCGGTCGAAGCGTGAGCGCACGGCCTCAAGTGCCGGTGGCGGGCAACGCGTTCGAGCCGGGCTCACAAGCCCTCGTGCCGCGTTCGAGCCGGTCCCGGGCACCTCGTGTCAGGACGGTTCGACGGCCGCCGAAACGACCGCTGCCTAGGGTTCCCCGCATGACGACACACCCACCGTGTGATCCGCCCGAGCATCCTCTACTTCGGCACCCCCGTGGTCCTGCTCAGCACCGAGAACGACGACGGCACGGTCAACCTCGCCCCGATCTCGTCGGCGTGGGCGCTGGGGCAGTGCGTCGTGCTGGGGCTGGGCGGGGAGAGCAGGACCGTGCGCAATCTCGCCGAGCGGCCGGATCTGGTGATCAGCGTCGCCTCCCCGGATCTGTGGGAGCGGGTGGAGCGCCTCGCGCCGCTCACCGGCGCCGACCCGGTCCCGGAGAGCAAGCGGGCGGTGTTCCGGTACGAGGCGGACAAGTTCGGCGCGGCGGGGCTGACGCCGATGGCCGCCGAGCTCGTACGACCGCCCCGGGTCGCCGAATGCGCCCTGCAACTGGAGGCACGGGCCGTCGCGCTCACGCCGGGCGGGGCGGGGACCTTCTTCAGTGTCGAGTGCGAAGTGCTCCGGGTCCACGCCGACGAACGCGTCGTCGTACCCGGCACCCACCACGTGGACCCGAGCACCTGGAGCCCGCTGATCTACAACTTCCGCCACTACCACGGCCTCGCCCCGGAACTCGGGCGCAGCTTCCGCTCGGAGACGGCGGCGGCGGCGCGCGTCGCGTGAAGGATCCTTGCGCTCGTGCTGGCGGGCCAGCGCCGCGGGACGAGCCGTATGACGGCCGGGGCGGCATCGAGCCGACCGTCACCAAGATGCGCTCGGGCGAGGAGGAGCTGAGCCGGATCACCGGTGCCAGGACTCCCTACGGGATACCGCTCGACGGCGGGCCCGGCGTCTCCCGACCCAAGAACAGCAACGCTCCCTTCCGCGGCGCCGGCGGCAGTCCCGAAAGGCCGACGAGGCCCGCAAGCTCGCCGAGGCCCGCAAGGCCGCCCTCGTGCGTCGCAACGGCTGAGAGCCGTTGCCCTGGCGGCGAATCTCACGGCCACGGGATCGGCAACCTTCGGCCCGGCCCGACGCCGTCATGTGCGCCTCACCTGCGAGTCAACGCCTTTGGCCGGGAGAGGGACACCCGCCGGAACAGAGCGGAATGATGTTGTCGGCACCTCGCACTGCGCCCAGCATGACAAGCTGTGCTTGCCCACCCCCGAACCCAGGAGATCACCATGACCGCAGAGCCCGCATCTACGGAAGGTTCGGAGCCGGCTGCCCCCGAGACGTCCCCTCTCGAGCCGGACAGCGACGGCAACTATGACCTCAAGCGCAAGTTCCGCGAAGCGCTGGCGCGCAAGCGCGGTGCGCAGGCGGACGCCGCTGAAGTTGCCGCCAAGTCCGGTGCGTCGAAGGTGCGTTCGGCGCACGGCCCGGCTGCGAGCCAGCGGTCGTTCAGGCGCAAGAGTGGCGGCTGAGTCGTTGCGTCCCGCGATCTGACCGCTTCACCGGCACTCGCGCCGTCTACTACTCGCGCGTCCCGTCCAGTGGCCCGCGACGTGCGCATGCCTGTGTGCGCGTCGCGGGAGGGCGTAGTCGGCGGACTCGCTTGAGGGAATGGCCCGTCAGCCGCCGTTTCCTCGACAGTCTTCGACATGGCCGCTCCCCGAGCTTCCCGAAACGCTGCGCTCCGGCTGGGTCAAAATCTGTGCCCGCGAGCTGAGATTTCAATGGGACAGGCAGACAGATTCTCTACCGCATTATGGGCGGTGGGATTCTTCACCGTACACAGGCCGCTTCGCCGTGCTACTGTCGATCTCAGTTGCAGTTGTGGTCCCAAAAATTTAAGTGCCCTCCGGGCGGCGCCTGTGCCACTGGAAGCACTTTTGTTATCCGGTCTTTTTCCCGGCGGGGTGATCATCGCGGCGACGCGGGGTCCGCGCAGTGCGGATCCCGGTGTACTGCCCCAAAGGAGAAATGGCATGGCTTCTGGTACTGTCAAGTGGTTCAACGCGGAAAAGGGCTTCGGCTTCATCGAGCAGGACGGTGGCGGCGCTGACGTGTTCGCCCACTACTCGAACATTTCCGCCCAGGGCTTCCGTGAGCTGATCGAGGGCCAGAAGGTGACCTTCGACATCGCGCAGGGCCAGAAGGGCCCGACGGCCGAGAACATCGTTCTTGCCTGACGCTGATTGTCGCGTACTTGTAGCTGGGGCCCGCGTCCTTCGGGGTGCGGGCCCCAGCTACTCGCGTTTTTCCGCAGTGGTTTCACCTGCGGACGACAACCAGGAAACCCGTAGGCTCAGCGCATACGGAGAATTCTTCAGGGGTGTACGCACCCTTCATCGCTTCATAGCGGCAGACGCCCGAACATTGAGTTTGCTTCGCGCCACTCAATCCAGCGCCTGTGCCCGCACGGGTTTTCCGTCGGTCGGATTCGCTGTCGCATTCCACCGGTCCATTCTTGCAATTCTCCGTGCTGCTGATCGCTGCGGGAATTCCTTGATATGTGCCGCATCGAGGAAGGTTCCGCATGAACCGCACACGCACGAACGACCGCTTCATCCGCACCCGTAACAGCAGTACCGACTCCGGCAGGAGTGGGAGCCGATCCGGCTCGTCGACCCCGCGCCGGTCCGGCGGGCCGAGCCGTTCCGGTGGTCACGGCCGCCGGCCCGCCGCGGTCCAGGGGGAGTTCGCCCTCCCCAAGACGATCACTCCCGCGCTCCCCGCCGTGGAGGGCTTCGCCGATCTCGGCATGCCCGGGGCGCTGCTGGGCGCGCTCAGCTCGCAAGGCGTGACCGTACCCTTCCCGATCCAGGCCGCGACCCTGCCGAACTCCCTCGCCGGCCGGGACGTCCTCGGCCGTGGCCGCACCGGCTCCGGCAAGACCCTCGCCTTCGGGCTGGCGCTGCTGGCCCGTACGTCCGGGCAACGCGCCGAGGCCAGGCAGCCGCTGGGGCTGATCCTCGTACCGACGCGTGAGCTGGCGCAGCAGGTCACCGGCGCGCTCGCCCCGTACGCCCGCTCCGTGAGGCTGCGGCTGACCACGGTGGTGGGCGGAATGCCGATCGGCCGACAGGCGAGCGCGCTGCGCGCCGGCGCCGAGATCGTCGTCGCCACGCCGGGACGCCTCAAAGACCTCATCGACCGTGGCGACTGCCGACTGGACCAGGTTGCCGTCACCGTCCTCGACGAGGCCGACCAGATGGCCGACATGGGCTTCATGCCGCAGGTCACCGCCCTGCTCGACCAGGTCCGTCCCGAGGGCCAGCGCATGCTGTTCTCCGCCACTCTCGACCGCAATGTCGACCTGCTGGTGCGCCGCTACCTCAGCGATCCCGTCGTGCACTCCGTCGACCCCTCGGCCGGCGCGGTCACGACGATGGAGCACCACGTACTCCATGTTCACGGCGCCGACAAGCACACGGCCACCACCCAGATCGCCGCACGCGACGGCCGTGTGATCATGTTCCTCGACACCAAGCATGCCGTCGACGGCCTCACCGAGCACCTCCTGAACAGCGGGGTACGAGCCGCCGCCCTGCATGGTGGGAAGTCGCAGCCACAGCGCACCCGCACACTGGCACAGTTCAAGACCGGGCACGTCAACGTGCTGGTGGCGACCAACGTCGCGGCGCGCGGCATCCACGTCGACAACCTCGACCTCGTCGTCAACGTCGACCCGCCGACCGACCACAAGGACTACCTCCACCGTGGCGGCCGCACCGCCCGCGCAGGAGAGTCCGGCAGCGTCGTCACCCTGGTCACCCCCAACCAGCGCCGCGGCATGACCCGCCTCATGGCAGCGGCCGGCATCGTCCCGCAGACCACCCGGATCCGCGTCGGCGAAGAGGCCCTGCACCGCATCACCGGCGCCCAGGCCCCCTCCGGCATCCCGGTCGTCATCACCGCACCCGTGGTCGAACGCCCCAACAAGCGCGGCGCCACCTCACGTGGTCGGCGCCGCCCCGTCTCGGCGGCTCGCCGCGCGCTTGCACGGCAGTCCACCCCCGGTGGGGCGGCATAGAACCTACGTGAGCAGGAAGCCCGCCCAACTTCGCAGGAGGCACCCTTTGACTCTGGACCAGACGCAGATCCGCTCAACACGTACCGACGCGGTGCAGACGGTGGCCGATCCCGCGGACGCGGGCGGACCGCAGGTCTGGGAGGACATGACCGTGGAGGTGGCACTGTCCGTGATGGCCGCCGCCCGTACCGGTCAGCTGGTCGTCTGCGACGAGGACGGTATGTGCACCGGCCTGGTCACCCGGGACCGGCTCACGGCCGTTCGTGACGGTTCCGGATACACGGACCGGGTCCGCCTGCGTGACATCGCCGACGTCATCGGGCCCTTCGCCTCGCCGCTGGCCACGAGGGCCGAAGCCGAGCGTGCGATGCCCTGCCGCCGACTCGGGGCCCCGCCCGTGGTCGACGGGCACGGCCATGCTCTGCGCGTCCTCGTCCTCTCTCGCTGAACCGCCGTCACCCCTGTCCGGGCCCGTCTTCTCTTCTCCTTGGAGGCATCGTGCGCTGTGTCATCGCTCGCTTCCCGTTCGACCTGACCAAGAGCGGTGTCGTGGAATCGATGAAGGGCGTCACACCTGAGCTGGTCACTGGTGAGTTCGTCATCATCGGACGACGCCACTACCCCGCCAAGCAAGTCGGCCAGGTCATCACCGGCCAGGACCGCCGTGATTTCAGCATCGGCGAAGTCCTCAGGGCCATGACCCAACTCGGCTTCACCTGCAGCACCCGCCCTACCGCCGCATCTACGCCCGTGACCGACCCGTACGGGTCGGCTTCCGCAACGCTCGGCGCTCCCCCTGTCCGCCTCACGTACGGACAGGTGTGAGCCGAACCGAACCGTGAGGCCCCACCGGCGTAGGCGAATTCCATGCGGTGAGTTGATCAAGGCGCGAGCAGTTCAGACAGACGCTCGGCTGGGGTCTCCCAGTCGAGCGTTTTGCGCGCGCGGTGTGGGGTTCGGTGGCGGCGGCATCCAGGTTCTTGATGCTCGTGCACCTGCGGCACTCGGCGGCCCGCCGTTCGCGGTTCGTGCTGCGGGCGGCGTATCGCGCGTCCGGTCCGCAGGGCCCGAGTCGGCTCGCGCCTCAGTTCCCCGCGGCCTTGGTCGTACAGCACCTGGTAGATCGTCTTGTGGACCAGGATCCACCGCCGGGTCACGTGGTCCTGGAGGCAGTCCCGCAGCCTGGGGCTCTGGCCGATCTCGCAGGGCTTGGGGGCGCGGTTCGCGGGCTCCCGCGCGGCGCTGGGCGGCGTACGGACGCCGTCGCCCGGAGCCGGTCAGCGATGTGGATGCGGTCGGCCTCGGTGACGTAGCGCGACGGGCGGACGGGTTCCTCGGGGTCAGCCGGGTTCGGGCCGCTGCCAGGGCAGCCCGGTGGGCCACGAGGGGCGGGGCTGCCCTGTACCTCCCGGATGCCTGCCGGCCGTAGCGCCAACGCTTGCGAGTGCGGCGGTTGATGCCGGTGATCCGGCAGGCTTCCGTGTTCCCTATTCCAAGATCCACGAGCCGAAGGTGTTCTCCCGCTCGGTAGAACGGAAGTGTGCCGGTGGGGCCTCACTGTGTGCCGTGGGTCGGTGAGTCAGTGGTCGGAGTAGCTGAAGTCGCCCACAGTCCAGGCACTGACGTCCTCGATCGCGACGCGGTACATCCCGCCTGTCTCCGGGATCCCCACCGTACCCTGCAGGATCCGGGCGACGTGGAAATGCAGATGTGCGGGCGGTCCGTCCTTCCTCGCGGAGTTGTCGAAGACGGCGGAGAACTCGCCCAGGTCGGCGGAGTCCGTCAGCACCTCAGACACCCTCTGCCTCCACATGGCTTCCGGAGCCAGCCGACCGGTGATGACAGCACCACTGGTGACCACTGTCAGGGACATCTGATTGCTCTGCCCGGACTCCACAAGGGCAGCTATCGCAACGAGCAGCTCGTCAAACTTCGGCATGGTGTCGGATTCTATGCACCGGCCCGCCCGGGCGGCTTGGACGATGGCGCAACCGGGCGAGACGGGCGCATGCGGCTCCCTTGGTGAACCGATCGCAGCACGGCCTGGAGATCATCATGGCCGGGTGCCAGAGCTTCGAGGTGCGCCGCGAGCCGGTGGGCGGCGAGTCAGGGCCGCCGTCGTGCTGGCCGACGACCCCGGCGGAGGTCCGGCCGGCCGCCAGCTGTGGCCGTCCCCGGGCGCCGGAACCTGCCGCAGGTGTCTACCGGCCCACCAGGTACCGACGCCCTGCTCGGCCGGAACATTGTGGATCACTCACGGGACAAGGTCATCCCGTGGCCCGTTCTGGCGCGGACCTCGGCGGCCCGGGGGCGGCGGCAGCCCCAGCATGTGGTCGCCGAGCCGGGAAGCAACCCGGGACAGCAAGGCAACCCGGGGCAGCACTCTTCCGAGTGTATCTGCGGAAGAACTCCAGACATTGACCATGGAGAAAACCTGTCGTGACGACAGTAGACATTGGCCCGTCGCGGGGGTACTGTTTTCGTCGTACCCAGAAAGTCGAAGTGGGCACGGCAGACATGAACTACCGTGCCGGCAGGTCAAGCAGGACACGGCCCAGGAGGGTCGTGAGCAGTACCGCGGTATCCAGCAGTATCACCGAGTAACCGAAGGTAAGGAGCGAGACGCCATCAGGATCGCCCGGGCGAGGAAGCAGTCCGCCCGGGTACCGCAGGCCCCGGATTGGAAGGTGGTCCCCGGTCACGCATCCGCGATCCCCGCAGCCCCGCCCTCCCAGGCGGACCCTGCGGACAAACAAGGCCGGTGCAGTTCGCCGGTAGATGGTGTTGAAAGCTCGGGGCCCGGGTGCCAGTACGGTGCCCGGGCCCCTCGACGCGTCCCCCGGAAGAAGAGGTCTATGCCCCCTGGCAGTTCCCGCGCCGTCACCCCTCTCGATGACGACGACTACCCCGCCTACACCATGGGCCGGGCCGCCGAGATGCTCGGCACCACCCCCGCCTTCCTCCGCGCCCTCGGCGAACACCGCCTGATCACCCCCCTGCGCTCCGAAGGCGGCCACCGCCGCTACTCCCGCTACCAGCTGCGCATCGCTGCCCGTGTCCGCGAACTCGTCGACCAGGGCACCCCCATCGAAGCCGCCTGCCGCATCATCGTCCTCGAAGACCAACTCGAAGAAGCGCAGCGCATCAACGAGCAAATGCGCACACAAGGCCCCGAGCCGCAGTCGAAGACCTCAGCCTGACCGGACGCCGGCACGAAGACACGGACGACGACGGTCCCGGCCCGCCCCGGACTGGACCCCGTCATCGGCCCCTGAAACGAGCGCCCCTGGCTGCCCCAGGGCAGGGACCCCGGCGATCACCACGCCGGGGTTCCTTCTCTGTCCAAGACGGTTCCACCAGTCCCGGCCGGAGCCCTGCCAGGCCCAGTGAGGCACACGGCTGCCGTGTCGACGTCCGTGCCGTCCCGGGCGCCTGGCGATGGTTCTCGTGCAGCCGCTCCCGGCTCCCTGCCCCGTCGACCTCATGCCCGACGCGACGGGCATGGCGGCCTTCGAAGTGGCGTACCGGCAGGCCAAGGAGCAGGGCGCCGCCTGCGTCGCCATCGAGTCCTTGGGGAAGCGCAGGACAGCGAAGGCCGACACGAACACCGCCCCACAACACGCCGTCGCCGACTCGGTGTACGACGCCACCCGCGCCGCCGAGAGCCGGGCCCGCGAACTCGCAGTCGCTCTGGCACGCCGACCTGTACGGAACCGGGCGCCGCTCGCCCGCAGGATGCCTACCGCATCGTGACCAGCCGCCTTACGGACCCCAGAATCATCTCGTGGCGGCTTTGAGCTCACGTTGACCTGACCCCGCCTCGCCCCCTCCCTGATCCGGCCGCCGGCGTCATCGGACCGTCCCCCCACCCGTTGTGGTGCCCCGAGCCGGGAGGGGTTATGGATCACCTGTCCCGCACTCCGGGTAACGTCAGGGTATGAGTCATCCGCACCCCGAGCTGAAAGCCGCCCCTCCCCTGCCTGAAGGAGGGCTGCGGGTCATCGCCCTGGGCGGCCTGGGCGAGATCGGCCGCAACATGACCGTCTTCGAGCACGGGGGCAAGCTGCTCATCGTCGACTGCGGCGTGCTGTTCCCCGAGGAGACCCAGCCCGGCGTGGACGTGATCCTGCCGGACTTCACCTCGATCCGGGACCGGCTGGACGACGTCGTGGCCGTGGTACTCACCCACGGCCACGAGGACCACATCGGCGGCGTGCCGTACCTGCTGCGCGAGCGGTCCGACATCCCCGTCGTCGGCTCCAAGCTGACGCTGGCGTTCCTGGAGGCCAAGCTCAAGGAACACGGCATCCGGCCGCGTACGGTGCGGGTGCGGGAGGGCGACCGGCGTGGTTTCGGTCCCTTCGACTGCGAGTTCGTGGCGGTCAATCACTCCATCCCCGACAGTCTCGCGGTCGCGATCCGCACCCGGGCCGGGATGGTGCTGCACACCGGCGACTTCAAGATGGACCAGTTCCCGCTCGACGAGCGCATCACCGATCTGCGTGCCTTCGCCCGCCTGGGCGAGGAGGGCGTGGACCTGTTCCTCACCGACTCCACCAACGCCGAGGTGCCCGGCTTCACCACCTCCGAGCGGGAGCTGAACCCGGCGATCGAGCAGGTGATGCGCACGGCGCCGCGCCGGGTCATCGTCTCCAGCTTCGCCAGCCACGTGCACCGCATCCAACAGGTCCTGGACGCCGCCCACCAGCACGGCCGCAAGGTGGCCTTCGTGGGCCGGTCAATGGTGCGCAACATGGGCATCGCTCGTGACCTGGGCTATCTGAAGGTCCCCTCCGGCCTGGTCGTGAGCACGAAGGAGCTGGAGAAACTCCCGGACCACAAGGTCACGCTGGTGTGCACCGGCTCCCAGGGCGAACCGATGGCCGCACTGTCCCGGATGGCCAACCGCGACCACGTCATCCGCATCGGCAAGGGCGACACCGTCCTGCTCGCCAGCTCCCTCATCCCCGGCAACGAGAACGCCATCTACCGGGTGATCAACGGACTCACCCGGTGGGGTGCCCACGTGGTCCACAAGGGCAACGCCAAGGTGCACGTCTCCGGGCACGCCAGCGCCGGCGAGCTCGTCTACTGCTACAACATCGTCAAACCCCGCAACGTCATGCCCGTGCACGGCGAGTGGCGCCACCTGCGGGCCAACGCCGACCTCGCCATCCGTACCGGTGTCGATCCCGAACGGGTCGTCATCGCCGAGGACGGCGTCGTCGTCGACCTGGTCGACGGACGCGCCTCCATCACCGGCAAGGTGCCCGCCGGCAACGTCTACGTGGACGGCATGGAAGTCGGCGGTGCCACCGAGGCCTCCCTCAAGGACCGCCTCACCCTCGCCTCCGAAGGCGTGGTCACGGTGGTGGCGATCGTCGACGCGGACACCGGTGCCCTGACCGAGCCCCCCGACTTCCTGGCCCGCGGCTTCGTCCACGACGACGCCACCTTCGAGCCGGTCATCCCCGTCATCGAGAAGACCCTGGCCACCGCCGCCGAGGAAGGCGTCGGGGACGCCCGCCAACTCGAACAACTCGTCGCCCGCGCCGTGGCGAACTGGGCGTTCCGCACTTACCGCCGCAAGCCCCTCATCATCCCCGTCATCATCGACGCCTGAGCCACACCCGGGCAGGCGCCGGGGGCGGACGGCAAGGACCGGGCGGTCAGCAACTGCCGGTCAGGAATGGGCGGGGAGTCGACTCGTTCTCAGCCGGCTTCGGCCGCGTTGGGCACTGGTTCGGACGAGGCCGTCGGAGCGCGCGTCGGCTCAATTACGGCGGCGACCGGCAGGCAGCGCGGCCCTGCGCCGCATCGTCTTGACCCGCCTGCCCCACGCCCCCCCCGTACCCGGGCGTACTACGAGCGCCGTACCCAGGACGGCAAGACCCGACGCGAGAGCACCCGATGCCTCGAGCGGTATGCCGCCGCGAGGTATTCAGCCTGGTCAGACCGGTTGCCCGCACCCCCGCGTTGCAGGGGCGTCCGTGAGTCGTGAGAGGGTCTGGGGCGTGAGTGAGACACCACCGAACACCCTGCAGTACCGCTTCGACGGGCCCGAAGACGCTCCGGTCCTGATCCTGGGTCCCTCACTGGGTACCACATGGCACATGTGGGACCGTCAGGTTCCCGAGCTGACGAAGCAGTGGCGTATCTTCCGGTTCGATCTGCCGGGACACGGCGGCGCGCCCGCGTACCCGGGTGGATCCGTCGCCGAGCTCACCGCACGGCTGCTCGCCACTCTGGACGGCCTCGGTGTGCAGCGCTTCGGCTACGCGGGCTGCGCGCTCGGCGGCGCGATCGGCGTGGAGCTGGCCCTGCGTTGCCCGGAGCGGCTCGCCTCGCTGGCGCTGATCGCCGCCTCGCCCCGCTTCGGCACGGCCGACGAGTTCCGCCAGCGCGGGGTGATCGTCCGGACGAACGGCCTCGACCCCATCGCCCGCACCTCGCCCGAGCGCTGGTTCACGCAGGGCTTCGCCGCCGCCCAGCCCGCCATCACCGACTGGGCCGTGCAGATGGTGCGCACCACCGACCCCGGCTGCTACATCGCCGCCTGCGAGGCGCTGGCCTCTTTCGACGTCCGCGGTGAACTGGCCGAGGTGGGCGTGCCCACGCTCGTCCTGGTCGGCTCCGACGACCAGGTCACCGGCCCCGCCGAGGCCCGCACGCTGGTCGCCGGCATCCCCGACGCCCGGCTCGCCGTGGTCCCGGGCGCCTCCCACCTCGTACCGGTCGAGCAGCCCGCCGCCGTCACCGATCTGCTGGTCAGACACTTCTCCACGGCCTGGCAGCCCGCCTACGACTCCGCCACCGGCCAGGTCGCCATCCCCGCCGCCCCCGTCAAGCCGGTCCTCGCCCAGGCGCCCGTCGGGCCTCCGCAGCCCGTACCCATCGCCGAGATCGCCCCGGCCGTCGTCCCCGGCCCCGTGGACGGCGGACGGCCCGACCCGTACGACGCGGGGATCAAGGTGCGCCGCGAGGTGCTCGGCGACGCGCATGTCGACCGGGCACTGGCGCAGGCAGACGACTTCTCCGGCGACTTCCAGGAGTTCGTCACCCGGTACGCCTGGGGCGAGATCTGGGACCGGCCCGGCCTCGACCGCCGCTCGCGCAGCTGCGTCACGCTCACCGCCCTGGTCGCCGGCGGGCACCTGGAGGAGCTCGCCTTCCACACCCGCGCCGCCCTGCGCAACGGCCTGACGCCCACCGAGATCAAGGAGGTGCTGCTGCAGGCCGCCGTCTACTGCGGCGTACCGGCGGCGAACAGCGCGTTCAAGGTGGCGCAGCAGGTCATCCGCGAGGAGACCACACCGACCGAGTGAGGCTGCCCCGCGGTGAGCTCCCGTGGCACCGCGGAGGCAGGATGGTGCCATGAGGTTCACGAAGAAGTCGCACGCCTGCGTCCGTCTCGAGAAGGACGGGCGCACGCTCGTCCTCGACCCCGGCGTCTTCAGCGAGGAGGACGCCGCCCTCGGCGCGGACGCGATCCTCGTCACCCACGAGCATCCCGACCACTTCGACGAGGGGCGGCTGCGCGCCGCCCTGGAGGCCGACCCGGCCCTGGAGATCTGGACCCTGAAGTCCGTCGCCGAGAAGATCTCGGCGGCCTTCCCGGGCCGCGTGCACACGGTCGGCCACGGCGACACCTTCACCGCCGCCGGCTTCGACGTCCAGGTCCACGGCGAACTGCACGCGGTCATCCACCCGGACATCCCGCGCATCACCAACGTCGGCTACCTCGTCGACGGCGGCCGCGTCTTCCACCCCGGCGACGCCCTCACCGTCCCCGACCACGCCGTCGAGACGCTGATGCTCCCGGTCATGGCCCCCTGGAGCAAGATCTCGGAGGTCATCGACTACGTCCGTGAGGTCAAGCCGCAGCGCGCCTACGACATCCACGACGCCCTGCTCACCGACCTCGCCCGGCCCATCTACGACAGGCAGATCGGGGCGCTGGGCGGCGCCGAGCACCTGAGGCTGGCGCCGGGGGAGAGCGCGGCGCTCTGATTGTCAGTGCCGCCGGGTAGGTTGTGGGGCATGCGCATCGCGACCTGGAACGTGAACTCGATCACCGCCCGCCTGCCGAGGCTCCTGGCCTGGCTGGAGAGCAGCGGCACGGACGTGCTCTGCCTCCAGGAGGCCAAGGTCGGCGAGGACGCCTTCCCGACCGAGCAGCTGCGCGAGCTGGGCTACGAGTCGGCGGTCCACGCGACCGGGCGGTGGAACGGCGTGGCGGTGCTCTCCCGCGTCGGCATCGAGGACGTCGTCAAGGGCCTGCCCGGCGACCCCGGCTACGACGGCTCGGTGGAGCCCCGCGCCATAAGCGCGACCTGCGGCCCGGTCCGCGTCTGGTCGGTGTACGTGCCGAACGGCCGTGAGGTGGACCACCCCCACTACGCCTACAAGCTCCAGTGGTTCGAGGCGCTGAAGGCGGCCGTCGCGGGCGACGCGGGCGGCAGCCGCCCGTTCGCGGTGCTGGGCGACTACAACGTGGCGCCGACGGACGACGACGTCTACGACGTGGCCGCCTTCGAGGGCCTCACCCATGTCACCCCGGCCGAGCGGGCGGCCCTCACCTCCCTGCGCGAGGCGGGCCTGTCGGACGTGGTCCCGCGCCCCCTGAAGTACGACCACCCCTTCACGTACTGGGACTACCGCCAGCTCTGCTTCCCCAAGAACCGCGGCATGCGCATCGACCTGGTCTACGGCAACGAGCCGTTCGCGACGGCGGTCAAGGACGCCTACGTCGACCGCGAGGAGCGCAAGGGCAAGGGCGCGTCGGACCACGCGCCGGTGGTCGTGGACCTCGACGTGTAGGGCGGGGCGCTCACGGCATCAGCGCGCGCAGATCGATCGAGGAGGCCAGCGCCGCGAGACCCGCGTCTCCGGGGTGCAGATGGTCGCCGCTGTCGTACTCCGGCAGGATCCGGGCGGGGTGCGCCGGGTCGCGCAGGGCCGCGTCGAAGTCCAGTACGGCGTCGAAGACCCCGGCGTCCCGGATCCACGCGTTCACCTCGGCCCGCTCCGCGTCCACGGCCGCCGTGCAGCGGGCCTCGCCCCCGCACGGGACGATCGTGGCCGCCAGCATCCGCAGCCCGCGCGCGTGCCCGCGGTCCGCGAGCTGCCGCAGCCCCTCGACGACCTGTTCCGCGGTCGCGCCCCAGCGCACGTCGTTGACGCCCTCGAACACCACCGCCGTACGGACCGACGGCTGGGCGAGCACGTCCCGGTCGAACCGGTTGAGGGCGCTCACCCCGGCGGTGTCGGTGGAGACCCCGTCCCCGGGGTACCGGTCGGCGATCACACGGTTCCCGGAGATCCCCTGGTTGAGCACGCCGTAGTGCGGCACCTCGTGCTGGGCGAGCAGCCGGGAGGCCAGCACGTTCGGCCAGCGCCGGTTGGCGTCGACCGTGGACCTGTCGCCGTCGGTGATCGAGTCCCCGAGCAGCACCACGGACCCGGGCCCGCCGCTCACGTCCACCGCGCCGAGCAGCGGCCAGTTCGTCACGGTCGAGGTGTACGCCGTCCCCGCCTCGTCGGCCGAGTGGTCGCCCGGCTCGCTGACGTACGACCGCTGCTGTGCCAGCCGGTGCACGGGCGCCGCCGTCACCGTGCCGGGCAGATGAAAGCTGACCAGCAGATTCGTGTCCGCCGGCACCTCGAAGCCGAGCGGGTCGCTGAACAACTGCCCGCCCGCCGGGATCTCGGTGCCCGGGGCGCCGCCGAACGACAGCGGGACCGGCTCCCCCCGTGGCAAGGCCCCCGACGCCTGGACCGCCACCGAGGCGCCGCCGATCCGCACCGGCGCCGCCGCGAAGGTGTTGTCGAACCGGACGCGGACCCGCGATCCGCCCGCCGAGGTGTGCACGACCAGCCGCAGCGTCCGGTCCGTCCACGGGCCCACGGCCGTGTGACCGCCGGTCGCCGTGGCCCAACTGCCGGTCCACCCGACGGTCGCGGTGCGCACCGACACCGCGAACACGTGCAGTCCGGCAGCGCGCGGCAGCCGTACCGACGACACCTCGCGGCCCGCCGCGAGCGGCACCGTGACGACGTACAGCCGTGCTCGCTCGGCGAGTTGGCCGTCCGGGGTGTTGACGTGCGGAAGGGCCAGCGCCTTGGTGGCGAGCGGACCGGTGCGCCAGTCGGGGGCGGTGATGCGGTACGGCGTGTGTGTGCCGTTCGCGTACGCGACCGTGCCGGAACCTGTCACGTCCTCGCCGGTGGTGCCGGCGACGAGGAGGGCGAGGGCGTCTTCGCTGCCGTTGACGCGGACGTTCTGGGCGTTGGCGAGAACGTTGTCGGGCTCGCCCGGGGCGCGGTCCGGCCAGGTGAGCCGGGCGCCCTGCACGGTGAGCGCGCGGCCGGGGCTCCAGCCCGCGGCGGCCAGGTCGGTGGCCGACAGGGAGGCGCCGGAGCCGTCGAAGTCGGCCTCGTCGGGGCGGGTGTCGGCGCTGATCGCGGTGTTGTCGAAGAGCCGCTCCAGGGGGACCGGGTCGGGCGCGGTCGTCGCGGCGGCGGTCGCGGACGACACGGGCAGCAGACCCGCGATCAGCGCGCACACGACCCCCGCGCCCCGAAGACTCAAGCGCACGTCCCGCCCCTCTCCTCGGCCTTTGCTGACGTGATGTCAGGCGGGCACGAAGCTATGGACGTGGCGGGCGTACGTCAACGAGGGCCGTGTGAACAGCCGTCGAACTCACCCGTTCGTCACGGCGTGGCCGACACCGGCAGCTCGGCGACCACGGGGTGGTCGGACTCGACGGGGCCGAGGTTGGCGGCGCCGCCGGGGGAGCCGAGCTCGGCGAAGAACTCCGTGTCGGCCCGGCGGAAGTCGGTCCACTCGCCGGGGACGTCGTCCTCGAAGAAGATCGCCTCGACCGGGCAGACGGGCTCGCAGGCGCCGCAGTCGACGCATTCGTCCGGATTGATGTACATCTTCCGCTGGCCTTCGTAGATGCAGTCGACGGGGCACTCGTCGACGCAGGCCTTGTCCTTGAGGTCGACGCAGGGCTGGGCGATGACGTACGTCATGGCGACTCTCCGTGGTCCAGGGTCGTTGCCGGGCTGGTGAGTTCGGTGAGGGTAGGCGGCGGGGCAGGAATCCCCGTGGACGTCGGATGGAGTCCGTCTCGAACCCTCTCCGGTGTGGCCGGGGGCACGGCTGTGCTGGTTGCGGGGAGTAATTCAGCGCCCGTAGACTTCAACGGAGGATGAAATACCGGACGATCGAAACATCCCGCTCCTGTGTCCGGCGCGGTGAAAGGACGTCGTGAACACCGTGTTCTCGGTTCTGGTGCTCGGTACGGCCTCCGCGCTCGCGTACGCGGCAGCGGCGGTCGCGCAGCGGGTTGCCGCGCTTCGGGCCGCCGGGCCGGCGGGGGTGCGGCTGCGGCGGTCGGGGACCTGGCTGGTCGCGCTGCTGCTGAACGGCCTGGGGGCGGTGCTGCACACGGCCGCGTTACGGTACGGCTCACTCGTCGCCGTCCAGATGCTCGGGGTGCTGACCCTCGTGGCGGCGCCCTTGTTGTCGTCGCTCGTGCTGCGGCAGCGGATGACTTCGGCGCAGTGGTCGGGGACGTTGCTGACCGTGGCGGGGGTGGTGGGGCTGCTCGCGCTGGTGCCCTCGGCGGGAGAGAGCCGGACGCTCGATTCGGCGGAGCTGACCGGGGTCGTGGTGCTGACCGCGGTGGCGATGGGGATACCCGTGGTCGCGGCGGCGGTGGCCCGAGGGGCGACGGTGGCGAGCCTCTCGTACTCGGCCGCGGCGGGGGTGGCCTTCGCGTCGGCGTCGGCGCTGGCCCAGACCGCGGTGCTGCGGGTGACCGGGGAGGGGTCCGGGAGCCTCGCGTCGACCCTGCTGGTGGCGGGTGGGGTGCTGTTCCTTGCTCCGGCGGGGCTGGTGCTGTGCCAACTCGGTTACCGGGGCGGGCTGGAGGCGCCGCTCGCCACGGTGACGCTGGTGAATCCGGTGTTCGCCGTGGTGCTCGGGGTGGTGGTGCTGGGGGACCGGTACGAGACCGGTCTGGTGACGGTGGTGGGGGGCCTGCTCGCAGCGGTCGCCGCCGGGCGGGGCGTGTTCGTACTCGCGCGCGCCGAGACGGACGGGGCGCCGGAGGGCTCCCGACCGCAAGTCGCCGCGCCTGGGGGGCACTTCTGGGGGATACGGCTGCGGAGGTCTTCTTCGGCGGTGGTGGCGGGACGGCGGTAGCGCGTCGGCCTCGGCTGCGGGGCTTTGGCGGCGCCTGCTCGGCCTCGGCTTCGCCGTC